>NZ_JAWOHB010000203.1:0-7039 GCF_046496365.1 Desulfosarcina sp.
GGATCTTTCTGGATATCTTCCCTGGCCCGGCCCACTGGACCCGGTTTTTATAATAAAGGGTTCAGATATGGAAAAATAAGCCGATATGCAAGCAAGAATACCTTGGGGTGAAAGGGAGAAGACCAGCGACACGCCATGAAGACCCAATTGCTGATGGTCATCGCGTTTTTATTTTTTCTTGCCTGGAGAAGGGCCGCTGACAGCCTGCTCCTGTTCTGCGCCCTGTCTGCCGCCGGCCTTTGCGTGTGTGTGCTCATTCACCGCACGGAAAACCATATCGCCATCGACGATGAGCGGCAGTAGGTTACCGGCGGCAGGGGGCGATCGCATCGGTTCGGATCAGGAACATCTTTCCAGGCAGGCCACAACCGTCTGGCAATTTGCGGGGGTGGTTACCAGCAGGTGCTCCTCAATTCGCTCGCCGTTCAAATAGTCGTTCAGATAAAACTTGTCGCCACTGGCTTTATACAACCGCCCACCGGCTGCCTCCACAATCATCCGTGTGGCTGCCAGGTCCTGAAAGGATTCATTGGCAGTGATCGCAGCGTCTGCCCGCCCCATGGCCACGTAGCACATGTGCGCACCGGTACAGCCCAGATTCCTGACCTTTCCGGGAAACCGCGACGCGTAGTGTCTGTGGAATCTCGAAAAGGTGAACATCAGGCTTTCATTGTCGATGGTTCGATCGTCAGGCATGTAGATGCGCCGATCGCCCCAGAACGCATCGCTTCCCGCCCGGGCATGGAACAGGTCACCGGTTGCCGGCATAAAAAATGCGCCGAACACCGGCCAGAAATTTTCCAGCAGCGCCAGCGACATTCCCCAGATAGGGATGCCGGCCTGGTAGTTGTCCACCCCGTCAATGGGGTCGAAGATCCACAGGTAGCGACGATTGTCATGGGTATAGGCCGTGTCCAGCCTTCTGCTGCTGAACATGCGGTGATCGGGATAGCGATCGTCCAACGCGTTCTGGAAGCGTTTACTGATCTGTAATTCCGCCGTGGTAACCAAGCCCTCATCGAATTTGGCTGACCCCCCTGCCTTGCCGAAGCTGTCCATCGCCGTTTGACCGGCACTGCGAAGGGCTTCGACTGCAAAGGCCGTCAAGGCTTCGATACCATGGATTTGACCTTGCGCCATATCACCCCCTGGGAATTTAAAGGCACCGTCGCCTGGCGAAAAAAAGGGTAAAACAGATGGGCATCATATGCACAACAGGTGGGAATTAAATACGCATCGCTCCTGATCTTTCCGGCAGGAAAGCAGGCGATGCCGGTTATTTTTTCGACGAGGCATAACCGTCCGCATACCATCCGCCGCCTTTGAGTTCAAAACTGCAGGCCGACAGTATTTTTCGGGCCTTTGCGTTGCATTTGGGGCACTCGACCGTTTGGGTATCCATCCTCACCAACGCTTCGGTAACATGTCCGCATTTGCACTGAAATTCGTAAACCGGCATCAATTTTTCCTTTCCAGGTCGGGGCATCCGGGCCAAGCGGTTTGATGGCAGGCAAGGCCCATTTTTCAGCCAACTTAGTTCCGTTTTAATGCCATGTCAAGACCCGATCATGACCGTTTTTAAGAGCTGCCGATACCCAATTAGAATCGGCGGGTCCGGAGCGCCATTCCGAATCCGCCGACGTCATTTGAGGACCTAGGATGCCTATTTACGCTGAATTTTAACCACCACGTATCCAGCATTGGGTCGTTTGATCAGCAGTTGAATGGTTTCACCGTCCTGGTTCTTCTTGATCAACCGGATAAAATCATTGGTGTCTTTGACGACGGTGCGATTGACCTCCTTGACAATATCTCCGGGCCGTACGTCCGCTTCCCGGGCCAGGCTGCCGTCTTTTACATCGGTTACCAGAACACCGGTCTCTTTGGCGTCAAGGCCGAAGCGGCGGGCAATGTCGGAATCGAGATCCGTCACCTCGATGCCCAGTTCGTCGGTATCCTGACTGGGTGTGGCGACAGTTTTTGCATTTTCGTCACGCTTTGCCAGCGTTACCGTCAGTGATTTTTGCCTGCCATCCCGTATCAGCTCCACTTTCGTCTGATGTCCCACGGGGGTATTGGCAATCATGGCGGACAGCTCCCGGCCGGTTGACACGGGTTTTCCGTCAACAGACAAAATGACGTCATTGACCTTTATTCCGGCCTTGTCCGCCGGATCACCTTCAAATACCTGGGTCACCAGCACACCCTTTTCCGCCTTCAGGCCATAGTAGTCGGCCAGTTCCGGGGTCAGGTCCTGGATCCCCACCCCCAGCCAACCTCGGGTGACCTCTCCCTTGTCCTTGAGTTGGTCAATGATCCCTTTGGCCAGGTTGATCGGGATGGCAAAACCGATGCCTTGGCCGCTGGCGATGATGGCCGTGTTGATGCCCACCACCTTTCCATCCAAGTTGAGCAAAGGACCGCCGCTGTTGCCGGGGTTGATGGAGGCATCGGTCTGTATGAAGTCATCGTAGGGTCCTGAACCGATAATTCGCCCCTTGGCGCTCACAATGCCGGCCGTGACCGTCTGCTCCAGCCCGAAGGGGCTGCCGATGGCCACGACCCAGGTACCCACCTTCAGCGCCTCGGAATCCCCCAGGTCAAGGGGTTTAAGGCCGCTGACGCCCTCGATACGGATCAGGGCCAGGTCCGTATTGGGGTCCCGACCGACCAGTTCCGCGTCAAACTCCTTGTTGTCGGCCATGATCACTTTGATCTGATCGGCATCCTCGATCACATGGTTGTTGGTAACGATGTAGCCGTCGTCATCGATAAGAAATCCCGAGCCCAGGCTGCGCTGCTTAAAATCGCGCTGCGGGCCGTCTCCCTGGAACGGTCCGAAGAATTCATCAAAAGGATTGCGCTTGCCGCCATGGGGATTGCCGAAAAAATGCCGGAAAACCGGACTGCCGCCCTTGATGATTTTCACGGTGCGGATGTTGACCACACCTGGTTTGGCTGCCTCGGCGAGCTCGCTGAAGCTTTCCGGTGCGGAAAATGCGTACACGCGGTCAACCGCCGGTGCCGCAGCCCATAGAAATGCCGTCAAACCGGCAATCAGAAACAGGGCCATCAACTGGGGGAACGAAGGTTTGGATTTAAGCATTGCCAATCTCCTCAATTATACGATATTCAGTTAGTGGCGGGCCGACAATCAGGCAGCCGCCATTCGTTCGGTCAGACAATATCTCCGCAAGGTTACCCTAGGATGACTCCCAGATTACCAAATGATAATTTTTGGTGTCAGGTGCGCTTTCCGTCTCCTAGCGGGGTGTTCCTTTCCTTTGCCGCCAGTTGTTCCTGCAGGGCCAAACCGATCTGCTCCAAACGGTAGGGCTTCCGAATGTAACGGCCGGCGCCCAGTCGCTGGGTTTCCAGCACACGCTCCGATTCAGAAAAGCCGCTGGCGATAATGGCTTTCTGGCCTGGGGAGACGGCCAGAATCTGCCGATAGGTTTCGAGGCCATCCATTTCCGGCGTCAAGATCATATCCAGCACCAGGATATCCACCGGCATCTTGCGGACAAATCGAACGGCTTCCTGACCACTGGCAACCGTATTGACCCGGTAATCGAGCCGTTTGAGCATGAATGCAGCCAGGTCACGCTGCTCCTTGATGTCATCCACCACGAGCACCGATTCCCCGGCACCCCGGTAGCGATCCAGGGGCAGCGCCTCAGCCTCCTGTTCCACGTCCTGCCGGGTGATGGGCAGATAGAGATCAAACACGGTTCCCTGGTCCTGGATGCTGCGGGCATCGATGAACCCGCGGTGGTCTTTGACGGTACCCCAGACCACCGCCATGCCCAGACCGCTGCCGCTGCGGCCCATTTTCTTTTTGGTATAAAACGGCTCAAAGATCCGCTCCAGATCCGAGGCGGCAATTCCGATGCCGGTGTCGGCCACCCTCAGGCGTACATATTCGCCTTCGGGAACCGTTTCGAATCCGAGCAGTGGACGATCCAGATAGCAGTTCCGGGTGCTTATCGTGATCTGGCCACCTTCCGGCATGGCTTCGGCAGCATTGGTGACCAGGTTCATGATGGTTTTACCCAGATGGACCGGGGATCCGACAATGTTTAACACCGTCGGCGCCAGATCCGCACCAATGGCTACCTGGGGGTGCGCCGATTTCAGGCTGGCCAGTTCTGGACTGTCCAGATAATCCTGAACCACACGGTTTATGGCGATGGCATCGGTAACGGAGACCCCTCGCCGCGCCAGGTTGAGCATGTCCTGAACAATGATAGCCGCTTTTTCACCGGATTTTTTGATGGTTTCCACGATCTTGCGCATTTTGCTGCCTTCGGGAATCTCCATCAAAAGCAGTTCCGGGTAGCCCACCAGTCCCGAAAGGATGTTGTTCAGATCGTGGGCCACGCCGCCGGCAAGGGTGCCGATGGCCTCCATTTTGCGCGACCGCTGGAGCCGCGCCTCCATCTCCTTCAAGGCCGTGATGTCCGTGGCTACCCGAAGTTGGACAATACGCTCATCCTCCCATACGATAGCCCGTGCATAGTTGATATACCAGCGACCGTTGACCGGATTTTTTTCTTCCCAGGAACAGCCATCCCCGGGCCGGCCGTTTTCGTCCAGCAGGAGGTGATTTCTGCACTGGTGGCAGGGTGTGTCCCGGCCCAGAATCACATGGTGGCACGTCTGCCCCACGATGGCGCTGCCGTAGGTCTGCTTCATATGGCGATTGGCCAGCAAAATAATGCGGGTTTCCATGTCCGACACATGGATGTCCGTATCGATGCTGTCAAGGATGGATTCGAGCTGCACGTGGCTGGCCCGCACGCGTGCTTCGGCCTGTTTTCTCTCCAGGACCTCTTTATGAAGATCCCGGTTGATTTGCTGCAGCGCGGCGGTGCGCGATTCGACCCGTTTTTCCAGGCTTCGGTTGATGTCGTCAGTTTTGCTTTTCTCTTTTTCAAGCAGGTGATTCAGAAAAAAGTTTTTGCGCTGCTGACTTTCGATGGAGTAGCAAATCAGCATTCCCAGCAGATTGATCCCTAAAAAATGCGCACCGAATATCAACTGAATAACACCCGAGGCGTCCATCTGCCACATCATGGCCGCCTGATACCCGCCGACCACGAACAGACCGGCAACGGATGCAGTAATGAAACGGGCGTGGATGAACGTATATCCGAAAAAAACGCAGAAAATGATTCCCACCCCGTAAAAATAGGATTCGGGTGCAGGCGTGATCACAACCATGGCCACGTAGGCAAACCCGGTAACCATGATGTAAAAGGCGTTGATGGGCTGCCACAACCGCCGGTAGGCATCGGAATAGGAAAAGACCATGCCCACCAGAAAAACCGGACACACCAGGGCGTAGCGAATGAACCACAAGTGAAATTTCTGTTGCGGAAACACATAGGCGTCGAGAACGCCAAATATGCTGAAAAACAGGATTGCGTATAACTTGCACCGCCGCAAGTGATCCAGGGAATTGGAGAAATAGGCCTCTCGAAAGCGTGGCTCCAGAGGCCGGTGCTTTCCGGTATAGGCCAGGGTCAGGGGGTGAAGACTGACCCGAAGCGTGCTGGCGGAAATGACGGCGTCAACGTTGTTCTGGATTAAATGCATGCTTCACCGTGGGCGTTCGCTGAACAATTCAGTGGTCGGGTGAAAGGAAGAACGCGGGTTAAAGGCGTGGATGAATTCAGTTTAACCTATCATTTCATTGAGCCTGCATCCTGGGCAGCCGGAAAGTAAAAACACTTCCTTGTCCGGGTGTGCTCTCGATGTCGATTTCGCCTTGATGGGCATGGGCAACGGCCCTTGCCAGGCTCAGCCCCAATCCTGAACCACTGGTCGCCCGGCTCTGATCGCATCGAAAGAAGCGGTCGAAAACTTTCGGCAGATCGTGCTCATGGATGCCGACACCGCTGTCTTTAATGGATACGTTGATTGTTTGGGTACCTTCCATATCACGAAACCCGCGAATGTCAATCCTTCCCGGCGCCGGTGTGTAGTTGATCGCATTGTCCACCAGATTGGCAATCGCCCGTTGGAGCATTCTCAGGTCGCCTTCCACCATCAGGGCATCGGAGGCGTCGCAGGTCAGCACAAGCCCTTTATCTTCAGCCAGAGGGGCAAAAAGGGCCGCCGCGCCGCGGATCACATCTGCCATGTCCACCGGCCTCAGGTCAACGCTTCCGACACCGGCATCGGTTTTGGAGATCATCAACATGGTGTTGATCATGTCCAGAAGCCGATCGCACTCTTCAATGGTGCTGCCGGCCAGCGTCAGATCATCCCCGGCGCTAAACGTACCGGACAAGCTCATTTCAGCCATCCCGCGAATCCGCGCCAGCGGGCTTTTAAGATCATGGGCGATGTTATCGCTCATTTCACGTATGCCTGACACCAGTTTTTCGATGCGATCCAGCATCTGGTTGAAGGTCACCGCCAGGCGGTCTATCTCCTCATGGTGTGCCATCACCGGCACACGCCGGCCAAGGTCGGATTCGGATATCTGCCTGGCCGTGCGGGTGATCGCTTCGACACCCGAAAGCGCCCGCCTGGCCATAAACCATCCCACCAGGACCGCGGTCAGAATCAGGGCGGACATGGTGATGAGAAAGATCTTCTTGAAAATGGCAATAAAGGCTGTGTCGCTTTCCATGGAGTAGCCCAGCTGAGCCACCACGCCTTTGCCGATAATGCCGTAGGCGATGCGCACCCGGTCCGGCCGACCGGAAATGGTCAGGGTTTCATAGACCCGCCGGCGGCCTTCAACCAGCTGGCCGACGGCATTGCGGTTGATTCCGATCTCCTGCCAGTAGGACATGTTGGATGAAGAAAAAGCCACACCACTGGCATACAGCAGTCGGAAAAAAATCTTTTTTTCACCAGCGGCCTGGGATTCGATCACTGCAGCGCTCTTGACTTCCTCAAGACCCTGAAGGTTGTAAATAGCCTCGAATTCAGATATCTTCTCGGAAAGGCGACTGTCCAGACGCTGTCTAAGGTTGTTGGTAATCAACACATAGAAAAAAAGAAACGCCACACATGATGATAAGGC
>NZ_JAWOHB010000205.1:0-153169 GCF_046496365.1 Desulfosarcina sp.
GCGTCATGGGTGGCATTTCGAAAAACAATCCCCTTCCAGTCTCCCGGCTGCGGAGAGGCGGCATTGGAAGTGAAAAGGACGGGCTCGGCCTCCGTTCCCTGAACCGACAGCGCGCCGTGATAGCCCCGCGTGCCGTAATAGTGCGAACCGATATAAAGCCCTGTGCCCGGTTCGAACCGAACCTCCACGCCAGGCTCAATCGTCAGGGTTACTGAGGCCGGCGCTGTGTGTGTGTAATAATCGTAGTTCGAATGTCGCACCGTTATGTCACCCGTCACCACGTAAGGGCTGTTATCCATGCTCCAGGTCGTATTCTGAGCAATATTTCCGCTAACGGCAGTGCCAGGCATAAGGGGCGCCGCAATGGTCGTCACAGCCTCATCCACTCCTCCCGACAGATTCACCGCAACCACCGCAAAATAATAAGTCCGCCCGCTCTCCATCCCGCCGATCGTCACGGTGGAATCGGTTGAGGTCTTACGGGCAGTCATACCCTGGATGGTGAGAAAATCGGTCTCGCCCACGTAAACAACATAGTGATCCACGTAAGCTTCAGGAGAAGGCGATTCCCAGGAGAGATCCACAAACGCCGGTCGCGAGGCGGCAACTAGGCCGACAGGGTTCTCCATTACGGTGTAACCGGTAACGGATACGCCCTCGCTTTCGTTGCCGGCATGGTCGTAGGCGGTGATTCTGATATCGTAAGCCGAAGCGGGCGAAAGGCCGGCTTTCTGCATGCTCGACTGGGCGGCGGGCAACAGTTCGGCTTCGGTCGCGCCGTTGAAATAGAGCTTGTAGCCTGCCAGGTCGCCGATGGTATTGACCGAATGGCTCCATGCAAAGGTGAGGGATGTCTTCCGGCTGTCGGTCAGCGCCAAGCCGGAGATATTCTCGGGAGGGTTGTAGTCGCTGATCGCGGGCAGATCCGCGCTGAGGGTGTTGTTATCCTCGTTGATTTCGCTGATTGCATTGCCGCTGTCCACCGTTACGGTAACGACCCGGTCACTGGCGTACAGCGTGGTATCGAACGCCACCGTTACCGTTGCACCGGGTCCCAGGGGGAATTCGGTGGTGGTAACATTCATGTCGCCCAGGTTGGCCGCGTCCACGCTAAAATTCACGCTGAATGTGGCCGCAAAACTATCCGTGTCCGCATTTTGAATCTCCGCGATCAGGGTGATATCCTGACCTTCCTGAAGATCGGTGGCCGGGTCCCAGGTAATGGAGGTAACCACCAGATCGGCGGCCATTGCGGAGCCCATGCCAAAGATTAGCACCGCGATCAGTGTCAGAACGAGTTCACGAAGGCGTTGCATGTTGATCCTCTCTTGATGGTTTCCTTGGTGGATCTTCCGCGCATGAAGCTTCACTACAACCTTGAAAACACCCCCACCCTGCCCCTCTCACCAAATCGGCGCGGAGACATGAAAGCCACTTTTTACCGACTTTTTTGGACCAGGCAGTATCACGGTTTCCCTCCCTCGAACCCTCAAATCCTCATTCCTTCTCCCCACATCCCCCGCACGGACTGAACATCACCAACCGCTCACTGCGCGGGCGCCACGACTGTGACAGACCTTCCAGGTATTCCCCGTAAGCCTTGATGCCGCCATCGAGATAGAACACATTTTTTAGGCCGGCGCGGTCAAAGGCGCTTCGAAAATTGGGATACCCTTTCCCGTTTTCGTTGACCACCAGAACTGTAAACGACCCTTTGCGGGTATGGGTTGCTTTGAAATTCGCAACCTGAGTGGTCAGATCACCCGGATCGCCAGCCAAGGGCAGGTGGATAGCGTAGGGCATCAGTTGAACCGATGCGGGCGAGTGCGCGGCAGACGCGTCGCAGACAATGTGCCCGGGATCATTTTTCTCCAGGAAGAAGTCCGCCGGGGCAAGGCGGTCATAGGCCATCTGCCGCACCGGGTCTCCCGCCATGGGGCCGCCGTGGCTGCGCCACGCGTGCATGCCGCCGTCGAGAATGCGGAGGTCGAAGCCTTGGTTTCTCAGTTCCCGGCAGGCGGGCGACAGACGCTGCGAAGAGAGGCCCTGATCCACCAATACGATGGGAGCGGATTTGAGGTGCGGCTTGGTTTTAATGAAATGCAGGGAGAGATTGATGGCTCCGGGAATATGCAGCGCGGCGTATTCCGGAGCGCTCCTGATATCAATAAGCAGCAGTTTCTCGCCGTTTTGGACCCTGGCGATAAGCGACTGCGCGGACACCACCAGATCAGTGTCTTGAGTGCGTGTGATTCTCTTTATCAGGTCGGCGGAAATCGGATCGGCATCGACCCTGGCGATGGACAGCAATGGAATCAGGCCGATCAATGGCACCAAATATGTGCTGATTATCCTGATCGATCGGTTAGTCAAAATATGGATATGAAAATTCATTGATGCTTCCTGTTTTTCGATGGCTTATTCCAAAATTACATCCAGCGCGGTTTCCAGGTCGGCTGCAATGGTGATGACATCGCTCCATTGCTGCCGGCCGTCCAGGTCCGTTCTGAAACGGTACCGGCCTTCGGGCAGAATGAATTGCACATTGCCGCCGCCGTCGGTGTTCTCATAGCGTCCCAGGTAACTATCCGTGGCACTGAACAGGTACACCCGCGCGTTTTCCAGCGACTCGCCCGAGCGGGTCACATGGATGGCGACTTTGCCCTGGTAAATGGTCACCGTGGTATCGGCCGCCTGGAAATCATCGGACCAGTATTGCTGCCCGAGGTTGTCACAGCGGACCTGGTAAGGCTGGTCCGGCAGGCTGAACACGGCTCTGCCGGCGGCATCGGTTGTCCGATACTGTCCCAGGTAGGCGCCGGACGGAGAGAATAGGTAGGCCCGCCGGCCGTCCAGAGGCTGAATGACCCCCTGGTAATCCCCATGCAAGGTGACCGTAACGTCCGTGTGATCGATGACCATGGTTTGGGCCAGGGTGTCGGGAATGCTCACCACACCGCTCCAGTATGGGTACCCCAGGTAGTCCGCCCGGAACCGAATGGTGCCGTTGGCCAGGTCGAAAGCCACCCGGCCGTCGTGCCCGGTCGCGCCTTTCAGGCCGAGGTAAGCACCACTTTCAGAGAAGGCATAGCAGTTGATCCCGAACATGGGCGCACCGGCGTCCCTTTCCAGGGTCAGGGAAACATTCCCGCCGCCGACACTGATCAACACCTGGTTTTCCGCATCGGCCGCCAGCGCCGCAACTTCACTCCAGTAGTGACTGGCCTGGTAGTCCGCCCTGAATTTGAAACTCCCGGCGGGAACCCAAAACCGCACCGCGCCCGTTTCATCAGTGGTTGCATAGCGGCCCAGGTAGGCATCGCCGGCGGAGAACAGGTAGACCTTGACCCCCGCGGCCGGCAGCCCTGCACCGGTCACCGACACCACGGCATCGGCTATGGGAATGCGCACCGTCGGGTCCACCCAGTTGAAGGGATCGGACCAGAATTTACTGCCGCTATAATCGACCCGTACCATGTAAGGCTTGTCAGGCAGGTCGAAAACGACCCGTCCCTGAACATCCGTGTCGCCATGAATACCGAGATACGCACCAGTATGGCTGAAAAGATGGGTCGGTATCCCCGCAAGGGCCGTGTCCACCCCCTGATGGTCGCCCACCACACTAACCGCCACCGGCTGGAGAGCGATGGTCAAGACAACATCCACATCGGAGAAAACCTGGATACTCTCCTGCCAGAAGGAATATCCCAGGGTGTTGGTGCGCACCCGGTAGGTCCCTTCGGGGACGCTGAATTCAACGCTGCCGTCCTCGACGGTCTGGGCTGACAAGCCCAGGTATGCGCCGTTTTCAGAGAACAGGTACACCTTGAGGCCGGCAAAGGGCCTACCGGAATCGGTTTGCACAGTTACCCGCATGCGACCGCCGCCGGCATCGACCACTACCGGGGACATATCCTGCGCCACAGCAACGTCCCCACTCCAGTAGTGGCTGCCGAGGATATCGGCCCGGAAGCGGAAGGTGATGCCGCTGGGCAGGTCGAATTGCACCTGGCCGTTGATGTCAGTCGTCGCATAGCGTCCCAGGTAGGCCTCCGCCTCGGAGAAAAGATGGACCTTGACACCGTGAACGGCTGTCTGGGACGCTATTACCTGAACGCGAACCTGCGTTGCGGGGATGGCCATTACTTGGGAGACACTGCCGGGAATCGCGACCGGTTCGCTCCAGAACTGGTGCCCCAGGTAATCCACACGGAACCGGTATGCGCCGTCAGCCAAGTCAAAGGTGGCAGAACCGGTTTCACCGGTGGATGCGGCCAGACCGAGGTAGACCTCATTTTCATTGAAAACATGACACTTGAGGCCAACCAGGGGGACATCGTCGTCGGTCTTCACGGTCAACAGGAAGGTACCGCCGCCAACGGCAATATCGACATCGTTGACCCCACCCCCGGCCAGCACTCGCTCACGGTCCCAGAACTGGCTGCCCTGGAAATCCGCCCGGAAATCGTAGCTGCCTTCGGGAAGGCGGAAGGAAGTCTGCCCGTCGGCATCCGTGACGGCATGGATGCCCAGGTAGCTTCCGGACTCGGAAAAGACGTAAACCAACGCCCCTTCCTTGGGCCGCCCTGCGCCACTGACGGTCACGCGGGCGTCGGCCAGGGGAATCGTGATAGACGGATCTTCCCAGGTGAACGCTTCCGACCAGTATTGACCACCCAGGTAGTCAGCGCGGACCCTGTAGTCCTGCTGGGGCAGGTCGAAGCGGGCCTGTCCATTCAAATCGGTCTTTAAGGTCTGACCCAGATAGGCGTTGGAACCGGAGAACAGGTAGACCGTAACGCCCGGCATCGGTTCAACGGCGTCGCCGAAAAGGCCCTGGACCGACACCCGGGATGACTGATGGGCGATCCGGATGGTTTGGGTGGTATCGGTAACCACATGCACCGGTTCGCTCCAGAACCGGTACCCCAGGTAATCGGCACGCAGCCGGTAATCGCCCTCGGTCACATTGAAGCTGACCTGGCCGGCCTCGTCTGTGGCGGCACTGACGCCCAGGTAAGCCTGGCCGCCGTTGAACAGGTATACCCGGATAGCGGACATGGGTGTGATCTCATCCTGCTGGACCACCACGTGAAGCCGGCCCCCACCCGCATCGACGTCGGCGGTGTTGCCGCCGCCGTCGACAACGATGGTCGCAGCGCTCCAATACCGGCTGCCCAGGACATCGGCCCGAAACTGGTAGGTTCCACTCTCGGGAAGATCGAAAAAAACTTGCCCGCTGGCGTCGGTCTGCAGATACTGTCCCAGATAGGCGCCGCTATCGGAATACAGGTAGACCCGTACACCCGTGACCACGCCCGCTGCGGAGTGGACGGTGACGGCCACGCGCTCTTCCGCGATTTCGATGGGAATCGTCAGGCTGTCCGGCAGGGCGACCACTTCGGACCAGAAGCGGCTGCCCAGGACATCGGCCCGGAACTGGTAGGCGGAAGGTGCCAGGGCGTCGATATCGAAAAGCGCCTTTCCGTCCGACCCGGTGGTGGCGTATACACCCGCATAGGAACCCGAGGCGGTGTAAGCGTAAACCCTGACACCCTCAAGGAACCTTCCCTTGTCCGTGGCGACGACGACTGCGATGGTATCGGGCTGGAGCGGTTCCTCCTCTCTCACGAAAAATGAAGCCGTCGGCATCCAGTTCCCGTCAAGGCCATGCTCGTCCGTGGCGCGCGCTCGCCAGTAGTAGCGGGTTTTATCGGTCAGATCGGTGACCACGCTCCAGCGGGTGGATGGGGTCTCGCCCCAGGCCACCAGGTTGTCCAGGGTCGGTTCGGTATAAACTTCATAGCGGTAGGTTAACGAATCCCGGTCCGCATCCGCGCCGTCGGCCAGGGCGAGCTCCGCGGCCAGGACACCAACCCAGGCGGCTTGGCCGGGATTTTTCAGAACGGGCTCGTCCGGACCGTCGTTGGCCGTGTTGACGAAAAAGCGCCCGACCACCCAGCGGCTGGGCGCCGCGGTATCCGTGGCCCTGGCCCGCCAGTAATAGGTGGTGTTGTCGGTCAGGTTGGCCACCGGGCAGGCAGTGACGCCTAAACCTTCACCGATCATGACCGAGGCCTGTTTGTCTGCACCGCTAAAGCCCGGCAGCGGATCAATTTCAAAATAGTACCAGAGCGCATCTCCGTCGGCATCGACGGCATTGGCCACGCTCAGTTCCACATCAATGGCCGATATTTCCGCACCGTCGGCCGGGAAACCGATGGTCGGCGCCGTCGGTGCGCGGTTGGTCGTGTCCACCGTAAATGCCGCCGGGGCCGTTGCCGACGCGAGGCCTTGCCCATCAAGGACAATGGCCCGCCAGTAATAACGGGTGTTGTCGTCCAGGGGGGGCTCCACCGTCCAACGGACCGTACCGTCGCCGGGAACCACCAGGCCGTGATCCGCGGTTACCGGCAGGGTCAGAGCTTCGTCTGCATAGATTTCAATGGAGCAGGTCAGCCCCTCGTCATCAGGGTCCGCGGCCCCGCTCACTTCGAGCTGCGGGGTCAGGCTGTCCACATCGGCGCCGTCCGGCGGGAAGCTGACCGCCAGACCGCCGGGCGGATCATTGGCCGCGTTGACCCAAAACCTTCCGTAGACCCACAGGCTGTAACTGTACCCGTCGGTGGCCCGCACGCGCCAGAAATAGTGCTGGTTTTCGGTCAGTTCCACCGGCGGGCTCCAGGCGGTGGTGGCGGTGGTTTCGGCCACGGCGTGGTCGGCGGCCGTCAGGCGGGTGAAGCGAGGATCCGCGTACACTTCGAATTCATAGGTGATCCCATCGCCGTCGGCATCGGTGCTGTTTTCAATGACCAGCTGCGGAGTCAATGTGGCCACCGGTTCATCCCGGGCCGGTGAGACAATCACCGGCATGCTGGGGGCATGGTCCGCGGCCGTCGGATCGGATCCGGTCAGGAACTCGTCCAGGTCGCTGATGCCGTCACCGTCGAAATCACCGCCGCCGTCGCGATCCAGGCTGCCGAAATAAGCCATCTCCCAGGCATCATTGATCCCGTCGCCATCGCTGTCGTGGATGGAACGAATCGAGAACTGCACCTGCCGGGTGTCGGCCAGCACACCGTCAAAAGCCTTGAAGGCAACCGGATAAGTCCCTGCCTGGCCGACGGCCGGGGTCCATTCGAAGACGGCGCTGCCGTCGCCGGCATCGCTGAAGGCCGCACCTGCAGGCAATGGGGCAGCGGACAAAACCGGCATGGTGCCGTCCGGATCACTGGCCTGCACGATAAACCCGATCCGTTGGCCCTCGACGGCAACCACGTTTTCGACAGGTTGCAGCACCGGTGCTTCGGGCATCGCCACCGGATCGGCAAAGCTCACGGTATAGCTGCCCGTGGATGCCGCATCGAACAGGTTGACCCAGTATTTCCAGTTCTGCCCGTCGCGGGTCTTGGAGAGCCAGACGTTGTCGGGTTTGATCTGTTTGCCGTCACCGCGAAAGGCCGCATGAATGGCTTTATTACCGTTGAAGGGGTCCGGCAGGCGCACATAGATGAATCCGTCATCTACCGGGGTTGAAAGGGAATAGGCAATGCGCCCGTCCTGTAGGCCTTTGTATTGCAGGGTCGATGCGGCGGACGTGTCTGTGACCGGCGCATCGACGCTCTCGGATTCGTACACCCGGAAGATGTCGCCGTCGCGGGCCAGGAAGTCTTGAATCGAGTCCCTGCCGGCCACATCGACCCGTACATCGCGAACCAGCAAATGGGTTGCGACGGCATCGATCAGGGAGGTCAATTCGCCGCCGAGTTCATCGGAATGGGAAAAGTCCGCCTCGAATTTCACCAAACGACCCGAAAGGGTGCAGGTGATGATCCAGCGGGCCATGCCCGATGAGCCGGGCGAGATGTCCCCGAAGTCGGCCAGCAGGCTTGGAGTGGCTGTTTGCCCATTGACCTGGCTGCCCTGGATGGAAAAACCGATCAGCAGTCCATGCTCGTTTTCGGCAATGTGGGGTTGAGCGGAGGCGATCTTCAATTGCCGGGCCGTCCCATGGCCGCTGTTTTTTACCCTTACGCCTAACGAAAACGGTAAGGATGCTTCGATGGCCTCCGTAAAGGCGTCGTCCCCATAAACCTCAGTCGGCAGAAAATAATCCAGGGTGATCTGCGGCATGGGTTTTACATGGATATAATCCGGAGTCACCTCGGTGGTATGGGCTTCACCACCGAGGCTATAGGTCAAGGTCGCCCCCACATAATAAAGGGTCCCGCTCGACAGGCCGTTGGACGCCCCGGGCGCCGGGATGATCAGCCAGTGGATGTCCGCCGAGGTGGACGGAGCCACCGTGCCGGTCCCGTTCACATTGCCGATATTGGTCATGGAATCCACCCGGATAAAGAAGCGCGCAGACCTATCGGCGGGATCGGCGGTGGCCTGGACCACATGGCCGTCGGCATCGCTGAAATGCACGGCAATACTCACATCCTCCAGAGAGATGTGTCCGAGGCCGTTTTTGATGCGCAAGTGGGCATCGAAGGCCTGACGTTCCAGGGTCAGTTCCTGCTTGATCTCTATCTTGACCTCGGCACACACGGCCTCCGAGGCATGGCAACGGGCGGTCCAGTGGAAAAACGGGGCGGAGCATGCTAGCCAACAAAGCATCCATCCAAACAGCGCCGGCCATTGATTCGATTCAACTGCCTTCTTCATCGCTTCCTCCGTGGTGATGGAAATGGATCCATGGATCATGAATCCATCTTTGCCTTCAGCCCTTTCCCGCGGACGTAGAATAGTTGAAAGTCACCAATCGGTGAGGTAGGGGGCAAATGATCGTAAATCCTCATGGCGATGTAATCGGGGTAGCGTGCATCGAAATTGCGCTGCTGGGCGTCGGCGATGCGCCATACGCCGTTTTCGAAGAATTCGGCCCAGTCGTGATAATCCGCAGGCCTGAGAACGCTGTTTTCATGGGCAAGATACCCTGAAACCCTTCGCGCCGGTATATCCACGGCACGCGCCAGGGCGACAAACAAATCGGCAAACTCGGTACAGTCCCCCTGGCGGTTTGAAAGCGCACTGCGTGCCCCTTTCGCCTCACGGGAATACCCGGTATAGGCAATGTGGTCCACGACCCAGGCATACAAATTTGCCGCGGTGGCATGGGCCGTTCCGGATGTGAGCCGGGACGCCAGGTGGCGCAGCGCAATATCGTCTGCATGGGCATCCTTTGCAGGGCCGGCAAACCGTGCTGCGTCGCAACCACCGAGCCCCATGGGCGTTGGGGCACGCATCAGATTGGCGCGTACGGAAACAATTTTGGAGGCGTAGGGAGGAAAGGTGTCGAAGGTGAACTTCAGCAGTTGGTTGCCGAGGCGATCGGTGACCCGCTCGAAGGGATGAGAGGCGTCGATATGATCACACTGCTGGGTGCTGGTTTGCTTCAGGGGGGCATGCACGAAAAAGTAGGCGTCGGCAACCGGCCGGTTGGTGGTGTTGCGGATCAGAAATCGGTAATGAACGGTTTTGGGTGATAAATTTGGAATAAAGTTATCATCGGGCAACCGTTGACCCTTAATCAGGACAAGGATGATGCCGATGGTCAAACCGGCAATGGCTATGGATCTCAGATCTTTTGCATTTATTTTTCCGCCCACGTGCCGCCTCAGCATGCAAATTCTGATTAAACCGGTATGGCGCCCGGCTGCAGCAAACAGTCACTGCGCTGGTTGACCGCCAAATGAATTTTATATGTTTTCTGGCTATTTAAGCCGGTCATCCTCAGGAAAAAACAGGCCTGTCCATTTCAAGATGCAAAAAGATTCAGAATCAGCGCAAAAGGCTACCTGGGCTAAATGAGATGAGTTCGGGTTGCATTGGACAAGGATTAGGACTGCAGGGAATGTACCAGATGAGAATTTAACACGCATTCATTGCAATTTAAAATTCTTGCGTGTGCCAAGCCAGGAGGGGCGCAGGCATTCTGGATACTATTTGTATACAAATTGACTAAAATCGTCCGCGGTCTACAGCCTGCCCTTTTTAATGATCGCCACCAGCAGCCAGACGCCCATGACCGCGGCGGCCAGAAAACCGATGATGCCGATTAAGGAGATGCCGTATAGCAGCGGGGGGGTTTTGGAAATGACGATCAGCGCCGAGCCGATGATCAGGGCGGCGATGATGATCGAAAAGGAGATGCGGTTGCTGATCTGATCGTGGGTGTGAAGCATGCTCTCCATGCTTTTCAACTCCAGCATGAAGGTGAACTTCTTCTGCCGGATGGTGCGCGTGATCTCTAAAAGGTCCTTGGGAAACTCCTGGACGAAGTCCATGTACTGGGCGAAAATGCTCACGGCATCGCTGCCCAGGCGTTTGGGAGATAAACGCGAGAGCTTGACTTGCTTGATGAACGGTTCGGCGTGGGCGATCATGTCGAAATCGGGATCCAGCGAGAGGCCCACGCCTTCGACGGTACTGATGGCCTTCATCATCAGAAAGATCTCCGGCGGAATGCGCAGCCGATGCTGGGCAGCCAGCTCGAGCATGTTGTGCAGCAGCCGGCCGATCCGGATGTCCTTGAGCGGCCTGTAGAGGTGCTCCCCCATGAAGTCGGCCACGTCTTTCCCCAGCAGGCGCAGATCAGGCTCCTCTTCCCACAGGGTCAGTTTGAGCAGCACCTGGGAGGTGCGCGGTTCATCCCGACGCACCACGGCGTCAATCAACTCCACGAAGGCCTCGCGGGTGTTGCGGTCCACGGTACCCATCATGCCGAAATCCAGCAGACAGACCACGTTGCCGGGCAGGATGAAGAGATTGCCGGGGTGGGGGTCGGCGTGAAAGAACCCGTGGTCGAAGATCTGGGTCAGCAGGATGTCGGCGCCGCGACGCGTAATCAGCCGGCGGTCGTAACCGTTTTCGTCCAGCCGGTCCAGCAGGGAAACCTTGATGCCGTCCACGAATTCAGTGGTCAGCACGCGCTCGGTGGTTGCCTCCCGGTAAACCTTGGGAATGTATACCGTGTCGTCGTGCAGGAAAGAACGGGCCACCCGCTCCATGCTTATGGCTTCCAGGGTGTAGTCCATCTCCTTTTCGATGGACCGGGCGAACTCCTCAACGATCTTCACCGGCCGGTGGTGGGCGAGCTCTTCGATGTGGCGCTCGGCCAGGGTGGCCAGATGGAGCATGATCTCCAGATCCACTTCCACCAGCTTGCGGATCCCCGGCCGCTGGATCTTGACCGCCACATCCTCGCCGTCTTTCAGCCGGGCCCGATGGACCTGGCCGATGGAGGCGGATGCCAGGGGCTCGGCGACCAGCTGGTCGAACAGGTCATCGACCGGGCGACCGGTCTCTTCGCGGATAATTCGGTGCACGTCGGAAAAGGGAAAGGCGGGGACTTTATCCTGCAGCCGGGCCAACTCTGTGATGAAGTCCACGGGCACCAGGTCCGGCCGGGTGGAGAGGATCTGGCCCATCTTGATGTAGGTCGGCCCCAGCTCTTCAATGGCCAGCCGAACCCGCGCCGCTCTGGAGAGGCGTTCCATGCGCTCGCCACGGTTGCGTGAAATCATCTGCAGGCCGATCTCGATATACTGATCGATCTTGAGCAATTCCACGATATCATCGAAACCGTATTTGAGGAGTACTGCCAGAATCTGCCGGTAGCGGTTCAGGTTTCGATAGGTGCGGCCGAGCACACCGATTTTGCGTATACTGATCATCCGGGCCGGGTCAGGGCTTTTCCTCCTCGGTCTGGCTGTTGATCAGCTTCTTCAGATCGCGGATCTCTTTTTTGAGCCCCTTGAGCTCGTCCTGGGTCACCACATCGGCTTTCTTGAGCAGTTCCTTGACGCTTTTTTCGACACGCTCTTCCAGCTTCTTCTGGGCGTCTTCGTAGCGGTCCTGCAGCTCGTCAATAAACTTGCGGCCTTCTTTTTCGGTCATTTTGCTCTGTTCGGCCACTTCCTTGGCCAGGTCCTCCACCTCGTCCCAGGCTTTGAGGGCCAGGCCCACACCGGCTAGCATGCTCTTTCTGACCAGATCAAACATAGCTGTCTCCTTACTTTACAGGTAAACGGTCGTCATCGAACCAGCGGCCATGGGCAGCGTGTCCGCCGGCTGTAGAATCCAGGCGTTGCATCATGACGGGCAGGGGCGAATCGGGAAACGCGTTGGCAGCCCATCATCCGATCGAAGCGATGATGGCCGGAATTTAGCACAAGGCCCCTGTCTTATCAAGGCGTTTGCTTTACAACGGATTTAAACGTCCAGGCGCAGATAATGACGCAATTGAAGGTTCTGGGTGGCACCGGGCACCGGTTCCAAGGGGGGTTCCACCACCGTCAACCATCACCCCGGACAATCCCCTTGACTGTTTTCCATAACTGGCTTACCTATTTGTGCGAAATGCGGCGGAGACCGACCGCCCTGGAAAGCAAATAGCGTTTGAAAAAGGAGTGAAAAATCATGCCCGTATCCATTGCCATGGCCGGAAAAGGCGGAACCGGAAAAACCACCGTCTCCGGCATGCTGATCAAATACCTGGTCAGCCGGGGCAAGTCCCCGGTGCTGGCCGTCGATGCCGATGCCAACGCCAACCTGAACGACGTCCTGGGGATTGAGGTTACCGAAACCCTGGGCAATGCCCGCGAGGAGATGAAAAAGGGAATTGTGCCCAGCGGCATGACCAAGGACGTTTTCATATCCATGAAGCTGGAGCAGGCCGTCATGGAAAAGCAGGGCTTCGACCTGGTGGTCATGGGTCAGCCTGAGGGCGCCGGATGCTACTGCGCCGCCAACACCCTGCTGTCCGGTTTTCTGGAGCGCCTCTCGGGAAACTACCCCTATGTGGTCATGGACAATGAGGCGGGCATGGAGCATTTGAGCCGGCTCACCACCAAGAACATGGACTTGCTGCTGATTGTCACCGACACCTCCCGCAGGGGGCTGGAGGCTGGGCTGCGCATCCACAAACTGGCCAGAGACCTCAACCTCGGTGTGGGGAAAAGCTACATCATTATCAACCAGGCCAAAAGCGACCCGGCCGACGAGGTCAAGGAGATGCTCGGCAGCAACGGGCTCGAACTGGCCGGTGTGATCCCGGATGACCAGCAGGTGTATGAATTCGACATGGACGGCCGACCCACCATCGAGATCGATGAAACCAACCCGGCCCTGACGGCGGCCTACTCGATTTTCGATAAAATCATCCCCTGAAAACGAATCGACCGGAAGAGGAGGCCCATGAAAAGAACCGGCTATTTGCATGACACCAGGTATCTGCTTCACGACACGGGACCCTATCATCCGGAAATGGCCGACCGGCTCACCGCCGTCTACAACGGCATCAAAGACGCCGGGTTGCTGGACCGGCTGACCCTTATCCCGGCGGTTCGCGCCGATCCGAAGTGGGTCGAGACGGTTCACGACCCCGGCTACATCCGTCGCTTCGAGGAGGTCTGCCTGTCCGGCAACCGCACCTTCGACTATCCCGACAACCAGATGTGCATCGACACCTATGAAACCGCATACCTGGCAGCGGGCGGCATCCTGGAAGCCGCCCGGCGGATCATGGCGGGCGAACTCGACAACGCTTTCTGCGCCGTCCGCCCACCCGGCCACCATGCTGAGCCTAACCAGGCCATGGGTTTTTGCTATTTCAACAATGTGGCCGTTGCCGCCCGCTACCTGCAGGTGGAACACGCCATCCAGCGGGTGGGCATCATTGACTTCGACGTCCACCACGGCAATGGCACCCAGCATATATTCGAAACCGATCCCACGGTCTTCTACTACTCCATTCACCAGCACCCCTCCTTCGCCTTTCCAGGCACCGGCCGCGAATTCGAGGAAGGCACCGCAGCGGGAAAGGGGTATACAAAAAATTCACTGGTGTTGCCCGGTCAGGGGGACGACATATACAAACAGTTGATCCAACGCGATCTTCTGCCCGCCTTTGAGCGGTTCAAACCGGAAGTCATTATCGCCTCCACCGGCTTCGACGGCCACCGGGACGACGACATGTCCGACATCAACCTCTCCACCGAGGGGTACTCCTGGATCATGGAAACCATCATGAACCTGGGCAACCGATACGCAGCCGGCCGGGTGATTTCGGTGCTTGAGGGCGGTTACTGCCTGGAGCGGCTGGGAGAACTGGCCGCCAACCACGTCAGGATTCTGCTCAACGGCTAAGGCTGCGGAAAAAGCAAACCAACACCGACCACTTGGAGGATATTATGTTTGTCAGCCGATCCATGGTTTCACAAGTCATTACCATCGACAAGGATGCGTCCATTTTCGAGGCCCAGGAAAAAATGGCCGCCCACGGCATCCGCCACCTGCCCGTCGTGGACCCGGACAACCGTCTGATCGGCATCGTCACAGACCGGGATATCCGCAGCAGCATGCCCTACAGCCTGATCAGGGAGGAAAGCGCCGCCCGCGAGCGGGAAAAGCTGGCCCAGCTGAAAGTGGCCGATATCATGACCCGCGACCCCAAAACCATCTCGCCCATGTACACCATCCAGGATGCCCTGCTGATGATCCAAAAGGAGAAGGTAGGCGCCTTCCCCGTCGTGGACGACGAGGGCAAACTCAAAGGGATTCTGTCCGTGCGTGACCTCCTGCGGGCCTTCATCAATGTGCTGGGCATCGGCCAGCCCGGAACCCTGGTAGGCATTGAAGTCGAAGAGAAGGTGGGGCAGCTGAAGAAAATTGTGGACGCCATCACCGCGGAGAACATCTCCTTCGGCAGCGTCCTGGTGGCCCGGACCTGGGAAGCGGGCAAACGAGCGGTGTTTCCCTACCTGCTGACCAACAACGTGGCCAGGGTCAAAAAAAAGCTGACTGCCTTGGGCTATAAACTGATTGACCCCATGGACTGGTACCTGGATAAGCTGCCGAAAGAATAACCGGTGCGCCGCAGCCATGACACCCGCTCTCATAGCAGCCAATCCTTACCAGGATCTTTACATCTACTACCTCTCCGGGCGGTTCCGGCCGGGTCGCGATTTTAAACCGGACGACTATATCGGCAGCTGGGAGGAGAGCGATTTCTCTTTTCTCTTTTTCACCCGACCCAACCTGGCCTTCGTGGAAACGACCATAAATAGGCTTCCGGACCTGAAAGTGCTGGACCACTACCACATGACCTACGACCAGTGGCAGGGCGGCGACATCGTTCCCTGCCGCATCGGCCGATTTACCATTTTGCCGCCGTGGTTCGCGGTGGATGAAAACGACATCGACACCCCGATCCTACTCGACCCGGGGGTCGTCTTCGGCACCGGCACCCACCCTACCACACGGGACTGCCTGGAGGCCCTCCAGCTGGCCATGGCAGACCGGTCCATGCGCACTGTTTTGGACCTGGGAACAGGCACCGGCCTGCTGGCGCTTGCGGCGGCCCGGCTGGGTTGTCCCAAAGTGCTGGCCACCGATCTTACCCTGCTGGCCGCCCGGACCGCCGCGCGGAACGTGGCCCTCAATGGTCTGGCAGACCAGATACTCGTCGCCCAGGGAGATGCCGAGAAATTTATGGACTTTACGAGCGACCTTGTGGTATCGAACATCCATTACGACGTCATGAAAAACCTGCTTTGCAAACCGGGTTTTCTGAAGAAAAAGCGCTTCATTCTGTCCGGGCTGATGCGCAGTGAAGCCGCACGTATCGAATCGAAACTGGCCGGTCTCCCCGTGCAAATCATTCGCCGATGGGATCAAGACGGCATCTGGACCACCTTCTACGGTGCGACAAATTGACCTGCGGGATTAAAAGGGACTGACCATGTTCATTACGTGCTGGGGTTCCAGAGGGTCTATACCCGTCTCCGGTATAGAGTACATCAAGTACGGCGGGGACACCACCTGCATGGATATCCGCACCGACAGCGACGACATCATCATCGTGGATGCAGGCACCGGCATTCGACGCCTGGGAAACCACCTCATCGATCAGGGTCGCTACCGCTACAACTTTCTGCTCACCCATGGCCACTGGGACCACCTCATGGGTTTCCCCTTCTTCAAGCCGCTGTTTCTCAGCCGCACCGAGATTCACATGCACCGGGCGCCGTTCCACAAAAAGTTCATGGAGAGCATGTTTTCCAAGGTGATGGCACCGCCTAATTTTCCGGTACGCTACTCGGACCTCAAAGCGAAGATTGTCTGGGAGGAGGGTCACCCGGCCGAGTTTCGGATCGGGTCGGCAACCGTGGTGCCCATTCCCATCAGTCATCCCAACACCGGCAAGGGTTACAAGTTCATTGAAAACGGCAAGGCCTTCGTCTTCCTCACGGACAATGAATTGGGATTCGTGCATCCCGGCGGCCTGCCCTTTCAGGCGTATGTGGATTTCTGCAAAGGAACGGACCTGCTGATTCACGATGGAGAGTACACCGAATCCGAATACAGCAAGCTGTCCGAATGGGGGCATTCTTCCTACACCGACACCCTGAAGCTGGCATTCGCCGCAGGCGTCAAGCGCCTGGGCCTGTTTCACCTGAACCAGGAACGCACCGACGACCAGATGGATGAAATCGTGGACCGCTGCCAAAAAATCATCGCCCAGCAAGGGCAAACCCTGGAGTGCTTCGCCGTGGGCCGGGATATGCAATTCAGGCTATAGGCAGTCAGCCTGAAGACTGAAGGCAACCGCCGGACAGGGACCCCACAGCGCTGAAGACCCCATCGGTTTTTACGAAAGACCTTTTACCTGATCACCATGATGACCGATCCCATCGAACACGCCGCCGACATTCTGTCCAAAGCCAAATCCACCGTGGCGCTCACCGGCGCCGGTATTTCAGTGGAAAGCGGCATTCCCCCCTTTCGGGGAAAAGGGGGCCTGTGGGAAAAGATCGACCCCATGAAATACGCCCATATCGATGCCTTCCTGGACAATCCTGAAACCGTGTGGAAGGTGTTGATCAAAGACATGAAGACCCTGCTGGACACCGCACGGCCCAACCCCGGACACACCGGTCTGGCCGATATGGAACGGCTCGGAATTCTGAAAACCGTCATTACCCAGAATGTGGACGGCCTCCATCAAATGGCGGGAAGTTGCGACGTCATCGAATTTCACGGCAATTTTGCCTGGCAATCCTGCCTGGACTGCAACCGGCGTGTTGAAACATCCCAGGTGGATCTGACACGGATGCCCCCCCGATGCATCTGCGGCGGCATCCTTCGCCCCGACTGTGTCTTCTTCGGCGAAATGATCCCTGACGAAGCGTTGGTCCGGTCCCAGCAGGTGTCGGCAGCCTGCGACGTCATGCTGGTCGTCGGCACCTCGGCCATGGTTCAACCGGCAGCCACCATGCCGTTCATCGCCAAGGACAACGGTGCCGTCATCATCGAAATCAACCCCGAACCCACACCGCTCACCGCACGCATCAGCAACCTGCCCCTGCTGGGTGGAGCCGGCTGGATCATGCCCCGGCTGGTGGAGGCCATCCGGCGACGGCTGACCTGCCCCTGAACCCCTGACAGCATTGGACAGCCACAGGACAACCCATGACCCGAACGTCTGACGACAGCTGGGTGCGACCCGTCACCCTCCCGTATCCATCCCTGGGGGACAACACCGCCGACGCCGACCGGCTCGAATCGGCATTGAAAAAGGCCCTGGGGACCCGGACGGTCCACATGGACCTGGACCTCCTCAAACAGCTGCCGCTTTGCCTGCGGGAGTGGAATTATCGCGCCACCGCCGTATTGTTCAAGGATCCAGCCGGCAACGGCCTCCTGACGCATCTGGCCCCCCCGGATACCACCGAGGACCTGTGCGGTCTGGCCGTCGATCTGGGCACCACCCGGGTGGCGCTGCGCATCATCGATCTTGCCTCCGGTACACGCCGGGGTGAATCGGTATGCGACAATCCCCAGACCGCCCTGGGTCCCGATGTGCTGACCCGCATCCATCACGTGGAAAAACCCGGCGGTCTGAACCGACTCAATCGGCTGATCATCGACGGCATCAACACGCAGTTGCTTGTTTTGTGTACCCGCTGCGGCATCTCACCCGAAGCCATTCACCTGGTCGCCGTTGCCGGCAACACGGCCATGACCCACCTGCTGCTGGGCCTCAACCCCCGCTGGATGATCCGTGAACCCTACATCCCCGCCGTAAACCGGCCCGGCGTGTTCAAGGCAACCGAATTGGGTCTAACGGTTCATCCAAACGCCCGGGTGCTGATCTTTCCCAATGTAGGCAGCTACTTCGGCGGCGACCTGGTTGCCGGAATCCTCTATTGCGACATGGACCAGCGGGAGGAGACGGCCATCCTGGTGGATGTGGGCACCAATGCCGAAGTCGTACTGGGCAACCGCAGCTGGATGATGGCCTGCGCCGGGGCCGCAGGACCGGCATTGGAGGGGGGCGTCACCCCCATGGGCACCACGGCCGGTCCCGGGGTCATCGACCGCATTGCCATCGATCCAGACTCCCTGAATTTAGACATCCACACCATCGACGACCAGCCGCCCCGGGGCATCTGCGGCTCCGGGGTCATCGACCTTGCCGCCGGCCTGTTCCGGTCTGCAATGATCGACATACGGGGAAAACTGCTGCCCGAGCGCTGCGCGGATCGCTGGTCCATGAAAGACGGCATGGCACACCTGACCATCGTTCCGGCCGACCAGTCGGCCACGGGTAAAGCCCTTTGCATCACCCAGGCGGATTTGGACAGCCTGATCCGCTCCAAAGCCGCCATGTACACCATCCTGGAAACCATCACCGACAGCGTCGGTATGCAGCCACAGGACCTGGAGCGTTTTTTCGTGGCCGGAACTTTCGGTGCCTATATCGACCCCGCATCCGCCATCGCGATCGGCATGATCCCGGACCTGCCCCTGCAGCGTTACCACAGCCTGGGAAACAGTTCCCTGGGGGGCGCTGCGCGGGTGTTGGAAGATCCAGCCTGCTTCGACCGGATCAACCAAATCCGCGACGGCATCACCTATCTGGAGTTAAACGTGAACCTGGATTTCATGAACCGCTTCTCAGCAGCTAAATTTCTGCCCCATACGGATAACTCCCGGTTTCCGTCAGTTCGATCGCCTGTCGATCGTTAACCGTCTTTTGCGGGAACCGCGGCACAAGGACGCCGCAGCGCTGTCCAAAGACAAGCGGCCTCATCCAATTGGCTGCCGCCCGTTTGGCGCCCGGCGCCCTTTCGGGTTGCCGAAAACGCAGCGACGCGGCCCACGATCTTCGGGTGTTCATCGGCCCCGGCAGCTGCCGCGTCAATCCAGCATCCGGTGGTCTGGAGCAGTCATTTTTTCCGCGCTAAAAAAGGCCCAATCCGTATTCTTTTCAGCATGTTGATTCCACTCAAATAAAGCCTTGAAAGGTTTTGTGCATTATGATAGTCGATGGGTTGATTTTTTCTGCCCACATTGTTTTCACAAACCAACTCCAAAAAGGATCAAGACCACATGACGTCGAAGAAACAGTTGCTGTTTGCTTACGGTCTGGCAATCCACCTGTTGCTTGTCGGTATTATCTGCTATGCCGCCTTTCCGGCCAAAGCACCCGATGAACCCATTCGGATCATGTACCAGACCAATGCGGGGAAAGTCCTTTTTGATCACCACACGCACACGGCCGCATCCGGTTTCGGGGCATCCTGCTTCGACTGCCACCATCATCCCAGTGAAGACGAAGGTGCACTGATTGCCTGTGGTGAGTGCCATCAGGCGCCGGCCGAAGCGGGTTCACAGCCGGAACGATGTCTGGACTGCCATGATGACAGCGATATCGAGGATACGGAAATGGTCTCACGGGCGGACGCCTTCCACCAACAGTGCATCGAATGCCATGAACAGTTTGGCAAAGGCCCGCAGTCCGGTTCGGAAAACTGCGCCAAATGTCACATCCTGTAATCGAGGCAGTCAGCGTTCATGGATCTGTTTCAACGGTTTCATTTATCACCGCGGCCCTAACAAAAGGTTGAACTATGCGAAAACGATCATTCTTCGGTTTGTCCAAACCTTGCTTTCACTACGAACTGGCCACCGATGCCGCAGCAGAACCGGCGGTCATCCCGACTCCGGAGACCGTTACCCTGTACATCAAGCAGGAACTGAAACGAACAAGCAACAGTTTGAAAGTGGGCACACCGGTAAAAACCGGTCAACGGCTGGCGCTCAACGCAGACGATGAAATCTGCGCCATCTCATCGGTTACCGGCACCGTATGTGCCGTGGCCCCCTTTCTGGCCGATTACGGAAAGGCCTGGACCGCCGTAACCATCAAGACCGCCGCAGGTGATACCCCGGACACCGAGTTTTCCGAAGCCAGCCTGGAACCGTCTCTGGAGTCGCTTAACCGCTATCTGGCAGCCTGCCCGGGGGAGCCGGCCATCACACCGTTGATGGATGAACGCAACCCCGTTCACACCATTGTGGTTTACGGCGGCAATGCGGATCTTCTGATCGATACCAGTCTTTATGTGCTCAAGCACAGCGCCGAAGCCCTCAATGCAGGCATCGAAGTCCTGAGAAAAGCCACCGGGATCGAAAACATCGTCATCGTGGTTCCCGAAGAGAGCGTGCAGAACTACTCCGGCCATCTGGATGCCCGAATCCAGCCGTTTCCTCGCCAGTACCCCTTCGCCCAGCCACTCATGGTACTTTTCAATCTGACGGGCCGCCTGCCCGATGAAAAGGGTATTGCACCCATGGGCGTTCATTTCATCTGTGCGGAAGCCGTAGCCACCATCGGTCAGGCCTTCTCGTCGGGCCGCCTGCCCGTGGAAAAAACAGTGGCCGTGTTCGACAAGAACGGAACCCGGCATTTGGCACGCGCTCGGGTGGGTACGCCGGTAGGCGTTTTGCTCAAGACGTTTGGCGTCGAAATCAACGACCAGGACAAGATCATTTTCGGCGGCCCCATGACCGGCAAGGCCATCTACAGCGAAGACCTGCCCATCGGACCGGACACCGATGCCATCCTGGTTCAGGACAAAAGCGTTATTCCCCTTTACAGCGATTATCCGTGCATCAACTGCGGCGACTGTGTGCGCATCTGCCCGGCCAATGTACCGGTGAACCTGCTGGTTCGTTTTCTGGAAGCCGGACAATACACTGAAGGCGCCGATCTCTACGATCTTTACTCGTGCATCGAGTGTGGTCTGTGCAGCTACGTTTGTGTATCCCGCATCCCCATCTATCAGTATATTAAACTGGCAAAATACGAATTGGGCCGGACCTTATCTGCGGAGGAGATGAATGAACAGTAAGAAAACGCTAATTGTTTCCCACGCGCCTTTCTGGCATGACGGCAGCGGGATTCCCGAGCGCAGCTACCACACCATCATCGCCGCCCTTCCCGCAGCGATCGTGGGAATCGCCTATTACGGGGCCCCGGCGCTGGGCGTCATCAGCCTGGCCATTGCCTCGGCGATTATCTGGGAACTGCTGCTCAACTACGCAAGCAAACAGCCGGTTACCGTAGGCAACGGCAATGCCGCCCTGATCGGATTGCTGATGGCCATGGTGCTTCCCGCATCAGCCCCCTGGTGGCTCGTCCTCATCGGTACCTTCCTGGCCATCGTTATCGGCATGCAGATTTTCGGCGGCATCGGTGCCAACCCGTTCAATCCGGTGGCCCTGGCGATCGCCATTTTAATAGTGTCCTACAAAAACCATCTCGATTTCGACGCCGCATTGGTCAATTTCTCGCTCGACTTCCCTTCCACGACGGATCCGCTGGCCGCCCTGAAGGCCTTCGGCCCGGCGGCTGTAGAGAACCTCAACCCCATTGACCTGTTCATGGGGCGGCAGGTGGGCGGGCTGGGCAGTTCCTGCGGTTTGGCCATCGCCATCGGCGGCATCTACCTCATGCTTCGGGGAATCATCCGCTGGGAAATCAGCATCGCTTTTATAGTCGGCGTCTTCATCTGCGCCTTGCTGTTCAATATGTCCGATCCGGTCCGCTACGCCCCGCCGGCATTCCACCTGCTTACCGGATACACCCTGATCGGCGCCTTTTTCCTGGCCACCGAATCCTCATCCTCACCGGTCAACTTCATTCCCATGCTCGTCTACGGCGCGCTTGGCGGTGTGATGACGGTTCTGATCCGTAACATCGGTGCCTATGTGGATGGCGTGATCTTCTCAATTCTCCTGATCAATCTGATAAATCCGCTGATCGACAAGATCAGACCCAAGGCAATTGGAAAGGTGGCGTGACATGGGTGAAATGATCAAAATGGTTGTGGTGTTGACCATTCTCAGTGTCATTTCAGGCGGCGGCTTGAAAGGGCTGGAGGAATGGGCCAAACCCAGGATTGAAAACAATGTCATGAACCTGGTCAAGGGGCCTGCCATCCGACAGATCCTAGATGCGGCCGACAACGATCCCGTTGCAGACCGCTTCAAGATTGCAGACGGTGACCAGGAACGCAATATCTTCGTGGGTGTATTCGGCGGTGCGGCCGATACCGTCGTGGTCGAGGCCAGCGCCAGCGGGTATGGGGACCAGGTCGGTATGGTGGTGGCCATCAATATGACTGACGAAACCCTGCGCGGCATGGCTGTAACCACCCATAAAGAGACCCCCGGCCTGGGCGCCAGGGCCAAAGACGATCCAAGCTTTGCCGCCCAATTTGCTGGCAAAACCATCACCAGTCCGTTCAGCATCACCACCGACGGCGGTCAGATCAGCGCCCTGAGCGGGGCCACGATCACTTCACAGGCCGTGTGCGTCGGGGTCAACAACGCCATCGAGACTTACAATAGGCTGAAACCAAAGCTGGAAGAACAAATCAAAGGCATGGGCAAGTAAAGGAGTTTACTCAATGGCCAAATCGTTCGCTTCTGAATTTACCAAGGGCCTATGGAAAGAGGTCCCGCCATTCCGCTTGGTTCTCGGTCTCTGCCCGGTATTGGGAGTGACCACTTCCTTGAAAAACGGCATCGGCATGGGACTAGCCACCACCTTCGTCCTGCTCTGTTCAAACATCCTGGTCAGCCTATTGAGGAAGGTCATCCCCGCCAAGGTGCGCATCGCCTGCTTCATCATCATCATCGCCACCTTCGTCATCGTGGTCGAACAGATGATGCAGGCTTTTGCCTATACCCTTTTCCAAGACTTGGGCGTGTTCATCCCCCTGATTGTGGTCAACTGTATCGTCCTGGGCCGTGCCGAGGCCTTTGCCTCGAAAAACGGGGTTATCAAGTCCACCGCCGACGGTCTGGGCATCGGCCTCGGATTCACTTGGGCGTTGGGTTTGTTGGGTACTGTACGTGAACTGATCGGAACCGGTTCCTTGAAAGGAGACGTGTTCGGGCTGGTCCATTGGGACATACCCAACATCTTCGGTGCCGCTTTCGAACCATTCGGTTTCGCCGTCCAAGCGCCGGGGGCGTTTGTGATCCTGGGATTGTTGCTCTGCGCGATGAACCTGATCCCCAGCAAATAGCATCGAGGAGTTAATCCACCATGGAATATATCGAAATCATCGTCGCCACCATTTTCGTCAACAACATTCTGCTGGCACAGTTCCTTGGCAACTGCCCGTTTCTGGGCACCTCCAAGAAGATGGAAACGGCTGCAGGCATGGCCATGGCGGTCATCTTCGTTCTGGTGATGGCCGGTGTCATGACCTGGGTCATCTACGAATGGCTGCTGGTGCCGTATAAATTGGAATTTTTACGGACCATCGCTTTCATTCTGGTCATTGCATCGCTGGTTCAGTTCGTCGAGATGTTTCTCAAAAAGAGCATTCCGGCCCTGTATGCCGGCCTGGGCATTTTCCTGCCATTGATCACCACCAACTGTGCGGTGTTTGGTGTCTGCGTACTCAACATCGACAAGAAGCTCGGTTTTTTACCAGCCCTGGTCACATCCTTCGGATATGCCGCCGGCTTCGGCCTGGCCCTGATTCTTTTCGCCGGGGTGCGCGAGCGCATCCTGCTGGCGCGGGTGCCCAAACCCTTGCAGGATACCTCCATCGCCCTGGTCACCGCCGGAATTTTTTCGCTGAGTTTTTATGCCTTTCGGGGCATGGTATAGATTGAACCAAGGAGGTTTTCGTGACCATCGCTATTCTCGTTATGCTGGGCATTGGCGCAACCTGCGGCATTATCCTCAGTGTTGCCTCCAAAGTCTTTTATGTTTATGAAGACCCCCGCATCGGCCAGGTCGAGTACTTCCTTGCCGGCGCCAACTGCGGCGGATGCGGCTTTGCCGGGTGCAGTGCCGCGGCCGTATCCATCGTCGAAGGCAAGGCCGGACCGGGCATCTGCGTGGCCGCGGACTCGGAAGCGGCCATCAATATCGCTGCTGTCATGGGTGTGGACCCGGGAACGGCTGAACCCCTGAAATCCCTCAACCCCTGCAGCGGCGGCAACCGTGCCGACGATAAATTCATTTACAATGGCGCCATGACCTGCGCTGCCATGACGGCCCTATACGGAGGCAAACGGGTATGCACCATTGGTTGTCTGGGCATGGGAGACTGCGTCCGGTCATGTAAATTCAATGCCATCTTCATGGGGCCGGAAGGTTTCCCGGTGATTGACGAGTGGAAATGCGTGGGTTGCGGGGCATGTGCGGCGGTATGTCCCAAGGATCTCCTCTCCGTCAAAACCATGTCCCAGCGGCTGTTGGTATTCAACCAGGAAGACCACGCGCTGGCGCCCTGCCAGCAGACCTGCCCGGCGGAAATCGACATTCCCCGCTATATTCGCCTGATCAAGGAGGGCGACTACGAAGGCGCCGTCAATACCATCCGCGAGCGCAACCCGCTGCTGCTATCCTGCGGCCGGGTCTGCCCCCATCCCTGCGAAAATTATTGCCGCCGCGGCATCGAAGATGAAGCGGTCTCGATCAACCAGCTCAAACGGTTCGTGGCCGACTATGAGATGAACAGCGGCAGACGCTTTCCCATCACCTGCGCACCGGATACCGGCAAGCGCGTGGCCGTAATCGGCGGCGGACCGGCCGGCATCAGCTGCGCCTATTTTCTGCGGCGCCTGGGCCACCATCCCACCATATACGATGCCATGCCCAAACTGGGCGGCATCACCCGTTACGGCATTCCCGAATACCGCCTGCCGGACAAGGTGCTGGATTGGGAGATCGAGGGCGTTTTGAATCTGGGAATTGATGTGCACTACAATACCTGTCTGGGCAAGGATTTTACCATTCAGTCCCTGCGTGACGAAGGCTATGAAGCCATTTTCATGGGCATTGGCGCATGGAAGGACTACAAGCTCGGCATAAAGGGTGAAGATCTAAAAGGGGTCTCGCAGGGCATCAGTTTCCTCTCATCCGTGGCCAGTTCACCCGACAAAAAGGTTCCCATCGGCAAACGGGCGGCGGTCGTGGGCGGCGGCAACTCGGCTATCGACTGCGTGCGGACCCTGCTGCGCCTGGGGTGTGAAGCGGTCTATATCGTTTACCGCCGGACCCGCAAGGAGATGCCTGCAAATGTGGTCGAAATCGAGGCAGCCGAGCATGAGGGCGTCAAATTCCAGTTTCTGGCCGCCCCCACCCAGGTCATCGATGACGGCCAGGGCAACGTCAAGGGGCTTGAATACCTGCAGATGAAGCTGGGTGAACCCGACGCCAGCGGCCGGCGCCGGCCGGTGCCCATCGAGGGATCGGAGACGGTTCTCGACGTGGACATGGTCATTTCCGCCATCAGCCAGCAGCCCGACCTCAGCTTCATGGAAAAGGAGCCGGAGAAGGAGAACATCACCATCACCCGCTGGAACACCTTTGACAACGACCCGGAAACCCTGCAGTGCAGCGCGCCCTACCTGTTTACCGGTGGGGATGTGGCTACCGGCCCGTCTCTGGTGGTGGATGCCATCGGCGGCGGACGGCGCGCCGCACGGGCCATCCATCAATACATTTCCGGTGAAAAGATCAAAGGCTCTCCAAAATCCCTGCGCAAACGGCACATTCCCGAATCCTTGTTCGAAAGCGTTCCCGGGGTAATCAAGTCACCCCGAACACCCATGCCCGAACTACCCGTGGCCGAGCGAATCGACTCCATGATCGAGGTTGACCAGGTAATCACCGAGGCCAATGCCAAATACGAATCCTGCCGCTGTCTCGATTGCTGCCGGCTGTGCTACAACCCGGAGCGGCAGGACCAGAACGCCGCCTGATCAGATTCTGTGAGACCAAATAGGTGCCACCCGCACACACACGGCTGCACCTATTTGGTCTCCGCCGGGCGCGTGCTTTCCATATCGGTTTCAGGTGCGTGCTGAAATCGATCTGAACCGCTGGATCAATTGGGCCATCTCCTTGGGCAAGGGCGCTTCCACAGTTATTCGTTGGGCAGTCACAGGATGCACGAATGACAGCTGCCAAGCGTGCAGCATCTGACGGTCCAACCCCATGACCGCTTGACCAATCTCATCTGAAACCCCCGCCAGTCGCTTGCCGTCACCCCGGTTGCCATACACCGGATCCCCGATTACCGGGTGCCCCATGGATTTGCAGTGCACTCGGATCTGATGGGTCCGTCCTGTGAGGATATCCAGTTCCATCAGGCATGCCCCGGCAAACTGCTCAATTACGCGCCAATGGGTCAACGCCGAACGGGGCGTCCGGGTGGTCACGGACATTTTTTTGCGGTCTACCGGGTGACGGCCGATCGGCAAGTCCACGCGGCCTTTATCAGCACGTGGATTACCATACACCAAGGCCAGGTAAAGCTTGCGAATTTCCCGGGATTTGAATTGGGCGGCGAGGTGGTGCATGGACCGGCTGTTTTTAGCCACGACCAGCGCACCTGAGGTATCCTTGTCCAGGCGGTGGACGATGCCCGGCCTGAGGCTCCCGCATATGCCCTTTAGATCCACGCAATGGTGCATGAGCGCGTTGGCCAGGGTACCGCAGTTGTGACCGGGAGCAGGATGGACGACCATTCCCGGCGGCTTGTTTACCACCAGCAACTCGGCGTCCTCATAGAGGATTTGAAGGGCGATGGGCTCAGGTTGGAGGCTTGGGGTCTCGGGCGGGGGAATTCTGCCGGAAACGGTTTCGCCGGCCTTTACCGTGTAACCGGGTTTTTTAGCCCCACCGTTGACGGTGATGTGGGCCTGCCGGATCAGGCAAGCGGCAAACGAGCGCGAGCAATGGTCGATTTCAGCGGCAACCAGGCAGTCCAGGCGATTGCCCGCCTGGGTTGGCCCCACGCAAATGGTAAAGGACAGTGGTGGGTTGGACATATGGGCGAGGTTCAGCTGCCATCGGTTTTGAACAGTGCTTCAATCTCGCTGATCACCACCTTTTCATTTTTATTTTTGGCGGTGGATAGTTCCTTGACCAGAAGGTTCTGGGCGGTGTCATAAAGTTTCCGTTCTCCGAAGGAGAGGTCTTTGGTCAATTTCAGCAGGGACAGATCCCGATAAACCTCAGCCACTTCGAAAAGGGAACCGGTTTTGATTTTTTCCATATACTCGCGGTAGCGTCGATTCCAGGTTTGATTGTCTATGGGCTGTTCCTGCCGGGAGCGCATCACATCAAAAATTTTAGGGATGTCCTTTTTCTGGATCACGTCCCGCAAACCCACCGAATCCACGTTCCAGGTGGGAATCATGATCACCATAGCATTTTCAATGACTTTCATGATGTAAAAGTCGTGTTCCTCACCGTTGACGACCTTCGTTTCGATGGCTTCGATGCGACCGACACCGTGGGCCGGGTATACAGCAAGATCACCAACCTTGAATCGTTTTTGGGATGCTGTGCCTTTGGAACTGTCCTTGACCGATTTATCTGCCATGTGGGTACCAGTGATCAGGGGTTAAAACCAGCTTGTGGAGACTGCGTTTCCGGATTGAAAACCGTGTATTACAAGTGACCTGCTTGAAAATGAATCCCGTAAGGAGAGATCCCCGCTGCCTGCCGGGGAAGCAAATAATAACCATATGGAATAGCAGAATATACCATTGCACCCGCCAATAATCAATAAAAAAAGGATTGGCGCCGTCCGGCGCCAATCCTTTTAAACTGCAGGATTTACGGATCAGATCCGCATTTGTGACTACATCAGGAACGGAACCATCAGCAGCGCCACGACGTTGAGGATCTTGATCATGGGGTTGATGGCCGGGCCGGCGGTATCCTTGTAGGGATCGCCGACGGTGTCACCGGTAACGGCGGCTTTATGGGCATCGGAGCCCTTGCCGCCCAGGTGGCCGTCTTCGATGTATTTTTTGGCATTGTCCCAGGCAGCACCACCGGTGGTCATGGACAGGGCCACGAAGACACCCGTAACGATGGAGCCGATCAGCAGGCCGCCGAGGGCGACTTTGCCCAGCAGGAAGCCCACCAGCAGGGGAGCGACGACGGGCAGCAGTGCGGGTATCAGCATCTCTTTCAAGGCGAACTTGGTGACGATATCCACGCAGGCGCCGTAATCCGGCTTGGCGGTGCCTTCCATGATGCCCGGAATTTCGCGGAACTGACGGCGAACTTCCTCAACCACGGCACCGCCGGCGTTGCCGACGGCTTTCATGGCGATGGAGGCGAACAAGTAGGGCAGCAAGCCGCCGATGAACAGGCCGATAATGACGTTGACATCGGATAGATCGAAGACCAAAACTTCCTTACCGCCGCCTCTGACCTTGAATTCCATGACGTAGGCAGCGAACAGCACCAATGCGGCCAGACCGGCGGAACCGATGGCGTAACCCTTGGTAACGGCCTTGGTCGTGTTGCCGACCGCATCCAGAGGATCGGTGACGGCGCGGACACTCTCTTCCATGTTGGCCATTTCGGCAATACCGCCGGCGTTGTCGGTGATGGGACCGTAGGCGTCGATGGCGATGACCATACCGGTCATGGAGAGCATGGACATGGCAGCCATGGCGATGCCGTACAGTCCGCCAAAATTGTGGGCCAGGAAGATGGCCAGACAGATGGCCAGCACCGGCGCCGCAGTGGCCTGCATGGACACGGCCAGACCGGCAATGATGTTGGTGCCGTGGCCGGTTGTGGACGCGTTGGCGATGCCGATGACCGGTGCATATTTGCCGGTGTAGTACTCGGTAATGATGACGAGCACGACGGTCAGGATCAACCCGATCAGGGTGCAGTAATAGATGTTCATGGCCGAGATATCGGGCACGTTAGCCATGTATTTGGTACAGGCATAGTAAAATGCCACTGCCGCAATGATGGCGGAACCGAACATGCCTTTATAAAGGGCGCCCATGATGTACCCGCCACTGCCCAGACGGACAAAGAAAACCGCGATCATCGAAGCGATGATGGAAATCGCGCCGAGAATCAGCGGGAACTCAGTTGCCATTTGGATTTTGGGGAACAGCAGATGGCCGATCAGCATGGCGGCAACGGCGGTAACGGCGTAGGTCTCGAAAAGGTCGGCGGCCATACCGGCGCAGTCACCCACGTTGTCGCCGACGTTATCGGCGATTGTGGCTGGGTTTCTGGGGTCGTCTTCGGGAATTCCGGCCTCGACCTTGCCCACCAGGTCGGCGCCCACGTCGGCGCCTTTGGTGAAGATGCCGCCGCCCAGACGGGCGAAGATGGAGATCAGGCTGCCGCCGAATCCGAGGGCGACCAGCGCAATGACGTCATGGGTGGCGGCGTAGTAACCCGCCACGGAGGTCAGGGCCAGTCCGGCAACGATCATACCGGTTACGGAACCACCCTTGAAAGCCATGGATAAACCGGCGGCCATGCCTTTTCTGGCTGCCTCCGCGGTTCTCACGTTAGCGATGACAGAGACCCGCATGCCGATGTAACCGGCCATGAACGAGGCGACCGCACCAATCATGAATCCGAAGGCGGTTTTAGCACCCATGGTGACAAAGATGACACCAAAAATGATGATGCCGGCGATGCCCATGCTTTTCAACTGGCGGTTCAGGTAGGCAATGGCGCCTTCCTGAATGGCACCGGCGATAGCCTGCATTTTCTCGTTTCCGGCTGGTGCGCCTTTAACGACAACTGCAAGGATAATCGCAAAGATAACACCAGCAACACCGACCAACGTACAAACGAGCGGTATGTTGTTCATTACAACTTCCATTCTTTCCTCCATTCAGTGATTAGCGTGAAATCAAGGTTTCCGGTTGAACAGATTCATGGCTTCCTTTGCTCCCTCACAAAGGATTGCAACTGCGGCCTCGACCGCCCGTGACAGAAAAGGTTCCAGCGTTGTTCGCTGCCTGGCATCGAATTCCCCCAGAACGTAATCCGCCGCCCCAATGCCGGCTTCGGGCCGCCCGACACCCATGCGCACCCTCACGAAAGCCTCGGTCCCCAGGGCGTCGATCAGGGACCTTAGTCCATTGTGTCCTCCATCCCCCCCTTTCTCTTTGATTTTCAATCTTTCATAAGCAAGGTCAATGTCATCGTGGATGACGACCAAATCCTCGCATTGGATCCCGTCTGTTCGAACGATATCACCCACCGGGCCTCCGGACCGGTTCATGTAGGTCAACGGCTTGACCACCAGAACCGGAATCCCGGCTATATCCCCTTCGGCGATGGCTGCATCGATTCGGCTGCGTCTGGCCGTCAGACCGAATCTGCACGCCAACAGGTCAACCGTCATGAACCCGATATTGTGCCGAGTTTGCGCATACGCCGGGCCTGGATTACCCAAACCGACGACCACGTGCGGTCTGTTCTCAGCCATCATGGCAATGGCAAGCCGTGCCGGAAATCCCCAGACGATGAATCGACAATACTAGCCGGCAGCCGGTTCTTCTGCTGCATCGCCCTCTTCTTCGCCCTCCTCCGCACCTGCCTCCTCAGCCTTCGGGCTGAGAATGGTCAAAATGGTGAAGTTGACATCGGCAGCCACTTCAACATCCTCCTCCAAGGGGAGGTCTTCGACATGGAACGAGTCGCCGACATCAAGGTCGGTGACATCGATGGTGATCTTTTCTGGTATCCGGCCGGGCAGGCAGAAGACTTCCAGCTCCCGACGAATAATCTGCAGCATGCCACCCTGCTCAACGCCGACGCTCTTGCCGGTGACCACCACGGGAACCATGACCTTGATCTTCTGGTCCATGCTCACTTCATAAAGGTCCAGGTGAAGCAGCTGGTGGGAGACGGGATGTTTTTGCATCTCTTTGATCATGACGTTCCGGGTACCGTCGATACCGTCAATTTGAAGTTTCAACAGTTTCTGGGCCACGGCACCGGACTTGAAGATCGGTTCCAGCTCGAGTTTGTCGATGCTCAGTTTAACGGGGTCGGTTTTGGGGCCGTACAATATGGCGGGTACTTTGGCATCTCGTCGCAGCACGCGTGAAGGCCCGTTACCCACGGACTCCCGCAGGTTTGCGTTCAGGTTCATTATTTCCAACGATCTTTTCCTCCTTGAATTATATTACACAAACAGGGACGTCACCGAATCCCCGGTGTAACTTCTGATAATGGCTTCCCCCACCAGGCTGGAGATGGAAAGCACTTTGATTTTATTACAGGCAGCCGCCTTCGGGTCCAGCGGAATCGTGTCCGTGCAGACGACACTGGTAATGGGTGAAGCGTTTATTCGGTCCACGGCAGGCCCTGACAAAACCGCATGGGCACAACAGGCATGGACTTCCCGGGCACCGTTTTCGATGATCACATTCACAGCCTCGGTAAGGGTGCCGGCGGTATCGATCATGTCGTCCTGGATGATGACAATCTTGCCTTTCACATCACCGATTACAGCCATGGCGCGGGCCTTGTTGGGGGCCGACCGCCGCTTGTCCACAATAGCCAGCCCGGCATTGAGCCTTTTGGCAAAGGCACGGGCGCGTTCAACGCCGCCGGCGTCCGGCGAAACGATGACCAGGTCTTCGTTGAAGTTGCCTTTGATGTATTCCAGCAGCACCGGCGCCGCATAAAGGTTGTCCACCGGAATATTGAAAAACCCCTGGATCTGCCCGGCATGCAGGTCCATGGTGATCACACGGGTGGCACCTGCAGTCGTCAGCAGATCGGCAACCAGCTTGGCGCTGATGGGCACTCGGGGCGCCACTTTTTTGTCCTGCCGGGCATAACCGTAGTAAGGAATGACGGCGGTGATGCGTCGCGCCGAAGCCCGTTTGAGTGCATCGATCATGAGAAGCAGTTCAACCAGGTTGTCATTGACCGGACTGCAGGTGGACTGAATGACGAAAACGTCTTTGGTACGCACATTTTCATCGATCTCAATCTGAATTTCACCGTCACTGAATCGTTTGACGACGGCTCCGCACAGCGGCATATTTAGGTATCCGCCGATCTTGCCCGCCAAGTCGGGGTTGGAATTACCCGTAAATATACAGAAATTTTGTTTTTTCGCTGTCACGTTCTGAACGCTGCTCCCCTGTACGACGAGATTGGCTGGGGCGGGAGGATTCGAACCTCCGAATGCAGGAACCAAAATCCTGTGTCTTTCCGCTTGACGACGCCCCAGCAGAAATAACCGGTGCCCTATATCCGGACGTGGGCAACAACCGGCCCCTGAATCAATAGATCCGCAACATAAAGCTTCCAGTTTTGACTTTGCTGATTTTTACACAAGGCAGTACGAGCTGAAATGGCTCGGTCGGAGTCCGCAAAGAGTCCGAACACCGTTGAACCGCTGCCGGACATCATGGCCCCGGCCGCTCCATGTGCCAGCAGCAAACGCTTTATCCTTTTAATGACCGGAAACGCCCCTTCGGTCACCGGTTCCAAATCGTTGACCAGATGCTCATCGACGTTGAAAAATCGGCCATCAAAGTGAAATTTACTAATTTTTTTTTCACCTTTTGTCAATCTTAAATTCAGATTTTTGTAGACCCAGGCAGTGGATACCGCCTCATTGGGATAAACCAGCAGGGCCGTCCACGGCGTCAGATGCAAAAAGGGATTCAGCCGGTCCCCGATTCCTGTCGCCAGTGCGGGGGCCCCCAGGATAAAGAAAGGAACATCGGCACCGATGCGTGCACCCAGGGCCATGAGTTCCGGCCTGGAAAGGGGTTTCCCAAAATGATCGTTCAAGGCCGTCAAGACGGCCGCGGCGTCACTGCTGCCACCCCCAAGCCCAGCCCCCACGGGAATTTTTTTTTCAATATGGATTGTCAGGCCGGAAACCGGAAGCGGTCTTTCCACAAAAGCGGTCGTTAAAAACAACCGGGCCGCAAGCGCCGCCAGGTTGGACGCGTCCTGCGGCACGCCGGGATGGTCGCAGACGACCCCGATGCCGGTGCCACCTAAAGTCAGGGTCAGCATGTCATACAGGGCCAACGGACACATGAGGGAATATACGTCATGGTAGCCGTCAGGACGTCTGCCGGTGACGCGAAGAAACAGGTTGATCTTCGCCGGCGCCTTTAGGCTAATCATTTGCATGGCTGATTGCCGGCCGCGTCCTGCTATCGTTTCTCTTTGACGTATAGGATCCGCAGGTCGTATAGGATGTTCTTGAGCATCGCCGCCTCGTCCGCATCCAGGTTTCCGCGGGTCTTTTCTTCCAGCATGGAAAGAATGTCGATGGTCTGCTTGGCAAGCGGCAGGTTCCTGGTTTTTTCATTGGTCATCGGGTCTTCGAGCATCCCCAGTTGAACCAGGGCCGATGAGTTGAGAGAAAATACAAACGTCGCGAAATTGATGGTCGGCAGCGGCGAGGATGCTGCGGATTTGAAATGGTTGCCCGACCCTGCATTAGCGGTGTTCTCCGGTTTTTCGTCTGTCATAGCGAACGCTCCTTGAAAGTACAAAATATCCCCCCCACCGGCATCGCCAAAGCACAGACGGCTTACCAGGGGTGTTAACGAATCGTCATGAGCGCAGGCAAAACCAATTTCGTCGGCAAAGCGGCGCTTATGGGTGAAAAAAGCTTAACATGAGAGCGATCCCAACGCCGTCGAACCAGGCGCACGCGTTGTCCAACTATTCAAAATTCCAGTGGGGTAACCGTCTTCACCAAGGAGAGTTGGCGCATCTCCGCCACCACCTCCTCGGGAATGGGCGTGTCGGTGGTCAGAAAGATGATATTGCGATCCCCCTCTTCCTCCTGGCCTACCTGCATCCTGCCGATATTGATATGGTGTCGGCCCAGGGTCGTGCCGATCTCACCGATGGAACCGGGCTTGTCGATGTTCTGAATCAATGCCATGTGGCCGTGGGGAATCATCTCCAGACGGAACTTGTTGATCTTGACAATCCGCGGATCCTTTTTCCCGAAAATGGTACCGGAAACCACGCTTTGCATTTCGGTTGTGATCGCCCGGATGGTGATCTGGTTCACATAATAGTCCGAATCGGCACTGCTGGTTTCGGTGACCTTGATACCCCGCTGTTGTGCCATGACATGCGCATTGACAAAGTTAACATCGTCCTTGACCACCGGTGTCAGAAGACCCTTGAGCACCGCCGTGGATACGGGCGAGAGATCGAGGTCCTTGAAGTCACCATGAAATTCCACGACCACTTCCTTGATGGGACCTTGGACCAGCTGGGCCTGCAGACACCCCATGCGATCGGCCAGGGTGAGATAAGGGCCAATTTTTTCCAGCGCTTCACCGGTCACCGAGGGCATGTTCACCGCATTGACCACCGTGCCGGCGGTCAGAAAATCGATAATCTGCCGGGCAATGGCCACGGCCACATTGGTTTGGGCCTCGCGGGTGGAGGCCCCCAGGTGGGGTGTGCAGATGACCCGTTCATGGGTGATCAGGGGACTCTGACCCGGCGGTTCGGTTTCAAACACATCCAGGGCCGCCCCGGCAACCTTGCCGGAAACGATGGCATCGTAAAGATCGCTCTCATTGACGATTCCGCCCCGGGCACAATTGATGATCATGACCCCGGGTTTCATCTTGTCAAACGCTTCCTTGTGAATCATCCCGACCGTATTTTTCAGCTTGGGAACATGCACACTGATGTAATCGGCCCGTTGATACAAGGCATCCAGATCCACACTCTCGAATCCCGCCTTCTGGATTTGTTCCGGGGTGACAAAGGGATCGTGGATTATCACGTTCATCTTCAACCCGCGGGCGCGGTCAGCCACAATAGCGCCTATCTTGCCGAATCCGATGATACCCAGGACTTTGTTGAAGATCTCGCGACCCTGAAGTTTTTTCTTCTCCCAACGGCCTTCCCGCAGGGAGGCGGTTCCTGTGGGAATATTGCGTGTAAGGGCCAGCATCATGGCGATTGCATGCTCTGCCGTCGTGATAACATTGCCCGTGGGGGTGTTCATGACCACTACCCCGCGCCGGGTAGCTGCCGGAATATCCACGTTGTCCAGACCGATACCGGCTCGGCCCACGACCTTGAGCCGCATGGCCTCCTTGAGCAGATCTTCGGTCACATGGGTGGAACTTCGAATCACCAGGGCGTCGTAATCGGCGATGATCGCCTTGAGCGCCTCAGGGGCCAAGCCGGTCTTCACGTCCACATCAATGCCGGCGGCCTCCTGAAACATTTGAACGCCGTCCTCACCCAGGTTGTCACTCACCAGTACCTTCATTATCGGTTTCTTTCTCATCGTATTTGGTTGACGGCCAACGCACGCCTGCGACACCACCCATGACCCGACCGGCACAGCCCCCGCCATTGGGAAGCAGACGAACCCTGATGCGCAGCGATCCAACACCAGCGCTGCGGATACCAAAAGCGCCCCGACGGGTTGCCTTCTGTTTGGAGGCGCATATTAGTGAAAACCGATCTAACATTCAACCCATATTTTGGCAAACCATCCGATGATCAATTCGGAGCCTGTCAGCACCAGGGGGCCACAGCGGCCCGTTCATTGTCTAATATCGGCCGCCAGGCAACGCTGTAGCGGATGTCCGCGTCTTGATACCGGGGCGTAAACAAAGCCACATATAGCGCGCCTGGAAGATCGGGAAACGCTTCAACCCACAGCAGGTCATCCACCGCGAGGCCAAAATCCCCGCAGATTCTCTTTCCCAGGCTTTCGGCACAGCTGGACTTGAAAAAACCGTTTTCTTTTCGGAACGCCAATACGGCATAGGGACGGATGTGAGGATGATGGGGATCGCCGGATTTAAAGTCGATGATTTTCACCCGCCAGGAACAGGCATGGATCGGGGTTGTTCCGGGGTCCTCTTTTCTTTCGAGCCTATACGTCCCGTCAAAGACAAGCATGCCTCCCCCTTTTTTGGCCGATGGCGTCTCAGGCGGCAGTCTAATGAACCCCGAGTAGTACGCCGGACCAACCGAAAGCTTCCAGATCTGAGCTCGACCCGCCGGATCGCACCCGTCAATCCCCGCCGAATCCGGAACCAACCGGTGCCGATTATCCGGACAAAAAAAACCCGCACCCTTCAAGCCGGTGCGGGTTTTATCATCATGGGCACAGGGTGCGGCCTCATCCCGGCGCCCCAGGTCTATTTTTTGTCCTGAACCTCTTCGAAATCGGCGTCCACCACGTCGTCGTCAGCCCCTGTAGATCCGGCATCCGCACCCGCATCCCCCTCAGGTCCGCCCGGTCCCTCGGCTCCCGACTGCGAAGCCTGCTTGTACATGGCTTCGGCCACCTTGTGAGATGCCTGGGTGAGCTCTTCGCTAAGCCGCTGGATCTCCTTGACGTCTTCGCCTTCCATGGCCTTCTTCAGGGCTGCTGAAGCGGTTTCGATATTGCTGCGCGTTGGGGCATCCACCTTGTCCCCAAGATCCTTGAGAGATTTTTCGGTGCTGTAGATAAGCGTATCGGCGTGGTTCTTGGCTTCGACCAGCTCCTTTTTCTTCTTATCCTCATCCGCGTGCATTTCGGCGTCCTTGACCAGCTTGTCGATCTCTTCCTTGGAAAGACCACTGGAGGCCGTGATCTGAATGGATTGCTCCTTGGCCGTGGCCATATCCTTGGCGGACACATTGACAATTCCGTTGGCATCGATATCAAAAGTCACTTCTATCTGGGGAACGCCGCGGGGGGCAGGCGGTATGCCAACCAGCTCAAATCGCCCCAGGGTCTTGTTGTTGGCAGCCATTTCGCGCTCTCCCTGAAGCACGTGAATGGAAACCGCCGGCTGGCTATCCGCCGCCGTTGAGAAGACCTGACTTTTACGTGTAGGGATGGTTGTGTTCTTTTCAATGAGCCGCGTCATGATACCACCCAGGGTCTCGATCCCCAGCGAAAGCGGCGTGACATCCAGCAGGAGCACATCCTTCACGTCACCTTTGAGCACACCGCCCTGAATAGCCGCACCCAGCGCCACCACCTCATCGGGGTTGACGCCTCGATGGGGCTCTTTGCCAAAAAGCCGCTTTACCCGATCCTGGACCGCGGGCATACGGGTCATGCCGCCCACCAGAATCACTTCATTGATCTCCCCGATGGACAGGCCGGCGTCTTTCAGCGCCGTCCGGCAGGGCGACTCCAGTTTGTCCAGCAGATCGGCAACCAGGCCCTCGAGTTTGGCCCGGGTAATCTTGACGTTCAAATGCTTGGGGCCACTGGCATCCGCAGTGATGAATGGCAGGTTCACATCGGTTTCCATAGACGAGGAGAGTTCCATCTTGGCTTTTTCCGCCGCCTCTTTGAGCCGCTGCAGGGCCATTTTGTCATTTCTCAGGTCGATGCCCTGGTCTTTCTTGAACTCATCGGCCAAATAATTGATCAACCGCAGATCAAAATCCTCACCTCCAAGATGGGTGTCCCCGTTGGTGGCCTTGACTTCAAAAACCCCTTCGCCAATCTCCAGAATGGAGACGTCGAAAGTACCGCCACCCAGGTCGAACACGGCGATCTTCTCTTCTTTGCGTTTATCCAAACCATAGGCCAGTGAAGCGGCGGTAGGTTCGTTGATGATGCGCAAAACATTGAGGCCGGCGATTTTACCCGCATCCTTGGTGGACTGCCGCTGGCTGTCGTTAAAATATGCCGGTACAGTAATGACCGCGTCTGTGACCGTCTCTCCCAGGTAGTCCTCCGCATATTTTTTGATGTACGCCAGAATGAACGAAGAAATTTCCGCCGGGCTGTGAAGCTTGCCCCTCAGATCGATGCGAACATCACCGTTTTCGGCCTGCTTGATATGGTAAGGGAGGTTCTTAATGTCATTTTGGACCTCGGAAGACGAAAATTTTCTGCCGATGAGCCGCTTGACCGCAAAAACCGTATTCTCCGGGTTGGTGATGGCCTGCCGCTTGGCGATCTGCCCCACCATCCGCTCACCGCTTTCGCTGACGGCCACAATGGACGGTGTGGTTCGTCCGCCTTCCGGGTTGGTAATCACTTTGGCATCGCCACCCTCCATGATGGCCACACATGAGTTGGTGGTCCCGAGATCAATTCCGATAATCTTGCCCATCTGATATTCCTCCTTACCTTCGACGATCCTAATAAGATGATGAATTACGCGTTGGTATCAACCGACTTTGCTGTGGAATCCCCGTTCTGGGCGGCCTTTGAAACCACCACCATGGCGGGGCGAAGCAACCGGTCGTGAATTAAATATCCCTTTTGGAACTCCTGAACCACCGTATTGGGCGGCTGATCGGTGCACTCCTCCTGACACATGGCCTGGTGGAAAGCTGGATCAAAGGGCTCTCCCAAGGCCTGGATGGGGCTGACATGGTGTCCGTCAAGAATCTTGTTGATCTCGGCCAGGGTCAGGGCAACCCCATTGACCAGGCTCTGTCCGTTTTCGTTATCCGATTTGGCTGAAGCGATGGCCCGCTCCAGATTGTCGACCACGGTGAGCATTTGTCGGATCAGATTTTCGGTGGCGTATTTCTTAAGATCCTCCAACTCACGGGCAGCCCGCTTTTTGTAGTTGTCGAGTTCGGCGGCCATGCGCAGCATGCGGTCCCGGTTTTCACTGGCTTCAACCTGGGCGGCAGCCAGCTTGACCGCCATCTCCTCCAGCGGATCAGGCGCATCCTGCGCTTCATCAGCGGCACTTTCAGGTTCCGAAGGCGTCGATGGGGCTTGCTGGGTTGCGCCATCGTTCTCTTCATCAACAACTATTTTCTTCTTGTTTGCCATCAGCTCCTGTGTCTCCCGTTTAACTGGATTTTCTCATCTTGCGGTCGGTGGGTTCCCAATCGGACCGAAACACTATAATTTTATGCGCTTGGATACGAACGGGTCCGCAAAGTTGACAAAAAATAAGACCAGATGATAGCTTGTCAAGGACAAGTCCGGCCTTGTCCGACTAATAATAATCAATTGTAAATTTGATGGGTTGAAAGTATCGCGGGCGGTGTATGGATGAGTTGGTTGTGCACCCCCCGTCGAGCTGATCCGAAAAGTTGGGGCCACAACATGACCGGGATCGATCCACGACACAGACTGCATCCCTTATCGCTGCTTCCTTCCGGACCTGACGAGGTTCGAGACCGTCTGTTGCGCGGCGGCCGGTCAAAATGACCCTATTTTCTCGGGATTAACCCTAAAAGGGGAATTCAGCCCCGCGTGAAGCGGATTTCGGGTAAAGGGCACCGCTGGCTCCCCGCCTAGCACAACCGGGGCAACCTTAATATGATCCCGGCTTCTTTTTCAAGAGCTAAGTGAACCGCTTCTGTCAACGGCAGGGTTGCCGGTCAATCCGCGCGCCGTCAGGTATGCGGTATTGACTTCCCCTGCGGCATGCAATAGATCAGACCATGGTTGCTTGTTGAGAACAAAGCTGCCTTCAGATCCAAAAGGAGCCCAAAGGGTGCGAAACATCATTGCCATCACCTTGTCGCTGGCCCTGCTGTTTTCAGCCGGCTGCGCGGCCATCATTGTCGGTGCCGGGGCCGGTGCGGGGGTGTACACCTGGGTCAAGGGAGAATTGAGTCGCTCCTTCGCGAAGGACTTCGCTCACACCGAAACCGCAGTTATCCAGAGCCTGGATCACCTGCAGATCGACATCGACGAGAAAACCCAGACGGCCAGCGCAACCACCATCAAGGCCCATCGGAGCGACGGATCTCCGGTGACGGTGAGAATCAGCACCATTCGTTATGACATGACGGAGGTGTCGGTCAGGTGTGGTTATCTGGGCTACTGGGATCGGAAAAACGCCGAACTGATTCATGCCACCATCCTCAACACCATCTGATCCGGATGACCTTCTGGCCACGGTCGAAAAAACCTTGGCCACCCATCAGATGCTGGCGCCGGGAGATCGGGTGCTGGTGGGTGTTTCCGGCGGCCCCGATTCCATGACGCTGCTCCACCTGCTCAGCCGGCTGGCACCCGATTTGGAAATCCGGTTGGACGTGGCCCATCTGAATCATTGCCTTCGGGGTGCATCGGCGGACAGGGATGCTCAGGTAGTGCAACAGGCGGCGGAGGCATTGGGGCTTGCCTGTCATATCGGACGCGCCCGCGTTTTAAAGGTAAAACAACAGCTGGGGCTTTCCCTGGAAGCAGCCGCCCGCCGGGTGCGCTACGCGTTTTTTAATACAATCATGCGCAACACCGGCTGCAACAAACTGGCCCTTGGCCACCATCAGGATGACAATGCCGAGCAGATGCTCATGGTCCTGCTGCGCGGGGCCGGGCCTCGGGGACTCTCCGGCATCGTTCCGGTGCGGGACGACCATATCATCCGCCCCCTGATCAATGCCCGCCGTTCACAGATCGAAGCCTATGTCAAGGAAGAAAACATCACCTGCGTACGGGATGCCTCCAACAATGACCTCCGTCTGATGCGGAATCGCATCCGACATCGTCTGCTGCCGCTGCTTGCATCGGAATACAACCCGCGAATCGAGGAACATCTGAACCGTTTGGCCGATTTGATGCGCACCGAGGAGACATGGATTGACGGGCTGACGTCAAGGTCATATGAAAAAGCGCTGCTGTCGCGTGAAAAAAAAATCATCGCGCTCTCTGCCGACAGGGTGCGTCAGGCTCACACCGCTCTGGCCCGGCGTTTGATTCGAATGGCGCTTCAGGATCTCACCGGCTCCCTGCAGCGGATCAGTTTTTCACACATCCAGTCGGTGCTCCACCTGTTGACGATCGACGGCCATGCAAAGGAGATCCATCTGCCCAGCGGGATCCGCGTCCGTCGACGTGATGATCGGCTCGAGCTGTCGGTGACAGGAGATCGTCGCCGGACGGCTGCCAGGCGGAAGCATGCAACCGAGTCATCGCCGGAAAGGCCCGTAGGCGGTCCTTTTCCCGCCACTGTAAAGATACCAGCCATGGGCATAGAATTGCACTTCTCGCTCTGCCAGCCGCACCAGCTGCCCCGCTGGCGCGGGGTACCCCTGAACCGGGCCTATTTCGATATGGGCCGGCTGTCCCTGCCCTTGGCCGTTCGCCCCCCAAAAGCCGGCGACCGCTTCACTCCCTTGGGGGCGCAGGGATCCCAGAAACTGAAAAAATTTTTCATCGACCACCGGATTCCCCGGCAGGCCAGATCCATGGCCCCGGTATTGATAGACCGGCGTCGCATCATCTGGCTGGTGGGGCAGCGCATCGACGATCACGTTAAAGTAACCACCGCCACATCCCAGGTCCTCAAGGTTGAATTTTTCTTGCTTGACAACCGATGATGGTTAATATGAGCCTAACTCAAAATCCGGAAAACGCTTTGCGGTCATGAAGCATCTCGAGGAGGAAATCGCTTTTGAATCCATTTTACAAGAACTTGGCCCTATGGCTGGTCATCACCTTGATGATGGTCATGCTTTACAACCTGTTCAATCAGCAGCAGCTCGCCCAGAACGAAATCAGCTATTCGGAGTTTCTGGCCATGGTAGAGGCCGACCGCGTCTCCGAGGTCGTCATCCAGGGCCAGGAGATCCGGGTCACTGACCTCAACCGCAGCAACTTCAGGATCTATGCTCCCCAGGATCCTGCCTTGATTCAACGGTTGAAGGACAAGGGCGTCAGTATCAATGCCAAACCACCGGCCGAATCGCCCTGGTACATGTCGGTGCTGGTCTCCTGGTTCCCCATGATCGTACTCATCGGCGTCTGGATTTTTTTCATGCGCCAGATGCAAAGCGGCGGCGGCAAGGCCATGTCCTTCGGTAAAAGCAGGGCCCGCCTGCTCTCCGACCAGCAGGAAAAAGTCACTTTCGAAGATGTGGCCGGCATCGATGAAGCCAAGGAGGAGTTGGAGGAAATCGTCGCGTTCCTTAAAGATCCGAAAAAATTCACCCGTTTGGGTGGCCGCATTCCCAAGGGCGTACTGCTCATGGGCCCCCCGGGTACCGGCAAGACCCTTTTGGCCCGGGCCATCGCCGGAGAGGCCGGTGTGCCTTTCTTCAGCATCAGCGGGTCGGATTTTGTGGAAATGTTTGTGGGCGTTGGGGCCTCCCGGGTGCGTGATCTTTTCGTCCAGGGCAAGAAAAATGCTCCGTGCATCATCTTCATTGACGAGATCGACGCCGTCGGGCGCCACCGCGGGGCGGGATTGGGCGGAGGCCATGACGAGCGCGAGCAGACCCTTAATCAGCTGCTGGTCGAGATGGATGGGTTCGAGTCCAACGAAGGCGTTATTTTGATCTCCGCCACCAACCGGCCGGATGTGCTGGATCCGGCTTTGCTGCGCCCCGGGCGATTCGACCGCCAGGTCGTGGTGTCGCTGCCGGACATCAAGGGACGTGAGAAGATCCTGCGGGTGCACATGAAGCGCACCCCCATCGCTTCTGACGTGAATCCAGTGGTGCTGGCCAAAGGCACTCCCGGCTTTTCCGGCGCGGATCTGGAAAACCTAGTCAATGAAGCCGCTCTTCTGGCAGCCAAACGGGACAAGGAAAGGCTGGACATGATGGATTTCGAGGACTCCAAGGACAAGGTATACATGGGGCTCGAAAGGAAATCCAAGGTAATCAGGGAAGAGGACCGGCTGACCACGGCCTATCATGAAGGCGGTCATGCTCTGGTGGCGCGATTCATTCCCGGCACCGACGCGGTCAACAAAATCACCATCATCCCCCGCGGGCGCGCCGCCGGTGTAACCTGGTTTTTGCCCGAAGAAAGGGACTTTCGCTACAAGGACCAGCTGGAAGCCGAACTGGCCATCGCCTTCGGCGGCCGGGTGGCTGAAGAGATTGTTTTCAGCCGTATCAGCACAGGTGCCTCCAACGACATCAAAAAAGCCACCGAATTGGCTCAACAAATGGTTCGCAGTTGGGGCATGAGTGAAGCCTTAGGGCCGCTCTCATTTGCCAAGAATGAAGAGCAGGTCTTTCTGGGCAGGGAAATCGCCCAGCACCGTGACTACTCGGAAGAGACCGCCAGAAAAATCGATGAAGAGGTCAACAGTCTGGTCATGCGTTCGTACGAACGTGCCAGATCCGTGTTGACCGAACACATCGACGTACTGCACAAACTGGCCAAACAGCTTCTGGAGAAAGAGACCATCCTGGGTGCCGAACTGGATGAATTGATCCTTCAGGTGCGGCCCGGCATCCAGCTTCCTGAAAAACCCGCCGACAGGGAGGAGCCGCCGAGTGAAAAGAGTTCGGCGTCATCCGGCGCAGCTGCTGACGCAGACACACGAAAGACCGATACTTCCGCAGGTGAGGCACCAGGACCATCGGATAGCGGAAAAAAAAGTGAACCGCAATAAGTGCAACCGGATGTGAGCCCAAACCACCCTGAAACGCGGCCTTCCATGGTAAATCACGGGAAGACCGCATTTAAAATGCACCAGGAACCGGGCAGCTGCCTTACCCCACTACGCAAATGACCGCGCCAATACCAATCGCCACGATTACCTGTGGAGCACGAACGCTGGAGCTGGGGCCGCGCACGCTGATCATGGGCATCGTCAACGTTACCCCGGACTCTTTTTCTGACGGCGGTCATTTTTTCTCGCGCGAACGGGCCGTGGCCCAGGCCATCCAACTGGTCGAGGAAGGCGCGGATATTCTGGACATCGGCGGTGAATCCACGCGTCCCTTTTCCGACGCGGTGAGTGAATCGGAAGAGCTGGATCGCGTCCTGCCGGTAATCGAAGGCCTTTCCAGCCGGGTGTCTGTTCCCATCTCCATTGACACCACCAAAGCATCCGTGGCCCGCCAGGCCGTGGCAGCCGGTGCGACCCTGATCAATGATGTCAGTGCCCTTCGAATGGATCCGCAGATGGCCGCCACAGCCGCCCAATGCCGGGTGCCCCTGATTCTCATGCATATGAAAGGCACCCCCAAAACCATGCAGGTTGACCCGGTTTATGAAGACCTGATCGCCGACATCAAGGCATTTCTTGCCAATGCCGTCCACATGGCCGTGAAGGCGGGTGTGGATCGCTCAGCCATCATTCTCGATCCGGGAATCGGCTTCGGCAAAACGATTCACCACAACCTTAAAATCATCCGCAATCTGGGCCGGTTTCATGACCTGCACGCCCCGCTGCTTATCGGCCCGTCGCGCAAAATGTTTATTCGCCAACTGCTCAAAAAACCGGGTGCAAAGGAGATGGATCCGCTGGGCACGGAAGTGGCCCGCGGCACCCAGGCAGCAGTGGCGGCAGCTGCCATGCAGGGCGTCCACATGGTGCGGGTTCACGATGTCGCCCGTACCCGGATCACCCTTGCCATTGTCAACGCCATCACCTCCGGCGTGATTCCATGACGACCGCCCCCCTCCAAAAATGTGTACACCGGGCAGTTGGATTGAACCCTCCCCGCGGCAAGGAGCGGGGAATGTGCTCGCTGTCGCGGTTCAATCCAAAACAGTTTTCTGTAACCATTACTCATTAAGGTAGAGACGATTATGCTGCTAGTCATCGATGTGGGCAACACCAACACGGTTATGGGAATTTATCGCAAAACAGCGTTGATCAAGGATTGGCGGATCCGGACAGAACGCAAAACGACGGAAGACGAGTTCAACGTCATTGTCACCGGCCTTTTCGCCATCGGCGGAATCGATGCCGCATCCATCCGACAAACCGTCATTTCCTGTGTTGTCCCTCCCATGGTCACCATACTTGACTCTTTCTGCAGGAAATATTTAGGCCATGCCCCACGGTGGGTGGATGCCCGTTCGTACAGCCGCATGCCCATTTTGATCAACAACCCCGCTGAACTGGGAGCAGACCGCATCGTCAACTCGGTGGCTGCCTACCACAAGTATGGCAAAAGCCTGATCATTATCGATTTCGGTACGGCCACCACCTTCGACGTGGTTTCGGAAAAGGGGGAATACCTGGGTGGTGCCATCAGCCCGGGCATCATGATCGCCTCCGAGGCCCTGTTCCGTGAGGCATCCAAGCTGCCGCGGGTTGAGATCTTCGAACCGCCGGAAAACGTGGTGGGCAAGGATACCGCCGGCAGCATCAAATCCGGAATAATTTTCGGCTATGCCGGCCTGGTGGACGGGATTGTCGGTCGGATAAAGGCGCAGATGGATACGGTGCCCATGGTGCTAGCTACGGGAGGCCTCGCGCCGCTGATGGCCAATGTAGCCATGAGCATCGAAAAGGTGGAGTCTTCCCTGACCCTCGAGGGGCTCCGGATCATCAGTGACAGCCTGAAAGGGCAATGATGAATGCGTAATTCGTAATTTTCAATACAGGTATTCGGACGCTAAAAAAAAGACCGAATCCATTGGGTCCGCGTTCACCATTGAAAATTAGAAATGGGGCTATCTTCCAGGCTGGCCAGATAACCGGCAAATCCTTTGGCACTGTTCAGGAGGAAACCCCGCTCCCGCGCCTGTACCGCGGGTGCCAGTTGTGAAAACCCGTGCAGCAGCGGATCTGCCGCCAACAGCAGATCCACCCAGTGGTTGGCGATCCTGGCCTCATCCATACCTCCGCGGACGGCTTCGCCGGAAAGGATCTCGTGCCAGAGATTCAACTGCTGCCGGTGCCTGGCCAGCATATTCGTCCCGTCTTTGCGCATTCCGAAATGCCCGTAGCACAAGGCTCCGGGGCCGACAGCCATGAGCTTATCGATGCTGGCCAATGAAGTTTCCAGGAAAAACCGTGGTGGTGTCGCCGGACGCAGGTAGAAATCTCCCGATGGCAGCGCCAGACACACGCCGCCGGCTTCTCCAGCGAACAGACAACCCTCGGCTGCGATGGCATAATGGTGCGGCGAATGGCCGGGGGTGTCCAGCAGTTGAAAAGGTGCCGCTGCCGTTTGCCCGTCAGTGGCGATGGCTGCCGGGTCCACCGGCAGCATCCGCCGGTAGGCGCGGCCGGTCTCTCCCAGGGTCTTCACCGTGCCCTGCCAGAGGCGCTCCGGATCGATGATATGCGCAATGCCCTTGGGATGGCAAACCACCTTCGCATTTGGGAACTGTCTGGTCAGATGGCCCACCGCACCGGCATGGTCGAGATGAATATGGGTCAGGCAGATGTAATCCAGGTGATCCACGCCCAACCCGGAGATCGAATCGACCAGTTGGTCCGCCGTTGCCGCAGGCCCCACATCGACTAGATAAACCGCATTCGGCCCAGCCACCAGCCAGGCACCGATAAAGCCCTGGAATCCGATGATGGGGGGCGTTAATGCGATCAGATACAGGTTGGGAGCAAGGTGATGCGTGGTGGCGGCCATGTTTCAATCCATCCCCATCTGGCGCTCCAATTCGCGAATTTTCTCGGCAAGCCGAATCCGTTCCGTTTCCGCAAGCCCCGGCGCTTCCAGCTGCCGCTTCCACCCCAGCAGCAGCATCTCTTGGCGATAGGCCGCGCAGGTAAATTTCCCGGAGGGTCTCATGGTGATTGTTTCCAGAATCGGAGGCGCGGATGGTCAAGGAACAGACGCATCAGGTGAGACAATCCTTGTAAGCCTGGTAAAAAATACCGAAGTCGGCCATGCCCCGTCTCAGAATCTTGTCGAAATCGGAGATATTGTCCACATTCACAATTATATTGACGCTCTTTTGAAACGCCGCCATATGATCCATGGTGCGAAATCGACGGGTGATCAAGGCGACGAAGACATTTCGGCGTATGGACATATTGAGGCGCTCCAGATAAATCAACACCCCGTTGGCGTCGGGGTTCTTGGCATCGAAATACTCATTGACCACAATCAGGTCGTAGCTGTGGTAGCGCATGTTTTTTAATGCTTCACGGCTGTTTGTGACCTCGGTGACATGATATTCGAGAACATCCAGCACCGGCAGGATGGTCTTTTTCAGCATGGGATCCAGTTCGCACAAGAGCGCGGTTTTGCCCTCTTCCTCCACGAAATCAAAGGGCTTGTCCGACGCATCGTAGCCATCGCTTTCATCCTCGTCAAAGGAAAAAAAGTCCTCCTCGATGTCCGGCTGACCGGTTCCGCCGGCATCCTTGGCCACCGGCGCCACACTGATGCGATTTTTGCATTTGGGGCATTTCAGGAACGCCGTTTTATCCTTGGGGAGCTTTTCATCGGCAATCCTGAACTTGCTCTGGCAGCTTTCACAGATAATTTCCATGCTTTTCAACCGATCCTTTCCGTCTTCGAGGCGACTGCCGGCCGGCAATCAGACCTTGTCGTAGTGGCGGTCTATCTCAAGGTTGTCAATATCTGTGGTCGATTCGCCCCGGGCGCTCTTAACTTTGTCGATGCCGCGGCCGGCCACACCCTTTTGCGACGCATACGTCAGGGCGGTCTCCTGGGTGATCAGCCCCTGCTCGTACAATCCGACGATATAGTAGTCGAATGTGGTCATGCCGAATGGCCGTCCCGCTTCCATGATTTCATAAAAGGTCTTGCCTTCCGACTCACCGTTTAGAACAGCGTCCTTGACCCGCAGGTTGGTTCCCAGGATCTCGAAGGCGGCCACCCGGCCGCCGCCGATTTTCGGAAGCAGACGCTGACCAACGATCCAGCGTACGGTATCGGCCAGACGGATGCGGATCTGTTTCTCCTCTTCGTTGGGAAACATGCCCAGAATACGGTTGATGGTCTGCCCGGCATCGACGGTGTGCAGGGTGGTCAGCACGAGGTGACCGGTCTCGGCGGCATTCAGTCCGATTTCGACCGTCTCCCGATCGCGCATCTCGCCCACCAAAATGACCTTGGGAGCCTGGCGAAGGGACGCCCTGAGCCCACTGGCGAAATTGTCGAAATCGGTGCCCAGTTCACGCTGGTTGAAGGTGGCCTTCTTGTGGGGGTGCTGGTATTCGATGGGATCTTCAAGGGTTACCACGTGAACGGATCGAGCCTCGTTGACCGCTTCCAGAATCGCCGCCAGGGAAGTGGACTTGCCCGAACCAGTGGCACCGGTAACGAAAACAATGCCGTTGAGTTCCTTGGCGATCTTGTAAAACGTGTCCGGAAGGTTCAGATCCCGAATCGTGGGGATTTTGGACTCCAGCTTCCGCAAGACGATTGAGTAGTGGCCCGTCTGCGAAAAGATGTTTATGCGGAAGCGGGCTTTTCCAGGCAGGGAATAGGAGAGATCACAGGAGCCGGTCTTTATCAAGGTCTCCGTAAGGCGACGGTCCCCACTGATCAGGTTCAAGGCAAACGCCTCTGTCTGGAAGGGGGTCAGTTCCTTGATTTCCGGCTTGATCTCAACGGGCACCAGCTCACCGGAGCTTTCCACCTGAAGCGGTTTTCCCACGGTAAGATTGAGGTCGGAAACATTGCTGTGCGAATCCAGCATCCGGGTCAGAATATGATCGACTTCCTGCTTTTTCATGGTTTCCCTTCAATGGCGGCCATTGGGGTCTGGGCCACTGTCACGTCATGCTTCGGTAAAATCCGTTGGCGGCGATTTGAGCAGCGGCCGGAAACGGCCCTTGTCGTTTGCCTTGGTGTAGGCATCCTCGGCGCTGATCCGCCCCTTGCTGTATAGATCCATTATGGCGTCGTCAAGAAGCTGCATGCCGTATTTTTTACCGGTCTGCATCATGGAAGGCAGCTGGTGGGATTTGGATTCACGGATCAGGTTGCGAACGGCCGGGGTGGCAATGAGAATCTCCAGGGCCGGTACACGGCCCCTTTTGTCGATGCGCTTGAACAGGGTCTGGGAAATGATGGCCCGGATGCCGTCGGCCAGGGTGGAGCGGATCTGGGCCTGTTCCTGGGCAGGAAACACTTCGACGATGCGGTCCACGGTTTTGGGCGCGCTGGTGGTATGCAGGGTGCCGAACACCAGATGGCCGGTGGCGCTTGCCTCGATGGCCAGGGAGATGGTCTCCAGATCCCGCATTTCGCCCACCAGAATGATGTCCGGGTCCTCCCGAAGGGCACCGCGCAGGGCGGCGGAAAAAGATTTGGTATGCAGCCCCACCTCGCGGTGGTTGACCAGACAATTCCGGCTTTTGTGAACAAACTCAATGGGGTCCTCAACAGTGATGATATGGTCGCTGCGGGTTCTGTTGGCCACATCGATAATGGCGGCCAGGGTGGTGGATTTGCCCGAACCGGTGGGACCGGTTACAATTACCAGTCCGCGGGGAAGCGATGCCAGTTTGGAAATGACCGCCGGCAGCCCCAGCTGCTCGGCGGTCATAATGGTGCTGGGAATTTCGCGGAATACGGCCCCGATCCCGTTCTTCTGCATGAAGTAGTTGGCACGGTAACGGGCCAGACCGGCAATCTCATAACCGAAGTCCACATCACCGGTTTCCTCGAAACGCTTGACTTTATCTTCGGGGGTGATCTCGTAGAGCATGGTGCGAAGGTCGTCGTTGTCCAGCACCTTGTATTTCACCCGTTCGATGTCGCCGTGGATGCGCAGCGCAGGAGGTTGGCCGGACAGCAGGTGAAGGTCGGAGGCATTCTGTTCGTGCATGAGCTTGAAAAAAGCATCGATCTTGGCCATATACGTCTCCCGGTAGTAATTTAAAATCAGCAGCCGAGGACCAGTCGGCAGCGCACCTGAACCATGCCCTGCCGACGCATGATCGCCGGCGGCGGCCGATCCCGCGTTTATTTGTTAAGCACCTTGATTTTGGTGTCTTCCGCGTCAAGGGCGTCCATGCCCTCTTTCCCGATTTCCAGCATCTTGGTGTGGGTGTCGATGATGGCCCGGATCTGCACCTCTATCTGGACCCGTTGGCGCTTGAGTTCGGCAATGTCTTCGTGGAGCTGAGAGAGACGGCTGTGGGCCCGATTGAGAATTTTTTCGGCCTTGACCTCTGCATCGGCGATGATGATCTCCGCCGATTTTCGGGCATTTTCCTTCATCTGCTCCAGGACTTTCTGGGAGTTGAGCATGGCCCGCTTGAAGGTCTCTTCCCGCTCCTTGTAACCCTGTTTTTCGAGCTTCAGGCGGCGAATCTCCTCCTCCTGCCGCTTCGTGGCGTCCTGAATGGCGGAAAAGGCATCGGCGGCCTGCTCCAGAAACCGGTCCACCTCACGCACGTCAAATCCCCGGAATCGGACCTTGAATTGCTGCTGCTGAATGTCCAAGGGCGTTAATTTCATGCCAGCGTCCCTGTCTGTTTGATATTAAATGAGCCCGGCAGCCAAGCGCAAAAGGCTATTGACGACGAAGGTTCGCAAAAAAATGACCGCAAGCAGAACGATGATGGGAGAAAAATCGATCCCCCCAAAGTTAATCGGCAGTTTCGACCGGATCGGGTAGAGTATCGGCTCAGTAACATTGTTGATAAATCGAACAATGGCGTTGTAGGGATCCGGATTGACCCAGGAGAGGATCGCCCGGAAGATGACTATCCACATGAAGAAAAGCAGTACGACATCCATGACCTTGGCTGCCGCCATCAGAAAGTAGCCCGCGATGTACATTTAATAATTGTCCTCGACGCTAAAGGGTTGACCGACACGCCAAAGGGCGCACCGGGTCACGACAGGGGGAAAATACGACCTTTTACTCGGATAAGTCAAGGTTTTTCATGGGGTTGGAGGGTTCCCATGAAAAACCATGGGTGTGTTTGGATCCCCGAAATGGCATGCCGCCCGCGTTTTCTAAAACCGCCGGCGGCATGGTTGATCGGCCGCGTGCACAGGACAAAGAGAGGGGACCGCTATCCGCCGGCGATCATGGGCACAGGCGCCACCCGGGCACCGTCGGATACCGGCGTCGTGCTGAAATGGGGCCGGGAAACCAGCTTGCCATCCAGTTTTACGACGGCATAGACATGGCCGTCCTTCAGTTTTCCAAGCAGGCTGGCGACGGTCATCCCCTCCTGCCAGGGCAAGGCCTGTTCGCCGACATAAACCATTTATTTCACCCCGTTTGCAGCCAACACCGCCAGAACCTCGGGAAAATCAATGCCCAGCCGTTTAACGGTCGCAACCGTGGGGATCCCGTTGGCCGTCCATCCACGGCGCTGGTATACCGCATCCTTGAGCGTTTCATACTGGGCTTCGCGCCGTTTTCTGAGCGCTGCCACTTTCCAGGCGGTATCCTTGCCCGCGACGTCCAAAGCGTACTTTTCGGTGAGCTCGCCGTCGTAGCGGTCCTGCCGGGATGCATACTCTTCCGCGGTAACCGGACCCACGGCGCGATAAGGCAGCGTGTCGTGGTCCCGGGTGCCGTAGCCCATCTTCAGGTTAAAGACGCGCTGGAAGTTATAGACCGCCTCACTCATGACAATCAGGTCCTCGGGGGTGGCTTTCTCACCGGTCACGGCGGTATAGTATTCGGCATACCAGTTCACATGTTTCATGACTTTGGCCGGCTCGAGGGTATCCTTGTTGTCCTCGGGGACGATGTCGTTCCAGGGCAGCTTGCACAGGCCGCACAGGCCGAACCAGGTGCGGAACATGGGAAACCAGTGCAAGGCCTCGGCCTTCTGTTCGAAGGTGGGCATGAAGTTGTGGACCATGTCCAGAAAAATCAGCCAGGCTTCGTCATGCTGGGGACCCTTGAGCGCCAGGCCGTATCCGCCTTGCTGGGCCAGGGATTCCTTGGTCATGTATTCTGAAAATTCCAGCCCCTTGGACTCCATGCCAATATCCTGCAACATGGCCGGGTCGGCGCCGAATTGGTCGGCAAATATAGCCTTCATCCGGCGAATGCCCTGCCCGACGATGGCACCGAAGCCCTTGCCGGCGGCCATCTGGTGAACCAGTTCCAACGCGTTGAGGCGGTTGCCGAAAGAAAGGTCCATGCCGCCGGTGTGGTCAGGGTTGATCAGCCCCCGCTCGAAACACTCCATGACGAAGGCGATGCCCGTACCCACGCTGATGGTATCCAGGCCATAGGCATCGCAGTAAAAGTTGATCTCCAGGATGGTGAAAGGGTCGAAAATCCCCAAATTGGAGCCGCAGCCGGCGATGGTCTCATACTCAGGCCCGTCCACGAAAACCTTGCGGCCTTGGTATGCACCGGTATAGGGCACGAAGTCCTTGACGCCGTGGGCACAGGCCACGGTACAGCCCTTCCAGCAGCCGTCATAACCCGGATCGAACAGCTTTTCAAAGGCCTCCCGGCCGATAAGCGAGGCTTTTGAATGCGAACCGTACTGAAAGTTGTTGGTGGGCAGCAGATCAAAATCGTTCATGATCGGCACCAAATGGACCGTGCCGAGGCGGGCCATTTCGTTCTGTTTGGGATCCAGTTCCGCGATTTCTTTAGCGTGGCACCTGGCCACCGCCTTGAGCGCCTCCAGATCGGCGGGGTTGTTGGTTTTCAGGGAAACCTGTTCCCAGCGCGCCACCACGGCCTTGATGCCCTTGTCGGCAAACACCGTTCCAATACCCCCGCGCCCCGCCTGTTTGTAACGCACCCGCTTGCGGGCGTTGTCATACCAGGAAAAATTCAGACAGCCGATGCGCGTATTGGCCGCCCCGGGGCCGGCGGAAATCACCGAAATCCCAACCTTTTTGCCTTTGGAGAAATGGTCTGTCAGCACCGCGGACAGTGCATAGGCATCCTCAGGCAATCCGGAGATCTGCAGGATTTCAACCTTCTCTTCGATACCGTCGATGAACACCACTGCATCGTTTTTTGCCTTTCCGGTAATCCGAAGCGCGTCGAATCCGGAAAACTTGAGGTAAGGACCGAAATAGCCGCCCACGTTGGAATCGATCACCGAACCGGTGAGCGGAGAGATCGAGGTCACGATGCTTTTGCCCGAACCGGGATAGGCAGGAGTGCCCCCCATGGGACCCGAAGCGATGCAGATGGCATTTTGCGGGTCGTTCCATTTGTCGTCGCCTTGGACGGCATCCCATAGCAGCCACAAGTCGAAACCTTTTCCGCCGATGAAAGTTTTTTTGATCTTCTCATCGATGGAGCCGGTGGCAATGCTGCCGGCTGACAAATTCACATCCAGATACTGATTGGTGTAGCCTTTATCGACATCATGCCGCCGATAGGTTTGGGTCTTGACGGTGGTGGTGTTCATGGGGGTCATTGAGTTCCTCCTTGATAAATTTCGTTTCTTTACGCTATTTAAGTTCCTCGCGGACTTCAGAAAACTGCCGGGCCGGAGAAAAAAGTTCAATGGCGGTCTTGTCCTGCTCGGATGGGTTTGCGACGATCATCCGCGCGGCCAGTTCACCCATGCCCGGCCCCAGCATGAAGCCCTGCCCGCACATACCGGTGACATGAAACAGGCCCTCGATTTCAGGATTCCAACCGACAATGGGCGCTCCGTCGGGGCTCATGGGATAGCACCCACGCCATACCCGCCGCACCCGCAGGGTCTTCAAACGTGGAATCAGGGACACCATACGGGCGGCGACCTGGGGCAAGAATACGGATGTTTCGCGCGTATCGGTACCCACAATGGGCGGATCGGGGGTGATACAGAACACCACCTGGCCATGAATGTTCTGGTAGAAGTAGTAGTTCTTCGACCCCGGACCAGGCCGCAGGTCCACCACCATGCAGGTGAACATGCGGGCCACAGGTTCGGTAATGGCCCCTTCGTGGGAGTCCGGAACCACCGGGATGTCCACGCCCGCACGTCGACAAAGCGGCCGGGAATAGGCCCCGGCCGCATCAACGACCACTGGCGCCCGATAGATTCCCTTGTCCGTCCCGATCCCCACCACCCGACCCTTTTCCACCAGCAGGGTGTTTATGCGTTCATTAAAATGGAATCGAACACCATTTTCAAGCGCTTTTCGGGTAAAGGCGTTGACAGCCAGCAACGGTGAAGCTGAACCGTCATCCGGAGAGAAAGTGCCGCCGATCAGATCATCGGGATCAATGCCCGGAACGATTCGGCGCAGCTGCCGCGGATCGATGAAGTCAATGTTCAGACCGAAGCGCTTCTGCAGGGGCAAAAGCTTCATCAGGGCACCTGCCTCCCTATCCCGGTACACGGGAAAAAGGTAACCGCCCCTGAACCATTCGATATCGTCGCCATGCGTCTCTTTCCACGTGGAGAAGATCTCAAGCGAACGCAGGCCCACGAGGATTTTACCAGGATCCGAATGGGTGGCCCGGATCCCGCCGATGGCCCGTTTGTTGTCCCCCTGGCCTGGGGACGCATTCGCGTCAACCACCAGGGTCTTCACCCCGATCGCTCCCAGGGCCATTGCCGTGGGGACACCTGCCGAACCGGCCCCTGCAATAATGACATCCACGTTATGCATCCCGGTCACCCGTCCTCTCTCCGGCCAGCGTCCCCAGGGCGACCTCCACGAAGAGGGGGCGATCCACCCGGTCGGTGACCCTTTGCAGATCCACCCCCTCTTCCTGGAAAATCCGCCAGATCATCGGCCGGCAGGTCTTCGACCCGCAGGCCCCCATGCCGGCCCGGTTCAGCGCCTTCATCTGATTGATGTCCCTTACACCGCTGCGAATGGCTGATCGGATCTCGCCGGCGGAAATGCGCTCGCAACGGCAGATCACCGCCTCATCCGGCAGGGGAGCGTTCTCGTAGATGAAAGCAGGATCCACCTGGGCCTCCTGAACCCGGATGCCGACGGCCCGTTTGGCCGCCGCCCGCTCCATTTTGACTTTGATCAGCAGGGTGCCAGGGTATTTTTTACGGTTGGCCACCACCCGCTGGACAGGGTAATAACCGAGGATGGCCCCGTCGCCATCGGTCACCGGCACACGCTGGCCCTTTTCCACCTGCTCACGCCGGATCTCGTAGGGCAGGGTAACCGTCGGGTGATCCGGATCCTTGCGATAGTCCACCAAGGTGACTGCCAGTCCCGGACAGATGGCCACACAGGCCATGCATCCCTGGCACAGGCTGCCTTCCACCCAGTAGGGCAGCCCGGTGATCCGGTCGCCTTCGGTGCGGATGGCCCTTTCGGGGCATACGGACGTACAGGGGTTGCAGGGCACCTCCTGTTGGCAGTGGAAGACAGGCATCACCCCCGCCTCACCCGGCGGCGGTTCGCGATGCATGGGTTTTCCCGGCCGGGATTTTAGAATAGTGGCCTTCTCGTCCCATTCGGCCGGGATCCCACCCAGGTAGCGTCCCAGGGCTTTTGCAATTTTCAACCCTTCGATCCTGCCGGTGAACATGGCAGCCGAGGCCTCGGCGATCTCCTGGGCATCACCGGCGGCGTAAACATCCATCTCCCATTGTTTGGCTTTCAGATAGAATTCGTTGACCTCGGCCAGACCCACGGCTATCAAAACGGTATCCACATCCAAGCGCTTGTGGCTACCGGGAACAATCTGCCAGGCGTCGTCCAGCCCCGCAATCGTGACCCTGTTCACATGCGTCTGACCGTGGGCGGCCACCACCGTATGCCGGGTGTGAATCGGAACGCCCAGCCGCATCAGCTTGTCCGCATGAACCTTATAACCGCCCACCTGGGGCAGGGCCTCGATCAGTGCCGCCACATGGATTCCCGCCTGGATGGCATGGTACCCGGCAATCAGCCCCACATTGCCTCCGCCGACGATGAGTACGCGTTCTGAGGATTTGACCAGATCCCGGTTCACCAGCGTCTGAAACGCCCCCGCACCGTAAACACCAGGCAGGGTATTGCCCGGAAAGGAGAGCATTTTCTCGCGGGCCCCGGTGGTCACCAGCAGCTTTTGTGGACGTATTTTACGGTAGACATTGTGTTGTACCACCCCTACAATACCGTCGGAAAAGACCCCCACGGCGGTGGACGACAGCCAGACCTCAACCGACGGCAGCGCCCGCAGCTGCGCCTCCAGAATGGTTCCGATTTCAAAACCCCGTGTCCCGGCGTGGGAGTCCTCCACGGAACCAAAAAACTTATGGGTCTGCAGAACCAGCTTGCCGCCCAGGCGGTCCTTGTCGTCGATGATCAGGGTTTCAATACCCAGTTTTCCCAGTTCGATGGCTGCACTCAATCCCGCAGGCCCTCCCCCGATAATCAATACCGGGACCGACTTTTCCGCCGCCGGCGACAGGACCGGCTTCTGCCTGACTTCCGGCAGGCAGGGGAGGCCTTCCACAGATTGTACCGCCATCCCCGCTTTCAAGGGGGTCATGCAGGATTTGACCGGAACCCCGTCGGCGATGACCATGCACTGGGCGCATTGTCCGTTGGCGCAGAACAGTCCCTGTGGGCTGCCATCCTTGTGGTGATGGCCAAATACGTGAATATTGTTGGCAAACAACGCCGACGAGATCATTTCACCGTCCCTTCCGGTCAGGCGGGTGCCATTCCAAACAAAGGAGACCGCATCGTTTTCCGGAACATCCACAATGGGATGAGATTGAATGCGTTTGATCGACATGACCGCTATACCTCCCGGTTTTCCATGTAATGATTGAATCGCAGGACGTGGGCTTCGGCCAGCTGCCGCGCCGCGTCGACCTCATTTTTCGCCACGGCATCGATGATGCTGCCCAGATCGGCGAGATTTTCCTCCAACTCGCGCTGCTTCATGGACAAAAAACTTTCATAGTACTGGTCGATGTTGTCATGGACCGTATGATGCAAGGAGATGTATACCGGGTTGCCTGAAATCTCAGCCAGGGCCAGATGAATTTTCTTGTCCACCTCGACGAATTCCTTTTGGAAATCGCTCCCCTTTGCAGCGAACCGGCGGGCCGTTTCCAGCAGGGATTTCAACCGAAGTATATCCGCCGGCACCGCACGCGCTGCCGCCAGGGCTGACACGCGCCCCTCCACACCCACGCGGAACTCCGCAAGATGCTGCAATGAGACTTTCTGATACCGGATCAGCAGCGCCAGGCTTTCATTGATCTGGTCATAGCTGACATCCTGCACAACGGCCCCCCCTCCCACGCCCAGCTTGATCTCGATAAGGCCCTTGTGCTCGAGCACCCGCAGGGCCTCTCTCAAGGTGCCCCGACTGACCTGGAGCATCTCCTTGAGCTCCCGCTCAGGGGGCAACATTTCGCCGGGTTTGAGCCTTCCCGCAAGAATAGTCTCCTGAATCTGTTCCACCACATCCTGAAAAATCCGGTTTTGCTTGGCTGCTTTAAACATGGCACGGGCCTTTGATCCCTCCCGGACCCGTTGTCAGCGGGTCGGCGGAATGGTTAAACCATTTAACGTAATGGTCAAACCATTACAGCCAATAACCGCGCTTGTCAAGCCCGCCCGGACGTCCAGACATCACCGGCCCGTGAACCGCGAACGGGCAATCGATTGGCAGGCGGCGTGCACCGCTGTCCAGATTGCCTGCCGCCTGGACGCCCGCAGCCAACCGATGATTTCACTTGACACAGCAAAGGCATAAAACGTAGGTGAACTATCTGCCACCACCTCAGCGCAAAAGGAGATCGGATCCATGTTGAACAACAAAATAATCGGTATGATCGGCACCGGCAACATGGGCAATGCCCTGATTGACGGATTGATCCGATCCGGTGCGACCCGGGCCGAAAACATCATTTGCTCCGATGCCAGCGAACGTCAGCTGGCGCCTGTACGGGAAAAATACCAGGTGGTGACCACCACGGACAATGTCGCGGTGGTCAAGGCGGCCGATATCATCATCTATGCCATCAAGCCCCAGATTATGGCCGGCGTGCTCAAGGAGACGGCCGAATACCTGGACATGAGCAAGCTGATCATCTCGATTGCCGCCGGTGTTCCGTTGGCGGCGATCGAGTCGCTGCTCAAAAAAGACCTGCGTCTGATCCGGGTCATGCCCAACGTTGCCGTGGCGGTCCGTGAAGGTGCCACGGCCGTCGCCGCCGGCGGCCATGCGGCCAAGGAAGACGTTAAACTGGCCATGGCGATTTTCGATTCGGTGGGGAAAACGATTTTTCTCAAGGAGAACGATTTGATGGACGCGATTACCGGTCTGAGCGGCAGCGGACCGGCCTACATATTCATGATCGTGGATGCCCTGGCCGATGCCGGCGTCAAAGTGGGCCTTTCCCGAAAAGACGCCCTGCTCCTATCGTCCCAGACCATTTTGGGTGCGGCCAAGTTGCTGTTGGAAACCAATGCCCACCCCGGCCAACTCAAAGACTCGGTCACCTCACCCGGCGGTACAGCCATCGCCGGCCTTCATACGTTGGAAAAAGGTGGGCTGCGCACGACACTAATCAACGCCGTGGAAGCGGCTACCAACCGTTCCAAGGAGTTGGGGGAGGCCATGATCAAGAATTTTGCCAATGGCCGGACGCATACCTGAAGCAGCCATCCACCGTTGGGTTGGATGCCCTGCTTTGCCGAATTGGTTTCACCTGCTTATTATTTGGGTCGATGCATGGATTCTCTGTTTTCAGGGCTGCAGGCAGCCGCCGTCTGTGCGCCGACAGACCCATTTTTATTGTAACCCGCCAAGGGTTTGGCGGCTCACCAGCAGATAGACGTCGTTTTTGATGCTAACTGAGCCGGAGGTCAAGCTGACGCATGTTCACAGAATCGATCTCGTACCCGGCAGCGCTGCTCGCTGGCGTACTCTCTTTTTTTTCTCCGTGCATTCTGCCACTGATCCCGGCCTATTTCACCTTTATCACCGGGCTTTCACTGGATGAATTGACCGGTGCCCGGACCACCGCTGTCCGGGTGCAAGTCATCCGGAAAACCTTGAGCTATGTTCTTGGTTTTTCATTGGTTTTCATTCTTATGGGGGCATCCGCCTCACTCATCGGGGGGGCCATATTCAGATATCGGGAATGGATACGGATCATCGGCGGAATCATGATCATCCTTTTCGGTATTCACATGACCGGACTGATCCGGTTCAGATCGCTGGAGTTCGAGCGGCGCCTCCAGGTGCGGAAAAAACCACTGCATTTTCTGGGTACCTTTTTCGTGGGAATGGCTTTCGGGGCGGGATGGAGCCCGTGCATCGGTCCGCTGCTGGGGTCCATTCTCATTGTGGCGGGCAACCAGGAAACGGTGGCCAATGGTATCGGACTGCTGTCCATTTATGCCGCTGGATTGGCGATACCTTTTATGGTGCTGGCCTTGTTCGTCGATCGATTGATGACCTTTATAAAGAAAGCGTCATGGTCGATACGGTATATTAACCTAACCGCAGGCGTGCTGCTGCTGATTTTAGGTCTTTTGCTGGTTACCAACAAACTGAATCTGATCAGCGTATAGGAAACATGAACCCATGAAAAAACGATTCATTTCGACGGCAATGCCCCTGGCGCTGATCGTCGCCCTGCTTACCCTTGCTGTCGATGCTGCGGCGGCCCAGACCGACGATGGAATCCAATGGTTTTCATACGCCGAAGGCAGGCAGCGGGGAGAAACCGAAAGCAAGAAGGTGTTCCTGTTCTTTAATTCAGACTGGTGCCGATATTGCGCTCAGATGGAAAAAGAGACCTTTCGAAATCCCACGGTCATCGCCTACGTCAACCGCAATTTTATTCCCATCAGCGTCAATTCGGACAAGGAGCAGGCGATCGCGGCAAAATACAAGGTTCAGGGGCTGCCAAACACTTTTTTCATATCCGAAACTGGTGACCCGATCGCCAACCGTCCCGGCTACATCGCCCCCGACGAAATGTTGAAAATCCTGAAATTTATAGGGACAGACAGCTACCGGAGCATGAGTTTCAAGAGCTTTATGGAAAAGGGCCAGTAGGGCGGCTGCACACGCCGGGGCTGAAGAGCGATTCAGATCGATCCGGCAGAATCTCTTCTGATCAGGCGGATGAGCGTGGAAATGGTGACGGCCAGGGACAGGACCCCCAACAGGCAGGGAACCCAGACGTACTCTTTGTAGTCGGGTGTATCCAGAGCTGCGGCTATACCGGCCATGCTGAACAGGAGCACCACCAGGGCAAAGGTCAGGGTCAGCACGATGGCCGGTTCGGTGTCGTACCACGGAACAAAAGCCTTACGGAAAAGCAGCTCGCTCTTGAGTTTCACTTGCGCTCACACCTTTGGGACCCATTGACCCATGACGCTATCCTGCGATGAAAAACAAGTCCGCCCAAAGCACCATATGGCTCACCGGCTTCTGATGGCCTCTGCGGCGCTGGTGATGCTTTATGCCGGTGGGTGCGCCGTTGCACCGAAAAGCCTCTCCGTCAAGGGCATCCCGGACCGGTTGATGGAAAACACCATCTTGAATACCGCCACAGGTTCGGTGGTCTCCCGTGAACAATTGATAGCCGACCTGACCACGGCCGAGGTGGTCTACGTCGGAGAGAGCCATACCAACCCGGTTCACCACGCCATTCAACTGGATATCATCAAAGCACTGGTGCAAACGACACCGCACCTGGTCATCGGCATGGAGATGTTCGATCACACCTACCAGCCGGTGTTGGATCGCTGGACAAGCGGTGAACTGGAAACAACCGATTTCATCGAGAAGACCCACTGGTACGCCAACTGGCGCTTTGATTTTGACCTGTACCGCGACATCCTGGAATTTGCAAAGGAAAAAGGAATTCGGGTCGTGGGCCTGAACGTGCCATTTCACATCCCCGCCAGAATCAGCGTGGGCGGCATCGACAACCTGTCCGCCGATGACCGCCGACACCTGCCGCGCACCATCGACACCACCGATGCCGACCATCGGGCCTATGTGGAGGAAATTTTCAACATGCACACCATCCGGGGCCGGGAAAAGTTCACTTACTTCTATGAAGCCCAATGCACCTGGGAAGACGCCATGGCTGAGGCCGTGGCCAAAAATACAGGCCCCGGAAAGATGGTGGTGCTGGCCGGAAACGGACACATCATCCGCAAATTCGGTATCCCCAAGCGGGCCTTTTCCCGGACCCGGGCCCCCTTCAAGACCGTCTACCTGGCGCCGGTGGGCGGCAAGGCCGAGCTCACCTGGGCCGATTACCTGTGGAGCACCTCGGAGCAGCGCATGCTTCGCGGCCCGATGCACGCAGATGAAATCAAAAAACCATAAACGCTTCCTTCCACAGGAGCAGGCGCCAGTGCCCGCTCCGACACAACGGGGCGAACACCTGGGGGTTTGCCTGCGGCAACGCCCTCGAACAGATCAACCTAGCCGCACTTGGTGAAACCGCAGAAATGGCAGGTCATGCACCCCTCTTCGAAACTGATGGTCTGGCTGCACTCCGGGCAGACTTCACCCATCAGACTGCCACCCCTTCTTTTGGTTTTCTCGTCCTTCAGATAGCGGTTTTCCAGCACCCGGGAAATGGCATCGGGGATGGAAAGCACCAGGCCCCCATTTTGAAAGATGGGGTGTTCACCGCCGATTCCCTTGAGCTGTTCCACCACCTTGTCCGCCGTGACCCCCGACCGGAAGGCCAGGGATACCAGCCGACCGATGGCTTCGGTCTTGGCGGTGGTTGACCGACCCGACTTCCCGATGGTGGCAAAAACCTCAAAGGGTTTGCCGTGGTATTCGGTCACGGTCACATAGAGCTGCCCCAGTCCGGTTTTGACCCGGGTGGTGAAGCCGTCTAGGGTGTCGGGTCGCTTGCGGACCGCGGTCATGAAGGCGTCCTCTTCCTTTTTAGCCGACGAGAAGGCAAGCACCTGGTTCTCCTTGCTGCCGTCCCGGTAGATCGTAACGCCCTTGCATCCGAGTTGCCAGGCCAGGTCGTATATTTTCTGCACATCCGCCACCGTGGCATCCCGGCTCAGGTTGACCGTCTTGGACACGGCGTTATCGGTGTGTTTTTGAAAGGCGGCCTGCATGCGCAGGTGCCATTCAGGGGAAATATCGTGGGCGGTCACGAAAATCTGTTTGACCGCCTCCGGAATACCGTCAATGTGGGCGATGCTTCCGGCACCGGCAACGGCCTCCATGAGCGCCTCGGAGTAAAATCCCTGCCGCCTGGCCACGGCCTCGAAGTGAGGATTGACTTCCACGAGCTTATCGTTGTCCATGACCGTGCGAACGAAACTCAGGGCAAAAAGGGGTTCAATGCCCGACGAGCAGTTGCTGATGATGCTCAATGTGCCGGTGGGGGCGATGGTGGTGGTGGTGGCGTTGCGGTAGGCCATGAGGCTGTCTGCGCTGAAGCGGCTACGTTCGTAGTTTGGAAATACCCCGCGCTGCTGGGCCAGAGCCAGCGATGCCTGATGGGATTCGGACTGAATAAATCCCATGACCTCCTCGGCAACGGCCAGCGCCTGCTCACTGTTGTAAGGAATCTCCAGCTGAAACAGCAGATCGGCAAATCCCATGACGCCCAGCCCGATCTTGCGGTTGCCCTTGACCATCCGGTCGATGGCCTCCAGCGGGTAGCGGGACATGTCGATGGTGTCATCCAAAAAGCGCACCGCATGCCATACGGTTTCCTTCAGGGCCCCATAGTCGATGCGAGCCTGGTCCTGCGCTTCGGCCACAAACTTGGCCAGATTGATGGATCCCAGGTTGCAGGCTTCCATGGGCAGCAGCGGCTGCTCACCGCAGGGATTGGTGCTTTCGATATCGCCCAGATCAGGCGTGGGGTTGTCACGATTGATGCGGTCAAGAAAAACAATTCCCGGATCACCGTTGCTCCAGGCCTGTTTGACCAGTGCCGCATAAACCTCCCGGGCATGGAGGGTTTCCACCGTCCGGCGGTTGCGGGGATCGACCAGATCGTACCTGGCATCGGCGTTGACCGCCTCCATGAAAGCCTCGGTAATTCCCACGGAGATGTTGAAGTTGTTCAACTCGCTGTTGGTGGACTTACAGTGGATAAACTCCATGATATCCGGGTGATCCACTCGCAGGATCGCCATATTGGCACCCCGGCGGGTGCCGCCTTGTTTCACCTGTTCGGTGGCGGTATTGAAAATCTTCATGAAGGAAATGGGGCCCGAGGCAATGCCGCCGGTGGTACCCACCATGGAGTTCTTCGGCCGCAGCCGGGAAAAGGAAAAACCGGTACCGCCACCCGATTTGTGAATAACGGCGGCATTTTTAAGCGCGTCGAAAATACCTTCCATGCTGTCTTCGATGGGCAACACAAAACAGGCGGCCAGTTGTCCCAGATGCCTGCCCGCATTCATCAGCGTGGGTGAGTTGGGCAAAAATCTGAAATCGGTCATCAGCGTGTAGAACTGTTCGGTGATCTTCTGCAGGTCAGCGTCTGCTTCGTACTGCCTCTCCGCCAGGGCGATGTGCCGGGCCACCCGGTGAAACATCTGGGCCGGGGACTCCAGAATCTTTCCGTCGGTATCTTTTTTCAGATATCGACGTTCCAATACGATCTTGGCATTGGCGGAAAGATCGAGTCCGTTTTTCACGAACATCTCACGGGTCAAGCGCACCGGTTCCTGGGCATCCAGACCGTATTCGGCCAGTTTGGCCTTGACCATCTCGTCAACCATTGGAAGGGTGATATGCTTGAGGTCCATCCGGTCGATGGTCGACCGAATGAATCGGGTGATCTCTCTGGCCTGGTTTTTATCGACCGCATTGGCGCCGATGAGACTCTGGCAGAAAATTTGGTCATCCCAGACATGCGTGTTCAGGTCGACCTTTCCATCGGCCACGATGAGGATTTTCTCTTTTTGTGCCATAGGGTGTCCAAACTCCTTGGAATAGAAGCGTTCAATACCGCAATCCTGCCGTACCGGCTTGTCGATGGTCTCTCATACAACATATTGTATGTCAAGTAAATTTTAACACAACATATGCGCACTAAAATGCGACCATTTTTTCACTGGAGGGGTTGGCCGGGTTGATCGACGGGCCGGGACCGGGTCTTTTTTTTTCCAGCAAACACAGTGGGTTGACCGGTGCCGCGCCAGTCAACCCACGCCACAACATATGGAAAAAGTTCCTTGACAGACAACTACATCTTGTAATATGAACGCTGACACTGCCTGACGATCCAGGGACAAGGAAGTTCACCATATCCGACGTTACCCGATGTGTTGCACCCCCTGAAAAAATGCCGTCGCCGGCATTTTTTCGTCGTTTCAAATCATCACAACCGACGGTTGCACCCGAGGAGAGACCCGTGATTGAAAAAATCAAAAAACGTGACGGCCGAATTGTCGAGTTTGACTCATCCAAGATCACCGCTGCCATCGCCAAGGCCGGTCAGGCCACGGGGGAATTTGGAGAACGGGATGCTAAAAAGATGACCCTGCGGGTCCTTACCCTGGCCCACGAGCTTCGCTTGAGTCCCACACCGGAGGTCGAAGAAATACAGGATATTGTGGAACGGGTTCTGCTGGACTCCCCTTATTATAAAACGGCCAAGGCCTACATCATCTATCGGGAGCAGCATGCCCAGATCCGGCGGATCACAACCGAAGCCCAGGTGGACCTGGTCGAGCACTACATCCGCAAGCTGGACTGGAAAATCAAAGAGAACAGCAACATGTGCTACTCGCTGCAGGGACTCAACAACTATATCTCTTCGGATGTCACCTCGGAATACTGGCTCAACAAAATCTACCCGCCCGAGATTCGGCGGGCGCATGCCGACGGTGACCTGCACATCCATGACCTGAGCCTGCTGTCGGTCTATTGCGTGGGCTGGGACCTTACCGATCTGCTGCGCAACGGATTCAAGGGGGTCGAAGGCAAGGTGGAAAGTGCGCCACCCAGACACCTGCGTTCAGCCCTGGGCCAGATCGTCAACTTCTTTTATACCCTCCAGGGAGAGGCCGCCGGCGCACAGGCTTTGTCCAATTTCGACACGCTGCTGGCCCCATTCATCCGTTATGATAAGCTGAACTATGCCAAGGTCAAGCAGGCCCTCCAGGAGTTTGTCTTTAACATAAACATTCCCACCCGGGTGGGATTCCAGACCCCCTTCACCAACATCACCATGGACCTTTGCGTACCGGGCACCTTGAAGGACCACCCGGTGGTCATTGGCGGCAAGGATAAAAAGGCCACCTACGGCGAGTTCCAGGCCGAAATGGACACCTTCAACCGTGCCTTTGCCGAGGTGATGATCGAAGGTGACGCCAAGGGCCGCGTGTTCACCTTCCCCATCCCCACCTATAACATCACCAAGGATTTCGACTGGGACAACCCCAACCTGGAAACCGTCTGGCAGATGACCGGCAAATACGGCATCCCTTACTTTTCCAACTTCGTCAATTCGGACATGTCCCCGGAGGACGCGCGTTCCATGTGCTGCCGCCTGAGGCTGGACAACCGCGAACTGCTCAAACGCGGCGGCGGTCTTTTCGGGGCCAACCCCCTGACCGGCTCCATCGGTGTGGTGACCATCAACCTGCCGCGCATCGGCCACGCAGCCAAGGATGAAACCGACTTTTTCGACAATCTTCAGGCCCGGGTAGACCTGGCCATCGAAAGCCTGACCATCAAACGCAAGGTGCTCGAGCAGTTCACCGACAAGAACCTGTATCCCTATTCCAAATTCTACCTGAGATCCATCAAGAACCGCTCAGGCGTCTATTGGAAAAACCATTTTTCCACCATCGGTATCGTGGGCATGAACGAAGCCTGCCTCAACTTTATGGGAACGGACATCACCAGCAGTCGGGGACAGGCCTTTGCATTGAAGGTGATGGACAGGCTTCGGGCCATGATTACGGAAATCCAAGACCGTACCGGAGACATTTTCAACCTGGAAGCCACCCCGGCCGAAGGCACCTCCTACCGCCTGGCCATGATTGACAAGCGACGCTATCCGGACATCCTGTGCGCCAACGAGGAGGATGTTCAAAAAGGGGCTGTCCCCTATTACACCAATTCCACCCAACTGCCGGTGAACCACACCGACGATATCTTCGAGACGCTGATGCTTCAAGACAACCTGCAGACCAAATACACCGGCGGCACCGTACTGCACCTGTTTTTAGGTGAGCAGGTCACTGATATCGAGACGGTCAAGTCGCTGATTCGTAAGGTGTCTGATAATTATCATCTGCCCTACTTCACCCTTACACCCACCTTTTCGGTCTGTCCATCCCACGGCTACCTCAATGGTGAACAGACCCGCTGCGCCCACTGCAACCGTGAAACGGAAGTGTATTCCCGGGTGGTCGGATACCTGCGGCCGGTGAAACAGTGGAACGACGGCAAACAGGCGGAATACCGCCGTCGACGCCCATTCAGGGTCCCGCACGTGGAACACGGTGTAACGGCGGCGGTAGCCAGCCAGGCAGCAGTCCCGTGCACCCCGCCGATGACTAATCCGGTAGAAGTGATGGATCCGGTTTACGCAGACGGCGCCTTGAGACAGACAGGTTTTCTATAGCGCCACCTGTTGACGGACAAACAGCTGAAGACGGCGGCAGATCGATCCCGTTGCCGCCAGCCGCCAACGGGTCTGGTTGCCCCTCGACGATCGGTTTGGGTGAACCAACGGCTTGCGCATGCGACTGACGCAAAGATCCGCATGTCAATCCCACTCGGAGATGGATCCGTGATCCTGGCCGGCCTCCAGAAAAACTCGTTTATCGACTTTCCTGGAAAAATCAGCGCCGTGCTGTTCACCACCGGCTGCAACTTCGTTTGCCCCTACTGCCACAACGCGGACCTGGCGCGCGGCGAATACCCGACCCGCATCGAATCGGCGCAAGTCATTGATTTTTTAAAATCGCGCATCAACATGCTGGAAGGGGTTGTCATCACCGGCGGCGAACCCACCCTGGACAGCGGCATTTTCGATCTTTGCGGGTCCATTAAATCCTTGGGATATCCACTGAAGCTGGATACCAACGGCAGCCGACCCGATGTGCTTGGCCGGCTTCTGCAACAGGGGCTGGTTGATTTCATCGCCATGGACATCAAAGCCCCGCTGAACCGCTACGGCCCGTTTTCCCCCAACCCGAAAATCCATGAACGGCTGACAGCCAGTATCCGGATCATCATGGATTCCACTTGCGGCTATGAATTTCGCACCACCTGCGCAGCGCCGTTCGTCAACGCACCTGCGGTTGAAACCATCGCCAGAACGATCGAAGGCGCCGCCTGCTATGTGCTCCAGCCATTCAACCGCCGTGCCGCGTGCCTCGACCCCGAGTTCAACCGCCGGCAGGACCCGACCCTCTTTCCGGATGAAATGATACGGTTAAAAGCCCTGGCTGCACCCTTTGTCAGGCACTGCATAATCAGATAACCCTCCCGGCCTCCCTTTGTCTTCCCGCCATTGGGCCGATTACGGTTTTTGCGCATAAGCATTACTTGCCATTCCCGCACACCCGCGACCCGCCAGCGGAAATTTACCGGCATTTTTTTCCATTAGAATTAATTTACAAACGAATTCAAATAGATGTATCACGATGGCCACAATTATTGACCACCTGGCAAAACAATTGCTCTGAGGCAGGCAATCATTCCAACGGATACGCACAGACACGTCCCTGCGCCTCCATAAACGATCAGGAGAATTGCCTTCGACCATGCTAAAAAAGCCACTGCAACCGACCCTTGCCCGCATCATCGCCATCATTGTTCCCATTGTCCTTTTGCATGCATCGATTTCAGCCATGGCTGCCAGTGTCACCCTTCGCTGGGATCCCAATACCCCCACTCCCGAAGGCTACCGGGTGTTCGCCCGCAGGAGTGACCAGGCCTATAATTACAGCCAACCCCACTGGCAAGGCAAGGCCGACACCTGCACGCTGAACACACTCGCAGACCAGAGCGAATATTTCTTCGTGGTGCGCGCCTATGACGGCCCAATGGAAAGTGCCGATTCCATCGAGGCCCATTATATTCCGCCGGTGTCGGACAGCGACAACGACGGCATGCCTGATAATTGGGAAATCGACTTCGGTCTGAATCCAGCTATGGACGATGCCGATGGAGATCTCGATGGGGATGGCATCAGCAACCGCGATGAATACCGCGCCGGCCTGAAACCCGATCACCCGGGTGCGGGCAACGCACCCGTGCAGCCCGCTGCCATCCACCCGGAATCCGAGGCACTGGTAAAGCACGATCCGGTGCTTGATGCCGGAAACTTTTCGGATACCGATGGGGACGCCCACATTGCCACGCAATGGCAGATATTCGACGCCGGCTCCGAAGCGTGTCTGCTCGACGCGGTCTCGGACAGCCGACTCAACGACTTGAAGATCCCCCTCCTGTTGCTGAAAGGTGATACCCGGTACTACTGGCGCGCACGGTTCTTCGACAGCGGCGGGAAGGCGTCGTTATGGTCGCTGGAAACCCATTTCATCACTGAAGCGGCCGAAAACGACCTTGACGGCAACGGCATTCCCGATGACCGCGAAGGCGACGGCCTGACGGCGGTTGGATTCCACACATTGTCGTCGCCGACCGCCGCCGGTGTACTCACGGGCATCCGCACGGATCCTGAGGATACCATATCGGTCATCGAACAGGCGTTTCTTGTGGATCCGGTTACCTTCGACATGGATGTGCATACACCCGATCAGCTGCCGCTTGAAATGGTGGCTTATAAACTGATTTTAACCCAGCCCGGTCAGCAGGCATGGGTAACCATAGACCTGTCCGGCCCGGCTCCGGCCGGAGCCCGCTGGGTGAAATACGATGAAGTCAACGGCTGGGAGGATTATTCGGACCACGCACAGTTTTCCGCCGACCGGCGTTCGGTCACCCTATCGGTCAAGGATGGCGGCTTTGGCGATGCTGACGGTGTTGTCAACGGAATCATCATCGACCCGTCAGGGTTGGCCACAAACCCCGAAAGCGGCATTTCCACCTCAGGTGGCGGTGGCGGCGGATGTTTTCTCACCACTGTGCACAACGACGCCGATCAGTTTGCCAATCAGAAAATTTATGCCTGGCGATGGCTCCAACGATCGATCGGCCGTCTGCTTGCCGTCGTGATACCGACAGGCGCAGATGAGCGTTAATTGCCGACCGCCGGATCGACACGGACCGGCGGCGCAACGGCAATACGCACAGGCGGCCACCAATGACCGGGGTTCAACAGGCGATGATCCGCCTGATCATTGGGTGCGCCGGCGGTGCAATGCTGAAGGAAGGGGGGCGGTCCGCCCCCGCTTCAGCCCACATCCACACCCGCCCGGCGGTACAGATCGAAAAAATGGTGCGTAGGCCCGCATCCCTTGCCTAAAGACAAGGCGTTTTCAATCGCCCCGCTGATATAGACCTTGGCATGGGCGACCGCATCGAAAAACGACTCTCCCCTGGCCATATAAGCGGCAATGGCCGACGAAAAGGTGCACCCGGTGCCGTGGGTATTGGGCGTATTGATCCTTGGGCTCTCCAGCAGCCTGAATTGCTCTCCGTCAAACAACACGTCCGTGGCGTTTGCCCGCCCCAAATGCCCACCCTTGACCACCACCATTTTGGCCCCCAGGGCCGCAATTTCCCTTGCAGCGCTTTTCATGGCATCGACATCGGCTATTGTTTTTCCCAGCAGGGCCTCGGCTTCGGGCAGGTTGGGGGTCACTACCCGGGCGAGCGGAAACAGGTGGTTGACCAAAGCCGTCCGGGCATCAGGCCGAAGCAGGCTGCACCCGCTTTTGGAAATCATCACCGGATCCAGAATTACCGGCGGAAGCACTTGGATGCTGTTTAATGCCCGGGCGATGGCCTCGACCAGGGCGACGCTGGCCACCATACCTATTTTCAGCGCATGAATGGAGAAGTCATCGAACAGGCAGACGATCTGATCGTGGACGATATCCGGCCGTATCTCCTGAATGGCAAACACCTTTTGCGTATTCTGCACCGTGACTGCGGTCACGGCACTCATACCGAACACGCCCAACGCCTGGAAGGTTTTCAAGTCAGCCTGAATTCCTGCCCCTCCCGACGAATCAGACCCGGCAATGGTCAAGGCCACACGCATAACGAACTCCTCAGGGTAAGGTTGTGATGGATCGGAAACCGGCTGTCAAACAGGTCACCAGCCGGAAGCAGGCCCAAAGGCTTTCCAATGGACATCCTTGGGCAAAAATAGTCCAAAAACACTTACAGGTTTCTGCTTAACTGCCGATAATGGGTATCAAATGCATCCCAAAACACGCTATCCTGTCAATCCGACCAACAATGCCGCGGGCAGAACTGCCGGCATCCTCATTGTTCTGATCCTCGTGATGGCCCTGGCCGGCGGTGGGGGTTATCTGGCCTACAACCAATATTACAAAAAGGAGCCGCTGCGAACCAAACTGGCCTCCATGAAAACGAAAGAGGAGCTGATCCGTTTTACACGCGACCACGTGTCGACGGCCCTATACCGGAATTTGATAATGCTCGACGATGTCGTGGTAATGATGGACAAGGAGCTGGTCCGGCTGAAACGGATCGGCAAAAAATTTCCCAACCAGGGCGGCATCGTGGCCTCCCAGACCGAGGCACTGACCATCGCCCGCGGCCGGCTGGCGTCTGTGCTGGTCGATGTGACTGCCAAGGCCGAAAAAATCTATGTCACCTGGCTGGTCGATCGTTCCAGAGGAACCGGTCTGATCAAGGCCCAGAAGGGAACCCTCACCCGCCAGTTGGCCGACGCCATCCGTGGCGAAGCCGTATTGATCAGCCGGATCCGAACCAATCCCGACACGGCAACCTGACAGCGAACCACAAAATTCCCCCGGTTCTGTCACGGGTGTCGGATATATGGGTGGTTGAATACCCTGGATAATAAGCAAAACACAATCCCTGTCCAAATCGCCTTCACCCTCCGTGTCAGATCATGTAAATTAATTTATTATCGATAGTTACGGTAATCCACCCCGTACTTTTTGGCCTTGTAGGCAAACCTGCGCACCGTGGTTTTAAGGATATCCGCGGCCAGGGTGATATTGCCCCGGGTATTCTTCAGCGAGTCGATGATCATCTCCTTTTCAAGCGCACCCACGGCGTCTTCCAGGGAGAGGTCCGGAAGCGTACCGCTCTCTCTGCCTGTCTGCAGCGTGGGCGGCAAATGGTAGCTGTGGATGGCGCCCTCCTCACAGAGCAGCACGGCGCGCTCGATGCAGTTTTCCAGTTCACGTACGTTTCCGGGCCAATGGTAGGCCATGAGCATGTCGATGGCCGGCGTCGAGAGCCGCTTGACCTCCCGCCCGTTCTCATCGGCGTAGCGCTCCAGGAAATGGTCCGCCAGCAGCAGGATATCCGTTTTACGCTCCCTGAGCGGAGGCATGTAAATGGGGAACACGTTGAGGCGGTAGTAAAGGTCCCCCCGGAAGGTGTCATCTTCCACCGCCTGTTCCAGGTTCTTGTTGGTGGCCGCAATGATGCGCACATCCACCTTGATGGTCCTGTGGCCGCCCACCCGCTCGAACTCCCGCTCCTGCAGCACACGCAGCAGCCGTACCTGCACGTCGGGTTCGATGCTGCCGATTTCGTCCAAAAAAATTGTGCCCTTATGGGCCAGTTCGAAGCGTCCCGGCTTCTGTTTGACCGCACCGGTAAAGGCACCCCTCTCGTGGCCGAACAGCTCGCTCTCGATGAGGTTGTTGGGAATAGCCGCACAGTTGACCTTGACGAAGGGTCCTTTGGACCGGGTGGAATTGTAGTGGATGGAGTTGGCCACCAACTCCTTGCCTGTGCCGCTCTCTCCGCGGATCAGTACGGTGGCGTTGCTGCGCGACACCTGGCTGATCATCTGGAACACTTCGCGCATCTTGTTGCTGTTGCCGATGATGTTGTTGATGCGGTACTTGTTCTCCAATTCGTCCCGTAAACGCTTGTTTTCTTCCCGCAGGGCCTCCTTCTCCAGGTGAATGGTTTCCAGGTTGATGGCGTGGCGGGCCAGCATGGTAGCCACCACCGCAAGCAGCTTGGTGCCCTCCTCCAGGGGATAATCCGGATCATAGGCCCGATCCACACTCAGCGCACCCACCACCCGAGTGCCCTTTTGCACCGGAACACAGATAAATGAGATCTCGCCCATGCCTTTGATCCTGCGCGATGCCGTCCGATTGAGAAACAGGGGTTCTTCACTGATTTTGGGGATGGCCACAGCCTCACCGGTTTCAATCACCCGACCGATGATCCCCTCACCCAGCTTGTATTTCACACGATCCATGGCACTCTTGGAGAGGCTGTGGGCCACCTCGATGCTGATTTCGTTTCTCAGGGGGTTTAGAATCGAAACCGTCCCGCGCTCCATCTGCATGATTGTGGAAAGAATATCCAGCACCTTGTACATGGATTTTTTAAGATCCAAATGCTCGTTAAGGGCATTGGATATCTCATAAAACAGGGTAACCTGTTCAATGGCTTTCATCTTCATGTCTGTTTATATGCCCTCTCTGTGGATATACAAAATGGTTGTTCCCGTGATAATTACAACATTTTTGTAATCTCTGGCAACCCCGGAGACCGATGAAACCGATTTATTTTTTGTTGACCGACAAGGTCACCCCCGAAAGCTCATAACGGGTCTTGAAAGCAGGACGGGCAGCGGCTATTGTGCATGCATGATTCTGCACATCGATATGGATGCCTTTTTCGCCTCGGTAGAGCAACTGGACCACCCGGAACTGAAGGGCAGGCCGTTGGTTGTGGGCGGCGGCTCCGGCCGCGGGGTGGTGGCAGCCGCCAGCTACGAAGCCCGGCGATACGGGATCCACAGCGCCATGCCCATGTTCATGGCCAGGCAGCGCTGCCCCCAATTGGTGATCCGGCCCTCCCGCAGAGACCGCTACAGCAGCGTTTCCCGATCAATTATGGCCATTCTTCAGCGCTATTCACCGATCGTTGAGCAGGTATCCATCGACGAGGCTTTCCTGGATGCAACCGGGTGCACCCGGCTGCATGGCCCGCCCGAGGCCATGGCGCGCGCCATTAAACACCACATCGGGCAGGAGGTCGCCCTGACCTGTTCAATCGGCGTGGCACCGTTGAAGTTTCTGGCCAAAATCGCTTCGGACCTGCAAAAACCCGACGGGCTGACCGTGATCAGCGATGAAATGGCCGCCGGTTTTATCACCGGTCTTCCCGTTGAAAAAGTGCCGGGTGTCGGTAAGCATGCCCACCGGCAGCTCATGCAAATGGGGATCGCCACGCTGGGAGACGTCCGGTGCGTCAGGACATCGGTTCTTGTGGATCGGCTGGGCAAATTCGGCCATCGTCTCATGGACCTTGCCCACGGGCGTGATGCATCCACGGTGGCACCCCATTGCCCCACCAAATCCATATCAACGGAAAGAACCCTGTCCGCCGATACCCGGGACCGGGAAACGTTGAAACAACATCTGCTGGCACAGAGCCAGGAGGTGGGTCGCCAGCTTCGCCGCCAGGGTCTGCTCGCCCGGACGATCACTTTAAAGCTGAAGGACACGAATTTCAGGCAGATCACCCGCAGCATCACCCTGGACTGCCCCAGCCACTCCTCGGAAACGCTTTATCGCACGGTTGAAGCACTGTTGGCACATCAGGCGGTGGACAAGGCAGTCCGACTGATCGGTGTGGGGGCATCGGCATTGATTGCCGATACCACGCCGCTGCAGACAGGCCTGTTTTCTGGTGAGGACCGCAAGGCGCGCGGATGGGAAAAAGTGGATCGCATCGTGGATCGGATCGCTGAACGCTTCGGCCAGTCGGCGGTCCGCCGCGGGTCTTTGAGCCCCCCGGACGACCTGTCCATGGAATAAACCTGGGGCGGAACCCACATGTTCAGGCCTGAAGCGCGTTCAAACGCCAAAGAAATGCCGCTTGCGGTCTTCCGTATTCGGGTTTCAGGCTTTCCACCTGCGCCATGTCAACTGCGCGTTAAATCAGAAAACCCTTATTCTCGGCAGGTGCGATTCCCATCACCATCACTTGGCGGCAGCGGCTGCCCACCTGAAGGTTTACGGCAACCGGTGTATGATTGGGTGCCTTGCTGTAACCGGCACAGATACCGGCTGCCAGCATCAGCATGGGTTCGCTGCCGGCGCCCGGCATCACCACCAGCGGGCCGGGAAAATTGTCGACTTTCAACACCACGTCGTGTTGCGGGTCGATGCACTGGCCGATCTGTTCGTTTTCCTGGCGGGTGCGGCCCACCACGATCTTGGTTTGGGCGTCGAGACGCATGTGCCGGCCGAATTTGAGCAGTTCAAGATCTTTTTCCGGATAAGCCTCCTGGTGGTCGAACAGGTCCTTGAGCCGGCGGCTGAAGGTCTTGTCCGTCAACAGACAACCGCCGGCAGGCGCCGGGAAGTCGGTTACACCGAATTTTTCGGCCAGCTGCAGCTGGGGTTTTCTTGACCGACCGGAGAGATCCAGCAGCCGTTCCCGGTCCACCAATCCTGCTTGTTCCGGAAGGGTCTCGGGCAGACATCGGGCCGAAAGGGGACGCAAAATGCGCCCATCATAACCGGAGTGTTTTTCGACATAACGCAATGAGGTGCGCGTCTGGCTCATGGGCCGCTGCCCCAGCACCTCCCCGGAAAAGAGAAAATCGAAACCCCTCTCGGTCATGATATCACCGGCCAGGCGGAACATCAGCGTGTGACAATCCATGCACGGGTTCATGTTTTTGCCGTACTTGACCGACGGGGAACGCATCATCTCCATGTACAGCGGGGTGATGGTGCGCACCATCAGCGGAACACCGGTGTTCTGCGACGCCTTCCTGGCCTTTGCCGATGAAAAAAAGGGCGTCTCGAACGATATCCAGTGAACATCGATACCCTGCACCCGCAGCACCAGGGCGCTTAATATACTGTCCAGCCCGCCGGAGCAAAGCCCCAGGGCGCGAACGGTCATTGAGTCAGGCATAATTCCCTTTCCTGGTCGTTCCTGCGAAACAGCGCCGACCTTTTGCAAGAGGGTAAAGATGCACCGGGCCCCTGTCAAGCGACGGCGCATCATGTGCCGGAACGCGTCGGATTAAAAACGGGTCATCTGCCCGATGCCACCGGAATAATCAAGCCCATGATCAACAAAACCGGTTTAGGCCTTGACGAAATACATAACAGCTATGATATGGCTTCCCTTAGAAGATGGATGCCCGCACAACGCAGCGCCGGACTTTCATCCAGTCTTCGGCCCAAAAAACCTCATCCCCTTGGGAGCATCGCATGAAACATGAAATCAGCCTGACGGTCAACGGCGACACCTATGCCCTGGCCGTAGACCCCTGGCGCACCCTTAATGAGGTGCTGCGCGAGGACCTCAACCTGACGGGGACCAAGCTGGGCTGCGGATCGGGAGATTGCGGCGCCTGCACGGTGATGGTGGGCGGGAAAACCATCAGTTCGTGCCTCACCCTGGCCGTGGAGATGGACGGCAGGGAAATCCTGACCGTGGAGGGATTGGCGCCTTCCGGCGAAACGCTTCACCCCATTCAGGAGGCCTTTATCGAAAAAGGGGCCATCCAGTGCGGGTTCTGTACGCCGGGCATGGAGATCTCCGCCCTGAACCTGCTCAAGACCAATCCGTCGCCCAACGACGCTCAGATCCGATCCGCCATCTCCGGCAACCTGTGCCGCTGCACCGGCTATAATAAAATTGTGGATGCCATTGCCGAGGCCGGCCGGCGCATGAAATCCCAAGCCAAGGCCAGGAGGTGAGGGCCATGCCGGTATCCCGATTCGAATACATCGCCCCCAAAAGCATCGAAGAAGCCTTAGCCGCACTTGCCAGGGGGGGCAAGGAGACCCGGATCATCGCTGGCGGCACCGACCTGCTGGTCAAGATCCGCCATCGTATGCTGTTTCCCAGGCTGCTCGTGAGTCTCAAGGGGATTGACGGTCTGAACGCAATCACCTTTGACCGAAAAAACGGGCTGACCATCGGGGCAACGGCCCTGCTGGCCGATGTCGCCACCCACCCGGCCATCCGCCGGTATTATCCCACCGTTGCCGAAGCAGCCGGGTCCACCGCCAATGTACAGGTTCGCAACATGGGCACCGTCGTGGGCAACCTGTGCAACGCCTCTCCCTCTGCCGATAATATTCCCACGCTGATGGCCATGGACGCGACCGCGGTCATCGCCGGTCCCGAGGGCTATCGCCGCGTGGCGCTTGATCAATTTTTCCAGGGACCGGGCCTCACCGCCCTGGCAGCCGGCGAAATTGTCACCGCCATCACCGTTCCCCCGCCTCCTGCCGGATCGGGTACGGCCTACCACAGCATCTCTCAGCGGAGCAAGCTGGACTGCTCCGCCGTAGGCGTTGGCGCCATGGTTGTCATGAAGGCACAAGACTGCACTGCGGTGCGGCTGGTGGTCGGCGCCTGCGCGCCGGTGCCCATGCGCACCCACAAAGCGGAAAAGATGCTCACTGGCAAACCAATGACCGATGCACTGGTTCGAAGGGCGGCCCAGGCGGCCTCGGAAGAGACCTCGCCCATCACCGATGTGAGGGCCAGCGCCCCCTATCGCTGGAAAATGGTTTCCGTTCTCACCATCCGTGCCCTGACCGATGCCCGGAAAATGGCCTTGCGCAAGCAATAGGGCCGACCGCATCCGCAACGGCCGCAAGGCGGAACCGCACACAAGCCAAAAAAGGATTTTCCATGAACATGCACCGCATCATCGGAAAGGACATTCCCCGAACCGACGGCCGGGCCAAAGCCACCGGCCAGGCCATTTATGCCGATGATATCAAGCTGCCCGGCATGCTTTACGGCAAACTGCTCCGGAGCCCCCTGCCCCATGCCCGCATCCTGAGCATCGACACCCGCAAGGCCGCAGCCATGCCCGGCGTGCACTGCATCATTTCCGGTAAGGACATCCCCCGGGTAACCTACGGGAACTGGCGGCTTTTCCCCGGCACCCAGGACGAATACGCCCTGGCCCTGGACAAGGTGCGCTTCATCGGTGACGAGGTGGCCGCCGTGGCCGCCGTGGACCGTGAGACCGCCGAAGCCGCCATCGAACAGATTAACGTGGAATACGAGGAACTTCCCGGCGTCTTTGATGTGGCCTCGTCATTGGCCAAGGGTGCCCCGGTGGTCCACGACACGTCGCCCACCAACATCAGCATCGACCGCAGGATCGCCTACGGGGATATCGAGGCGGGTTTCGCCGCATCGGACTACGTACGCGAGGACACCTTCACCGTCCACGCCGTCAGCCATGCCTACATGGAGCCCTGCGCCTGCGTGGCCCAGAGCGACCTGGACGGCCGCATCACCTTGTGGACCTCCACCCAGACCCCTTACATCGTTCAGTGCCTGCTGGCATCCACCCTGAACATGCGCGAGAACGACATCCGCGTGATCAAGCCGGTGGTCGGCGGCGGGTTCGGCGGCAAGATGGAGCTGCGTCCATGGGAGTTCTGTGCGGCTTTCATGTCCCGTCAGACCGGCCGACCGGTGAAGTTCACCCTCACCCGGGAAGAGGAACTGGCCTTCGGCCGCCGGCGCCACCCCATGACCATCCGATCCAAAGTGGGGTTCAAACGGGACGGCACGCTGGTCGCCAAGGACCTGCACATCTATCTCGACGGCGGCGCCTACAACGCCATGGGCCCGACAGCCACATTCCTTTCCGGAAACTTCGGGGCCATGCTCTATCGCTACCCCAACTACCGTTACCTGGGGGAGCACGTTTACACCAACAAACCACCGTCCAGCGCCATGCGCGGCTTCGGCGCCCCCCAGACCCTCTTCGCCGCCGAGACCCAGATGAACATGGCCGCCGAGGAACTCGGCATCGATCCCATCGAGATTCGCTTGAAAAACGCCATGGTGTCCGGTGATGAGCTTCCCGGTGTGGCCACGATCAGCTCCTGCGGTTTCGTGGAATCCCTCAAGGAAGTACGCCGCATCAGCGGCTGGTCGCGCAAGCGCAAGGGCCTCAAAAAGGGCCGCGGTGTGGGTATCGGCTGCTACAGCTTCATCTCCGGGGGTGTCTTCAACTGGTTCAATACCCAGTACCCCTTTTCGGCTGCTGAAGTGCGCGCCTTTGCAGACGGCACCGTCCATCTGCTCAGCATGGCCTCGGACATCGGCCAGGGATCGGACACGGTGCTCAAGCAGATCCTGGCCGAGACACTGGGGCTGCAGATGGCAGACGTCCGGCTGACCGCCGCCGACACGGCCATGACTCCCCAGGCGGACCTGGGCACCTGGGGCAGCCGGGTGACCCTCATGGCCGGCAACGCGGTTCTGGACGCAGCCGATAAAATCAAGAAAAAACTGGCCGGCGCCGTTTCGGCCCGCTTCGACCTCAACGTCATCTTCGACATCGAATTCAAGGATGGGCGGGTGTTTGCGGCAGGCAAGCCGGACCGCGGCATGACCTTCGGTGAGGCGGTGGCCTTTGTCCAGAAGACCCAACGCGGCGAACCGCTGGTGGCCAGGGGTTCCTACACCCCCCGGGGCAAGGGGCTGGTGAGCCCGGCCTTCAGCTTCGGCGCCCAGGTGGCCGAAGTGAGTGTGGACACCGACACCGGCCTGATCCAGGTGGAGAAGATGTGGACCGCCCATGACTGCGGCACGGTGCTCAACCCCATGGCCGTGGAGGGCCAGTTGGAGGGATCCGTGCAGATGGGTCTGGGCTACGCCCTGTCCGAGCAGTTTGTCATGAACGGGGGAAAAACATTGAACACAACCTTTTTGGACTATAAGATCCCCAACGCCGCAGACATGCCCCCGGGGGAGTCGGTGTGCATCGAGACCTACGAACCCGAAGGCCCCATGGGCGCCAAGGAGGCCGGCGAGGGGCTGGTCTCTCCCACGGCGCCGGCCATCGCCGAAGCGGTATTCCACGCCGTCGGCTTTCGCTGCAAGGACCTGCCCATCACACCGGAAAAAGTGCTCAAGGGATTGGGCAAGTTATAGGCAGTGCCCATCCGTCAGCCGACATGGGCTTGCAGCCACTCCCCGGCAGGCTGGACGCCTTCAGCCAGAAAAGCAGCCCATGACCGCAAAATCCGATGCCGCCACACGTTCAGATGACACCCACAGCCGCACACACGGCAGGCCGCAAAAGGAAAAAGGGCCAACCGGTGCGACGGCTAACCCTTCCTCATTTTTTGTTTTTTTGGTGGAGCTGAGGGGGCTCGAACCCCTGGCCTCATGACTGCCAGTCATGCGCTCTCCCAGCTGAGCTACAGCCCCAAAAGCGAAAGCGCAACCTAACAAAATCGGTTTTCCATGTCAACGCAATTTTTTAATGACCGTTTCCATTTTACCGCCATGCAATAAATTGAAAACAGAGAAGTTGCCATACCTACCGCCTGCAAAATGGGAAGCCGGCAGCGTGAACGGTAAACTGTTGACAAATTGCGCCTCAACACTTAATGTCAATCGTTTGAAAAGATGGGATATTTTGACGGATAGGCCCGCGGTGGCAACCCAATCGGTGGCGCGTCCGGTCATGGTCCCTCTCTTTTCATCGGTTCCGGTGGCCGGTCAGTTAAACCAAAACCAACATCAAAAGCGGGATCCGACTGGAAACCCTGCATAATGATCAAAAAGAAGAGGTCGTGAATGCTCAACGTGATGCGCAAACATGCTGGCAGTTGGATGATCAAAGTAATTCTGTTCGCTATCGTAATCGTGTTCGTGTTCTGGGGCGTAGGCAGTTTCCGCTCCCGCGAGGCATCCAGAGTCGCCACCGTCAACGATGAAATCATCACCGCAGTCGATTACCGGCGTGCTTACAACAATCTGATCGATCAGTATCGCCAGCGATTCGGTTCCAGCCTCAATGACGGAATGATTGAAATGCTCCAGATCAAAAACCAGGCACTGAGTCAACTGGTCGATCGCACCCTTATCCTGCAGGAAGCCAAAAAACTGGGGTTGCGGGTTTCCGATGCCGAAGTTGCAGAATCGATCATGAATACGGCAGTTTTTCAAAACAACGGATCGTTCGATAATCGTCGCTATCGCAGCATCCTTGAACAGGTCCGCCTGACACCGGAAGAATTTGAAGCCGAACAGAAAAACGTTTTGCTGGGTGAAAAGCTCACCCGGATTATCATGGGGGCCGCCAAGGTGTCCGAAGCGGAAGCACGCCTGTGGCATGATTGGCAAAACACGTCTGTGAATGTCGACTACGTTCTGTTCGAACCGGCCGGGCAGAGCGTAACCACACCCTCGGCGGAGGAGATTGCCGCCTACTTCGAAACCGTGAAGGAAAACTACACCACCGACCCGATGGTCAACGTCCGATACGTGGTGTTCGACCCTCAGGCCTATCAAAACCAGGTCGTGGTGGCTGATGAAGAAATCACCGAGTACTATGATGCCAACCTCGCCCAGTTCAAGACTGAGAAAACCGTCGAAGCCCGCCATGTGCTGATCAAGCTGGATCCAGACGCAGACGAAGCCGCCGACCTGGAAGCCAAAACCAGGGCGGAAGCCATATCAAAAATGGCGGCAGCCGGTCAGGACTTTGCCGAACTGGCCAAGACCTATTCGGAAGGCCCAACCAAAGACAGCGGCGGCTATCTGGGCAAGTTCCAGCAGAACCAGATGGTCAAACCATTTGCCGACAGGGCATTTTCCATGGCCGCGGGTGAAACCAGCGAACCGGTAAAGACCCAATTCGGATGGCATGTCATCAAGGTGGAGTCCGTGGAGGAAGCGTCCACCAAAACTCGGGAACAAAGCAGGCAGCAGATCGTCGGCACCCTTACCGAAAATAAAGCACGCAACCTGGCCTATGACCAAGCCGAGAAGTTCTATGAGGGGTGTTTTGAAAAGGATGACCTGGTCAAGAATGCCAAGACATACGGCCTTCCCGTGATGGAAACCGGTTGGTTCAACCGTCAGGGGCCGGAAACACTGGGCGAAGACAAAGGCGTCTTCGCCAATGCCGCTTTTACACTCAAGGTGGATGAGATCAGCGATATTCAGGATATCGGCGGGCGGTTTTACCTCATCCAGCCCACGCAGTCCATCGATGCCGCCATTCCCGCTCTGGAAACGGTCAAAGCCAGGGTTGCAGAGGATCTGACCAGAAAAATGCAGGCGGAAAAGGCGGAAAAGGAAGCCGAGGCGATGGCGGCTGACCTGCGTGCGGGCAAATCCTTCGAAGAGAGTGCCGGCAGCCGCGGTGCAGCGGTAAAGCAGTCCGGCCTGTTCACACGCAGTGCGGCGATACCCGATATCGGTTCCGACCCGAAGTTTTCTGAGGCGGCCTTTCAACTTGCTTCAGTCGGAGCGGCCAGCGATGCGCCGATTCAAGGTAGTGCTGGATTTTACCTGCTGCGGCTGGCCCAAAGAAAAGCACCTGCTGCGGACACTTTCGAATCCGAAAAAGACGGCATCACGAACATGCTCCGGCAACAAAAGCAAAGAACCCTGATCCAGGATTGGGTCGATGCACGCAAAGCAGAAAGCCAGATCACCATCGAGGAAGCATATCTTGAGTAGCGGAGTACCCCGGAAAGGGATCAACTGCTGTCAGAAAGGATAAGATGGGGTTGACATGAAAACGCCAAACGCCTCAATGGGATCCGGCAGACCCGCCGGGTTTGTTTCCAAAAAATGCCCGGAATGCATGGAGTACATGCCTCTTAATGTGCAAGCCTGTCCGTCCTGCAAGCTGCCCGTCGGAAAGATCAACAAACACGGCATGGCCTCTCGCAAAACGGACTGGAAAGGGTATGCAACGGCCATCGCGGCCTGGCTGTTTTTCTTCTTTTATGTCTGGTGGGCCTTTCTCAGAGAAAATTGATCCGATTTGCTGCTTCACGGGTCTATCCTTCCATATTTAAACCCGACGAACCAATTCTCAAAACAGGGGTTGACAATAAAAGAGAAATATAATAGGGCTCAAAATAACTATCTAAATTCTTGACCAAAACCGCTTTAACAAGGAGGCTCGCGCTGATGAAAGATGTTCAGAGGAAACTTTTAGCAATTTCCACCAAGTTGTCTTCTCTCGCTGATCAGGTGGAGAAAATGGTCAAAGCCATTGAAGCAGAAAGTGCCAAGGCGGTCCCGGTGAAGAAGGCAAAAACAGCGCTGAAAGCAAAAGCGCCGGCAAAAAAGGCCCGCGCTGCCAAAAAGCCAGCCAAGGCCAAAGCGGCACCCAAAAAAAAGGCGGCTAAACAACCGGCGCCCGCTGCAGAGGAGGCAAAATCCGCCGCGGCTGCGGAATCAGCAACCCTGCTGGACAACATCTTCGGGATGATCAGCAGAAGCCGAAGCGGCATCACGGTCGAAAGACTTAAAAAAAGAACCGGATTAGAGGCCCGTCAAGTGAGCAATGCTCTCTACAAGTTGACCAAAAAAGGAAAGATCGAAGCCCTGTCGCGGGGTGTATACGGCAAGAAGAAAAGTTAGCCGTCGACCGCCTGCAGCGCGTACCACCGGATCACCGAACCCGCTTCACACAAGCCTTCCTGCGCCATCTGTCCGATGATGCCGCCGGAAGGCTTTTCTTTTTCCCGGGCATCCACCCGGCATTGCCTTTGTGCGGCACTGTATTACTATTAATTTTGTCGTCGGCAAGACAAACGTGATGGCATTTGACCCCGATACATAAAGGACTCCTGATGACCCCCATTTGCAAGGTTGGAAATAAACACAAAAGCGTTTCTGGACGCATCGCAGGCATATCGCTGGTAATCGCACTGCTGGGATGGATCGGCATCTGTACCGGCATGGATTCGTCTGCATCGATTCTCAAGCCGGCCTACGCCGCCTCCGGGCAGCCGCTCAGCGAGGAACTCCCGCTATCGACATGGCCGCATGAAACCAGCGACCTGGCACCAGACCCGGCGATTACCTTCGGGCGGCTGACCAACGGGTTTCGCTATGTCCTCATGCAAAACCAACGTCCGCAGGATCGGGTTAGTGTCCACCTTTACATTCGTGCCGGCAGTTTGAACGAGTCCGAAGAACAGCGGGGGATCGCCCATTTTCTCGAACACATGCTTTTCAACGGATCGACGCATTTCCCGCCCGGGGAACTGGTGCGCTACTTCCAGAGCATTGGCATGCAGTTCGGCAATGACGCCAACGCCCACACGAGTTTCAAAGAAACCGTATACGACATCATCCTGCCGGCAGGCGATGAAGCCAATCTGAGTAAAGGATTGCTGGTAATGCGGGATTATGCCATGGGTGCACTCCTGCGCGAAGACGAGGTCAAGCGGGAAAGCGGGGTCATTCTCGCGGAGATGCTTACCCGGGATTCGGCGAACTACCGCACGTTTAAGGCTACCCTCGAATTCGAGCTTCCGGACCTTCTGGCATCCAGACGATTGCCCATCGGCAAGCCGGATGTAATCGAAAATATGGACAGTGCGCAGCTCAAGTCTTTTTATGACGCCTGGTACCGGCCGGACAATATGGTGCTGGTGATGGTGGGAGACTTTACCATCCCTTTGGCCGAAAAGCTTATCAACCACCAGTTCAGTGATTTTAACCCCAGGGCGCTGCCCCCCGACTCGCCGGACCTCGGCAGCATCGACCACAAGGGGTTGAAGGTTTTTTTCCACCATGAACCGGAAGCGGGCGGCACGACGATCAGTATCGAAGCGATTCGTTCGCATGAACATGTTCCCGACTCCCTGGTTATTCGACGCCGGGAGATGGTGGCGGACTTGGCTGACCGGATTGTTCAGAATCGACTCGAGGCCCGGCTGAAAAAACCGGGAGCACCGTTTACATCTGCTGCCGTGGGCAGCGGCATCTACCTGAATCAGATCCGCTACGCGGAAATTTCTGCCGACTGCAGCGACGGAAACTGGCAGCCGACGCTTTCGACCCTGGAGCAGGAGGTGCGGCGGGCGAAGCTGTTCGGCTTTACCGAAGCCGAACTGGCGCGGGTTAAAAAAGAGTGGGTAAGACGGCTGGACAACGCGGTGAGAGAAGCACCCACGCGCAACAGTACTGCATTGGCCAGGAGCATTATGCGACACCTGGCAGACGACCGCGTTATCCAATCCCCGGAACAGGAAAAAAGACACCTGCTGCCCATGGTGGCGCCCGTCACCGTGGAAGAAGTCCACCAGGCTTTTGAGGAAAACTGGCCCAATGACCATCGACTGGTCCTGGTGACCGGCAACGCAGATCTGGAAAACGCGTCACCGAAGTCAGCGGAATCGCTGATTCGCGACACCTTCCTGGCCTCGGCCAGCAGCATCGTCGAGCAACCCGAAGCCGATGCCATCGCTGTGTTCCCCTATCTGCCGGAACCGGAGGAGAGCGGTACGATCGTTTCCCGGGAGGTGCTGGAAGATCTCGGCATCACCCGCATGATGTTCAAAAACGGCACCCGGCTCAATTTGAAACGCACCAATTACAAAACCAACGAGGTTCTGGCCAACCTCATCTTCGGCAACGGTCGTTCCGCCGAGCCGGCGACCCTTCCGGGCTTATCCATGTTGACCGAAGCGACGATCAATGAAAGCGGGCTGGAATCGCTGGACAGCAATGAACTGGAACGCGCCCTGGCTGGTAAAAGCACCTATGTCGATTTCAGAATCACGGACACGCACTTCAATTTTTTCGGAGAAACCATATCCGATGAGGTGGCCCTGCTCTTCAATTTGTTCTACGCCCACATCATCGATCCCGGTTTCCGAGATAATGCCTTGGCGCTGGCCCGCGAACGGTTGCACCAGGACTATCAGTCATTCTCCAGATCGATCGAAGGGGTGATGCGGATCAAAGGGTCGCGGATCCTGGCCGGAGGAGACAGCCGTTTCGGCATGCCTTCGTTTGATAAGATCCAGGCCATTGGACTGGATGATATCCGGAACTGGATCGGGCCCCAGTTGGAGGGTGCCCCATTGGAGCTGTCCGTTGTCGGCGACTTTGATGAAAACGAAGTTGTCGAACTGGCCCGGCGGACATTGGGTGCGTTGCCCGATCGACGCCGCAGCCCGCAAAGGGTCAGGCCCGACCTGCCCCATCTGCCCACCGGAACCGTCAACCGAATCGATGTTGAGACCCAGATCCCCAAGGCATTGGTTGTGGCCGCCTGGCAGACGGAAGACTTCTGGGACATCAGCCGCACCCGTCGGCTTTCCGTCCTTGCGGATGTCTTTTCCGAACGCCTCAGGCAGCAGATCCGGGAGAAGCTGGGGGCATCCTATTCCCCCCATGCCTTTAACCAGGCCAGCCGTGCCTACCCTGACTACGGTGTGTTTCAGGCTTATGTCAACCTGGCGCCGGACCAGACCGACACCGTACTGGCGGAAGTCAAGGCCATTGCCAAGGACCTGGCCACCAAGGGCATAACGGTCGATGAACTGGAGCGGTCGGTTGACCCGATTCTCACCTCGATCAAGGAGTTGCGACATACCAACGGATACTGGCTCAACAGCGTGATGACCGGATCAACGCAGCACCCCCAGCAATTCAAATGGGCCAGAAACTTCATGGAAGACTATGCCGCGGTGTCCGTCGAGGAGCTTGACTCCCTCGCCGCAGCCTACCTTACCGATGCGCGGGCATCGACCATCATCATTCAGCCGGAACGGAGATCAAAGGATTGAACGGCGCAGGTGAGCCGGTTGGACCCCAATGAAAACAGTCGGGAAAAGTCCCCAGCCGTCGGATCTCAGGCGCCGGAACGCGCCTTATTCCCCCTGTTTCAATTCATCAAGGAGCGCTTCCGGCTGGGTAATAAAACTGTCGAATTGCCATTTCTTAACCTGGAAGACCCATGGGCTTAGTTCTTCATTAAGCTGGCTGGCCGTTTTCGGCGCAGGCGCGGCATCCGCTTCGGGTTCGAGCGGCTTCTCCTCACGCGCTTCTACGTCTGATGCAGCCGGTTCAGGCGTAGACGCTGCTGCAAACACCCGCAGGGAGCGGTTTTCCTTGCCGTCATATTCAGGGACGATTATCACCTGTCTACCGTCATAGAGCTGGTAAACCAGGCGCGTTGTGCCTGGCGCTGCCCCCGGGGGCTTGCCGTTTCCGGCCTGCACGTCGTCAATGCTCAGCGGTGCAAGGGCGTCGAGCACCTGATCAATTTTAGCCTGATTGGCTGTCCTGCCAGGTGGGACAGGTGCCAACACGGCCGGATCTCCCTTACCGGGACGGGATAGCGTATAGACCGGCGTCCCCTCGTTTTCCCCAAAACAGGTCACCGACTTCACGTCAACGGCCTTGATGTCCAGGATCTCCTTTTCCAGCCACTCAGCCGGCTCGGTTTTCAGGAACTGAAAACTGCCGTCAACGAGAAAGACGGTATCGCCAGCGGCCATTTTCAGGTACTGACCGCCGCCCGTCTCACGGCTCTGGCCCAGAATAACATCGGCAAGAACCTCACCCGACTGATCCTTCAAGGTGATCTGTTTTCCTCTGCCTGAAGGTTCTGGTGCGGACGGAGCCAGCAGGGAGAGTCGGGCCAAACTCTCGGGAGAGGCGGGGAAGCTGCGCCCTATTTTCAGGCGGGAGAGCTTGACGACCATATCCCTGAGTTCATCGAAATCGGCTGGATACCCGCTGCGCTCCTGGACCTGCCAGAACGCATCGCCCTTTACCAGCGTCACCTCGCTCTCGGCATCGGCGATGGTTACGCTGACCACCGCGTTAACCGGCAGGTCGGCAAATAATTGGTCTCCCATCTGCACATCACCGGAGCGCTTCTCGCCGCCATATCGCAGAAACGAGAGGGCTGCCAGAACCCCCGCCGCAGCCAGCAGTATCAGAACCGTCTTTGCCTTCATCGGTTATGCCTTTCTTCCTCTTCGAGTGATTGCGAAAATGATCCCACCGATGCCGATAAGCAGCGGAACAAGGAAAATGTTGACAAACTTGACCGTCCTGCCCAGCTGTTCGATCTCGGCGCGCAGGTTGCGGCGCACAACCTTGAGTTCCTTGCTGATTTTGAGCTTCTCTTCCTGGAATCGGGCGATTTCCTGTTCCTGCGCTTCGCTCAGGATCGCGCGCTGGGCGGAATCCTTTTGCTGTTCGAGCATCTGGAGCTTCTGATTGGTCTCCTCCACCTGGCGCACCAGCGCCTGCTCCTGATCCAGCCAACGGTCCTGAGCCTTGCGTTCCAGCGTCTGCACCCGCGTGAAAGGCCGTTCAAAGGTTCCCCGGGAACGGATGCTGATCAGGGCAGGGTTGCCGGTCAGCATTTCGCAGCTGTTGAGCATGAAGTTGAGGTTGTCGTTGAAGATGTTGGCCATGGTGAATCCCAGCAGGTTCTGCTGGCTCAGGTAATAGCCGTCATAGAGCAGATCACTGTCCGCCACCACCACGATCACGGCGGACGCCTTGCCCTCCTTCAACGGGTCTTGCGGATCCTTGACCCCATTTTCCGGTTCGGGTTCACCTGTTTTGGGCGCCCCTTCCGGTTTTCCGTCCGCAAAGGCCGTTTTAAATTTGCCTGAAATGTGTACGGCCAGATTACGCGGGGTTCCCGACGGTTTGAAATCCCGGCGCAGGGCCGCCACATTCATATTGTGGGAGAAGGCGTCCACCATCGCGTTGTTGGAGCTGGACTGCAGCAGGGGTTCGACAGTGAAAAGGCTGTTCGGCATGATCTCGATGGCACCGGCAACCGGCAACAGCATGGACTCGAGGTTGGCGGTGGTCAGGTTGTCCGGGTTGAAAGCGTCGGCGGATGTGGAGAGCCACAACGGATTGGTCTCCACCTGGTTGTCGCGATTCCTCAACCGTGTGGCGTAGGAATAGTCGGCAATGGCTTTCCCCGGTTCCATCCGGATGCCCCAGGCCGTGAACAGTCTCTCGGGTATCGAATCGCCGGGCCCCATGCGCGGATCATCCATCAGTGAAAGCGGATCGGCAAAAACAATCACGTTTCCGCCGCCCAGCACGTACTGATCCACGGCAAAAGCCATGCTGTCGGACATATTCCTGGGGTGAAAAAGCACCAGCAGATCCGCCGCCGGATCGATGCGGTCGACATCGGGCTGCACATTGATCAGGTCGTAGGTCTTGCCCAGTTCCTGTATGAAAAACCACGGTTGCGAGCCTGGAGGCAATCCGTTCATGCCCATGTTCATGTTCGCGTTGCCGAATACCGGCAGCGCGCTGAATACGGCAATTTTCATCCGGTCCGCTTTCTGGACCCGCGCAATGATGCGGGTCAGATCATACTCCAGCCGAATCTCCTGGGTGGGATCGATAAAGGGGATGGCCGCCTCCTGGTCCGCCGCCAGGGCAACCAGGCCTAAATACACCTGTTCACCGGTCGGCAGGCTGACGGCTTTCATGCCGTATTTGATGGCCCACTCCTCCTCCTCGGAATCAGGTTTGGGATCATGGACCTCGATTTGGATACGGCCCCTGCCGTATTGTTCATACTCGGAAAGAAAATCCATCACCCGCTGGGCAAAGGTTTTGATCTGGGAAGGGATGTTGACCACGTGCTTGCTGTAAAACACCTTGACCACCACGTCCTGGTCCAGGTCGGATAGGATGGTCCGGGTTCCCTGGGACAGGGAATAGAGATTGTCTTCGGTGGCGTCCCAACGCAGCGTGCTGCGCGACAGGAGCACGTTCACCAGTACGACGATGACCAGCACCAGCACGGCACCGCCGGCCGAAAATGCGGTTTTTCCAATGCGTCTTTTTCCAATGCTCATGGGTTCAGGCCTCCTTTATGCCGACTCCCGGTTTTGCAGAATAACGCCGTTGACGAAGATCATGAAGGCCATCACCGACAGGTAGTAGATCAGATCCCTGAGATCCAGGACCCCTCTGGAAATGGAGGCAAAATGGGACAGCACACTGGTCGCGGCGACCATATCCACCAGCCACACCGGCGCCCAGCCGGATAGCACCGCCGTCACCGGTGCAAACCCGGCCAAAATGAGAAAAAGGCAGGCCACAACGGCCAGGATGAAACTGACCACCTGGCTGCGGGTGAGTGCCGAGGTCATGCTGCCCACGCTCAAGAAGGTACCGGCCATGAGGAAGGACCCCAGGTAGGCGCAAAAAATAACCCCCAGATCCGGGTCGCCCAGATAGATGGTGGTAAGGACCAGCGGGAAGGTCAGCGCCAGCGCGATGCCGATAAAGGCCCAGGCGGCAAGAAACTTACCCAGGACCACTTCGGTGACGCTCACCGGCAGCGTCAGGAGCAGTTCGATGGTCCCCAGACGGCGCTCTTCGGCCCACAACCGCATGGCCACAGCAGGCACCAGGAACATGAACAGCCACGGATGCCACTGGAAGAACCCTTTCAGATCCGCCTGCCCCGCTTCGAAAAAGTTGCTGATGTAAAAAGTGAAAAAACCGGTCAGAAGAAGAAAAATCACGATGAAGACATATGCCACGGGCGAACTGAAATATCCGCTGAATTCGCGTTTCAGGATGATGCGTATGTTTCTTAAAAAATTGCTGTTTTGCATGGGCTGCTCCATTGGTTTCAGTACATTGGAAGGATGCGTGATGGTTCTGTGGGCAACGTCCGTCGATCCGGCAGGCGCTCAACCCTGAACGCCCCCGGGATTGTCTAAGCAGGCCACAAGGATCAATTGCCGGTGGTGATATCACGAAACACATCATCCAGCCGGCCCTGTTCGATAAACACCGAGGCGATGCCGAATCCGCCTCGGCTGGCCGAAGCAATCACCCGATCGGCAACGGGCACCGCCGGATTTTCAGGAAAAACGCGCAGGGTCCTCCGATCATCATCGGATTCCACAACCGAGACCGATGCCACCCCGTCCAGTTGTGCGATCTGTTTCTGCAAACCGTCAGACACCTCACCCGTGACGGTCAGGACCACGGAGCCGTGAAAGGCCGACCGCCGCCGAAGTCCTTCAGGGGTGTCGTCGGCCACCACCTTGCCGTCGGCGATGATGATCGCCCGACTGCACACGGAATCGACCTCATCGAGAATATGGGTGGAAAAGATGATGGCCTTGGTGGTGCTCATCTCCCGGATCATCAGACGCACTTCATGTTTCTGGTTGGGGTCCAGGCCATCGGTGGGCTCGTCGAGGATCAGATATTCAGGGTCGTGCAGGATGCTCTGGGCAAAACAGACCCGCTGCTTGTAGCCCTTGGAAAGGGTGTTCACCGGCTGATGACGCACGGTGGATAGGAAGCACCGCTCCACGGTCTCACCCACCCGCTGCCTCTTGGCGACCCCGGCGAATCCACGGATTTCAGCACAGAAATCGAGGTATCGATTGACGGTCATGTCCGGATATACCGGTGCGTTTTCAGGCAGGTAGCCGATCATTCTGCGGGCGGCGATGGACTGGGTCAAAATATCGCTGCCGCCGACGACCACCGTTCCGCTGGTGGGCGGAAAAAAACCGGTGATCATCCGCATGGTAGTGGACTTTCCCGCGCCGTTGGGGCCTAGAAACCCCATAATTTCACCCTTTCCAGCGCAAAAGGAGATGTTGTTCACCGCCAGATGATTGCCGAACTGCTTGGTCAGATTTTTGACTTCAATCATGGATGTTCGCGCTCCTTGGCCTTCGGATTGACTGATGCAAAATGGCAACACCCCATCATCACCATACCCACCTCCGGCAGGGTCGGCGGCGGGCATATCAGTCAGATGACAGCGGTGATGCGTAGGTTGGTCGCTTCAGGCCGGAAGGCGACGGACATGCTCACCCTGTTTTTCAGCAAGGCGGCCTGAATTGCAGGAAAAATAATGTTGCCAGCGCACATGTCAAGTCTGTTCTTTCCAAAGCGCCATGGGCTGAATGAACGCGCAGGTCCAGGTTCCGCTGTGATGTCCGGCAACGCGGACCCAACCGCGCGAACGTTTGACAATTCCCTGCCCCGCCCCTGTTCAGGAAGGCCGCGCAGGTGCGGTCAACGGCCTGTTTTCAAGGATTTTTTCTTGACAAAACGACCGACTGCCGATAGTAAGTCGCAAGTTCAACCTTCCGTTTTTTTTCACCCGTAGGCGGGATTGCATCCCGCCTGAACAATATAGATAGAAGCATCGGCAACGAATCCGGCGCGTTCGGATCAAAATCGCCTGGAACGTTGGTTGACGCGGCGACTGGCCCAGGGGGTGTGAAGTATAATCGGTTATGGTTTCACAGCAGAAATCATCACACAGCGGTTGACGGAGATTCCATGAGTACCTTAGACAAAAAGGCCAAAGAGGTGATGGATGATGACGCAGCACCTGCCAGCGTCGTCGGGGACAACGGCGCCGGCGGCTTTATCATCCTGTTCTTCATCATCGGTTTTGCTGCCAGCATGGTGTTGGGCTGGGTTGTTTTTCCAAAACTCCTCTACTCCCAGAAGCAGCAGCCGTTGAACTTCAACCACGCGCTGCATGTAGAGGAGGTGGATGAGGGTTGTGAAAGCTGCCATTTTTTCAGGGAGGACGGCAGTTTTTCAGGCATACCCAAACTGGCCCAATGCACGGACTGCCATGAGAGTCCCATGGGCGAGACCGAAGACGAGGCCATCTTTGTCGAACAATATGTGGCCAAGGAGCGCGAAGTGCCCTGGCTGGTCTATTCCCGCCAACCGGACTGCGTCTTCTTCTCCCATGCCGCCCACGTCATCGGGGCCGAAATGGAGTGCGCCACCTGCCATGGTGACCACGGCGAAACGCAAGCGCTGCGCCCCTACGAATACAACCGGATTACCACTTACAGCCGGGACATCTGGGGCCACAACATCGCCGGTTTCGCCAAGAACACATGGGATCGCATGAAAATGAATGACTGTGCCCGATGCCACAAGGAGGCGGGCATCATTCACACCTCCAGCGTTCAGACCGAGCGCGATGCCTGTTTCGTGTGTCACAAATAATGGAACCATGCCCCGGAAAACGATTTCAGCTTCTGATTTGCATAAGGTGAGGGATAATCGATGAAAGTTGACCGAAGAAGTTTCTTATCGTTCGTCATCGGCGGCGCAGCGGGTACGGCCTTGTCGCCGTTGCCGTGGAAATTGATGGACGATAGCTCCATCTGGACACAGATGTGGCCCTGGACACCCGTGCCGCCGGACGGCAAGGTGACCTATGAAGACACGACCTGCTCCCTGTGCCCGGGTGGTTGCGGCATCTCGGTGCGCAAGGTCGACAACCGGGCGATCAAAATCGAAGGCAAGGCAGGCCACCCCATCAACGATGGCGGCATCTGCATCCTGGGACTTTCAGGCCTGCAGCTGCTCTACGGTCCCACCCGCATTAAATCGCCCATGAAGCGCATCGGCGAACGCGGCCAAGGCAGGTGGCAGAAAATTTCCTGGGATGAGGCCATGGCTATCCTGACGGAAAAACTCGCCGACGTCCGCAGCAAAGGTGAGGCCCATACAGTGGCCGCCATCGCCGGGTCAGGCAGCGGCACAGTGCCGGCCCTGCTCCAACGGTTCATGACCGCCTACGGATCCCCCAATTTCATCCGCACACCGTCCCACCGAGATGCCGATGAACTGGCCGTAAAAACCCTTTTCGGCGCCAACGGCAGAACCGGTTTCGATGTGGAAAACGCCGACTACATTCTCAGCTTCGGCAGCGGCATCGTTGACGGCTGGGGATCACCCGTGCGCATGATCCGGGCTGCCAGTTCGTGGAAGGAAAAAAACACCACGGTGGTCCAGGTGGAGCCGCGGTTTTCCAACAGCGCGGCCAAGGCCAGCCGATGGGTCCCGGTAAACCCTGGCACCGAAGCGGATCTGGCGCTGGGAATTGCCGCCGTAATGGTTGCGCACAACCTGGTTGGAGCCGGCGCGGTCACGGGATTCAGCAATTGGAAAAATGAGCTGCTGGCCAGCCATGCACCGCAGCGGGCGTCTCAAATCACCGGCGTCTCTGCCGATGTGATTGTAGACCTGGCCAAGGGGTTTGCCAGGGCCAATCGCCCCCTGGCCCTGTGTGGACGGGGCAAGGGTCAGACAGCGGGAAGTCTGCGGGAAACCGTTGCGGTCTATATGCTTAACGCCCTGACCGGCAACGTCAATCGGCAGGGCGGGATGTGGGCCGTTCCTGAGGCGGACTACATCCGATGGCCCGAGGTGGTTCCGGACAGCCTGGCTTCAGCCGGCCTGGCGCAGCCGCGAATCGACGGCGCCGGTACCGACCGGTACACCAACGCCCGCTATCTGCCCAACCGACTGGCCGACAGTGTCAACGGAAGCGGTCCCTACCCCTTGCAGGTCCTGTTGGTGGCCGGTGCCAACCCCTGCCACGATCTGCCCGACGCGCACAGCGTAAGGACGGCTTTTGCACGTATCCCGTTCATTGTCAGCTTTTCGTCGTTCCAGGATGAAACCGCCGCCATGTCAGACCTGTTGCTGCCCGACCACGTTTATCTGGAACGCTACGAGGACGTGCCCGTGGACGCCGGCCTTGCCCAACAGGTTATCGGATTGAGCAAACCCGTGGTATCCCCCCAGTTCAACACCCGCCACCTGGGTGAAACCCTGATCATGACGGCCCGGGCCATGGGCGGAACCATAGCCGATGCCTTCACCTGGGACGACTACGAAACCTGCCTCGAGGAGACGCTGGCGGAAAAATGGGACCTCCTCATGGAGGAGGGCGTATGGGTCCAAGCCGATATCGATCCTGTTGCCGACACCGTTCGCCTGGCCGGATTGGATGCGCCGGGCGTTCAAGCGGAAGGCGACATAAACAGTTTTCCGCTGCTGCTGATACCCTATGACTCAATTCGAATCTCCAGCAGAACCATCGGGACGCCTCCGTTCATGATCAAAACCGTTAACGACACCGTTATCAAAGGCAAGGACGGCTTTGTTGAAATCAACCCCCTGACCGCCGGCGCCGCCGGCCTTGACGAAGGGGCCCTGGCAACGTTGACCACCCCCCGGGGTGAAGCCCGCGTGCGGGTCCATCTGTTCGAAGGAATCCAACCCGGCGTACTGGCCATGGTCAGGGGGCTGGGCCACACCGCCTTTGACGGCTACCTGGCCGGCAAAGGGGTCAATGTCAACGAGCTCATCGGCCCGGTAGAGGACCCCTCCGCCGGTCATGACGCCGCCTGGGGAATCCGGGCCAAGCTGGCCAAAGCCTAATCAACCTGACATGAGGTTCTGATGAAACACGAGCAGAAACACTACCCACCCATGAGATTTGGAATGGCCATTGACCTGGACAAGTGCACCGGCTGCGGGGCATGCATGGCGGCCTGCATGGCCGAAAACAACATTCCCTTCAGGGAAGACGAGTCGGACAAACTGGTCAGCATCACCTGGATGCGCATGTTCGAACTGAGCAACGGCAAGACCTTTCCGGATATGGACACCTGCTATCTTCCCCGGCCCTGCCAGCACTGCGAAGGCCACGGGGGCCACAGCCCCTGCGTGTCGGTATGCCCGGCAACGGCCACCGACTACAGCCGGGAAACAGGCATCGTCAGCCAGATCTACACCCGCTGCTTCGGCTGCCGGTATTGCATGGGGGCCTGCCCCTACCATGCCCGCTATTTTAACTGGTGGGATCCGGCCTGGCCGGACGGCATGGAAAAATACCTCAGCCCCAACGTCTCGGTGCGCATGCGTGGCGTGGTGGAGAAATGCAGTTTCTGCTTCCATCGCTATCAGCTGGCCAAAAACAAGGCTTATCTTGACGGCGATCGACGGATCCCGGAAGCGGCCTACCAGACCGCCTGCAGCCAGGCCTGTCCGGCAGGGGCCATCGTCTTCGGCGATCTCAACAATCCGGAACACCAGATTCACCAGATCGTCAAACCTGACCCCGAAAAGGGCAACAACGCCAGGAACCCAAGGGCATTCCGCCTGCTGGAACGTCTGGGCACCAACACCAAAGTCTACTATCTGTCCAGCCGGGAATGGGTCAGACGGGCCGGTGACAACTACCTCGCCCACGAAATGACCGGACAGGTATCCAAACCGCACCATTAATATCGATTGTGCGGTAAAGGTGATCGCATAAGAACGGCAAACCGTAAAGATCAAGGAGTACTTACCCTATGGATTCTGCGTTAATACCCAAAGGCGTCAAGCGTTGCCCCATGTGGCAGTTCCTCCTGGGACTGGGCATTATGGGCGCTGTCCTTGCGTGGGGCGTTTATGCCATGCTGCTGTGCTGGTTCAAGGGGCTGAACCAGACCAACATGAACGACTATTACGGCTTCGCCCTGTGGATCTGGGCCGACCTGGCCGTCATCGCTTTGGGTGGCGGTGCCTTCTTCACCGGTCTGCTCAAGTACATTATCGGCAAAGATGAGTTGAAGCACATTATCAACTATGCGGTACTCATCGGCTTTATCTGCTACAGCTCGGCATTGTTGATCCTGGCCATCGACATCGGCCAGCCCCTGCGTGGGTGGTTCATCTTCTGGCACGCCAACGTGCACTCCATGCTCACCGAGGTGGCCTTCTGCCTGTCGGCCTACTTTGCCGTGCTGACCATCGAGTACATCCCGTTGATCCTGGAAAACCGCCAGCTGGAAAAGGTGCCCTTTTTTCACAACCTGAGCCACAACATGCATGAAACCATGGCGGTTTTCGCCGCCACCGGCGCCTTCCTCTCCTTCTTTCATCAAGGTTCATTGGGCGGTGTGGCCGGCGTGCTTTTCGGACGGCCCTTTGCCTTCCGGGAAGGCCTGTTGATCTGGCCCTGGACCTTCTTCCTGTTCACATGGTCGGCCGCTGCCTACGGCCCCAGCTTCACCCTGCTGATCACCTGGATTACCGAAAAAGTGACCGGCAAGAAGCTGGTCAAAGACAATGTGATTGAGCTGCTGGCCAAGATTTCAGGCTGGATGATTTTTACCTACACGATTGCCAAAATTTGCGATACCACCCGCTGGGCCAACATCACGGCGCCGGGCCTGGGCCAGACACTGGCTGATTTTTACACCGGCAACGCATTTTACGGCTACTGGATCCTATTTGCCGAAATCGTCCTGGGCGGCGTGGTGCCGGCGATTATCCTGATCAGCGCACCCCTGAGAAAGAACCCCACCTGGCGGGTAACCGCCTTCTTTTTGGGCGTCATGGGGGTTTGCCTGAATCGCTGGGTCATGGTGCTTCAGGTCATGGCTGTGCCGATCATGCCTTTTGACAGCTGGGTATTGTATTACCCCAGCTGGCAGGAAGTGGCCACCACCATTTTGCCGTTGGCCTACGGCATCATCCTGATCATGATCTCCTACCGCTACCTGCCGATCTTTCCCCAGGAAGCGGAATTAAATCCCATCGCGGATGACACAACCGCAACCACGAAAGCCCAGATGGATGCCCCGCATGACCTGGTACCGGCTAAAGCCTAGCCGGTGAAGGAGGAGAAAATATGTTTCCTTTCAGTTTCGAATGGATTTGGGACGCCGGCCACATCGTATTTCACGGCGGCCTCTGGTATGCGCTGAACATCATCGGCATCGGCATGGCTTATTGCGTCATCAAGGCCGTTATCGACACATCCAAGGGAAAAGGCGGCCACAGCCACCACTAGCGCCCTTATCAACAAACCTTGCTGAAACAAAGCGCTTCCTCCGGATTGGGGTCCACCGGGGAAGCGCTTTTGCATTTCCTATTGCCATCGATCCTGCCGCATTGAAGGAGGGGGGTTGCGACCCACCCTGGATGGGGCAGGGCCCACCCGCATGATGGCGTTGGCATTTGACCGTTTTGTGCTTATTATGAAACCAGCGAATTGCCATCAAAGGAGTACCGTCATGTCAAATCGATCCATCCCCGGAGATTTCAGAACCGTTCTCAGCATCACCCCCCTCCTGGATTTCTGGCGGGAGAAAGTTGCGCCCAAATGCGAGCATATGGCCGCGATGTTTGAGGTTTTTGAAAAACGCATCCAAGAGACACCCGACTTGCAGGGTGATATCGACCGGGCGGAAGTCGCCGCCCGACACACGGACATCCTGGCCCCGCTGATGTCGGTCGCCTTTCCCTCATCCACCTGGGAAAGCGAAATAACCGGTGCATTTACACCTTTTCAGCACCAGGCCATCTACTGCACGCCGACCTACCGCAAGCTCCTTTTCAACAACTCGGGAACAATTGTCGGACGGCTCAAAGGCCAGCAGAATGCGTTGGACTTTCAACGCCTCATCCGTGCCTATGCCCTGATCCTGAAACGAATATATGGCATCGATCAGGGTCTGGACAGCCCGCTTATCCGTATCGTGACGGATCCGGAAACGGGTCTAGAACGCCATTTCCAGATCACGCCCGATTTCCAGTTTGTCCAGGTGGGAACCGTGGGCCGACAAAGGGAACTGTCCGACCCGGAGCGGCAACAGGTTATCGACCACATTGCCGACCCGCATGTTCTGACCTCCCTGCTGCCGCCCGAAAACTTCATCTTCAGAGGATTCACGGTTGTACGCGCGGTAGATGTCACCGAATCGGAAATCACGTCGGCGCTGGAGCGCGACCTTATCGATCAGGAGTCCATCTTCTCCGCCGATGGTTTCAAGCGCCTGCAGAGCCGCTTGCGCACCTTGTTCGGCCAGTCTGATCTGAAAGCCAGTTTAGCCGCCCTGCAGCAGGACAAGGTGTTGGTTCTCAATGACGGCCATACATCCAAAGCCAACTGCCTTTTCACCAATTCCAGCCATATTCCTCTGAATGATTTGAGTCAATCGGTCTGGCTCAAAGCCGCTGCTCAAAAGGAGATTCTGCGCATACCGGACCTGAGCAAAAAACCCAACCTGTGTCCGGTCGAACAGGAAGCCGTCGACCATGGCGTGCGATCCATGCTCATCGCACCCTTACATTATCGCGGCAAAGCCATCGGCACATTCTGGATCACATCCAGCCGACCCAATGACTTAGGGGCAATTGAGGCCCAGAAAATGAACCACATCGTCCCCCTTTTTTCCATGGCCCTCAAGCGTGGGCTGGAGGACATGAACAATGAAGTTCAGTCGGTCATCAAGGAAAAGTGCACCGCCGTGCACCCCTCCGTGGAATGGCGCTTTCGCAATGCCGCCATGGACCACATGGAGCGGCTGCGCCAGGGTAAATCCTCCGAAATGGAATCCATCATTTTCAAAGACGTGATTCCGCTCTTCGGCCAGTCAGACATCCGCGGGTCTTCAGAGGCCCGGGTGCAAAGTATCCAGGCGGACCTGTCCGAGCAGCTCAGCCTGGCCGGAACCGTCATGCGCCGGGCGGCGGCGGCCAAGTCCTGGCCATTGCTCGACGAATTGAGCTACCGCATCGACCAGCGGATCGCCCGCATCAGCACCGGGCTCTCCACCGAGGAAGAGAGTGCTGTCGCATCCTTTCTTCAGCAGGAAGTTGAACCCAGCTTTGTGGAACTGCGCACCATCGGCCCAGGGGTCAGCCATGCCATCGATGGATACCATCAGGCGATAGACCCGGCAAGGGGAGTCATCTACCGGAAGCGCAAGGCCTTTGAAGAGAGTATCTCCAGCCTCAATGAACGCCTGTCGGGCTACTTGGATCAACAGCAGGCCGAGGCCCAGCAGGTGTTCCCGCACTATTTTGAAAAACACCAGACCGACGGCATCGACTATGTGATTTACCTGGGGGCGTCCATGCATCCGGAAGGTAAACACAACTTGTTCTTCCACAACAACCTGGCCCTGTGGCAATTCAAGGTCGCTTGCGGGCTGGCCTGGCACACCCGCCAGATCCAGCCGCAGCTGAAGGTTCCGTTGGACACCTGCCACCTGATTTTAATCAATCATGCGCCCCTGACGATTCGCTTCCGCTACGACGAAAAGCGCTTCGACGTGGATGGTGCTTACGACGTGCGTCAGGAGATTGTTAAATCCCGTCTGGACAAGGCAACGGTCAAGGGCAGCCGTGAGCGGCTTACCCAGCCGGGCAGAGTCGCCGTCGTCTATTCTCACCCCAGGGAGGGCCGGGATATCCGCCGCCATATCGACTATTTGCAAAGCCGCGGTCAGCTCCTGGAAGACCTGGAGATGGTTGACCTGGAAGATCTCCCCGGCGTTCGCGGCCTCAAGGCGCTGCGGGTCAGCGTGAACCTGGAGGTCGGTGCCGCCGCCGCAGCGATCGAATCGATGGCCGGTTGAGCCAGCAGACAGATCGGCCGGGAGTGGATTTCAACAAAGCGACCCGGAAATTTCTCGGCAAAGGACCGGTCATCGCCTGGGTGAGAGATCACGTGGAATGATGCGGTTGAGCCAGCATCACCGCCTGCTTCTATATCGCGCATATCCCGATGGTTATAAAACCAGTTGCCGTGATCCTGTATTTGTGCCTATTTACTGGCTCAACGGTGAGGCGGGCGATTGCATGACCATGGCAATCCCTTGAAAAAAGCACCCAGAATGCCCATGGCGGCTGCTCCTCGCGCCGTCGTGCAGAACCATTGAGAGGCACAACCAATGAGCGGTGAGGAATTCATCGAAATCCAGGGAGGCACGCCCCTGTCCGGCAGTGTCTGTGTTCAAGGATCCAAAAATGCCATCCTGCCCATGCTGGCCGCATCCCTGCTTCCTGAGCACGGCTGCAGTGTCATCCGCAACGTCCCCCCCCTGAACGACATCCTGGTGGCCTTTGAACTCATGCGCCACGCAGGCGCCAAGGTAGACTACTTTGCCAACGAAAAGGTGGTCTGCGTGGATGCCACGCATCTGACCCGATCGGACCTCCCCGAATCACTCTCCTGCCGCCTGAGGGCGTCGGTACTGTTCATCCCCCCACTGCTTAAACGGCTGGGGGAAGTTCGGCTTCCCAGCGTCGGCGGCTGCCCGCTGGGAGCTCGGAACCTGAACTACCACTACCGGGGGTTTGCCCGGCTGGGGGCGCAGATCACCAGTGACAATGACTTTGTCATCAGCGGTGAAAACTTCAATGGTGCCACCATGTATCTGGATTTCCCCAGCCACACCGGTACGGAAAACCTGATGATGGCGGCCTGTTTTTCAAATGGCGTGTCTATCATCGAAAATGCCGCATCCGATCCCGAAATTTTCGATTTCGCCAATTTCCTGATCAAGATGGGCGGCAGGATTCATGGCCTGGGGACCCGGACGTTGACCGTGGAAGGGGTGCCGGGGTTCAACCCCGTCGACCATTACGCCATGAACGACCGTCTGGATGCCGGCCTGTTCATGATGGCCGCCGGGATCGCCGGCGGAAAGATTTCGATCATCGGCGTGGCCCCCGGAGACTTACGGATTCTGATTGAGAAAATGGTGCAGATGGGAATCGACATCGGTATTAACGGACATGTTCTGGATGTCTCTTCACCAGGCAGATACCTCAGGCCGGTCAACGTGCTTACCTGTCCATACCCAGGGTTCGCCACGGATTTCCAGCCTGCCATCATGGCCTTGTCCTGCATCGCCGACGGTCAGAGCTATATCCGGGAACGCATTTTCGACAAACGTTTCAGCCAGGTGGCGGAGTTGCGAAAGCTCGGCGCCGCCATCGACCTGGATGAAGAGGACGGGCTGGCCATCGTCAATGGCCCCACCCGGTTCAGGGGCGCAGACACCAACCCGGACAACATCCGGGCGGCTTCATGCATTCTGCTGGCGGGACTGGCCTGCCCGGAAAAAACCATCATCCGCAATGTCTACCAGATCGGCCGGGGCCATTTCGACATCCAGGGCCGCTTTCAGCAGATCGGCGCCAGAGTCGTCATCAGATAGTCGGTATCCATCCGGAAACAAAGCGGTCCGAAGGCCCATTTTACGGATGGGCCACCAACGAGGTGCCCCCATGAACGACTACACCACCCAGATGGACGCCGCACGCAAAGGCATTATCACCTCCCAGATGGCCATCGTTGCCCAAAAGGAGCAGATGGCTTCCGAAAAACTGAGGGCCTTGATCGCCGCCGGAAAGGTGATCATACCGGCCAACAGGAGCCACACCCAACTGGACCCGCAAGGCGTTGGCCAGGGGCTTCGCACCAAAATCAACGTCAACCTGGGCATTTCCAAGGACTGCTGCGACATCGATCTGGAAATGGGCAAGGTCCGCCTGGCGCTTGCACTGAAAGCCGAGGCCATCATGGACCTGAGCTGCTACGGCAAGACCCGTGAATTCCGGCGCAAACTGGTGGCGATGTCACCGGCCATGATCGGCACGGTGCCAATCTACGATGCCGTGGGTTTTTATGATAAGAACCTCAAGGATATCACCGTAGACGAGATGTTCGACGTCGTGCGGCGCCACTGCGAAGACGGGGTGGATTTTCTCACCATCCATGCCGGGCTCAACCGCAGTGCCGCCGAAAAAATCAAGCGGCGGGAGCGCATCACCAACATTGTTTCCCGGGGCGGGTCCCTCATGTTCACCTGGATGCAGCTTAACGACCGGGAAAACCCCTTTTTCGAACACTACGACCGGCTGCTGGAGATCTGCCAGGCATACGACGTCAGCCTGAGCCTTGGAGACGGCTGCCGGCCGGGATGTCTGCACGACTCCACCGACGCCAGTCAGGTGGAGGAACTGATCACCCTTGGGGAGTTGACCAAACAGGCCTGGGAGAAGAACGTTCAGGTGATGATCGAAGGGCCGGGGCACATGGCCTTGAACGAAATCGCCGGCAACATGATGCTGGAAAAACGGCTGTGCCACGGTGCCCCTTTTTACGTGCTTGGACCCATCGTCACCGACGTGGCGCCCGGCTACGACCACATCACCAGCGCCATCGGCGGCGCCGTGGCCGCGGCCAGCGGTGCCGATTTCCTGTGCTACGTCACGCCGGCCGAGCATTTGCGCCTGCCCGATCTGGAAGACATGAAGGAAGGCATCATTGCGACCCGCATCGCCGCCCACGCCGCCGATATCGCCAAAGGCATCCCCGGCGCCAGGCGCTGGGACGATGCCATGGGTGAGGCGAGGGCCGCATTGGACTGGGAAAAGATGCTCGCCCTGGCCATGGATCCGGAAAAGGCCAGACGCTATCGCCAAAGCTCGCAACCCGAGCACGAGGACAGCTGCACCATGTGCGGCAAGATGTGTGCCGTGCGCAACATGAACCGGGTGATGGCGGGCAAGGACATCCAGTTGAATGACTGAGGGTGTTGGAAGCGTAATGAACACTACCTGAACAGTTCGGTGCTCAAATACCGTTCGCCGGTGCTGGGCAAAACAGTGACGATGCGCTTGCCGGCATTTTCCGCCCGCACGGCCACCTGAATGGCGGCCCACACCGCCGCCCCGGAGGAGATGCCGCACAAGATGCCCTCCCAGGATGCCAGACGCCGGGCTGTCTCGAAGGCGTCGTCGTTGGAAACGGTGACCACCTCGTCGATGAGCGCCCGGTCCAGCACCCGGGGTACAAAGCCCGCACCGATGCCCTGGATCTTGTGGGGTCCTTTTTCGCCGCCGGAGAGCACCGGCGAAGCGGCAGGCTCAACGGCCACGCATTGAAAGCCGGGCTTCTTCTCCTTGAGAAACCCACCCACCCCGGTGAGGGTGCCACCCGTGCCCACGCCGGAGACCAGGATATCCACATTGCCGTCCGTATCCGCCCAGATCTCCTCGGCCGTGGTTTCCCGGTGGATGCGCGGATTGGCCGGGTTTTCAAACTGGTTGGGCATGAATGCGCCTGGATTGTCGGCCACGATGGCATTGGCTTTTTCGATGGCCCCACCCATACCCTGGGGGCCGGGGGTGAGCACCAGTTGCGACCCCAGATGGCGGAGCAGTTTCTGGCGCTCGATACTCATGGTTTCGGGCATGGTGAGGCACAGCCGGTATCCCCGGGCCGCGCAGATAAAGGCCAGCCCGATGCCGGTGTTGCCACTGGTCGGTTCAACGATCAGCGTTTGCGGCCCGATGATCCCCTCCTTTTCAGCGTCATCGATCATGGCGGCGGCGATGCGGTCCTTGACGCTGCCCAACGGGTTGAAGAATTCGAGCTTGGCAAGGATCTCGGCCTGAAGGGTCCCACCGGTCCGGTTGATCCGGATCAGCGGCGTCCTGCCTATGGTGGTATGAATGGCTGGGTGAACGTTCATCATCACCTCCTTGCAAAGGATTTCAGGTGCCGGTCTGCCGACGGGCCTCTTTGATGATCAGCCTGGGCATTTCCATCATCACGGTGGTATCCGAGGGTATCGATTCGGTCAGCCAGACATTGCCACCCACCACCGAACGGGCGCCGATCACCGTATCGCCCCCTAAAATGGTGGCCCCGGAATAGATAATCACATCATCTTCGATGGTTGGATGACGCTTTTTGCCGCGCAATTTTTCTCCCGCATTCTTGGGCAGGGAGAGTGCGCCCAGCGTCACCCCCTGGTATATGCGCACGCTGGAGCCGATCCGGGTGGTCTCCCCAATCACCACGCCGGTGCCGTGGTCGATGACGAAGCGGCTCCCAATGGTGGCCCCGGGATGGATGTCGATGCCGGTGATGCTGTGGGCATGCTCGGTCATGATCCGGGGAAGCATGGGCACCCCCAGTTCGAAGAGCTTGTGGGCCACCCGGTAGACACTGATGGCATAGAGCCCGGGGTAGCTGAAAATGATTTCGTCGTGGCTTTTTGCCGCCGGGTCACCCTCATAGGCAGCCCGGACATCCGAGGCCAGGATCTGCCTGATCTCGGGAATGGCGTCCATGACTGCCAGGGAGATATTGTGGCCCTGTGATTCGCAACCGCTGCAAGAAAGGTCGTAGCGCAGGCAGTCGTGGCGAATATTGTGGGTGATCTGCTCCGCCAGCAAGTCGAACAGTTTGGACACGGTCTGGCCCAGGCTGTAGCGCACATTCACCGGGTCCAGCTTTTCGCGGGAAAAATAGCCCGGAAACAGCAGCTCCCGGAAAAGGTCGATCATGTCAGTAACGAACCCTTCCGCCGGAATCGGCTCACTGTCGATGTGGGTGTAGCAGGGGCTGTTCTGGCAGTGGTCGATAATCCGTTCCGCAATTTCAGGCAGTTTCGAGCGCGCCTGTTCGTGGCATTCTACTTCGGATCGGCACACACCGTCGGGGATGGAACCGCTTTCTTTCATCGGGGGTCTCCAGAAGCCAACGCCTTGTCCTGGCTCTGCCGGAATGGGTCTGGTTTAAGGGATAGGGTAAACCTGCACATCGCTATATTTGCCGCAAAAATATAATTACAACAGTAACCATAAAGAAAAGGTTGTCAAAACCGGTCGACCCGGCAAACCAGGTATTCACGGGTTCGAGTCGAAATTGACAAGCCGCCGGGTTTCTGTTTTAAGGAAATTCTGTTGGACACCAATTGGGATTGCCTTCGAAGCCACCCCTCATCATATTAAACCGATCAAGGGAAACAGGCCATGCATGGACTGGACGATCTGAAGATTGCCGTCCTCAGCGACGAGGACCTTGAAACCATCCGAATCCTGGAAAGGAAGCTGGGCACGAATATACGTCTGGTTGCCGTGGAGACCAAGGATGTGCTCTACGCCCTGGAAGCCAAATTGGCTCCCAACCAGTGGCAACGGGTGGACACGGTCTATCCGCAGATCAAGGACATCAAGGCCTATTACACCGAACACGAAAGCGCCAAGGAGGCCAAGGGCTGGCTCAAGGGTTTTCTGATCAACAACACCCTCAATCCCAAACCCCAAAAACGCCCCATCCGCATCCGCCAGGTGGTCAATACCGAGTCCGGCGGCTGAGCGCTCCTTCTTGTCGATCGACCCTTTTGCGGTATTAAGTCAGCGGCAGCATGGCGGTCTTATCCACCGGGGTGGAAAGCACGATGGCCGTGCGCGTCTGACCGAAGGGGCTCAGGCGGGCCACCACCGCTTCTAAATCCGACACATCGTCCACACGAACGTGCAGAATAAAGGAAGCCTCTCCGCTGATATGGTGGCAGGAGCTGATTTGGATCATCTCCACAGCCAGGGCCGTGACGGCCGGGTAGTTTCGGGCCTCGGTGGTCAGGTGGATGAAGGCCGACACCGATCGTCCCAGGGCAGCCGGATCGATGCGGGCATGGTACCCTTTGATGATGCCGGTTTCTTCCAGCTTTTTCACCCGCTCGGCCACGGCCGGCGCCGACAGGCCCACCATTTCACCGATGCGGCTGATGGGTGTTCTCGCATTGGCCTGCAACGCGGCAAGGATCTTGCGCCCGATCCGATCCAGCAGCTTGTCAACCTGAAAGTCCATGGCCTGAATTTCCTTGTTTTATTAAGCGGACAGGTCCGAAAACCGTGCTTTGGCCATGGCATCGGCAATGCCGATGATATAGGGTAGCCGCCATGGACTTCTCTTTTTTCATCAAAGGGCTGGTATTCGGGTTCTCCATCGCCGCCCCTGTCGGGCCCATCGGCATCCTGTGTATCCGCCGCAGTTTGGCCGGCGGCTGGACGGCCGGACTGCTCACCGGAATGGGGGCCGCCACGGCCGATGCCTTGTACGGCAGTGCGGCCGCCTTCGGCCTCGCCGGCATCACCGGGCTGCTGGTGGGGCAGCGGGCCTGGATCCAGCTTTTCGGCGGCCTGTTCCTCTGCTGGCTGGGCGTGCGCATCTTCCTGTCCGGAACCGAGGAAACACCGTTGGTTGCAGCATCCGGCAAGGCCGCCAGGGGCTATCTCTCGGCCCTGTTGCTCACCCTGACCAACCCCATGACCATCCTCTCCTTTGCCGCGGTATTCGCCGGTTTGGGCCTCGGGCGCGGCGCTGCCGGCCACACCGCTGCCGGATGGATGGTGGCCGGTGTGTTTATCGGTTCCATGGCCTGGTGGATCATGCTCTCATCGGCCAGCAGCCTGTTCAATACCCGCATGACTGCCCGTGCCATGCGCTGGATCAACCGCCTCTCCGGTGCGGTGCTCACCGCCTTCGGCCTGGCTGCGCTGAGCGGACAGCTCTAAGTCCTACCAATCGGGCCAGCGTTCAACCCTTCCAAAAAACGCCGGCAGAGATGGGTCGAAATCCGGTGGTCGTATACGGTGCCGTCGGGCTCAATCCCGCGGATGCCCCCATCCCACAGAAATGCCGCCAGCAGTTTCAGGCCGGCTTGCCGACGGTCCCGGCAGGCACCCAAAACGTGGTCCACCGGCCCCGGCTGGGGAATGGGGACGCCGGCGGCCGTGAGGTGCTTCATGAAGTTGAGGATCCGTCCCAGACGCAGCAGGGTTGCCGAATCGGTGCGCGATGTGCGCTGGTCGATGGGCAGCGCCGTGGCGCGCATGCCGGCAAATGACGCCGGGAGCAGACCCAGGTCCTGACAGCGCCGGTAATCGAGGCTTCCCGGCGCCGGATAGAACACGGAAACTCCGGCCAGCACTCGGCGCCGTGCCAGGAACAGCAGGTCGTCCACCGATGTCAGGGGGTCTTGATCCGGTGCCCCGACGATGATGTACCCCACGGCCGCTAGCCCTTCCGCCTGGGCATGGTCCAGTGCCCGATCAAACGCCTCGCGCACATCGGGTCGATTGAAGCGTTTCAATTGCCCGGCATGTGCACTTCCCAGGGAAAGGTTCAGGGTTTTGAATCCACTCAGACGCATGCATCGCACCACCGCTTCGCTGAGGGTGGGCGGGAACAAGCCGTTCATGGCCCGAAGCTCCGGCAGTCTGTCGCCGAAAAGGTCGCGCACACCGGCCATCAGCTCAAGGAACCATCCACGGTCCATGGTGAGGTTTTCATCCTCGAAATCGACAAATCCAACCCGGCGCCCCGCCGACACGAACCGCATTTCACGCAGAACAGCTGCCACCGACCGTTTCCTGAACCCCATCCACGACCCGGAGCCGGTGGCGCAGTAGCTGCACGCGAGCGGACACCCTCTGCCGGCGGTTACCACGATGCTGTCCTGCCCGAAGCGCCGATAGAACCGTCGCCGGATCAACCCATAATCCGGAACCGGGAGGCGGTCCGGGTCAGGGCACACAACGGGATCGCCGATGTGCAGGGACCCGTCGGGATTGCGCAGAACGATACCGGGCACATCGGCCGGGTCCGAACCCGCCCTCAGAGCCCTGGCGAGCCTTGGCAGACTGGCTTCGCCCTCCCCGCGCAGGACCAGGTCTACGGCCGGTTCCGCCATCACTGCCTCCGGCAGGGCGGTGGGGTGGTGTCCACCCAGAACGACCGTACAATCGGGCAGACTGGCTTTGGCCGCCCGCGCCACGGCAAGAGCCATATCGCTGTAGGCCGTAAAAAGAGACCCAATACCGACAAGGAAGGCCCCAGATGCCTTTATCTGTCGGCCGATGTGCGCTAGGCTGTAACCGAAGTGGCGAAAATGGTGGAACAGGGCAAAGGGACTGAGATCCGGCCGGCCGTAGAAGGGAGCAAGGTCACCCATCCCCTCAGGTGCGGTGATGACCCGCGACTTGCCGGTAGCCATGGCATCCAAAATGGCCACTGAAAAGCCTGCCTGCGAAGCCGCAGCGGCAATGCATGCCAGCCCGTAAGGGATCGTCCGTTTGGCGGTAAGGTAGAAATCCGCTATCGGCGGCTGGATTAAAAGGATATCGACCATGGCGGTTTGGGTCAGGTAAGGACGGGCCGTCAACCCATTTGGGAGATGGCACCGAAGGTGCGGATCTCCGCAGGCAGATCCTCGGGGCCAATGGCATTTTCAACACCCATGGCAAAGGCACGCTCAATCACGTTCTGCAGCTGAATCAGGTTGCCCGGCCAGTGGTACTGGAGCAGAATGTTCATCGCCGACGGCGTTATTCCGTATATCCGGGTTTTGGCCGAAGGCATGTCGAGGTAAAGGAAATGGTTGATCAGCAGCGGAATGTCCTCCTTGCGCTCCCGAAGCGGTGGCAGCTTGATGAAAACGGCATCGAACAGATCCAGAAGATCCTTTTTCAGGGCGCCGCTGGCGATGACCTCATCCAGATCCCTGCTGGTCCCGGCGATCAGGCGGGGGCGCTGCCCCGCATCTGTTTCCGCGTCGGCCAACAATGCCATCATGCGTTTGCGCACGTGCGCTGGAAGCGACGAAACCTCGTCCAGATAGAGGGTTCCCCCACCCAGGGATGCCAGCATGCCCGACAGGTGGGTGGTGATTTCAATTTCAGTTTTCGTTATTTTGCTCAGGCTGTTGCAGTTTACCGGCACAAAGGGCAACGCTTTGCGGTCGCTGTTGTCGTGAATGGTCCGGGCCGTCAACTCCTTGCCGGTGCCGCTCTCCCCCTGGACCAATACCATGGCATTTTCTATACTGAGGGTGTCGATCAGCTCATAGATCTCACGCATCTTGGGACAAAATCCGACCATCTTGCCGTACTGGTGGCGCTCCCGGGAAATTTTACGGATCAGTTGGGCCTTATCCTTGATCTTATTTTCCGCGACGATCCGGTCGATGATCAACTTGAGGTGGTCGAGTTTAAATGGCTTTTGCAGGTAGTCATAACTACCGAATTTCATAGCCTGGATGGCCGATTCCATGGAGCCGTAGCCGGTAACGATGATCACCTCCGTCTGCGGCCGGTATTTTTTGATGGCCACCAGGAGCTCCAGCCCGTTGAAATCGGGCATCTTGTAGTCGGTGAAGACAATATCGATCTGCTTTTCCTTTACGATCCCGACGGCTTCAATCCCGTTGTCCACGGTCGTCACATCGTATCCCTTGATGGTCAGGTACTGCTCGACCATGGCCAGAATGTCTCGGTCGTCGTCTACAAACAGAATTCGGGTGTCAGACATGGCGCTCTCCGCGGGCTGGTCAGGAAAAGGACCTGATCCTGTATCAGGTCCTTAACATAATAAACCAATGGTTAAAAATATCAACCATTGGATATGGTCCGCAGCCAACCCCGCTTCACCGAGATTCGCTGAACGGCTGTTGGCTGGATTGACTTTGAGACCGGCCACCGCTATTATATGGCTTATCATCAACGAAATTGGAGGTCTTTTGACATTTTCAGTACTCATGGTCTGCACGGGCAATATCTGCCGCAGTCCCATGGCGCAGGGGCTGCTGTTGCATCGGCTGCCGGAATCATTGAAACCGCTTGTTTCGGTCCGGTCGGCCGGAACGCACGGTCTTCACGGCAACCAGGCCGAACCCTTTGCCGTCAGAGCGGCCGCTGCACACGGTACCGACATCAGTGAACACCGGGCCAGGATTCTGGATTCCGCCATGGTGAAATCCGCCAATCTGGTGCTGGCCATGGAAAATTATCACCTGGAAAAGATCAACGACCTGCTCTTTTTCGGCTGCAAATACGCCCTGCTGCTGGGGGCATTCGACCCGCAGCGGGAAAGGCCGGAAATCGAGGACCCCTATGGGCTTCCCTTCGGCGCCTATGAAACCTGCGCCAGCGAGATTTCCGACTGCCTGCCGGGACTGATCGACCATGTCGCTCAACAGATAAACAGGGCAGCGACCTGACTTCGTCCATGGGAACCCATCACCAACAGATTGTCGCGCATCTTTTTCTGATCACCGGAACCACCCGGGGCATCGGTCCGGCGCTGGCGGCATCGGCACTGGGCCAGGCCAACAGCTTCGTGGTCAGTCTGTCCCGTGAAGCGCCCTTCCCGAGGGGCAACCATCAGAACATCCACCTTGACATCAACCATACGGGTGAGCGCGATTCACCGGTGCACGCGGCGTCGAAGCTGATCCGCCTGCTGATGCAGGACCGACATGAAAACGGCGGTCGGTACGACCTGAGAGAAATGGCGGGTTGACACCGTTGGCAGTTGGCCATCCGGCTTTACGCATCAGATGGTCATGGTTTCCCCGACCCTGGGCACCACGGCATCAAACCCTTCGGTATTGAGGTGCTCGGCAAAGGCTAGGCTCTGGTCCGCTTCGCCGTGAACAACGGCAATTTTTTTGATCTTCAGGTTGGATTGCTTCAAAAACCGGGTCATCTCGTTGCGGTCCCCGTGGGCGGAAAACCCGCCGATCTTCACCACCCGCGCCTTCAGCGGATATTCTTTGTTGAGAATCTTGACCATGGGCGGATCTCCCTTGCGCCCCGATGCTTCGTAGGCCGTTCCCTGTTCAAGAATCCGACGTCCCAGGGTGTGATCGGCCATGTACCCCACGATGAGAATGGTGTTCCTGGGGTGGTGGATCTTGTAGCGCAGGTGATGCAGGATGCGCCCGGCCTCACACATGCCCGAGGCGGAGATCACGATGTGGGGTTTATCCTCGCGCATGAGCGCCATGGAGGCATCGACGCTCTCGGTGAACTGCACCTGCTCGAAGACAAACGGGTTCTTGCCCGCCTGCAGAAAAGTCGCGTGGGTTTCATGGTCGTATACTTCGGGATGGTCGCCGAAAACCTTGGTGATGTTTGTGGCCAGGGGACTGTCAACGTACACCGGCATGCGCGGTACATCACCGGCATCGTATAACTCGTGGATCACGTAGAGCAGCTCCTGGGTGCGCCCAAATGCAAAAGAGGGAATCAGAACCGTACCGCCCTGGTCAAACGTCTCGTTGAGCACCCGTTTCAAATGGGGACCCAGATCGATCACCGCCTCGTGCTCCCGATTGCCATAGGTGCTTTCCATGATCATCAGGTCAACATCACTGCCGAGGCCGTCGAAATGGCTGGCCGGATCACGCAGGATGGGTTTGCCGTAACGGCCGATGTCGCCCGAAAAGCAGACTGTCCGCGCGCTGCCGTTGCTCCCGCAGCGGATCATGGTGATCGCCGAACCCAGAATATGGCCGGCTTCGAAAAGTGTGCAGGAAATTTTCTTGCCGATGGTCACCGGGCTGCGATAGGGGATGCCCTCAAAGGCCTTGAGCGCACGGTCTGCATCTGCGACGGTGTAGAGCGGTTCAACCCCCTGTAAGTGAAAACGGTTGATGTAATCGTTGATCACCTCGGCGTTGAGTCCGTTTTTTTCTCGTTTGAGCAGATTTTTGATCTCCAGCAGATTCCGTTTGCTGGTTAGGTCGTTCTCCCCGGGCCGCATCTGCGACAATGCGGTACGGACCGTCTTGTAGTTGAGATATTCGGCGTCACTCACCTGAATGTGGGCCGAATCCCGAAGCAGAAAACCGCAGGCATCCGCTGTCGCACGGGTACAGTAGATCCGGCCGTTAAATCCATTGCGGGTAATCAGGGGAATGCGGCCAGAATGATCGATGTGGGCATGTGATAGCACCATATTGGTCAGAATGCCCGGATCAAAGGGCAGTACCCGGTTTTTTTCGGCAGTCGTTTTGCGCCGCCCCTGATACATGCCGCAATCCAGTAGGATTCGGTCCTGATCGTCGCTCAACAGGTGCATGGAACCGGTGACTTCTCTTACCGCCCCGTAAAACGTAATGTGCATGCCGGCGTTCCTTTCGTCGTTTTCCTCTTGATATCAACCCGTTGAATCCAACAGCCACTATTGACCATCCCGGGGAAAATTACAAGGAACAAAGGGCGGGACGCAGGGTGATCAGGTTATGGCGCTGGAATCGCTCCCGGCCGGCTGCCCCTGACAGCCGCCGTCAACAGCCGCGTATATCCAGACAAGTTCGAAGTGGTGGGGAGTCAGTGCGGCAACGTGGCCGTTGAACCAAACATGGGCCACCGGCCAGTCCATCCCATCGTAAACCAGCGTCATGCGGGTGTCATCGACGATATGCGCCACCCGGCAACGCGATAAGCCGGCCATGCCCTTCCCAACGGCTTTAAGCACGGCCTCCTTGGCGGTCCAGAATCGGAAAAAGTTCTTCTGCGGATCGCCGCGGACCAGCATCCACTCTTCCTCGTCGGCCACCTTGGCCAGCAGCGCATCACTCACCGGGCGGATGGTCTCCAGATCCAGGCCGACCGGCAGCGGGGCCGCCACTCCGCCAACGACCTTTGATTTGTGGGCCACCGACCAGTGGACCCCGCCGACCGGCAGGGGCGCGCCCTTTTCGTTCTTGGGCAGGCTGTCCAGAACCAGTCCGCTCTGCGCACACGATTTCATCAGGGCTATCCGTGCAAGACGGCTCAGGAGCCGGACCTTGTTTCGACCTTTTAAAGGGTGGTCGGTCTCGGGGACCTTCAGAATAACGGGGAAAATCGTCGTCACTGCTTGGGCCATGGGTCAGGATGATTTTTGAGCTTCTTTTTGTATGTTCAAGGCTATCTCGTAGACCGTTTTTTTAGGCAGCTTGTATAGCCGGGCATAGGTTTTGGCCAGATCGGAAAGGTGTGCGCCGGGCTGGGCCAACGCTTGGCGAAGTGCCGCGATCAATCCGGTTTCGGGTTTTGCGTCCGCCTCCCCGGGCCCTTGGACCAGCAGCGTACACTCGCCTTTGACGTGGGAACGACCGGTCAGCAGGGTCTTGATTTCGGAAAGGCTGCTGCGAATGAACTCCTCATGCAGCTTGGTCATCTCCCTGGCCAGCACCGCCGGCCGATCGCCCATCGCCGAACGGATCTCATCCAGGAAAGCCACCACCCGCCGGGGAGATTCGTAAAAGATCAGGGTCCGGGGTTCGCCGGCCAGGGATTTCAGCAGTTGCATGCGTTGGCCCTTTTTCTTGGGGGCGAAGCCCAAAAACAGGAAGGCATCCGTGGGCAATCCAGATGCACACAGGGCCGTCACCACTGCCGACGCCCCCGGAATGGGAATGACAGGCAGACCCTGTTCAACGGCTGCGCGGACCAACCGGTAGCCGGGATCGGAAACCGACGGTGTGCCCGCATCGGATACCAGGGCCACGGCCGCGCCGGAACGAATTTTATCAATCAGATCCCGGGTTCGCTGGAGTTCGTTGTGCGCGTGACAGGAGATCAAAGGGGTACCAATGCGATAGTGGGATAACAACCGCGCGGTATGGCGGGTATCTTCGGCAGCAATCAGGTCCACACCGGCCAGGGTCTTGATGGCGCGCAGGGTAATGTCTTCCAGGTTGCCTATGGGCGTAGCCACCACATAGAGGCCGCCGGGGCATCGCACTGCTTCCCGGTCATCCATAGGCAAGGGCAAACGCATTTTTCACGACCTCGATATCGATTTTTCCCGCAGCGGTATCGATGGCAACCACATCGAATCGCGCACTGGCATCGGCCTGGCCGGAGCGCTTAAGGTAATCCAGGGCGGTCATGGAGATCTTACGCTGCTTGGCGGGGGTAACGGCCTCCTTGGGACTGCCAAACCGGGCGGAAGACCGGGCTTTGACCTCCACAAAAACGATGGTGCCTTCATCCCGAGCGATGATGTCGATCTCTCCGACCCTGGAACGATAGTTGGTTTCCATGATGCGGTATCCCATGCGGTGGAGAAATTCCGCAGCCAAGCGTTCACTTTTCCGGCCGAATTTTTGTTGCCTGTTCAGCATTGCCTGGTCTGATCGGTTGGATTGGTTTTTTATTTTCTATGGCTGGGACCTTTCAGCCTATCCCGCTGAACTATTTTACATACTCTCGAACCCCCTTGAAGGTTCGACGGTGAATGGGACTGCATCCATAATCCACGATGGCATCGCGGTGGGATCTGGTGGGGTAACCCTTATGCAGCCGGAATCCAAATTCGGGATACAGGGCATCCGCCTGGGTCATGATCCGGTCCCGGGTAACCTTGGCCACAATGGATGCTGCGGCAATGGAGATGCTAAGTGAATCTCCCTTTTTTATGGCCAGCTGGGGTAAATCCGAAGCGATGGTAAAAATCCCGTCCACCAGCAGATGATCCGGACCTGGCCGCAGATTGGAAACCGCAATGGCCATCGAACACAGCGTGGCCTGCAGAATGTTGACGCGGTCGATCTCGGCAGCATCCACCACGCCGATCCCGATGGCGCAGGCAGCGGCGTACAGCCGGTCGTAAAGACGGGTTCGACGGGCCGGGGTCAGTTTTTTGGAATCGTCGATCCCTGGAAGATCGACGCCGTCAGGCAGGATGACCGCGGCTGAAACGACGGGGCCGGCCAGGGGACCCCGGCCGGCCTCATCGACGCCTGCAATCAACCTGCAACCCACTGCACGGGCCTTTTTTTCAAATGTCCAGAGGTCTGGCGCCATATGATTCGACCGTTTACCGGTTCACCGAGAAGCCGGCACTACTGCCCGCTGGCCGAAGGCGGCGAATCAATTGAATCGCTTTTCCCGGATTCTGGCGGCTTTGCCGCGCAGTTTGCGCAGATAGTAGATCTTGGCCCGGCGGACCCGCCCCCGGGTGACGACCTCAACCCGGTCAATGATGGGCGAATTGGTTGGAAAGACCCTTTCCACCCCCACACCGTAGGAGACCTTGCGAACGGTGAAGGTGGCGTTGGCCAAACCTTTTTTCTTGCTGATAACAACCCCTTGAAAGGCCTGGATGCGCTCTTTGTTGCCTTCGTGGATCTTCACATGAACGGTAACGGTATCGCCCGGTGCGAAGTGGGGAAGATCCATGCGGATCTGTTCTCTTTCGATGTTCTTGATGATGTCCATGATAACTCCAGATGATAATGTTATTATCGAAGATTCCCCCTCGGCAGGCCGCGGGGAATCTTCACCGTAAGGATAAACGTCGCTTTTCAGTTTAGGCGCTGTAGCGGTTTCAATCTGCAGTGAGCGCACCGATTTTGTTTACCCGCCCAGCAGCCGGTCCAGGATGATGGATACCGCCGATCGAACCGACAGGTGATTGTATGCCCCCGCCCCGGTCAGCGGATCCAATCGGTGATCCGCCTCGGCCATGAACGTGTCCGAGAGTCCCCATGCGGTGCCGAAGGCCAGAACGACGGGTGTTGGATCGTCCAGCATCTCACGCAACCGACGGTATGACAGGCTCCCGGCATGCCGCCTGGCCGATGTGGCCACCGTCTGGGGTCGGTACCCTTCCTCTCCGGTGATGTCCGTTAGCATTTCGTCGAAGGCGGCCACGACCCGGATCAGCGCAAGTGCCTGACGACGTTTAGGGTTGTAGTCCCCCCCGGCACCGATGACCCAGTGATCGAGGATTCGCTTGATCAAGACTATCTGATCATCAAGCGGGGTGATGACATAATAGCGCTTGACCCCATAGGTTCTGCACGCCCTGGCGATGTCGTGCAGGTCCAGATTGGTCACCGCCGAGGCGATCGTTGCCCCGTTTTTGTCGATCACCGGATGGTGAACCAGGGCAACGTAAAGCCGCTTACCCGAGAAGCTGGTCAATTTCCCGGCGCCATTTCACCAGCAATGCCCGTTCCTCCGGGGAAAAATTGCGCTGCGCCAGAAGATCCGGCCGCTTCAGTACGGTGCGCATCAACGCGGTTTGCCGACGCCACCGGTCGATCTCGTGATGGTTTCCGGACAGCAGCACATCGGGCACGGGCTCATCGCCGAACGTCTGCGGCCGTGTGAAGTGGGCGTGCTCAACAAGCCCGGCGCTGAAAGTGTCGTTTCCGGCAGATTCCCGGTTGCCCAGCACACCGGGAATCAGTCGCACCACTGCATCGATCACCACCATTGCTCCCAGCTCGCCGCCAGTGAGCACGAAGTCACCGATGGAGATTTCCGCATCCACATGCTGATCGACAAACCGTTCATCCACCCCTTCGTAGCGCCCGCAGATTAAAATGAGCGCATCCGCCAACGCCAGCGAATGGGCCAGCGGTTGATCGAACCGTTTACCCTGCGGGGAGAGCATCAGCGTCGCTGCCGCCGGCATCTGCGATTGGGCCGCCTTCAGGGCTGCCGTCAGGGGTTCCGGCTTCATCACCATCCCGCAACCGCCACCGTAGGGCCGGTCGTCCGTAACCCGGTGCCGCCCTTCAGCATAGTCGCGAATATTGATGGTCGACGGGCAAAGTTTCTGCCCCTCAACCGCGCGCCGGATAATGCCGTGCCCCCAAAAGGGTTCAAACAGGTCGGGAAACAGGGTCAGCACGCAGACGTTCATGGATAACCGGCTCTAAAGCCCCTCCGGCGGATCTACGATCATGGCCTTGCTTTGCAGGTCGATGCTCAGGACCACGTCGCCGATGGCGGGAATCAGCAGTTCCCTTGGCCGGCCGTTTTGTTTGCCCCTGACCACATACACATCGTTGCCGGAAGTGGGAATCACCGCTTCAAGCCGACCTAGTTCGTCTCCGCTGGAATTGAAGACGGTAAGCCCCACCAGATCGAACCAGTAGTAGGTGTCTTCCTCCGGCACCGGCAGGCACGACTTGTTGACGAAGATATCCGATCCAATCATGCTTTCGGCCTGGCTGCGTTCGGTTACCGCCTCAAGGGCCATGAGAAGCCCCCGGCCGTGGGGACGCACCCATTGGGCGGTCATCGACCGAACCGAACCGTCGGGGAGCGCAACCTGAATCCCCGCCTCATTGTCGTAAACCGACAGGGACTCGGCAAAAGGGTGAACCTTGAGCGTGCCCCGAAGGCCGTGGACGCCGACCACCCGGCCCACCAGGATGAGGTCATCCCGGCCACTGAGATTACTCGATGATTTCAAGAACCGTACGTTTTTTTATTTTGGCTGAAGCCGCACTCAGCAGGGTCCGCATGGCCCGTGCCGTCCGCCCCTGCTTGCCGATAACCTTACCCAAATCCGCTTTGGCCACTTTCAACTCAATGACGGATGTCTGGTTGCCCTCGATCTCCTCAACGGAGACCTGGTCGGGAAAATCAACCAGCTCCTGCGCAATGAACTTGATCAGCTCTTTCATAGCTCCATCTCCTTTGTAGCGGCTGGGAATCAGGTTCGGCGCAATCCGTTATTCCGCGGCGGCGAAAACGCCTTCACGTTTCAGGATTGTCTTGACCGTGTCGGTGGGAGTGGCCCCTTGTTCGATCCAGTATTTGACGCGATCCATGTTCAGGGCCACCTGATCCGAATCCTGCAGCGGATTGTAGGTGCCGAGCTTCTCGAGAAAACGACCGTCCCTGGGGCTGTCGCTGTCAGCAGCCACAATCCGGTAAAAGGGTCTTTTTTTTGCCCCGTGCCGGGCCAGTCTGATTTTTACTGCCATGGTTGCTCTCCTTTAGAAAGGCAGCATGCCGCGGCCCATTCCGCGCATACCGCTTTTATTGAATTTCTTCATCATTTTCATCACCTGGGCATAATTTTTCAGCAGGCGGTTTACATCCTGAACCTGCAGGCCGCTGCCAGCGGCGATCCGTTTGCGGCGACTGCCGTTGATGATCCCATATTGATGCCGCTCCTGCGGCGTCATTGAATTGATGATGGCCTCGATGTGGACCAGCTCCTTTTCGTCAACCTGAAGGTTCTTCATCTGCTTGATCTTGCCCATACCCGGAATCATGCCCAGAATATCCGTCAAGGATCCCATTTTACGGATCTGGCGCATCTGGTCACGGAAATCCTCCAGGGTAAACTGGTTCTTACGCAGCTTCTTCTCAAGTTCGATGGCCGTTTTCTCGTCGACCACCTCCTGGGCCTTTTCGATCATGGTGAGCACGTCACCCATGCCCAGAATCCGCGAGGCCATACGATCCGGATGGAACGCTTCCAGCTCGCTGAGCTTTTCACCCACACCGATGAACTTGATGGGCTTTCCGGTGATGGATCGGATGGACAATGCCGCACCGCCCCTGGCATCACCGTCCATTTTGGTGAGCACCACACCGCCGATGTCCAGCCGATCGTCAAAGGATTTGGCAATGTTTACCGCATCCTGACCGGTCATGGCGTCGGCAACCAGCAGAATATCCGTGGGTTTCACCGACGCACGGATGCGCGACAGCTCATTCATCAACGCGTCATCGATGTGCAGCCTCCCGGCCGTATCCAGCAGCAGGGTGTTGCATCCCGCTTTCTGGGCTGCCACACGGGCGTCCTGACAGATTTTCACCGGGTCCATGTCCGGCGTGGAATCGAAAACCGGCACTCCCAGCTGGCCACCCAGCGTTTTGAGCTGGTCGATGGCCGCAGGCCGATAAACGTCGGCCGGAACCAGGTAAGGCTGCTTCCCGGTTTTGCGAAGCATCACCGCCAGTTTCGCCGCCGTGGTGGTCTTTCCAGACCCCTGCAGGCCCACCAGCATCACCGATACTGGGTTTTCGCCGGTCAGGTTCAACCCCTGATGGGTTGCGCCCATCAACCGGGTAAGTGACTCGTTGACGATCTTGACCACCTGCTGGCCGGGGGTCAGGCTGCCCATGACCTCCTGACCCAGCGCGCGCGCTTTGATGTCGGCCACCAGTTGTTTGACCACCTGGTAGTGGACATCGGCTTCCAGCAGCGCCATACGCACCGCCCGCAGACCGTCGGCAATATTCTTTTCGGAAAGTTTGCCCTGCCCCTTGAGCTGCTTGAAGACCGAATTTAACTTGTCGCTTAGCGTGTCAAACATGACATTCCACCGGCATATCAACTAAAACCTTGAAATTAGATTTTTTTAAATGCTATGTCAAGATATAAAAAAAAGGCCGCAAGGCCCTGGAACCGTGGAGGAACAAATTGGGCGGCATGGCGCATTCCCGACCCTCAACCGACACCGGTTGACAAACCCTGACCGAGGACCGAGTTCAGAAGGTGGATCCCACATCATGGCCACACAATCAAGCGAAATCGACATCAAAGATCTTTCCCGGGATGCGTTGGCCGCCTGGCTGGAGCGTCGGGGCAGCCGCCCCTTTCGCACCGACCAGATCCTGAGGTGGGTCTACCTGCGCCAGACAGACCGGTTTGAAGCGATGACCAACCTGGGAAAACGGTTGCGGGCGGATCTGGAAGCGGCCTTCATCAATCCCCGCCTGAAAGTGGCGAGCGAAACGACCTCACAGGACGGCTCACGCAAGCTGTTGTTCCAGCTCCGCGACGGCCTCCACATCGAAACGGTCATCATTCCCGAAAAGGACCATTTCACCTTGTGCATATCCAGCCAGGTGGGGTGCAGTCAGGGATGTCAGTTCTGTATGACGGCCAGGGGGGGGTTGCTGCGCAACCTGTCCGCCGGAGAGATCATCTCCCAGGTACGCGATGTCCAGCAGCGGGTGGCTGGCCAAGGCGGCATGCCCCTGACCAACATCGTCTTCATGGGCATGGGAGAACCGCTGGCCAACTATAAGCATGTGGTTCAGTCCCTGGACATGCTTACCGACGGTGATTTCGGTCTTAAGATTTCTGCACGGCGGGTCACCATATCCACGGCGGGGCTGGTCCCTGAAATCGCGGACCTGGGACGCGACACCAAGGTGAACCTGGCTGTCTCCCTGAATGCAGCCGACGATGCCACGCGCAGCCGGCTGATGCCCATCAACCGCAAGTATCCCATCGCCGACCTGATCGACGCCTGCCGGCGGTATCCACTGCCGCCCCGCCGAAAGATCACCTTCGAATACATCCTGATGAAGGATGTCAACGACGGCATGGCCGATGCCCAGCGACTGGTGAAACTACTGCGTCCCATCAAGGCCAAGATCAACCTGATACCTTTCAATGAACATCCGGGCAGCGCGTTCAAACGCCCTGACCCCTCCCGGATCAGCCAGTTCCAGGAATTGCTTGCCGGTCATCACTACACGGCCATCGTCCGCCACAGCAAAGGGCAGGATATCGGTGCCGCCTGTGGGCAGCTGCGGGCCCAACGGATTGCTGATCACAAGGCGGACGGTTGAGGCGTGAACGCCTTCAGCCCCTTGCTGGCCTCGGCCCTTTGCGGATCTGATCCACAGTGTTTTGTTTTCCGGCCAGCATGGCCCGTCGCGGGTTGAACCGCCGTACACGCTTACGCAAATCCTTGAGTGCATTCCCGCTGTCGTCATGACCATACCGCAGCCCGATGTAACGGCCGGTGATTTCAGCTACATCCCACTGGAGCGCCGGATGCCGTTTCGTCACCGACCGCGCAAAGTCAAGCGGCCCCTGGTGCGGCGGCCTGGGCAAACCGAAGCGCGCCATTTTTTCCAGGAATCGGCCATAAATCTTCTGCAGTTCGTCGCCGGGTGGTTTTGGGTGTTCCTGGTTCCGCAATCGGATCAGCAGGATCGCTCCGGCAACGAACAGTGCCGGCAGAACCATGAAGAGCAGCCATCCGCTCTGCCGGCCCATGGAGAGGCCCAACCGTCTCAACAAAGCCATCTGGTCTTCAGCGGAAAACCCCATGAACCAGATGTTCCAGCGGGTATTGACCGCTTCCCAGGTCTGGCGAAGGGTTTCAGCCCATCGAGCCAGCCGATCCCCACGGTTGAAGTCCAGAAAACCGGGCAGTTCCGCACCGGCAAGGGCACCTTCGATACCGGTGTCGATTCGGTCGGGAGCGACTGCGAAGGTGGGATCCACGCGCAGCCACCCTTGACCCGCCACCCACACTTCGCACCAGACGTGGGCATCCGAATGCCTCACAGTGAGAAACGCCCCCAGTGCATTCCACCTGCCCCCCTGGTAACCGCCTACAATGCGGGTCGGCAAGCCGGCGGACCGCATGAGCACAGCAAAGGCGGTGGCATAATGCTCACAAAATCCCTTTCGGCTGACAAAAAGAAAATCATCCACGGCATCAAGACCCAGCCGATCCGGCCGCAGGGAATAGACAAAGTCATTGTCCTTGAAAAAGGCCAGGCCTTGCGCCACCACGGCTTCAGGGTTTGAAAGGGTCCGGGACCATCTGTCTCCCAGGGCAGCGGCCAGGGGGTTCAGGTTCGGCGGCAGCTGCAGGTAGGCATCATCAGGTTCGCCAGGTGCGTCTGGCCCCCAGTCCAGATATGATGCGGCCCTGTATTGGAAGCGCTGCCTGACGGGCCGGCGGGCCAACAGCGTGTGGTCTTGCATGATGGTGGCCTGTGAATTGACCGTCGCCGGCAGGTCCAGGGCGAAAAGGTGCCGATGACCGTGCGGTTCGAGTATCACCGCATAGCGGGTCAGATCCGCACCGCCGAAGCCGCCCCGGCGGGTCGGCTGAAGGTTGGCGGGGTGCCAGCCGGCACCGTCGAAGCGCTGGAACACGATGCCTCGCCAGTACAATCGGTGTGCATCCGGTATGGGTAAATCAAATGTCACCGAAAAGGCCGGTTCATCAACCAGCACCAGCCGGGAAACGTCTCCGATGCGCATGCTGGTCGAAAAGCCGGAACGGCCCTGCCCGGCCCACGGAGACCCCCAGAAGCTTCCCGAAAGCCTCGGGAATAAAAGAAACATCAGGGCCATGAGCGGGACGGCCACGAGCACCAGCCGTGATGCCAGCCGCAGTTGTCGACCGATGGCAGCCCCGGGATCGTTCACGTGGATCAGCACACCGGTGGTCACCCAGACCGAAATGAACACGTAGAGGGTCATGGACAGGTTTTCGAAAACGAAGAGGCTGGTAATCACCAGGAAATAGGCCAGAAAGACAGTGGCCATGCTGTCCCGGCGGCTGAGGATCTCGAGGGGTTTGATGCCGGCCATCACCGCCAGCAGAACCATAAAATCGCCGCCGTCAAACCGCAGACCGGCAGACAGCAGCACCGCCGTCAGGCCGGCGATAAAAACTGTCAAGCGGACACCCCGGGGCAACGGCGCCCAACTGCGCTTGTCGCCGACAAGCAGATATGCCCATGAAAACACGCACCACCCCACCGCCCACCATGGCAGCTGAATTGCCAGCGGCGCCATGGCCACCGCCAGGGCCAGGATCAATGCGGAGACGGGCTGCCGTTGCATGGCTCAGCGCTTCCCAAACAGGGCCAGGGCACGCAGGCACCGGTCCCGGTGAACCCTGCCTACACCGATAGAGATGATTTTCCCGGCAAGGTTCAACCCGAAGCTGCGCCGCTGGTGATAATTCTGGAGTACATGAAAGCACACGATGGCCAGTTTCCTCTCCACATCGTCACCTTTTATATGTTCCATGTCCAGGATCAAACCTTCACCAGCCTGGCCGGCAAAGGTTTTGGTGTGAAGCCCACGGCCCCGCGAATAGGCCTGCCAGTGGATGCGTCGGGGCGGGTCGCCGGGCTGATAGGTTGACAATCCCTGGAAATCATCGACCCCCGCCGCCAGGGGGATGTCGCCTGCACCTTGGGCCGAAAGGGTCTGGGCGGCGGGAAGCGGTGCAGCGAGGGGCCGGGGGTAGACCAGGCCCTGTATGCCGGTGCTGATCCGCGCCCAGGCCTGAAACAGCCCCAGGGGGTAGACACAGACGATGCGCAGCCAACCCGGGTCCAAAAGCCCCCGATGGCGGGTTGAGACGCAGACCCGGACACGGGATTGTTCTTGGGGCCTGAAATCCGCACGCACAGGATTGTCGGTGGTAAAATACCAACGGAGGTCCGTTCGCTGTCGGTCGGTGCCGGCCACCGTGATTTCGACTTCCAGAGGTTGTCCGGCGGAAACCGGCATCGCGGTCGCTGATTCCAGCCGAAGGCCGTACAGCATGCTGTAGGTGTGCATCATGGCGGTCAGCCCCAGGCTGCCCAGAAGGAAGGTCAGCAGAAAACCCAGGTTGTTGTTGTAGTTGATGGATCCGATCAGCATGGCTCCCAATACCACCAAGTACGTTACCCCGTATCCCGTTGGCAGGATATAGACGTTGCGCAAGCCCAGGGTAACGGGAATGGTGGTACGGCCACCCACGAATCGGTAGAAGATTCGGGCAATCGTGGACCTCACGGGATGGGCACCTCTTGAAACAAGGTCCTCAGACGCCGCGCCGGAATCCCTGCCAGATCCTCGCGGGATCGAAGACGGTGGCCCACCACGCTGATCAGCACGGCCTGAAGATCTTCGGGAAGGGCATAGTCCCGGCCGCTGATAAAGGCCCAGGATCGGGCGGCGTGCATCAGCGCCAGACCCGCCCGGGGGGAAAGCCCCATGTGGAAGTGCTTGGCGGTACGCGTATAGTCTATCAAATCCTGAAGGTAGTTCAGAAAAGCCTCGGCCACGTGCACCCCGTCGACCTGTTTCTGGAGTGCCAGCACATCGTCGGGAGCCAGGCATTGCTGCGTTTCGCTCAGCGCCCGGCGTTGCGCCCGGTCACCTCCCAGCAGCCGCCGCTCTGCCTCCCGATCCGGGTAGCCCAGTTCAATGCGCATGAGAAATCGGTCCATTTGGGACTCCGGCAGCGGAAAGGTTCCGGACAGCTCCAGGGGGTTCTGGGTGGCGATGACAAAGAAGGGGGTGGAGAGGCGACGGGTCTTGCCGTCGCTGGTGACCTGCCCTTCCTCCATGGCCTCCAAAAGGGCGCTCTGGGTTTTGGGCGTGGCCCGGTTGATTTCGTCGGCCAGCAGCACCTGGGTGAATACCGGCCCCGGGTGGAAGACAAAAGCCGCGGTGTTCCTATCGAAGACGGAACTGCCTAAAATATCGCCGGGAAGCATGTCGCTGGTGAACTGGACCCGCCTGAATTTCAGCCCCATGCTCCGCGAGAGCACCTTGGCCAGCGTGGTCTTGCCGATGCCGGGAATATCCTCGATAAGCAGGTGCCCACCGGCAAACAGACAGGTCAGGGCCATTTTTATCTGCGCCTCCTTTCCCAGCACCACCCGGCCGATCTGGGTAACAATGGTTTCGAACTGCGGCTGCATATCCATGTTTTCGTCACCTGCAAGGGTTGAAGGATCAGCGTCCAGAACCTTTTTTCCGATCAAAGCGAAAAAATAAACTGGTGTGAACATAAGCGTCATTCGGTTTAAATCCAACCCTTATACCGGTCTTTTTCCTTTCTTGGCGTGGCCTCAATTTCTATATCACCATCTTCATCAGCATGCGGATCTCTTCGGCCCAGCGACTTTCGTCAGGGGTTTCCAGAATCATGGGGACAGACTCGAACCGGGCGTCGTTCATAATCATCCGGAAGACCTCAAGCCCCAGTGTTCCCGCCCCCAGGCTTGCGTGGCGGTCCACGCGGCTGCCAAGGGTCTTCTTCGCGTCGTTCAGGTGCAGCCCTTTCAGGAAGGAAAACCCCACCACCGTGTCGAAGCGCGCCAGGGTGTGCTGGTAGCCGTCAGGGGTGATCAGATCATAGCCTGCCGAAAAGGTATGGCAGGTGTCCAGGCAGACCCCCACCCGGGATTGGTCCTTGACCCCATCGATAATCGCGGCCAAGTGCTCAAACCGGTGTCCCAGATTGGTTCCCTGGCCGGCGGTGTTCTCGATGACGGCGGTAACCCCTTGGGTCCGTTCCAGGGCCAGGTTGATGGATGCGGCAATCCGGGCCAGACAGTCCGCCTCGGCGATCTTGTTCAGGTGGCTGCCCGGATGAAAGTTGAGATATTCCAAGCCCAACTGCTCGCAGCGGCCCATCTCATCGATGAAGGCTGTCCTTGATTTTTCCAGTCCGGCCGGCTCCGGGTGCCCCAGATTGATCAGATAGCTGTCGTGGGGCAGAATCTGATCCGGGGTGTATCCGGCAGCCGCGCAGTTCTCCTTGAAGCGGTGGATGGATTCATCCGTCAACGGCTTGGCCGCCCACTGACGCTGGTTTTTGGTAAACAGGGCAAACGCCGTAGCACCGATCTTTTTGGCGTTCAGGGGTGCATTTTCAACACCGCCGGCCGCGCTCACGTGTGCGCCGATATATTTCATGGTTTCTTCTCCTTATCCGGCTTTGACCGCAGCGGCCGCTGGCGATGTCCCCTTGCGGTTTCCGCCGGTACAACATTGCAGGTGTTTGTCACCTGGTCGTAGACGATCAGCGCCTGTCCCGCATCCAGCTGGCGGCGCACCATGGCCACATTTTCCTCCAGAGAACCCCGGGTGTAGCCTGAATCGGTGCCATCGCGGGTAACGAACTCCTCGATCAGCCCCGCGAGTGCCTCCGGACTCAATTGTTGATGGGCAATAACCAGCATCGCTTCACGGTCAGACATGGGGTCCATCTCTTCTTGGACCGAACACCGGTTTGATCATCTTTGCAGCATATTGATCGGCAGTACCCTGAACAGCCGCCAACAGACGGGCCACCTTGTCCGGATCCTTTCGACCCGGCAGCACCTCGACCCCCGAACTGACGTCAATGGCTGCCGGCAGACCGGCGCAGATGGCCTCGGCCACATTGTCCGGCGAAAGACCGCCGGCAAGGATCAGCCGACGGCCGCGGCCAAAATCCCTGGCCGCAGCCCAGTCCCAGACCCTGGCATTCCCGCCGGGAAGCGGACCTCTGGCACATTCCAAAAGATAGCCGTCGACGTCAAAATCCTGCCCAGCCTCAAAACCAGGACTGCCGTCAACGAACAGGGCCTTGATCACACCCACCCCCTCTGCCTTGAGCCGCTCAGCCAGGTGCGGCGATTCCTGTCCGTGAAGCTGGGCCATGGAGAGGCCGCAGCGTTCAACCCGCGACATGATGGCTGAAAAAGTGGCGTTGACAAAAACACCCACGGCAGCCACGGTTGCCGGCAATGCATCCACCACGGCCTTGGCCTGGTCCTGGGCGACGTTGCGGGGACTTTGAGGAAAAAAGACCAGACCGATGGCATGGGCACCCAGGGCCGCGCACTGGGCGGCCTCAACGGGCCGGGTCAACCCGCATATTTTCACTTGGGGGCAAGCAAGCGGCATCGTTGTCCAGACAATCACATGCGTTGGTCGAACAAGGGCGCATCGGAAGCCGCCCCGGTCAATTCACGGATCAACTGCGTCGGGTCATCGGCGCGCACAAGGCTTTCCCCCACCAGAAAATTGAAGATGCCGCACGCCAGGTTCTCCCGGATGTCCGTCGGTCCTGAGATGCCGGAAGCGGCGACGGGCACCTGCCCAGGGGCCAGTCGGGAGGCCAGGTCCCGGGCAATGGACAGGTCCGTTTCAAAGGTGGTCAGGTTGCGGTTGTTGATGCCCACCAAACGGGCGCCGCAGGCAGCGACGATGCGGGCGTCCTGCACCGTGTGGATTTCCACCAGGGCGTCCATGCCCAGATCTCGGCACAGGTCATACAGCTGGTTCAGTTTTTCGGCGGTGAGAATTCGGGCGATCAGCAAAATGGCATCCGCGCCAACCGTCGCCGCTGCGTATACCTGATAGCGGCTGATGATAAACTCTTTCTGCAGCACCGGCAGTCTGCAGGCGCAGCGGGCCGCCTTGAGGTCATCGAGGCTGCCCTTGAAATAGGTGGCGTCGGTGAGAACTGAAACGGCTGCAGCACCCCCTTGTTCATACCGGGCCGCCGTTTTCGGGGCATCCAGATCCGGGCGGATGTCACCTTTGGAGGGAGAGGCGCGCTTGATTTCGGCGATGATGTTCACCCCGGCCGCACCCGGCCTGGAGAGGGTTTCAAAAAACGGCCGAAAATCGGATCTCGCTCTGGCCAGCTCCATCAGCCGACCTTCGGCGATAACTTTCCTGGCCTGTGAAATCTCGCGTCCCTTTTGTTTTACGATCTGTGCGAGAAAATCGGTTGACATAATCGGCTGATCCCCACCTGACCTGAGCGTCTACGAGCGTTTAGTCTATCCGTTGTCACGGGTATAGGCGACCAGCGCCTCCAGTTTGCCCATGGCGGCGCCGGTGTCAATGGCCGCTTCGGCCAGGGCGATGCCCGCCTTCAGGTCCGCGGCCTTGCCGCAGGCAACCAGAGCGGCAGCCGTATTGAGCAGCACCACGTCCCGCCTGGGGCCCTTTTCACCTTGCAGGATGTTGCGGGTCATGGCTGCGTTCTCGCCGGGGGCGCCACCGGTCATCTGGTCCGGCTCGGCCAGTCGGCCGAAATAGTGTTCGGGATAGATGTCATAGGTGCGAATCATGTCATTATCGAGCTGGGAGACGCGCGTGGGTGCACACACGGAAATTTCGTCCAGCCCGTCGTGACCGTGAACGACGAATGCACTCCTGGCCCCCAGCAGACGCAGGGCCTCGGCGAACATCTCGGTCAACTGGGGCGCGAAGACGCCCAGCAGCTGACAGTTGGCCCCGGCCGGATTGGTCAACGGACCGAGCATGTTGAAGATGCTGCGCAGCCCCACCTCCATGCGTGCCTTAGCCGCATAGCGCATGGCGCTGTGGTAAAGCGGGGCAAAGAGAAAGCCGATGCCGATCTCCTGCACGGCCTCTTCAACCACTTCCGGAACCGTATCCAGCTTGATTCCCAGGCGTTCGAGCACGTCGGCGCTGCCGCATCTGGATGAAACACTGCGGTTGCCATGCTTGGCCACGGTCACCCCACAGCCGGCCACTACAAAAGCCGTCGTGGTGGAGATGTTGAATGTCTTGAGCCCGTCCCCGCCGGTGCCGCAGGTGTCCACCACCGGCGTCGTGGCCGCCTGAATACGATGGGCTTTCTTGCGCATGGCCCGGGCCGCGCCGGCCAGCTCCTCAACGGTTTCCCCCTTGGTGGCCAGAGCCGCCATCATGGCGCCCACCTGGGCATCGGTGGTCTTGCCATCAAATATTTCGGACATCATCTCGGCCATCTGGGCTGCGCTCAAATCGGTTCGACCGATGATGCTGGCCAGGTGCTTTTTAAACATGGGTGGCGCTCTCCTTCTTTTCAGCCTTGAAGTTGCCGTTGTTTAAACGGATACCGATTCACCGGCAGGGGTCATGTTTACAAAATTGCGCAGCAGGCGCTTGCCCAGCGGGGTCATGATGGATTCAGGATGGAACTGAATCCCCTCGGTAGTATGGAAGCGGTGCCTGAGTCCCATGATCTCTCCATCTTCTGACACTGCGGTCACTTCCAGGCAGTCGGGCAGACTGATGCGCTCCACAGCCAGACTGTGGTAGCGCATGGCCTGAAAGTGTTGTTTGATGCCGGCATAGACACCCTTGCCATCACCGTTGATTGCCGAGGTTTTACCGTGCATCAGTCGTCCGGCGGCAACCACTTTCGCGCCGAAGGCGTGGGCGATGGCCTGATGGCCCAAACAAACCCCGAGGATGGGAATGGTTCCGGAAAACCGCCTGATCGTATCCACAGAAACACCGGCATCTTCCGGCCGGCCCGGTCCCGGTGAAATCACGATGGCCTGGGGTGCCAACACGGCGATTTCATCCACACTGACGGCATCGTTGCGTTTGACCCGCACCGCTTCTCCGAGCTGTTTGAGATACTGCACCAGGTTATAGGTGAAAGAGTCGTAATTGTCGATCATCAGTATCATGCTGTTGCCTCCTCGGGTACTCGGAAAAAACAAACGGAACTCGCGGACACGCAGACTGAATTATAATGTCAGCGGGCTGGTTTTTTTTCGACGGGTTCGTCCTGGTGGGTCAGTTCGAGGGCCCGCTGAATGGCCATGGCTTTGTTGACGGTTTCCAACCGCTCGGTTTCAGGATCCGAGTCGGCCACAATGCCTGCACCGGCCCGCACGGTAAGCGTTCCTTTTTCGATACAGGCCGTGCGGATGGTGATGGCCAGATCCATGTTACCGCTGAAAGAGATGTAACCGACGGCACCGCCGTAGGGCCCGCGGGGGCTTTGTTCCAATTCGTCGATAATCTGCATGGCCCGCACTTTGGGTGCGCCGGAAAGCGTGCCCGCCGGAAAGGACGCGCGCAGCAGGTCCCAGGCGTCGTAGTGATCTTCCAGGTCGCAGTTGATGTTGGATACCAGGTGCATGACGTGGGAATAGCGCTCCACCACCATCAGGTCAGTTACCTGTACCGTCCCGGTCCGGGCGACCCGGCCCAGGTCGTTACGCCCCAGGTCCACCAGCATGAGGTGCTCGGCGCGTTCCTTCACATCGCCCAGCAGTTCCGACGCCAGCGCCCGATCCGCCTGCTCACTGCCTCCCCGGGGTCGGGTCCCGGCGATGGGTCGCAGGGTGGCGACACGGTTTTCCAGCCGCACCATGGTTTCCGGCGAGGATCCCACCAATACGATTTCATCAAAATGAAAAAAATAGAGATATGGAGAGGGGTTCACATAACGCTGGGCGCGGTATACGGATATGATATCTGCGGGAGCCTCGCATCGAAAGGGCTGTGAAATGACTGCCTGGATAATATCACCCCGCTGGATGTGGCCTTTTACGATGGCCACCCGCGATCTGAACGTTTCAGGTGCCAACTGCGGGGCCATAATCGGGCTGCGGCCGGTCATCCGGGGCGCTGCCCCACCCACACGCGTGGCCATGCGCTGGACCATGGTGTTCAGCCGATTTACAGCATCGTCATAGGCCAAATCGGCCGCCGGGTTGTCGTCGGTAAAAGCGATGGCCACACAGATCATGGTGTTGTGAATATTGTCAAAAATCAACAGTTCGTCACAGATGATGAAATGGGCCATGGGGGTATCTGCCGGAAGTCGATTGGGGATACTTTCAAAAAACGAGACCATTTCGTAGGTAAGATAGCCCACCAGGCCGCCCCAGAACCGGGGAAGTTCTGCCATCTCCGCCGGCTGGAACCGCCTCATGAAGGTTTTCAGGCTGGCCAGTGGATCGCCGCCATGGGGGATTTTTTCTTCACGGCCGTCCCGGGCGATGGCAATCGCATCGGCGAAGACCTTGACGTGGGTCCTCGCCGAGGTGCCCAGAAAGCTGTAGCGACCCCATTTTTCGCCGCCCTCAACACTTTCAAGCAGAAATATCGGTGTACACGGCCCCTGCCCGCCCTTGTCGTAGCATTTTTTCAGCAGGGAAACCGGTGTTTCCATGTCCGCGAGGATCTCCCGACAAACAGGGATTACATTGCAGGTTCGAGCCAAATCGCCAAACTGTTCCCGGCTGGGAAACTCCCTCAGTTTCATCTTTTTCCTCTTCTTAATTAAAAAAGGCCGTGAAAGGTTGCACGACCCTGAAACCGCGATCGCGGGCTCGGATGCGTCTGCCCGTGATCCACATGATAAAAGGCTTTTGAAATAAGTGTCAAGGATTTTTTGTTCTTATATATAGAAACATAACAACGGGCAGCCAATCCATAATCGACCAGGTGGCAAGATACTTGCACAATATTTCCGGTAGGCCCCTGACCCCGGCGCAAGCCATTGGAATGGAGTTGATTGGCAAGGCGCAATAGCGGCGCTGCCCCGCGCTTGCGGGCTGTTTGAAAAAGCAGTCCCGCCCATTGGCAGCGTGTCTGAAGGCCTGGCAAGCCTGTACACAAAAGCGCATATCCTGCGCAAGAATTGTATTACGGGCAGCCCGCAACCGAACTGAGGTGCCGTATGCATCGAAAAATCGTTATTCTGGTCGTGGAGGATGACCCCAATGTGGCCACCGTGCTCAGCGCACGTCTGGAGAGCATGGGCTACCGTGTCTGCTGCACCGCCGAAACGGGATTCGAGGCCATCAGCGGGGTTTACCGGCACCGCCCGGATCTGGTAACCATGGATATCCTCCTCAAAGGCGAAATGACCGGAATCGAGGCCGCCGCTAAAATTGCCGAACAATCGGATGTGCCCATCATCTATATGACTTGTCTTGCCGATCGAAAGGTTTTCGAGCGAGCCATTAAAACCAACCCCTACGGTTATATCATCAAACCTTATGACATCAACGAGCTGCGTTCAGCCATTGAAATCGCCATGGTCAAGCATGGAGCGGCCAAATCCCGCGAGACACTGATCGCCCATCTGCAAAAAGCCCTTCAGGAGGTCAAAACCCTGCGGGGTCTGCTGCCCATCTGCGCCTCCTGCAAAAAAATCCGCAACGACGACAACAGCTGGCAGCAGATCGAAGAATACATTTCCCGCCATTCCGATGCCGATTTCACCCACGGCATCTGCCCCGAATGCGCCCACCGGCTCTACCCTGAACTATATCAGAACAAGGGTTGAAAAACGGTTCTGGCCATGCACCCTAAAGCCGGTAAACCGTGGGTTTGTCATCCACACCGATATCGATGCCGACCGTATCTCCGGTTTTAAAGCCGACCCGCTTGAAATCGCCGACCACCTCGTCGTGCCGGTCCGCGTTCCAGAATACGGTCCACAGGGGATTGCGAACCGTATCGATTCCGTAGGCATCGTGGCTGCAAAGGTTGATGCGAAACTTGTTCTTGGCGATAAGGGTATCTGCTTCGGACAGGAAGATGTCAATCTGGTAAAGGTTGTGATGCAGGGCCTTGGAAAGCTTTGCCTGCAGCTCGGGGGTCTCGTCCAGATAATGGTTGGCGATCTGGTAGAGATCCACCGTGTCCTGAATGGCCAGGCCAAGCACTGCATATCGCTGGTGGCGCAGGGCAAAGTCCTCCAGATGGACTTCATAGGCATGGATGGAAGCGATGATCTGGGCAATATCCGGTTTGCGCATCGTGGCGCATTCACTCACCAGCTCCTCACACTGGGAGATGATACCGATGTAAAAAGCTTTGTTGTCCATCACATAAAGCGGCCGCTCCCGGTAATTGCGCCGTTTGCGGATTCGCCGGATGCCGTCCAGGATGATGGACCGGCGGCTCTCTTTTTCTTCCAGGATATCGATATCGGAGATGTCTTTGGCCTGCACCACGTGAATGCCGCCGTCGGATGAGATGATGTATTCGATTTCGCAGGGGAATCCCAGATATTTTTGAATGTCCTTGGACAACTGTACCAGGCGACGGTCATGGGGGGTCCGGGTAATGTACGGTTCGCTCTGCAGCTTGTGAATGCGGTCCCGACAGTAGCCGAACTCCCAGTGGCCGCCGATCATCTTGGCCATGACGCTCGATCCGTCAATAAAGGGCATGACAATCACGCCCATCTGGTCAAGGTCCAGTTCCGGCGCATGGTTGAAGCGCTGCTGCCGGGCAATGGTCAGGCGCCTGCTGGTTTGAGCCAGTTTGATCATCTTGCTCCGGGCATAGCGGATGCCCCCTGCATCGGCATAGGTTTCCAGGGAGTCGAAGGTTCCGCCTTTGAACCAGCGCTCCTCAGGGTGGGCGCTGCGGGCAATCACCTTGAAACTCTGGCGGTGCTTTTCCAGAAATGTCGCCAGGGCATCGAAATCTTCTTCCTGAAAACTCAGGGGGGGAACATAAATAAAGTCGGGAACCGCGAAATCGCCCTGCCTGAGCTTCTCGAGCAATTCCGCTTTTTCGGGAATGGAGTGGGCCGCCATATTTCTCCTGTTGACAAATCCATGCAAAGTCTTTAGTTAAAAAAAACCCGACCGATCGTTCGGTTGGTTATTTTTCAACCAGGTAGCACATGTCCAAACGGAATGCAATCCTATCCGCCGCCACCCGGCTGTTTTCCCGTAACGGCTTTCAGGGAACCGCCATGGCCGAACTCTCCGCCATTACCGGCGCGGCAACCGGCACGATTTTTCACCATTTCAAGAACAAGGAGGATCTGTTCCTGCAAGTCTTGAATGAAGTGCAAGCGCGCATTGTCGAGCAGTTTGAACAGCACCAGCGGGACCGAGGGGAGCTCAAGGGGATCGACATGGTTGAAGCGGTGATCGCTTTTTACCTGAACCTGGCCGGCACCATGGAAGACCAGTTCCTGATTCTGCACCGCCACTATCCCTATCAGATGGCTGAAACGAGCCTGGTGTGCCGAAGGCATCTGGAATCCATTTACACCTGTCTGCTGGACTTCTTCGAAGAGGGCATACGAACGGGAATCGAGGACAGGTCCGTAACTGTCGACGCGCCCCGCAAGACAGCCATGGTGCTCTTTGCGATGGTCGATTGCGTCGTGCGGCTCAATACCTACCGTGTGTACGATGCGGGCGCGCTTTACGGCAGTCTGATCACCTCCTGCCGCAGACTGCTGACCGGGAATCGGTGACACAACATGCTCCGGGGCTTGTCATCCGTGCTTCACAACCTGGCCGGCAGCCGTTTATTACCCTTTCTGGAGTGGCTGCCCGGCTATGGGGCAACGCATTTAAAGGCGGACCTTTTTTCCGGACTAACCGTGGCCCTGGTGCTGGTTCCCCAGTCCATGGCCTATGCCCAGCTGGCCGGACTGCCGACCTATTACGGCCTTTACGCGGCCTTTCTGCCTCCGGCGGTGGCAGCCTTTTTCGGGTCCAGCCGCCAACTGGCGACCGGGCCTGTTGCCTTGCTCTCCCTGATGGTCGCCGTGGCCCTGCAACCTTTGGTCACCGCCGGCAGTCAGGTGTATATCGGATACGCGGTGCTGCTGACCTTGATGGTGGGCCTTTTCCAATTGTTCCTGGGCCTGCTCAGACTGGGGCTCGTGGTAAACCTTCTCTCTCACCCGGTAGTGAGTGGTTTCACCAATGCGGCTGCGGTGATCATCGCCACCGGTCAGCTATCCAAATTGTTCGGTGTAACGGTTGACGGCGGCGAATATCACTACCATACGGTGGTCCGGGTTGTGAATGCGGTCCTGCACTACACGCACTGGCCCACGTTCATGATGGGGGTGTTTGCCTTTGCGGTTATGGTGGCCCTGAAAAAGATCACCCCGCGGATCCCCTATGTGCTCGTTGCGGTAGCCGCCACCACCCTGATCAGCTGGGCCACCGGATTTGAACGGCGGTCCGTGATGCCCCTTGATGCGGTTGTCGATGCAAACATCCGGACCTTGATTGTGGATTTCAATGCAGCGACCACGCAGCTCGATCGCATGGCAGACCGGCGAACCCGGATCAACGCAACCCTCAAACAGGCCAGAATTGACGGTCATCAGATGATCGTTATCGACTCCCGACGGGATCTGGAGGTCCTGAACTACCAAATGACCTTGAAGGCTGGACAGGCGGCGGACTATCGGCATCGGATCCGCCGCCAGCTCTTTGAAGCCGGACGGCACAGGGAAGATGGCGGCATACGGTTTTATGCCCGGGGGGCTCGGCCGGCCGACACGGAAAAGATTGGCGCCGTCTGGCGGCTGAAGGTGGGAAACGCGCCAATCGAGGCGTCTGCACTGGTATTCTGCGGCGGCGGGGATGTGGTCGGAGCCATTCCCAAGGGCCTGCCGGCCTTCTCTTTTCCCAGGTTCGATGGCCACGCCGCCGTGGCTCTGCTGCCAACGGCCGTCATCATCGCCCTGCTGGGATTCATGGAGGCCATCTCCATCGCCAAGGCAATGGCCGCCAAAACCGGCCAACGTTTAGATCCGAACCAGGAACTCATGGGCCAAGGTCTGGCCAATATCGTCGGCTCGATGGCTCAAAGCTATCCCGTGGCCGGATCCTTTTCCCGGTCCGCGGTCAATCTACAGGCTGGGGCCGTTTCCGGCCTGTCAAGCGTATTTGCCTGTCTGACCGTGGTGGCCACCCTGTTTTTTTTCACTCCCCTGCTTTACCATCTGCCCCAGAGTGTGCTGGCCGCCATCATCATGGTGGCGGTTGCCGGATTGATCAACATCCGTGGATTCATTCACGCCTGGCGCGCCCAATGGTACGACGGAGCCATTTCCGTGATCACCTTCGTGTGCACCCTGATCTTCGCGCCGCATCTGGATCGGGGCATTCTGGTGGGGGTTGGGTTTTCCCTTTGTGTGTTTCTTTACCGGAACATGCGACCCCATGTGGTGGACCTTTCCATGGGGCTGGACAGGGCCCTGCATGATGCCGTGACCCACGGGTTGAAGGAGTGCCGCTACATCGATGCGGTTCGGTTCGACGGGCCGCTTTTTTTTGCCAATGCCAGTTACCTGGAGGATCAGATCCGCAATCGGCGAAAAAAGAAAAAAGAACTCAAACACATCATTATCGCCGCCGAGTCGATCAACGACATGGACGCCTCCGGCCAGGAGTCCCTGTCGCTGATCGTGGACCGGGTGAGAAGCGCCGGCATCGACATCTCCTTGAGCAGTGTTCACGAACCGGTGATGCGGGTGCTGCGACGCACCCACCTGCTCCACAAAATCGGCGAGGACCACATCTATCCGACCATGAAGGAAGCGCTTCGGTCCATTCACCCACAGACCCATAAGGGAGGCAGCGAAAAAGGCTGCCCATTGACCTCGGTCCGGGCCTTGGGCACCAACAGCGAAGCCAAAGGAGAGTAACGATGTCTGTCGTTGCCATTTTCAGCGGAGTTTTCTGCAGCGCGGACGCAGTGGCCCGCGACGTGATGGACAGCACCGGATATCGGTTGATCACCGACGATCAGGTCGTCATCAAGGCGGCTGAGGCCGCCGGCATGCCCGAAAACAAGGTCTGGCGCGCCTTTTCGGCCAAAACGTCGGTTTTCAACCAGTTCACCCATGAAAAGGAGTGCTCGATCGCCTGCCTGCGTCTGGCCCTGGCAACCGAACTCGTCAACGGGCCAGCCGTGGTCCACGGGTTTTCCAGTCTGCTGATCCCCCACGCTGTCAGTCATGCGTTGCGCGTCTGCATCATCGCTGAAATGCCCTATCGCATCGAACAGGCCCACGTCGTCCAGGGCCTGTCGGAAAAAGAGGCCCTCAAACCCATACGCACCCGGGACATGGACAGTGCCGCATGGACCGAAACCCTCTTTTCGATCAAAGATCCCTGGGCCGACAGCCTTTACGACATCGTGCTGCCCATGAACCGCATGAATGTGGCCAAAGCCGGCGCACTGATTGAGGAGAACCTGATCAAGGATGCCCTTCGCCGCACCGATGCCTCCATTCAGGCCGAAAAGGATTTTTTGCTGGCTGCCGCCGTTGAGGTAGCCCTGTCCCGGTCCGGGCACAACGTTTCCGTAGCCGCCGAAGATGGGGCGGTGGCACTGACCATCAACCAACAGGTGCTCATGCTTGCCCGGCTGGAGGAAGAGCTGAAATCCATCGCCGGCGCCATGGACGGCGTCCGGTCGGTGACGACGCAGGTAGGCAGAGACTTTCACCAGGCACATATCTACCGCAAACACAGCTTCGAGGTGCCATCCCGCGTGCTGCTGGTCGATGACGAACGGGAGTTTGTCCAGACCCTTTCAGAGCGCCTCGAATTACGCGACATGGGATCCGCCGTGGCCTATGATGGGGAGTCCGCCCTGGCTTTGGTCGCAGAAGACGAACCTGAAGTGATGATCATCGACCTGAAAATGCCGGGAATCGACGGCCTTGAGGTCTTGAAGCAGGTCAAAGCCACCCGGCCCGAGATCGAAGTCATCGTGCTGACCGGCCACGGTTCCGAGGCAGACCGCAAGCGGTGCATGCAGATGGGGGCCTTCGCCTATATGCAAAAGCCCGTGGACATTGACGAATTGAGCGACACCCTGAAAAAAGCCCATGCCAAGATTCAACGATTCAAATCCTGAAGCAGGCCGGTCGGTTTTTCCGCCTGCAGAGCGATATTCATCATGCTGAACCTGTCCCATTTCAAGCCCCGTTTCTGGGACCATCGGGATGCGGCTGCCGGGCCGGACAGAGGCCACTTCAGCTTCCGGCGCAAATGGATGATGATCGTGGCATTCACCTCCGTGGTGACCCTCACACCCCTGCTGGTCATGACGCTGATGGACTACCGGCTCACCCGTCAGGCCCTTGAGTCCGAAGCGAAAATGGACATTTCCCGTATGGTCTCCAACACCTGGCACAGCATTTCCCTTGTGCTGTCCCAGCGCCGGGCGGCCCTGGAATTCATCGTCCGGGACAACACCCTGGCGGACCTGCTGGCACCGGGGCGACTGGATGCCATTCTGGCCAATCTGCAGGGAGGCATGGGCGGTTTCATCGATCTGGGGGTGGTGGCTGCGGACCGTACCGTGCAGGCTTATGCCGGACCTTATGCACGTAAAGGCAGCCTGATGGACCCCGCCGCCTGCTTCGATCAGGCCGCCACCAACGGCAGCTTCATCGGCGATGTGACCGTCCGCCAGGGACAAAACCATCAACTGGTGCTCGCCATCCGTCACGATCTGGAGATCGGCGGCTTCTTCATCCTGCGAACCACACTGGACGCCGGCCTGTTGGACGGCCCCGTGCTGCAGATGGCTCTGGACGAGGGCGACGATGCCTTTATCGTCAACGTCCAGGGAATCCTGCAGACACCCGCCCGGCAATATGGCCATCGCTTCGACAAGGTTCCCCTGGCCATCCCCGCAACCCGCGAGAGGTCCAGGACACTGAAAACGGTAGATCAAGCCGGACGGTCGATTTTCGTCGGCATGGCCCCCGTGCCGGACAGCCCCTTTTTACTGATGATGATTCGCCAGGAATCGGGCATCATGGACATATGGTTCAAGCCCCGCATGCACCTCATCGGATTTCTGCTGTTCAGCATCGCCTTGATAATCGTCTCCATCCTGGGGGTCGCCACTTACCTGGTCAACCGTATCCACGCGGCCGACCAGCGTCGGGTTCAGGCCCTGCATCAGGTGGAGTATGCCAACAAGCTGGCATCCATCGGCCGCCTGGCCTCGGGGGTGGCCCACGAGATCAACAACCCGCTGGCGATCATCAACCAGAAGGCCGGACTGATCAAGGATCTGTTCACCATCAATCGTGATTATGCCGGCAATGAAAAGCTCATGGGGCTGGTGGAAGACGTGCTGGCATCGGTGCGCCGCAGCGGCGCCGTCACCCGACGGCTGCTGGACTTCGCCCGGCACATGGAGCCGTCGCAGGAAGAAGTCGACATCGAGGCAATCATTCGTCAGGTGCTGGCCTTCATGGAAAAGGAGGCCGAACGGCGTTGCATCGCCATTTCGGTAGCGGTGCCCGAAAAAATTCCAGTCTTCAGGAGCGACCGCGGCAATCTCCAGCAGATTTTCCTGAACCTGATCAACAATGCTTTTGCCGCCATTAAAGACGGTGGGCGGATAGCGGTCACGGTCGCCCGCCAAGGGAGGACGCACATCCGGGTGACCGTGGCCGACACGGGGCACGGCATCCCCGAAGCTGACCTGAAGCGGGTTTTCGAGCCATTTTTCTCCACCCGTCAGGGGCATGGGGGGACCGGTTTAGGGCTCTCCGTGACCTATGGCCTGGTCGCTGAGATGGGCGGCGCAATCACGGTGGACAGCCAGGTTGGCACCGGCACCCGTTTCATGGTAAGCCTGCCCCTGGAACCACCGCAGATGTCATCGGCAACCGCCTGCGCCGTTGACCCGCCCCGCCGCAGCGCTGCCGTCGACCCGATAAAAGAGGGGAAAATGACATGAAAGACGATTCACTGACACTGGCCGTCGAGGGCACCCGGTTTTTCGGCGAGATATGTGCATCGATTTCCCACGAAATCAAAAATACCCTGGCGATCATCAACGAAAATGCCGGACTACTTCAGGACATGCTGCAGATGAACGCAAAGGGATTGCCGCTTTCCCCTGAACGGTTGTCGGGGCTGTCCCAGTCCATCGCCAGGCAGGTGGCCAGGGGCGACCGGATCGTGGGAGCCATGAACCGTTTTGCCCACAGCGCCGACAAGCCATCGGAAACCGTGGATGTGGACGCGGTGATCCGTTTCATCGTCGATCTGGCTGCCCGGCTGATTATCATGCGCAAAGCGGTCGTGCAGATTGAAGCACCGCCTCGACCGGTAACCATCGTCACCCATCGGTTTTTCCTGGAAAATCTGGTGTGGGGGTGCCTGTGCCGGGCCATGGATGCATGCGCCCCGGGCCAACCGGTGCGAATCTTTATTCAGAAAATGGAAAAATCCGTTCAGATCGGCTTTGGCGGACTGGCGCGGGACTGCCTGGCCGCCGGTGTGCCTTTTCCATCACCGCGAGAGAAACAGGTGGCGGATTTTCTTGGCGCCCAATTGCGCGTTGATCAAAAACAAGGCCAAATCAATCTTAATTTACCTTAACGCACCCCATCTAAAAACCCGGTCCAAGGATCAGTGCTGTTTTACGGGTAATTTGAAAGGAATGTACCATGAAGGAACGTGTATTATTGGTTGACGACGAAACGGAGTTTCTGGAAGTCATGGCCGAACGCATGCGCGCCCGCGACATGGAAGTGACCACATCCACATCAGCCACCGAGGCCCTGGCGCTCATCGCCACCGAATCCTACGATGCGGTGATCATGGATTTCATGATGCCGGAAATGGACGGCATCCAGGCCCTGAAGGCCATCAAGGCCAACAGGCCCGAAATGCAGATCATCCTGCTCACCGGTCATGCAACGGTTACAAAGGGCGTGGAGGCCATGAAAGCTGGGGCCATGGATTTCGTGGAAAAGCCGGCCGACCTGGATGCACTGTCCGATAAAATCAAAAAGGCCCACAACCAGAAAGCCATCATCGTTCAGAAGCAAAGCCAGGACAAGGTCATCGAAATGCTCCGTAAATTCGGCATGTAGTGGCTGAAGGGGTGCCGGGACGTTTGCTGGCCCGGCCAATTTCCAGTCGGCATCGCAGCCATTTTATTGGCCGTTGTGCGGACCCCCCGGTCGTCCGGCACCCGTAGCCAGTACCTGGGATTTCATCAGGTCGAAGACGGCCGGCCCCGAAGCTGCAGCCTCGGCATCACCCGAAGCTGCGGCCTTGAGTGTCTCGAACCGCTCTTTGTCCCGACTGCTCAGGGGGGTCTCCAGGCAGGTCAGGGTGTTGTGGATCATGCTAAACATCACCAGGGGACCGAAAGCGATCTCTCCGCCGGGCTTCTCGCTCACTTTGCCATAGATGTCGTGGTGGTTCAGCGCAAAGGCCCTGGGCGCCGGTACAAGCCCCAACAGGTCGGCAAACAGCATCAGGGTTTCCTGAACGCCCTGCGCATGGCCGTTTTCAAGAGATGCCACGCCTTCCCCGGCGATACCTTCGATATCGTCCGCGGTGAAGCTGAGATCCAGTTCGCCGATACAAATCTCTTGAATGGTCTTTAAGGAGGCCGCCTTCCTGCTGGTCACCACATCCTTGTCATTGAGAATTTTTATGGCATTTCGTATGCTTACCATCTCTTTGACAGTGGGGCTTTTTCTCAACACCACATCTTCCACCGCGGTATTGTAAATGGTCAGGTCGTTGTCCAGTACAAGGATCCGCGTTGCCCCGGGTCCGTCGGTTTCCAGGAACAACTCCAGATCCCGTTCCTGCCGGCGGCGCCAGGGGAAAAAAGTCATCAGCCGATCCAACACCGCCTTGTCGATGCGCTTGCCGCTCTCAACCGGTCCGATGGCCTCGGCGATCGTCTTGACCAGGTGGTCGATCTCTATCTTTTTTAAAAGGTTCTCCTTGTAGGTCATGGGGTTTCTCCTTTTCAAAACGGGTAAACAGCCGCTGCCAACCATCAAAATCACAGCGGGCCTTGTTTGATATTTGACAACTGCTGCGGATATTCATATAGATGGCGGCCGCTGCCCTGCACATATGCGCCCCTTATCGTCAGGCATAAACGACTGGAACCGGCCTGTTAATTCAATACGTTAAAATCCGGCCGCTAATCAAGACAATTATTCCGCCGCTTCGGTGGAAATGGAGCGGCCGAGCTGGCCTGCCGGGCGCCTGCATAAGTAAGTAACGGATCTTTTCGGAAGAAAGGAGTCACCATGGAGGAATTCGTCACGCTCACCTACAACGGCCTTGAGATTAAACTTCCGGTTGTCATCGGCACCGAAGGGGAGAAGGCCATCGACATTTCCACCCTGCGGGCGGACACCGGCTTCATCACCCTGGATCCCGGCTACGCCAATACCGGTAGCTGCCTGAGCGCCATCACCTATATGGACGGCGAAAAAGGCATCCTGCGCTATCGGGGGATCCCGGTTGACCAGCTGGCGGAGAACGCCTCATTCAAGGAAACGGCCTATCTGCTCATCAACGGCAGGCTCCCCAATCGCGCCCAACTGACCCGCTTTTCGGTAATGCTAAACGACAACAGCCTGGTCCATGAAGACCTCAAGGCGTTCTTCCAGAACTATCCCCGGGCCTCCCATCCCATGGGAATTCTCTCCTCCATGGTCAATGCCCTGAGAAGTTTTTACCCGGAACTGGGCACCCAGGAAGAGGAGATCACCATTACCATGACCCGGCTGCTGGCCAAGGTGCGCACCATGGCCGCCATGTCCTACAAGATTTCCAGGGGCCACCGGGTGGTCTACCCCCGTCCCGACCTGACTTACTGTGAGAATTTTCTCAACATGATGTTCGACACACCGGTGAGGCCCTATGAACTCAACCGGGCCGCCGTCAACGCCCTGCGGGTGTTCTGGATCCTGCACGCCGACCATGAACAGAACTGCTCCACCTCGGCCGTGCGCGTGGTGGGCAGCGCCCGGGTCAACCTATACGCCGCCATTTCTTCGGGTATTGCCGCCTTGTGGGGCCCCCTCCACGGCGGCGCCAATCAGGCGGTCATCGAGATGCTCAGCGCCATTCAGGCCGACGGCGGAAATTTCCAGAAGGCCATCGCGCGGGCCAAAGACAAAAACGATCCATTCCGGCTCATGGGGTTCGGTCACCGGGTTTACAAAACTTACGACCCCCGTGCTAAAATCATGAAGAGAATGTGCGATGAACTGCTCGATTCCCTGCAGATCAGCGATCCGCTGCTGGATATCGCCAAGGAACTCGAGGAAGTGGCCCGCAAAGACCCCTACTTTATCGACCACAACCTGTACCCCAACATCGATTTCTACAGCGGAATCGTCCTGCGCGCCATCGGCATCCCCACCAACATGTTTACGGTGATGTTTGCCATCGGCCGGCTTCCGGGATGGATCGCCCAGTGGAAGGAGAGCATGGACGATCCCAACTGGAAGATCTGTCGGCCTCGGCAGATTTACACCGGCGACACCAAATACGATTTTGTTCCCATCCACGCGCGCAGATAGCGGCCCCGAACCGGTCGGTTCGTTTTGGATGGAACCGTATTCCACTTGCAGCCACTGCCCCGGTCAGCGGGGGATGGCACCGATGCAGGCCTGTTTGGGTCTTCGAATATACGCGGCGGTCTGTCCAGGTCAACCCTCAAGCGGCATCGGATTTGTTTTGACAGGTCGGCCGCGATTCACTTACACTGAGGGTGAGCGATCATCGTCGGAGCCATTTTAATCACAGCCGGCTTTTTCCTATCCTGCAAATGCCTTTGGCAGTGAATTTTGCCCCACACCGGAGGTGCCACCATGCTGGTAAAAGAGATCATGACCGCAAACCCCATCACCGTATCCGATACCATGGAGATTTTTAAAGCCGCAAAAATACTGCTGGATCGCCGCATCAACGGCGTGCCGGTGGTCAACGACGCCGGAAAACTGGTGGGCATCCTCTGCCAGAGCGACATCATCGCCCAACAGAAAAAACTGCCCGTGCCCTCTTTTTTCTCTTTCCTGGACGGATATATTAACCTCAGTTCAATGAAAAACCTTGACAAGGAAGTCCGGAAAATAGCCGCCACCGCCGTCTCCGATGCCATGACCCCCAACCCGGTGACCGTCGAACCGGATTCGAGCATCGAAACCGTGGCGGCCCTTATGGTTGACCATAATCTGCACACGCTTCCGGTGGTTGAAAAAGGATTGCTGGTGGGTGTGGTCGGCAAGGTGGATGTCCTGCGGACACTGATGCCCGCTGATCATTCATGACCAAAGGAGGCCCCCATGACAATCAAACAAATCGTTTGCTGCACGGATTTTTCCACCCATGCGGAGGTTGCTTTCCAAACCGCCCTTGACCTGGCGCAACGTTACGCGGCCAAGCTTTACGTGGTCCACGTGCTGCCGCCGGTGGTCAATCCGATGCTCACCGACGCGGATCTGTTGCTGCCCGAGCACCTCGACGAAAATCTGGTGGTCAGCCTGAACGAACGCATGCAGGAGGTCTACGGCAGCCGCATCCCCGAAAAAGTTGCTTGCGAACTGGTGGTCCGTGACGGCCATGTCTCCACCGAAATCATCGCCTTCATCGAAGAGACCGACGCCGATCTGGCAGTGGTCGGTGCTTTCGGACTCAGCGGCATGGGGCTGGTTCTGTTTGGCAGCGTCGCCAAGCGCATTTCCCATAAGGCGCCATGCTCAGTAATGATTGTCCGCAGCAAGGCGGTCTGACCCACCACGGCCCATGAACGGATTCCTTCTGCTGCAACCGCCTGATGGTTTCATCCGGCCTTCGGCAGCAGGGTTCCATTTTCTCAAGACCGGACATAGATGGCCGCTTCGATCCAAACCATGAAAATACTGCTTGTCTACCCTTATTTTCTGGACAACCGCATCAACGAGGAGGATGTCAGTGCCATCCCCATGGGCCTCTACTATGTGGGCGCCATGCTGCGGGCCAACGGCTACGCGGTGGACATCCTCAACGGCTACAACCTGGGCCCGGTCCCGCACCGTATCTACCAGCTGCTGGGCGACAAGCAGCCGGATGTGGTGGGTTTTTCGATCCTGCACGCCAATCGCTGGGGCGGCATCGACATCGCCCGCATGGTCAAAAAGGTCAATCCAGGAACCCGCGTGGTTTTCGGCGGCGTCGGTGCGACCTTTCTCTGGGAGCACTTTCTGACCCATTTTCCGGAGATCGATTATGTGGTTCGGGGCGAAGGTGAGCACTGCTTCCTGGAACTGATCCGCTTTCTTGAAAATGGGGCCGGGAAAAACCCCACGCACATCGACGGACTGGCTTTCCGCAAAGGAGGAAGGCCTTTTAAGACCAAAGATCGGCCGCCGCTGGCAGACCTGGACAGTCTGCCCATGCCTGCGGACCATTTCGCCTTTGAACACATCTCTCTCACGCGGGGATGCCCTGCAGATTGCACCTTCTGCGGTTCCCCGGCCTTCTGGAAGCGTCGGGTGCGCTTTCACAGCGTCGACTATTTCGTTGCCCAGTTGACCCGATTACGTGAAAAGGGGGTCGGTTTCTTTTTTGTATCCGACGACACCTTCACACTGAAGCGGGAACTGGTGATCGATATCTGCCGCCGGATCGTTGAAAACCGTCTCGATATCGTCTGGGTGGCCATTTCACGGGTGGATTGTGTGGACGAAGAGATGCTGGTCTGGATGCGTCGGGCCGGATGCACCCAGATCAGTTTCGGCGTGGAGAGCGGCAGCGGCAAGATCCGGGATCTGTACCATAAGCATATCAGCGAAGCGGCCATCTGCCGCGCCTTCGATCTCACCGTTCGCTGCGGCATCCTGGCCAGGGCCTATTTCATCTACGGCGCCCCGGGCGAGAGTGAGCACACGATCGATCAAAGTCTGGCGCTGCTCCGCCGGATTCGCCCCCTGTCGACCATATTCTATATCCTGGATCTGTTTCCCGGCACGGCGCTCTATGAGGCGTACAAGCAGAGCAGCGGCGCCACCGATGATATCTGGCTGGATCGGGTCGAGGACATGCTATACTTTGAGACCGATAATACCCTGGACAAAACAACCGTACTGCAATTCGGGCGGCGGCTCAGGGAGGCCTACTTTGACCGGTTGTCAGAATTTGCAGCGCGCATCGACCTGGCGGATGATCCGGCGCTGTATCCCCTGCATGCCGATTTTCTGTCCCGCCTGGCGCTGACCTTCAGCCACGGGGACTATGCCATGAACCCGCTGGTTAAAAACAGTCTGGACACCGCCGTCATGCTGTTCGAACGTTCACTGGGCTACCATCCGGACCACCGTGCCTTCTGGGGGTTGGGACTTGTGTACCAGCACCTGCGCCGGTTTGAAGATTCGGTGACAGTTCTTGAGCGGGGCATCAGGCACCACAAAACCAGCCTGGACCTCCACATGGCCCTGGCCAACAGCCTGATGCGGCTGAATCGCTACCCGGAAGCACGCAAATACCTGGAAAATCTTCCGGATCATCCCCAGACCGTCGAACAGCTCATTCGCTGCTGTCGGTTTATGGGGGATCGGGAAGGGGAAAAAACATGGGTCAACCGGCTGGAAAGCCTCCAGCGGAGTTGATCCCGGATATGAAAAGGGTTCAGTGGGCCAAGGGATCGCGGGTGACAAAAGAGTGGGCGCCCACCATCGACCTTCCAACGTTCAACATCCAATGAATAGCGCTTGATTGCCTGTTGAACCGATCTCTGATTTCCGGTCTCAGTCCTCAGTCCTTATCCCTCAGCCCTTCCCGCAGCAGCTCCCCGGGCCGGCGCAGCCCGCATGGCCCGGCGATGAACCGCAGCAGGCTGTATCCCCGGGACCGGGCATGGCATTTGAAGCAGGGCCCGACAGGGATGAATGCGCGGAGATCAGCTTTTTGAGATTGGCGCTGCCGCAGCGCCGGCAATGGACAGTCGTTTTTTCGTTGAAAACAAGAACCTCAGCCACATCTCCGCAGTCGGCGCAAAGAAATTCAAATAGTGGCATGCAACCCTTCCTTTCTTTGAATACCTGCCCGGGGCAAACCGGTGCGGTCAGTGCACACATCCCCCGATTTGAACCCCATGATGATGACCGCACACCTGATCGGGCTCAAACACCGGCAACTTGCCGGACTTGATCAGGCGGGCATTTTCCCCGACGGTTCCATCAACGGCCCGATATACGGTGATGCCGTCGTTTTTGAGTTTTTTCAGCGCACCGCCGCCGATGCCGCCCACCACGACCCCATCCACCCGGCGCCCACCCAAGGCGGCCATGGGGTTGCAGGCACCGTGCTGATGGTCCTGGTCCGGATTTTCGAACGCTTCGATGCTGTCCGAATCCATCTCCACAAATACAAAAAAAGGTGCGGACCCGAAATGACCGTGAACGAGGCTGTCCAGGCCTTTATTTTCCACTACCGGAAATGCAATTTTCATCTTACTGGCTCTCCCTCATACAATGCTAACCATTGCACAGTAGGTGTTAATTTCAATTTGCAAAGACAGTCCTGCCGGGCGGAGTCGGTTCTAGGCCCAACGACCGCCGCGACATGCGTGACAACGTTGATTGTATAGCGCAAAAGCAGCGCCGCTTCAAGACCAACCTGGACGCACGGTGCACCCGGTTCACGCTGCTGGCCATGAGGAGGCAAAAATCGAAGATATTGTTGCCACATGGCCATCCGCATGCTATATGTGGCATACGTGGATGATTTCGGATACTAACCTTGAACCAGGTCCAATGCCCCTGTCTGTCTTATCAACCAGCTACCCCTGCCCACCCGCGGCACAACTACCGCAACGCTTTCGAACGGCCCCAAACCTGGGCAGCCTGCCCATTCCCGACGCACTGCCGGCCGGCCACCGGCAAGACAACCCGTCGCCAACAACCCGTGACCGCCAGGAGGTGCGATGATTTCGTTTCCGACCAATCAACGGAAAATCTTTGTACTGGATACCAATGTCATTCTGCACGACAGTTCCTGCATCAACCAGTTCGACGAACACGATATCGTTATCCCCATTGCCGTCATCGAGGAGCTGGACCGGTTTAAAAGAGGCAAGGAGATTTTGAACTGCAACGCCCGGGAGTTCGCCAGATCCCTGGACGCGTTAACCGGCAATCGCATCTTCAACGGCGGGGTGCCCATCGGCCCCGGAAAAGGTAAAATCACCGTCTGCCTGGACCGGGAGTTCGATGACAAGCTCAAGGCAAACTTCTCATCGGATAAGCCCGACCACCACATCCTCAACGCCGCCTACCACATTGCCTGCGAACATGCCTTTGAGCGGGTTTTTCTGGTCACCAAGGATGTCAACCTGCGCATGAAAGCCAAGTCCATCGGCCTGATGGCCCAGGATTACAGCACGGACCGGGTCCAGGCCCCGGCGGATATATACAAGGGCACACGTGTGCTGGAGAACATACCCGCTGCCGTCATCGACCAGCTCTACGCCAAACCCTTTGAAACGGACACGCTGTTTCTGGACGTCGCCGAACCGCTGCTGGCCAACGAATATCTGGTGTTGAAAAACGGCAGCAAATCCGCTTTAGGGGTCTTTCTTCCCCCGACCCGTTGCATCCGCCGGATTGACCCCCAGGTGTGCTATGGCATCCGGCCCCGCAATGCCGAACAGTGCTTTGCCATGGATGCACTGAGCAACCTCGACGTCCCGCTGGTGACCATTACGGGCAAGGCCGGCACCGGGAAAACCCTGCTGGCGCTGGCTGCCGCCCTGGAAAATCGGCGCCACTACAGGCAGATTTTCATTTCCCGGCCCTCGGTGCCCCTGAGCAACAAGGATATCGGCTTCCTGCCGGGGGACATCCAGTCCAAACTGGACCCCTACATGCAACCGCTTTACGACAACCTGTCGATCATCGAAAGCCATCAGAACAATAGAACCGGCAACGGGCAGGGACGCCGGGTGAAGGAGCTGCTGGATGAAGAAAAGATCGTCATCACACCGTTGTCCTATATCCGTGGAAGAAGCATCGTAAAGGTCTTTTTCATTGTAGACGAGGCCCAGAACCTCACCCCTCACGAGGTAAAGACCATCATCACCCGGGCCGGTGAAGGCACAAAAATCGTCTTCACCGGAGACATCTACCAGATTGATCATCCCTACCTGGACAGCCGCAGCAACGGGTTGAGCTACCTCATTGAAAAGATGAAAGGCCAGCAGCTTTACACCCATATCAACCTGGAAAAAGGAGAACGCAGCGAGCTTTCGGATCTGGCCATCAGCCTGCTTTAAAAGGGGGTTTTGGGCCGAAGGCTTTTATGGTAAAATGTATCACCGCCGATAGGTGCCGGCGAATGCGAACAACGCAACGGACTCAACATGCAATGCCCCCGATGCAGCTGCGAGCAGGCTGACCGTAACAGCGAATGCCCGAGCTGCGGCATCGTCTTCGCCAAGTGGCACCAGCGCAAAGCGGCGTCCCGGCCAGGACGACCCGCCCCTTTGGCAGTTGATCGAGAAGATGCAACATCCGGCATCCTGAACGCCCTGCTTTTCCATATGCCCACCGATGTAAATGCGATTGCATGGAGCGCCCGCCTACTGCTCCTGGCAATTCTCACCCTGTGGGGGATAAAATTCATCCTCAGTCCCATCGCCTCCGACGCTGCGATGAGCAGCTTCTGGCACCTGGTGAACCTGCCCTTTCATGAGGCCGGCCACATCTTTTTCCGTCCCTTCGGCCGGGTGATGACCTCCCTTGGCGGCAGCCTGATGCAGGTGCTCATGCCGGCCATCTGCCTGCTGGTCTTTTTGATAAAAACACGCGACCCCTTTGCCGGATCCTTCGCCTTGTGGTGGATGGGGCAGAACTTCATCGACCTGGCGCCGTACATTAACGACGCCCGCTCGTTGCGCATGCCCCTTCTGGGGGGCAATGTCGGCAGCCACTCCCCGTATGGGTTCCACGACTGGGAGTTTATCCTCAAGGAGACCGGCCTGATCCGCTTCGACCATACCATCGCCCGGTTGTCCCACGTCGTGGGCGCGGTATTGATCGCAACGGCCCTCTTTTGGGGCGGGTTCCTGCTGTTCAAACACTATCAGATCCTGCGGACCCGATCACCGCAGTGAAACCAAGCTTGTGGGAGAACCCATGTCTTCCGATTCGAGTCGCACCCCGGTTGCCAGCCATGCAGACACCGCCATCGCCATGCTGTCGCCCCTGCCCTTTGTCACGCACCCGCTGCCGGGCATCGGCGGCACCATCAAAGCCACCCCGCAGGACTTTGTGGTCGAAGAGATTCTGCCCTACGCCGCCTGCGGTGAAGGCGAGCATGTCTATGTCACCTTCCGGCGGGCCGGATGGAACACCGCCGATGCCGCGCGCAGCATGCAAAAATGCCTGGGCCTGGCCCCGTCGGATGTGGGCTGGGGCGGCCGCAAGGATAAGACGGCCCTGGTCGTGCAGACCTTTTCCCTGCGTTGCGGGGTCAATCATCCCCTGGCCGAGGTCGAAAAGGCCCTGGCCGACCTGCCCTTTGAAATTCTGGCCATCGACCGCCATCGCAACAAAATCAAAACCGGCCACGTGGCCGCCAACCGCTTCAGCGTGGTGGTCAGCAACCCCGAACCCGGAGCGCTGCCCCGTGCCCTGGCCGTCGCCGGGCGGCTGAAGCAAACCGGCGTGCCCAACTTTTACGGTCCCCAGCGATTCGGCCACGGACTGCAGAACATCCAGCGGGGGTTCGCCCTTTTATCAGCAGGGAAAAAGGGACGCGAGGACACGTTCATGGTATCGGTGGTCCAATCGGCGCTGTTCAACATATGGCTCAAGCAGCGGATGGAGGCGGGCGACTACCGCAACCTGCTGGCCGGCGACGTCGTAAAAAAGACCGAAACGGGTGGCATTTTCACCGTCGAGGATCCGGCAATCGACGCCCAGCGCTTCGCCGCCGGAGAAATTGTCACCACCGGACCCATTTACGGATTCAAGATGAAACCGGCCACCGGTGCAGCCGGGGAGAGGGAAGCGACGCTTTTGGGGCAATTCGGACTCACCGCGGAAGACTTCCGCCGGTTTCGTTCGCCTGGATCGCGCCGCGAAGCCATCCTGAATCTTGCAGATCTGACCGTCGGTGAAGTGGCTGGCGGGCTGCGATTTAGGTTCACGCTGCCATCTGGCGCTTACGCCACCACAGCCCTGCGCGAATTCATAAAATCGTAGCGGCCAGCTCCCGGGTGGCCACGGCAGAGTTCATGGGCAGTCCGTTCCCACCAAAGTCACAGGAGCGCCGCCATGCACAGACAGGCGATCAGCTCAGGTTCCCCGTTTGAAAATCTAAAGCAGTCGCGTCGTTGCCGGTCTTCGATGGATCGCTATTTTTTGGCACCTGGATCTATGCAATTGGCATCGGACGTGATACAAAAAGTGTCGTTTGAGAGGTATTCAGTTCAAATGGTTACGAAACAGCAGCCCACACGCACTTGAACCCTGGACCCCTCGACCCCGTGAACCCTTTTTGTTACCGCAGGAACCCGTCATGCCCGCCCCCATCGACACCTACTGGCAACTGCACCTGGGAAAATGCAAACAGGCCCTGGAGAAAAACAACTTCGAGGTATTCCTGGCCGCTGGCGCCCAAGCCGCCGGAGCTATTTTCATCGATGAAATTCTTCCCGGAATTAAACCGAAGACAGTTTCCTGGGGTGACTCGCTGACCCTTGCCGCCAGCGGCGTGCTGGAAGCGATCCGGGCCGATCCGGCCATCCGGATGATCGAAACCTTTGATCCCCAGGCGTCCTCCCAGGAGCGCTGGGAGCGCCGCCGGCAGGCCCTGCTGAGCGACCTGTTTTTCACGGGGTCCAACGCCGTCACCGAAACCGGCCTGCTGGTCAACCTGGACATGGTGGGCAACCGGGTGGCCGGCATCACCTTCGGCCCCAGGCACGTGGTGCTGTTCATCGGCCGCAACAAAATCGTCCCCACCGTCGACGAGGCCTTGCGGCGCGTCAAAAACTATGCCGCCCCGGTCAACGCCATCCGCCATGCGGGGCTGAAGACGCCTTGCATGAAAACGGCCGTGTGCACGGATTGCAGCAGTCCGGATCGCATCTGCAACACCTGGTGCATCACCGAAAAATCCTTCCCCAGAGGCCGCATCAAGGTGATCCTGATCGATCAGGATCTGGGGTTGTAAATAGGAGGACGCCGCCATGACTACATTCAAAATTGCCGCCATGACCCTCTTTGCGGTTGTCGTCAGTCTGTCCCTGGGCCTGGCCGGCTCGGGGGCGGACGAGTTTGCGGCCCAGCGTGAAAAAATGGTGGCCGAGCAGCTTGGCGGCCGGGACATCGTGGATGCATCGGTAATAAAGGCCATGCAAACCGTGCCCCGCCATCGGTTCGTACCCGGGGAACTGCGCCATCTGGCTTACCATGACACGCCGCTGCCCATCGGTCATGGCCAGACCATCTCCCAACCGTACATCGTGGCCCTGATGTCCCAGGTGCTGGCAGTGGCCCCCGGCCGGCGGATCCTGGAAATCGGCACCGGCTCCGGCTACCAGGCAGCGGTGCTGGCAGAAATGGGCGCCACGGTCTTCAGCATCGAGATTGTCCCCGAACTGGGGCGCCAGGCCATCGACAACCTGCAAGCATCGGGCTATGGGAATATCCGGGTCAAGATCGGTGACGGCTATCAGGGCTGGCCTGAACACGCCCCTTTTGACGCCGTCATCGTGACCTGCGCGCCGACCCGCATCCCCGAGCCGCTCAAAGACCAACTCGTGGAAGGGGGCCGCATGGTGATCCCCGTTGGCGAAAAATATGCCCAGCAGTTGGTCCTGCTGACTAAACAAAAGGGGGAAGTCCACCAGGAGAAAATCGTGGATGTCCGCTTTGTCCCCATGGTGGATCGGCAAGGGAAAACCTACTGATGGCCTGCCGAAACGGCTGTCAAACGTGACTTCTGCTCCCATCCCTGTATAAAAAAGAGGAAATAGTGCCGTGGATATCGGATTGATCCTGCTCAAGGTGCTGGCCCTGTTCATGGCCCTGACCTTTCACGAGTTCGCCCATGGGTGGGTGGCCCGGCGGCTGGGCGACCACACGGCCGAGGCCCAGGGGCGCCTGACCTTGAACCCCAAGGACCACATCGACCCCTTCGGCACCATTTTGCTGCCGGCCATGCTGATCCTGATGAAATCGCCGGTGGTCTTCGGCTGGGCCAAACCGGTGCCCATCGATCCACGCAATTTCAAGGATCCCCGGCGCGGCATGATGTGGTCGGCCCTGGGCGGTCCGCTGACCAATCTCTTTCTGGCCGCCGCCCTGTCCATCGTTTTCAAAGGCCTGCTCATGGCTGGAATCACCATCCAGGGGCTGCTGCTGTTTCTGCTGATCGCCATTCAGCTCAATGTCTTTCTGGCGGTCTTCAACCTGATCCCCATTCCGCCGCTGGACGGCGGCCGCGTGCTGGTGGGGCTGCTGCCGCCCCGGCAGGCCATGGCATACAGCCGCATCGAGCCCTACGGATTCATGATCGTTCTGGCGCTGATGTATTTTAATGTGCTGGACCGGTTCGTCTTCTACCCCATCCAGTTGATCCTGCGTTTGCTGGGAATCTCTTAAGTCACACAGATGATACCAAACGTCGCTGATTTTGTGACCGGATTTGGCGATAAGCCTCCACGACAGCCGAAAGTGAGGTGCCAACGCTGGGACAAGCTGCCCGGAGAGGGCCGAAGGTCGGCACCAAAGAGGGCGGATTACCTTTCTTCCAGCACCTTCCCCCGGGTGCTGATGGTCACCTGCTTGTGGGGAACGCTGGCCCCGGCCTTCTCCATACCCTTTTGGACGATCATGGGCAGGCCGGAGCAGCAGGGCACCTCCATAACCATGGTGGTGACGCTCTTGATCTGTGCTGTCTCGAAAATGTCGGCAAACTTGTCGATGTAGGACTGGGCGTCGTCGAATTTGGGGCAGCCCACCATGACGGTCTTGCCATCCAGATAATCGCAGTGCAGGTTGGGGAAGGCCACGGGAACGCAGTCGGCCACCACCAGCAGGTCGGCGCCTTTGAGAAACGGGGCGTTTGGCGGAATCAGGCGGATCTGAACGGGCCAGTGGGTCAGGGCCGAATCGGATTTGGCCTGGCGTTTGGGCATATTGGCGCTCTGGCAGCCGTCGCCGGCGGCGAAGCTAAGGATCTGCGTGGACGGGCAGCCGCAGGGCATGGTCTGCTTCTCTTTCGCGGCCGCCTGCTTCTCCAGGTGATGCGCCACGGCCTCCTCGTCAAATTCGTCGGCCTTGCGTTCAATGATTTTCAGGGCATCCTGGGGGCATTCGCCGATGCAGGCGCCCAGACCGTCACACAGGTTATCCGACATCACCCTGGCTTTGCCGTCGATTATTTTCAGCGCCCCCTCGGCGCAGGAGATCACGCAGTTGCCGCATCCGTCGCAGCGGTCTTCATCGATTTCAATTATTTTTCGGGTTACTTTCATGGTTGCCACTTCCCTTTTCCGCCGGTTCACCGGGAACTTGCGTGGTTGTGTTCGACGCCCTGCAACGGCGCCGGTTGTGATCAAAGTAATGTTTTTCTGGCCTCTGTGCGGCCGCTTTCAGTCAGGAATTTTTCGGCGATGATCGCTTCGATCGTCTCGGGCGCCAGGCCGTTTTCCTTCTTGTTCTCTTCCAGATTGGCGATCCAGTCTGCGTCGTAAAGCACCTTGAAGTTCAGGGTCTCTTCCTCCCGCGGATGATGGTGGTGCCCGACGATGTCGCACACCTCATCCACGAGGGGTGGTTTGGCCCCCAGCCGCTCCAGGATGTCGCGGGCCACGGCCGGCCCTTCCTGCTCCTGATATTCGGCTTTATTGCTGCCGTATTGCTTCTCCGCCGCGACGATGCCGATATCGTGCAGGTAAGCTGCGCACAAGACCACCGCGGGATTGCTGCCCTCGGCCCGTCCGATGCGCTCGGCGTAGCGGGCCACCCGGGTGGCATGACCGATGCGCTTGAAGTCACTCCGGAAATAGCGCTTCATCTCAATGGCCACGCGGTCTTTGAGCAGGTCTTCCTTCTGCAGCAGGAACGCTTCGGGCAGGGTTCCGATGCACTGCTCGGCATACTGGCAGTAGGCTGCACAGCCGAAATCCATGTCCGGGTTGACGAAGCGGTGTTGGCATTTGGGGCATTTGCGGGCCGTGTCATCCTTGAAGAACTCCACATTGGCGCCGCATTGGGGGCACGGCACTTCATAAATCGCGCCGGGTTTCCAGTAAAGGGTATCCTGTCCGGGACATTTCATGATCATTCACCGTTCAATGCTTTGGGTTTACGGCTGCCGACCGCCCGGCAGCCGTTGTTCCGGTTATCGGGGCTGCCTGCGGCTATCCAAGGATCGCCTTCAGGTCTTCGTCCGGGGTGCTGATGGGCATGATGTTGAAGTTTTTCACCAGCACATCCAGCACGGTGGGCGAGAGAAAAACCGGCAGGGTGGGCCCCAGACGGATGTTCTTGATACCCAGGTGCAGCAGGGACAAAAGGATCACGCAGGCCTTCTGCTCGTACCAGGAGAGGACCATGGAGAGCGGCAGGTCGTTGACGCCGCATTCGAAGGCCCCGGCCAGGGCAACGGCGATCTGGATGGCCGAATAGGCGTCGTTGCACTGCCCCACGTCCAGCAGTCTGGGAATACCGCCGATGTCACCCATCTCCTTGTCGAAGAAACGGAACTTGCCGCAGGCAAGGGTCAGCACCACGCAGTCCTTGGGCACCTTCTCCACGAACTCGGTATAATAATTGCGCCCCGGTTTGGCGCCGTCACAACCACCCACCAGGAAGAAGTGGCGGATGGCTTTTTTCTTGACAGCTTCAATGACCGTGGGGGCCACACCCAGGACCGCCTGGCGG
>NZ_JAWOHB010000011.1:0-32052 GCF_046496365.1 Desulfosarcina sp.
AAGATTTCGGCGACCTGGTTGCCGTTGATGTCTCCGGCATCGACGGCCAGGATTTTATGGCTGCCGCCCGCGTCGAAGAGGGCCAGACGATCCAGTCGGCCGCCGTCAAAGCGCTCGACCACGATCTGATCCGCATGAAGGTAGACGATATCCGGTCTGCCGTCGCCGTTCACATCCCCCGTGGTCAGGGCGCTGATGACGCCCTTGTATGGGCTGCTGGTCCACAGGGCTTCAACCGTGTCGTTCGCCGCCATTTCCGGGGCTGCCGTTGCCGGGGTCGCCGCCGCGACCGCAACCGTAGTTGGTGCCGTCGGTTGCAAAGGTACGGGAACCGCGGCCGGCTGCACCGGCTGGACCGGTTCCACCTTCGGGGTCACCTGGGGGATCATCACTGCCGGGGCGGCATCCGTCGGGGCGGCCACCGCTGGCGTCGCTGAGATCGAGGCAAGGTGGCGGCTCACCTGGGTGGCAAACTGATCGATATGCATGAGCACGTCGCTGCTGCTCTGGCCGAACTGGCTGAACTGGAGGGCCGCATCACCGGTTTCGACCGAGGTGAGGGCGGCATCGGTGCTGACGCTGTCGCCGAAAACGGTCAGGCTGCCGGTGACCACATAGGTTGCATCCAGGTCGCGGGCGGTCTGAACCGGGTCTTTGCCTGGCCGCGTGGCATCGCCGCGAATCACCTCAGCCGACTGGCTGATGCGTGAGGCCAGCATCTCCATGATGCCTTTGTTGAGAAAGGTCAGGTCTTTTTCCGAATGGATCGTCAGGGGCAGGATCAGGACGCGTCCGGCGCCTTCATCGGCCGGCACAGGAGAATTGAAAAGGATGAAAAAGGCAGTTATAAGGCTGAATAAACCGGTCAACGGTCGTGGATAGCGCTTCAATTCAGGGAGTCTCCTTTACCGATTTCATCCGTGTGAACCTTGTTAACATGAACCCTTAAAAATTAAAAGTGGAATCTGTTTCTGAGCGACGCTTCAACTACACCCGGCTGCCGCTCCACTTCAGCTTGGCCTTGAGCACATCGAAGTAGTTCTGGTCGGGAAGGGTGATCATCTGCACCGGGATGGGGCTTTGGCTGATGAGGATGGTGTCCCGCTCGTCGATTTTTAATCCGATCTGGCCGTCGCAGGTCAGCATGATGTCCGAGGCGTCCTCGGTCAACTGGATTTTTATGGTGGCCGAGTCGGGGACCATCAGCGGCCGATTGGTCAGCGTGAAAGGGCATATGGGGGTGATCAGGATGCCGGGCACCGACGGGTGGATGATGGGGCCGCCGGCGGCCAGGGAGTAGGCCGTGGATCCGGTGGGGGTCGCCACGATGAGTCCGTCGGCACGGTAATCGGTGAGAAACTGATCGTCGATATAGGTGCGGATCCGTGCCAGGCGGGCCAGGGCGCCCTTGTTGATCACCACATCATTGAATGCGGACTCGCGGGCAATTTCCACGTCTTGGCGGATCGCCCGTATCTGCAGCCGCATCTGCGGCCGCGTGGTGAACTGATTGTTCAGGATCGATTCGGCCACCTTGCACAGGCGGTCCTGGGTGGTTTCCGCCAGGAATCCGACCTCGCCGAATTTAACGCCGATGATGGGGGTCTGCTGGTCGCCGATCCAGCGAACGGCGCTTAAAAATGTACCGTCGCCGCCCAGAACGAATACGCAAAAAAGTGATGCCGGCGACCGTTTTCGTGCGCCGCCCAAGCGCTTCACACCGGGTATCCCGCTTTGCCGGCGAGTGACGGTGATGCCTTTTCGGACCAACCATTGCTCAAAGGAGTCAGCCTGCTGCCGGGCACGGTCATCATCTTTGACAACCAGACCAATGTTTTTTTTCATGATGGGTATTCGGTTCCTGATGGATTGCTTTTTTGAATTCATACATGGGTTTGGTGGGCAGGGCAAGTTTAAGATCCCCAAAAAAATAAATAGGGTCCATCCGGTTTAGGACCCGGGAAGGGGTGTGCGCACAGTGCATCGTGCGGAATGCGGTTGACATCATCGGCTCGAAATCATATGTATTCCCTGCTTTCCGATAAACTAATCAATGTGATTCATCCCCATTCGGATCGGCCAGCACACCCACCTGCCGACCACACCGCAGGCTGCCGGAAAAAAAGTGAGCCCGATGAATTTGCACCCGCCCATTGCAAATCGTTGGTCATCCAGCCGCCTTTTGACTTGACTGATCCTCGGCAACTTTACTATACAATTGTCTTTATCTGGAGGAGATCGTTCAACAAAACCATTTGAGAAGGAGAGGCATGATGAAAAATCGTTTGGGCAAGTTCCTTATCGTTGCAGTTGCTGGCATATTCATGGTTGCCACCGGTACCGCCGTGGCAGCGGATACCATTAAACTCGGTGTTGCCGGCCCCCACAGTGGAGACCTGGCATCCTATGGCATCCCCACCATCAAAGCCGCTGAGCTGGTGGTGAAAGAGATCAACGCCAAGGGCGGTGTTCTGGGCAAACAGGTCGAACTGCTGGTGGAAGACGACGTGTGCAAACCCGAAGTTGCCACCAATACCGCCACCAAACTGGTCTCCGAAGGCGCCCATGTGGTACTGGGTCACATCTGCTCCGGAGCCACCAAGGCGGCTCTGGGTATTTACAAGGATTCAAACATTCCGGTCATGTCGCCGTCCGCCACCAACCCCGCCCTGACCCAGAGTGGAGACTATCCCAACTTTTTCCGCACCATCGCTTCCGACGATGCCCAGGCGCGGCTGGAAGTGGATTTCGCGCTGGACGTCCTCAAACTGAAAAAAATTGCCGTTCTGCACGACAAGGGCGATTACGGCAAGGGGCTGGCCGAATTCGCCAAGGCCTTCCTGGAAGCAGACCCCCGGGCTGAAGTGGTCTTTTATGAAGGCATCACCCCCGGTGCCGTGGACTACAGTGCCGTCGTTCAAAAGATCAAACAGAGCGGCGCCGAGGCGGTCATTTTCGGCGGCTACCATCCCGAAGCCTCCAAAATCGTCACCCAGATGCGCAAAAAGAGAATGGACACCATCTTCATCTCCGACGACGGTGTGAAAGATGATACCTTCATCAAGGTTGCCCAGAAATATGCTGAAGGCGTTTACGCCACCGGTCCCATGGACGTCTCCCAAAACCCCATGGCCATTGCGGCCAACGACGCCCACAAAAAAGCCTACAGCGCCGATCCAGGCGCATTCTACCTGAATGCCTATTCGGCCGCTTTAGCCCTGCTCAACGCCATCGAGCAGGCCGGCAGCACCGATTATGCCGCGGTGACCGAGGCCTTGAGAACCAAGGATGTGGAAACACCGCTGGGCAAAATCCGTTTTGACGATCGCGGTGACGCCATCGGTGTCGGATTCTCCATGTACCAGGTCAAAGATGGTGCCTACGTAGAACTGAAATAGCGCAAGCTGTGTCATGATCACTCAGGGGACAGACACGCATGCGTCTGGCCCCTGAATTTTTATGCGCCGGACATCACCGCCCGGGCGATTTTTCAGCCGGGGGGCATCCCTTCACCCGAGATGGGTTTTGATATGGACTATTTTTTCGAGCTTTTTCTGGGCGGCCTGACCCGGGGCAGCATTTACGCACTGATCGCCCTCGGTTACACCATGGTATACGGGATTGTGCAGCTGATCAACTTTGCCCACGGCGAAATCTACATGATCGGTGCCTTCACTGCCCTGATCGTGATCAGCGTGCTCACCATGATGGGGTGGAACCAGATTGCCATCCTGCTGATCGCCGCCGGGGTTGCCGTGATCTACTCGTCGGCTTACGGCTATACCATGGAGAAGATTGCCTACAAGCCGCTGAGAAAGGCTCCCCGGCTGTCCGCTCTGATCAGCGCCATCGGCATGTCCCTGTTTCTGCAGAACTATGTACTTTTGGCGCAGACCTCTGATTTTCTGCCCTTTCCCGGGTTGATCCCCGATTTTGAATTCATGGAACCCATTGCCCACATCATCGGTTCACCGGAGCTGGTGATTCTGGTCACCACCACCATCGTCATGGTCCTGCTGACCTTTTTGATTAAATTCTCCAGAATCGGCAAGGCCATGCGGGCGACGGCCCAGGATCGGGATATGGCCCTGCTGGTCGGCGTGGACGTCAACCGGGTGATATCGGTGACCTTTATTATCGGTTCCGCCACCGCCGCTATCGGCGGGGTGCTGATTGCCTCCCACATCGGCCAGATCAATTTTTATATCGGCTTCATCGCCGGCATCAAGGCCTTCGTAGCGGCGGTTCTCGGGGGTATCGGCTCAATCCCCGGGGCGGTGCTGGGCAGTTTGGTCCTCGGGTGGACCGAATCCTTTTTCACCGGTTATATTTCCAGTGATTACGAGGATGTGTTTGCATTCATTTTTCTGGTTGTCATCCTCATCTTCAGGCCGGCGGGGATCCTGGGCCGTTCTACCGCGGAGAAAGTGTGAGCCGCCATCAGATTACGACCGGCATCAACCTTTGGCTGCCGGCAACCTGCGCATTGAGATATAAACGCCCATGCTTGTAAATGAACTCAAAAAATCTTTTCTGGTCTCCCTCTGGTTCATGTTTTTGACCTTCCCCATCATGGTGATCCGGGTCAACACCGTGGAAAATATCATCCAGTGGCGTTGGGCCAACCTGCTGTTTGTGGGGATCGGCAGCTTTGTTTTGTCGGCGCTCTGGCGCTACCTGATCCGGCGAAAGGAGAAGGGCATAAAAAGGACCGAGGTCGATGGTGTTGTCCGTGTAACCCTGAGCCAGCGGCTGCTCAGGAATCGACGATTCACCATTCCGGCCATGATCGCGGTCAGCCTCGGCGCCCTGGCCTTTCCGTTTGTATTTTCCATTTACCAGACCAACATCATGATTACGGCCCTGATCTATGTCATGCTGGGACTGGGCCTGAATATCGTGGTTGGCGTCGCCGGTCTGCTGGATCTGGGTTACGTGGCCTTTTACGCGGTGGGCGCCTATTCCTACGCCCTGCTCAACTACCATTTCGGCCTGGGTTTCTGGACGGTATTGGGCATCGGCGGCGGAATGGCTGCCCTGTTCGGCATCATTCTCGGTTTTCCCGTGCTGCGGCTCAGGGGCGACTACCTGGCCATCGTCACGCTGGGCTTCGGTGAGATCATCCGCCTCATTCTGGAAAACTGGAACGAATTCTCTTTCGGACCCAGCGGCATCGCCAATATTCCACGTCCGGGATTGTTTGGTGTGGATCTTAATATCGAGCAGGCCACCATCTACCTCTATTTTTTGATGATCGCCATGAGCCTGGCCACCATTTTCGTGGTCAACCGGCTGCAGGATTCGCGGATCGGCAGGGCCTGGATCGCCCTGCGCGAAGACGAAGTCGCCTGCCAGGCCATGGGCATCGACAAGCGCAAAACCAAACTCATGGCCTTTGCATTGGGAGCCACCTGGGCTGGCTTCGCCGGGGTCGTGTTTGCCGCAAAGACCACGTTTATCAACCCGGCCAGCTTCACCATCTGGGAATCCATCAATGTCCTTTGTGTCGTGGTTCTGGGTGGAATGGGTTCGATCGTGGGGGTCATCGTCGGTGCCTTTATCCTGATTCTGCTGCCAGAATATCTGCGTTTTTTATCCGAATACCGCATGCTGGCGTTCGGCACGGTACTGGTGATGATGATGGTGTTCCGGCCCGGCGGCATCGTTGAAACGGTGCGGCGAACCTACCAATACAAGGAAGTCAGCCAATAAGGGTTGTAAAAGGCCCCTAACCGGACAGATATGGATATGGAACCGATACTCGACGTAAAGCAGTTGACAATGAATTTTGGTGGTCTGCGGGCCCTGAACCAGGTTGATCTGGATGTTCGCCAGGGGGAAATCGTGGCGCTGATTGGTCCCAACGGAGCGGGTAAAACCACGTTTTTCAATTGCATCACAGGGATTTACGATCCCACCAGCGGCGATGTCCTTATCTCTCCACCGAAAAATGGGCGGCCCCAGCGGATCAACGGCATCAAGCCCAATCAGGTCACGGAAAAGGGTTTGGCCAGAACATTTCAGAATATACGTCTCTTCCAGAATATGACGGTGCTTGAAAATGTCATGATCGGCTGCCATTGCCGAATGAAAGCCGGAATTTTAGGCGCGGTGCTCAGAGGTATTTCAACGCGCCGGGAAGAAGCGGCTACGGTTCAGAAAAGCTATTCGATCCTTAAAAAGATCGGGCTGGAAAGATATGTCAACGAATTTGCCAAGAATCTGCCTTACGGTGCTCAGCGGCGTCTGGAAATTGCCCGCGCCATGGCCACGGATCCTTTCATGCTGCTGCTGGACGAACCGGCTGCGGGCATGAATCCCCATGAGACCCAGGAACTGGATGAGCTGATCATCAGAATCCGTGAAAACGAGGGCATTTCGATCCTGTTGATCGAGCACGACATGAAACTGGTCATGAGTCTGTCGGATCGGATTTTCGTCATGGACTACGGTAAAAAAATAGCCCAGGGGACACCTGCGGAGATTCGCACGAATCCGGCTGTTATCAAGGCCTATCTCGGAGAAGAAATCGATGCTTAGCCTCGTTGGCATACATACCTATTACGGCAACATCCAGGCGCTGAAGGGCATCAGCCTGGAGGTGAAAGAGGGAGAAATTATTACCCTGATCGGTGCCAACGGCGCCGGCAAGACAACGACTTTGATGTCCATTTCCGGGATCGTGCCCCCCAGAACCGGAGATGTACGCTTCATGGGGGAGACCATCACCCGGGTAAACCCGGACAAGATCGTATCCATGGGCATCAGCCAGGTTCCCGAAGGCAGGCGAATCTTCCCTTATCTTACCGTGCTGGAGAATCTGGATATGGGGGCCTTTCTGAGGAGCGACAAGAATGGTGTGAAATCCGATTTAGATTATGTTTTCAACCTGTTTCCCATTCTGGCAGAACGGCGCAACCAGGCCGGCGGCACCCTGAGCGGCGGGGAGCAGCAGATGCTGGCGATCTCGCGGGCCCTGATGGCCCGGCCCAGGCTGCTCCTGCTGGACGAACCCTCCCTGGGGCTGGCGCCGTTGATTGTGAAGCAAATATTTGAAATTATAAAGAAAATAAACGTTGAAAACAACACCACCATTTTCCTCGTGGAACAAAACGCCAACCTTGCCCTGAAGGTTGCCCACCGGGGATACGTCATGGAGAACGGCCGGATTACCCTTTCAGACGCTGCTGAGCGACTGCTGATCAACGAAGACGTCAAAAAGGCCTACCTGGGAATTTAGTATTACGCCCGACGATCCAGACAGCTGATCCTGTCCCATGAAAGGAAGAAAATTTCACACTGTGGCATAAATGCCACGCTTTTAAGAGACTGTTTGCCATACCTGAAAGGCGCAGCATCTGGCCGAACAACATCTAACTATCTAATATGAATATGTATATGATGCTTTTGGGATGTTTCGGCATTCTATTTGCTAAATTCAGGATAGTCAATTCTACGCAGGGCGTTGCAGTTTACCGGTCAACCCCTTATCGATGGGAAATGCCATGGACCCAGAAAATCACCCCGGCCATTCCTTTTTCCAGATGAAGGACGCCATCGTCTTTCTGGTTACGGTTGCCGCCTGTACCTTTTTCCTGGCCGCTGCCTGTACATTTACAAAAACAGCTGAACCCGCCTCCCGTCAGACATACACACCTTTTTTGGCCATGCCGCAGCCTCCGACGGCGCTTCTCTTGGCGACCGGCCCCGAACCGGCCGCGCCCGAGGTCCAAGTCACCACGGAAGCGCCTGCGGTTGTCGTGGAGATAACGTTTGTACCGGAGGTCGCCGATGTGCGTGAAAAAATTCCCTTTCACGGAATTATCGTCCAGGTGTCCGGACGATACGAAGTGGATCCGCACCTGATCCGGGCCATCATTTTTGCGGAATCCGGATTCAACCCCAGGGCAAAATCAAAGAAAGGTGCCCGCGGACTGATGCAGCTCATGCCGGCTACAGCCAAATCCCTGGGTGTCGAAGACGTTTACGATCCGGAGGAGAATATTGAAGGTGGCGTGCGCTATTTCCGGTCACTGCTCGATCGCTTCGATGGTGATGTGAAGCTGGCCCTGGCCGCGTACAACGCCGGGTCCCGCCACGTCCGAAACTATGCGGGAGTCCCTCCTTTCAAGGCCACCCAGCGCTATATCCAGAAAGTGCTCAAGTTTCACAAGAAATTCAAGCTGGAAAAGGCATCCGGCTCCCGGAGGTTGGCCTGAGGCGCAATTTCCCGCAACTCAAATTGCCGACATCCCAAACCAGGCAGCGGTTATTCAGGGCATTATGATGAAATCGGCATCGTCGCCGGTCAGGGTGCCGGGCTCGAAGATGCCTGGTGTATAAGGCAGCAGCACGCTGACCGGCATCGTCGTGCGGCTTTTTATCTGGTAGGGAATTCCCATCTTGCGTGCATGGCCCGAGCCGGCCAGCAGGACCATGGTCCGGTCGGGGTGCCGCTCCAGATGGTTGAGGCTGTTGATGGCCATGGCGGTGTCCCACACCAGTTGGGCTTCACAAAAACGGTTGAAATCCATGTTGCCGTGGCCGTGGGCGCCAAACGCGCTGCGGATGAAATCCCGATACTCGCGGGTCACATCACAGGTAACACCCGCCAGATCTCCCCGCTGCTGATCGGAAAGTGAAGCAAATCCGCGTTCGGCCACCTGCCGGGTGATGCCCCGGGAGACATTCAGACCGACCATGGGAATCTGCCTGTCCCGGGCGTAGATGAAGATCTCGCGATAGAGCGACCAGGGAAAATTCCAGTTAGCGAGATAGATCTTTTCAAAAGCCGCCTCTTCCATCTCACCGGCCACCCATTGATCCAGTGCAGCTTGGCTATCCTTGGGAAACATCTCCAATCCGATGGACAGCGGACGAGATTGGGTGCTCAGCATCTGGATGACCTTCAACTGGGCGGCGTGGTGGGCCGGATCGGTGTGGTGTTCACCGACCAGCACGATGCGGGCGCTCCTCAGCGCCTTTACGGCCGCTGCATCGGCGATGGATTGTCGGTTCAAAAGGTCAAAGAGCCGCATTTGATCATCCTGACCGGGCTCACGACAGCTGGCGGTCAGCAGGATAATCGAGATCGCCGCGAAAACCAGGATCCGTCGACGGTGGTGGGTGATCATGGGGCTGCTCCTTGGTCAGGGTGTGCCGGCCGGGTCCCAGCGGACCATTACCGGCGAATCGGCTGCCGGCCACGTGCCTTTGACCCGGTTATGTCCCTGGCTGAAGGCCAGGTAGCTGTAGCGGCCGTAGTGGGGAATTTTCAGCGCTGCCAGGTCTGCCGTATCCGCCGAGAGCGGGTGCAGCAGAGCGACGACGGTTTGCGAGCGGGGATGGCGGGCGACGATGAACAGTGCGTCCGCGGGCCCCTCAAATGGCTGGCCTTCCAGCTTAAATGCCTTGGGAACCAGGTCCAGTTCCTGGGGAAGCAGCCTGAGCGCCAGCGGATTGTCGGGCAGGCCGATGAACACCAGATCGCTGCCGGACGCATCGGCTCGAGTGAAGTCCGTTTCACGGATCGTGCGGACCGGGTCAATACCCATGGCGCGGGCGAACTGGGTCGCCACGGGGGGGCCAAAAGGACCCATCCGATCGGCAATGACCATCACCACGGATGCTGAGCCCTTCAGGGTGTTGACCGTGGGCGGCATCTCCTGCAGCGCCAGCCGCCTGAAAAGGTGATAATCAGGGTCCGCGGTGAGCGACCGCGGGCGCGATGGGCTGGTGATTTCAAATTCCGTGAACTGGTCAGACAAACGGACCGGCTGAGTGACCGGGCCGCCATCGGTGTCCAGCGACAGTTCCAGGGTCACGTCGTAAAGGGGCTTGTCCTGGACCAGACGGCCAATGGTTTGATATCCCTGGCTGCCGGCCACCTGCCTGACATTTTCAAGGCGTATTTGCGGGGCTCCCTGCCGGTCGATCCACTGCCGGAAAAACCCGTCCAGGGATCGTCCGGCGCGCTGTTCCATGTGTTGCTGCAGATCCTTCCAGGAAGCGCGTTTGAATCGGAATTGCCTATAAAAATCCCGCAGGGCCGCCCAGAACGAATCCTCCCCCACCTGCCCGCGCAGCATGTGAAAGACCATTGTGGCCTTATCATAGCCCACGGCCTTGGTGACCGGGTCGGATCGACTCCGGAATTGACTGAGGGGGAAATCGGTTGCCGGTGATACCAGTGCCGCATAGTTGCGCAGGGCCTGGCGCCGGTAGTCCATGGCGGCATGGGCGGAGGCCTGTTCTTTAATCAGATAATCAGCCGTATATGCGGTCAACCCCTCGCACCAATTGCCCGATTCGTAGTCTACCAGAACCCCGTTGCCCCACCAGTTGTGCACGATCTCATGGGGCAGACTGGTTTCCGGGATAAAGGGCAGGCGCAGGACCATGCTCCCCATGAGGGTGTAACCCGGGAATCCGTAACCGGTGGGGAAAAAGTTTTCGACGACGGCAAATCCATCGAAAGGGTAGGGCCCGAAAAGGTCGCTGTATTGTTTCAGGTAGCGCAGGGATGACTCCAGATAACGGGCCGACAGATGCCGGTTGTCCGGAAAGAAATAGGTGGCGACGGTGATGCCGTTCAGCATCCGCCGCTCGACCCCATAGGGGCCTGCAGAGAGGCTCAGCCCCGCCACTGGATGGTCAATGTGCCAGCGGCTGACGGTTCTTTGCCCCTGGCGGTCGATCCCCAACAGCCTTCCAGTCGTGACCGCCACGGTGTCATCGGGCCCATCCACGGTCAGAGCGAATGACTCTTCGGCATCGTTTACCCGAGGGTACCAGCCCGCACCGGAGAGAATAAAGGTTCCCGCGGCAGAGATCGTTGCGCTGACACCGAAGCCCGGGTTGTCGGTGTTTACGGGGCGCAGCGGTGCGGGATCGGCGAACCGGCCGATGTAGTGGATGGTCAAATCCAGGTTTGGCATCGATTGCTTTCGATCCGGATTAAGGCTCAACCGCCCGCGATTGAAGCTGTAGGGATGATCGTGGCCGTCAATGCGAACCGCCTGGATGCGGGCCCGTGGGGAAAGCGTCAAGCTGATGGGGCCGCTTTGCGCCTGCCGAAGGTGGATCCGGTCCCGGCCTTCCAGTTCAGCCCGTTCGGGAAAAAGGCTGATGCCCAGGTCGTGGTGTGCGGTCGCGCCCATGGCGCCTGCACCGGCAATGCCATGCACCCCAGACAGTGCCACCAGGCTAAACAAGGCCAGGCGGGAAAGCGCCATCAATTTTCGTCTCACGGCTTACCTCCCGGTCGAAATCGCTCAAATTGGGTTTCAGGGATTGTATGTCAGGTTAAAATTAAGCGTTTTTGCGCCAAAGGCAACCGAGATTGGATTTTCCGTTTTTGAGCGGTTGAATTCATGATAAGGCATCGGTTGATGGAAACCACGGCATGGAACAACGGGTCAGCCGTGCGGGCCCCAGGCAGCAGGACTCCCCGCTGCGCCAGACCACGTGAAAACCTAGTCAATCAAAGGATGTGTACCGTTGAAAACCAAGACGCCACCGGCGTTCCCCCGGGCAGCCGACCGGCCTTTCTGGAAGACAGCGGGATTGGAACAGATGAGCCCGGAGCAATGGGAGTCCCTGTGTGACGGCTGCGGGCGCTGTTGCCTGCAAAAATTCAAGGATGGTAAAACCGGCAAGGTCACCTACACCTGGGTTGCCTGCCATCTGCTGGACGTCCAGGCCTGCCGGTGTTCCGCCTACGGCAGCCGGACCACCCGGGTGCCCGACTGCCTGGTGCTGACACCCGAGCAGATTCCCCGCCTGCGCTGGCTCCCCAGAACCTGCGCCTATCGACGGCTGTCCGAAGGCAAGGACCTGCATGCCTGGCACCCGCTGGTATCCGGTGACCCGGAATCGGTTCACCGCGCAGGCATATCGGTGCGCGGCAAGGCCCTATCCGAAACAGATGTTCACCCGGAGGATGTCGATTTTTACGCCATTGGCTATCGAATCTGAAATCCATGACCCTCCCTGAAGGTGAAGATCGCCCGAGGCGTCCGGCCGGAAATCTTCAAGCGGTCTTGGGACTTGACATCTGGTCGGTGTATGGTAAGTACAGGCCAATTTTGGCCGATTGCGATTAACTGACTGAAACAAAACATTATTTTTGTTTACTTTCAGGAGTTTGGAACAAACGCGGGCAATCGTCGGTGGCTGCCCTACGCCGGGATGGAGTTTGCGATGACGGGTGTGTTCATAACGACCCTAGGGGGTCTTGGCATGTTTATCCTTGGCATGAAGATGATGACCGAGGGGCTCCAGATGTCGGCCGGAAAACGCATCAAAGCCATCTTGAGCGCGGTCTCCTCCAATCGGGTGGTGGGGTGTCTCACCGGCGCTTTTGTCACGGCCCTGGTTCAATCGTCATCTGCCACCACCGTGATGCTCATCGGATTTGTTACCGCCGGTCTCATGACCCTGCAGCAGGCCGTGGGCATGATCCTGGGAGCCAACGTGGGCACGACGATGACGGCTCAGCTCATCGCCTTCAAACTGAGCGAACTGGCTCTGCCCGCCATCGCAACCGGAGTCGTGCTCAAGTATTTCACGCAGCAGAAAAAAACGCGCTATATTGGTGAGGTCATCTTGGGCTTCGGTCTGTTGTTTTACGGGATGACTGTGATGAAGTATGGGCTGGCCCCAATCAAAAGCGACCCCAACTTCCTGGCGTTTTTCACCAAATTCGATCCCGGCTCTGCCGGGGGGCTGCTCCTGTGCGTGATCGTGGGGGCCGCCTTGACCATCATGGTTCAATCGTCGTCGGCTACCATCGGCCTGACCATGACCCTGGCCAGCCAGGGATTGCTTTCCTTTCCCGGCGCCATGGCTCTGGTGCTGGGGGAAAATATCGGCACCACCATTACGGCCGAACTGGCCACGCTCGGTTCCACCAACATCAACGCCCATCGGGCAGCGCGGGCCCACACCATGTTCAATGTCATCGGTGTGACCCTCATGCTTTGCGTCTTCCCCCTTTTCGTGAAACTGGTCGAAGGGGTGACCCTGGGGCTCGGCGCCGGTCCGGTAGACCAGGTAGTGGGGGATGAAATGATCAACATCGCCCGCTACATCGCCAACGGCCATACCCTGTTCAACGTGATCAATGCCGCTTTTTTTCTGCTGATGCTGCCCTGGCTGATCAAGGTCGCCATATTGCTTTCACCCAAGGAAGAGGAGGACATCGACTATTTCCGCCTGCCCAATTTCGGCGACCGGCTCATGGACACGCCCATCGCCGCTATCGCAGAGGCCCGCAGCGAAATTCTCCGTATGGCCGAGACGGCCAAATACACCTTTCGAAAGACCATCAAACGGCTCAAGGACAGAGATTACAAGAAACTGGCCAAATGGCGGCACGTGGAAGCCCACCTGGATGACATGCAGCGGGAGATCGTGGCCTACCTCACCGGGATCTACCAGAGCGGTGTGAGTGAATCCGAGGCCAAGGAGCTTTCCAGCCTGATGCGCATGACCAACAACATCGAACGCATCGGCGACTCCGTGGAAAACATCGCCCAATCTTTAGAAAATATGATTGAGGAAAATCTGACATTTACCGAACCGGCCATGGCGGACATGCACCAGTTGGCGGACAAGGTGGCCGAGTTCATCGATTTGATCACCTCGGCCATGCAGCGGCGACCCGCCAACTTCATGCATCAGGCGGACAAGTTGGAAAACGCCATCGATGCCATGCGCGAAAAATATCGTGAGGACCACATCCAGCGGTTGCGCTGCTGTGAATGCGGTCTCGACCAGGGACTCGTCTACGTCAGCCTGTTGACCAACCTGGAGAAGATCGGCGACTATTGTTTCAATGTCGCCGAGGCGGTTGCTGGCAGGAAATAGCCGCCGGCTCAGGGCCCCGGTAAAAAACAATCTGGCGTGGGGCGTTTTATGGACGCATGCTTTTGGTGGGAAGGCCCCACACAAAATACCGAATCCACTCAAAGCCGAAAAGCAGCAACTCCCGATCACTGACCCGCAGACGGTTGACCAGCTCCCTCTTTACCCGATAACGCTTCAAGAAAGTGCTCTGAAACACGAAATCCCTGAACCGGTCGAGGTTGTATGCGGCCATGAATGCCATTTTCCCCCTGGCCCCGTTCAAACCCTCGGGGCCCCACGGATCTTTTTCAAAGCGTGCCTTGATCGAACCCCAGCGGAGGGTCATCTGGTTGTATGTGCCGGCATCCTGATCCGCCGCCCATCGTGAGACGGTCAACACCTGATCTTCATGCCGGCCCTGGCAGAAAACCGGTGGACGAAAAAAACTGACACTTTCGGATGCACCCGGCCGGGCGTCAATCCGTATGGTGTGCTCAACGGGAAATGACCGGCAGGTGCCGGGCCGGTCCGGATAGACCGCGCAGCCGGCCTCACTCAGAAAAGGGCAGGATTGGGATTCGTCCCCGGCCATGCGCAGCAGGATGTCGGGGAAATAATTGCCTTCGCGCAGCACCACATCCACGTGTGTATCCAGAAACCGGTCGGAATCGATCTTGAGATTTTTTCTCAGCCGGAGCACATCGTAGGGGTATAGAAACAGGTTCAGGTTCCGGCAGCATTGGTTGAAACAGGCAAGCCCGCTGTGGCACCGGAATTTGAATGAATCGTTTTTTTTCAGGGGGATCCCCGGCAGCAGGCTGATTTTTTGTGGGTCAATTGATTTCATTGCCGCTGTCCATGATGGTTACAAGCATCTGGGCGATGGTCAGCCTGAGTTTCTCGGTGTAGCCTGTTTCCCGGCGCAGATCCCGCTCAAGCATGGCCATCTGCCGGTAAAACGGGGTTCGGTCAAAGCGAATGTAGTCGGTTTTGCCGCTTTCCCTGCAGCGCTCCAAGAACGGGTTGCAACCTGGATTCTTGATAATGCCGCCACCGGGTCGCTGCAGCTCGTGGGGAATTCCGTGAAGCCGGCAGATCATGGGACGGTAGCGATACAGGCTGCACCACCCGTCCCGGTTCAGCGGGCACATGATGCGCAGGGTCTCATCGCAGCCGTCTGCTGCGGACATGCAGGCGCTGACCGCGGATGCATTTTTTTGGAGCGTCCGGCGAACGCCGGATTCAAGAGTGCGCATGCCTTCGACCAGATACAGATACTCCAAAAGCGTGTGGTGATGGAATCGGGTCAGGCAGCAATTGTCGGCGCAGCCGTCGCACCGAAATCCATACTGATCGGCAACGGCTGCATAGGCCCGGTCCATTTCAAGAAAAAGGGTCTCAAGCCGCTTCAGCAACGGAAGGCATTGCCGCCTGGTGGCCAAAAATAAGTCGGGGTTCAGGTTCATGGTGATGGGACCGGCCTCAGACTGTTGGCGAAGGGAAAAAGATTTTTTCGTAAAGGCCAAGGGCGTATCGGTCGGTGATGCTGGCGATGAAATCACAGACCACCCGCTCCCGGGGGTCGCCGTTTTCCAGGCATCCGTCGATGCCCATGCGCTTGAGCTCTTTTTCCAAGACACCTTCGTTTTCCATGAGATAGGCGTAGAGCTCGGACAGGATTTTCTTGGCCTTGACAAACTCCCGGTGAACCCGGATCGATCGGTAGACATTTTCGTAAAGAAACGCCCGCAAGGTGGTCATGGCATCAAAAACCTGGCCGCTCATGTCGAGCAGCAATTCTCCGTTTTCCGCCCGGCTGGAAAAAATCAGGTCGCGGATCATGGTGATGGCCCGCTCCTGATGCGTCCGGCCGATCACGCGAGTACAGACCGCAGGCACCTGGCTTTCCCGAATGACACCGCTGCGGATGGCGTCGTCCAGGTCGTGATTCAGGTAAGCCATGATGTCGGATATCCGCACGATGCGCCCTTCGATGGTACAGGCCAGTTCGTCGGGATCATCGGGCAGGATCTTTCCGTAACCCTTGGAGTGTTTGACAATGCCGTCGCGAACCTCCCGGGTCAGGTTTAATCCGCTGCCGTTGTTTTCGATGACATCCACTACCCGCAGGCTTTGCTTGTGATGTGAAAAGTCCGGGGCGTAGATCTCCTGCAGCACGGCCTCACCGCCATGTCCAAATGGGGTGTGCCCCAAATCGTGGCCCAGGGCAATGGCTTCGGTCAGGTCTTCGTTCAGAAGCATTGCCCGGGCGATTGTCCGTGCAATCTGTGCAACCTCAAGCGTATGGGTCAGTCGCGTGCGGTATTCATCCCCCAGGGGGTTGAGAAAAACCTGGGTCTTATGCTTCAGCCGTCTGAATGCGTTGGAGTAAACGATGCGATCACGGTCTACCTGAAATGCGGTACGGATGGGGCAGGGTTCCTCAGGCTGCTGCCGGCCCCGGCTTTGAGCGCTCTGGCACCCGAAGGGGGACATGAAATTTTTTTCCCGTTTTTCAAACTGCTCGCGGATGTTCAAGGTCTCTCCCCGCTTGTGCTTGCCCTATAGCTGTATTATTTTCAAACATTTATGTATTCACAGACAAAAGACTTTGTAAAGCGCTATCTGATCGCCAGGCATGCTGACCGCACGGAACGCGGCTGGTGGGTCTACACCCTTTTTGAATGCGCTGACTAATGACTTTTTTATCTCGATTTGATATCGTAGCAGAATCTGAACAGGAAGGTGGTTTGTGGCTGGTCATCATCTCATATTGGGAGAGATTGCCGATTTCATCACCGGTGAAATGCTGCCGGATACCCACGACGAAAGGTACCGCCAAAAAATAGCCCGTTTTTTAGTGACCCACAAAGGTTATGCAAAGTCGGACATCCAGCCGCGCAACCTATTGATTGTCAGTGCCGGCAACCGCAAGGGGCGTCTGTGGGTTGACTTCACAGTAACGGTTGACGATCACACGGCAATGGTGCTTAAATACGGGCCAGGTTCTCTGGTGACCCGCTATCGACCGACCTTGGCGATGTCCCGGCTGGTGGCGCCCTACCAGGTGCCGGTGGTCGTGGTGACCAACGGGGAGTCGGTGGACATCCTCGACGGCGATTCCGGTAAAGTGACGGCATCGGGGTTCAACGGGATTCCCACACGGAAAATGCTGGCACATCATCTGGCCCATGCCCGGGTTGCACCCATTTCAGCAGCGCGTGCGGAAATGGAGGCCAGGATCGTATACGCATTTGAAATTGACGGCGGGTGTCCGTGTGACGATTCCGCCTGCAGGATCGCATGAACCCGGAAACGGTATCGAAAGCAGACACCATGTTGATGAAAGCGGCGCTCGATCTGGCCCTTGGAAACCTCCGGCAGGGCGAGTTTCCCGTGGGATGCGTGATTGCCGATGGTGATGCCGTGGTTGTCCGGGGGCGCCGCACGGGCACGGCAGCGGGGTCGGGTAACGAGGTCGACCATGCCGAGATCAATGCCCTGAGACGGTTGTACGACACTCGACCGGGCATCGATCGTTCGAGACTGAGCGTGTACTGCACGATGGAACCTTGCCTGATGTGCTTCTCAGCCATCATGCTCAGCGGTATTGGCCGAATTGTCTACGCCTACGAAGATGTGATGGGGGGGGGAACCGGGTGTGACCGATCCGCACTGCCGCCCCTTTATCGGGATGCTCAGCTGACGGTGGTCTCTGGTGTTCTAAGAGAAAACAGCCTGGCCCTTTTCCGGCGGTTTTTTTCAGATTCCGGGAACGCTTACTGGGCGCAGAGCCTGTTGAGCAGGTATACGCTGGACCAACCGATTTCTCACTGACCGGTTTTCGCGTGGCTGCCTGTTTTTTTGCTTGCATTTGCCGGAAGCGTCATATATTGGACTAAAGTTTAGTATTGGATCACTGTCTGGTGATTTTGACGTGATTCATTGGTCCGTGCCGATGTTCGGGGGGGCTGAAAAAATTCTAACATTCAAGGCTTCAGGAGGTGGAAGCATAGCTGGTCCCAGGAATACACCGATGGAGAGGAATCACCCAGACACCACGCGGATCAATCAAGGTATCCGGGTGAGGGAGGTCCGCTTGATTGACCCGGAGGGAAACCAGGTTGGTGTTCTTCCCATTCATCAGGCGTTGGCCAAAGCCAATGATTATGGTATGGATCTCGTCGAAATATCGCCCAATGCGAAACCGCCGGTTTGCAAAATCATGGATTACGGGCGGTTCAAGTACGAGCAGACCAAAAAACAGCAGGAGGCCAAAAAGAAGCAGACCTCCTTTCAGATCAAGGAGATCAAGGTCCGGCCTAAAACCGGAGAGCATGATCTCGAAACGAAGATGGGCCACATCCGTAAATTCATTGAGCGCAAGGATAAGGTCAAGGTCACTGTGATGTTTCGGGGGCGGGAGATTACACTTTCAGAACGCGGCAGACAGCTTCTGCAGCAGATTGCCAATCAATTAGAAGACATCGCCGTCGTGGAGCAGTATCCCAAGTTTGAAGGGCGGACGATGATGATGGTGCTGGCACCCAGATAGTGCCGCTTTGCCAATGACAGGTTGCGGAACTGGCTCGAGGGCCGCAGTCCACGTGAAAAACAGACCGTTTCATGAGCTGGCGTGAACGCATGCTTTTTGTTCGCGCCAGCGGTTTTTGAAAAGCGGCGTCAGCCCCTTGGGTCAAGACAGGCGGTCGGAACCCCGGACCGTTTAGATAATTCAGAAGGATGATAATTTTTTTTGCTCGAGGAGAGAAACCATGCCCAAAATTAAAACCAACCGTGCGGCCGCCAAGCGCTTCAAAAAAACCGGATCCGGCCGATACACGTTTTCAAAGTCTCACCACAGTCACATCCTGACCTCCAAGACTCGGAAACGCAAGCGGTCCCTGAAGAAGATGCAGTTGATCAAAAAAAGTGACATGCGAGAGGTCAGGCTGCTTCTGCCCAACGGTTGATCGACAACAAGTAAGCATTTAAAATGCCGGTTTTACCGATGCGGCATCAAAATTTGATCCAGCTGCAAATTAAGGGTGGTCCGGCTGCCAAGGAGATGAGATCATGCGAATCAAAAGAGGATTCAAGGCGAGAAGACGCCGTCAGAAGGTATTAAAACTGGCCAAAGGGTTTCGCGGCGGGCACAGCAAACTGTTTCGGACCGCAGCAGACACCGTAGACAGAGCCCTCAACTATGCCTATCGGGATCGCAAACAGCGCAAACGCCAGTTCCGTCGGTTGTGGATTGCCCGGATCAACGCAGCGGCACGGATGAACGACCTTTCCTATAGCCGGTTCATCAGCGGCCTGAAAAAGGCCGACGTCAATCTGGACCGGAAGGTGCTTGCCGATCTCGCAATTTCCGATCCTGCTGGATTTTCTCAGATTGCCGCACTGGCGTCCCAGCAGGGGTAAACCGGTTCGTCCTGTTGCGGCAAATGCCGCCCCTATCGGTAACCCCCGCTGCCTCCCCCATTCGAAACTGCGAAAGCGACCGCTTCCCCGTCCCGCTCCGGCGGGACGGGGGACGGCGACAATTCATATACATACAGAGCGACGATTGTGGATAACACTTTAGAACGGATATATGCGGACGCTGTGCAAGCGCTGGCATCGGCCACCGATGTTGACGCGGCAACCGATCTTTCCATCCAGTACCTCGGCCGCAAAGGGCGCATCACCCAATACCTGAGGAGTATCTCCAGCCTTCCCGCCGAGCAGCGGCCCCAGGCAGGCAAGCGGGCCAATGAGATCAAGCGCTCCCTCGAAGGTGAATTCGAGGATGCGCTGGCCCGTCTGTCCAATGCGTCCAAACCGGTAACGGACCGCCTGGATGTCTCCCTGCCCGGCAGGGTGCCGGAAAGGGGATCGCTTCATCCCATTACCCAGATCACCAACCGTATCTGCGGTATCTTTTCCCAGATGGGTTTCGATATTGTCGAAGGCCCTGAGGTTGAGACCGATTACTATAACTTTGAGGCGCTCAATATCCCCAAAAATCATCCGGCCCGGGATATGCAGGACACTTTTTACGTGTCGGATAATGTGGTCCTTCGGACGCACACCTCACCCACACAGCCCCGGGTAATGGAAAAGCAGTCGCCACCGGTGCGCATCATCGCTCCGGGGAAGGTATACCGGTGCGATTCGGATCTGACCCATACGCCCATGTTCCATCAGGTGGAGGGGCTGCTGGTGGATCGCCGTGTCTCCTTTGCCGATCTGAAGGGCACGCTAACGGCGTTTGTTCATCAGATGTTCGACGACCAGACCACATTGCGTTTCCGGCCCAGCTTTTTCCCCTTTACCGAGCCCAGCGCCGAGGTGGATATTCGCTGTGTGATTTGTCGGGGGAAGGGGTGTCGTGTCTGTTCCCACACCGGCTGGCTGGAGGTGTTGGGCTCCGGCATGGTCCACCCGGCGGTGTTTGAAAATGTCGGTTACGACACCAGCCGGTACACCGGTTTTGCTTTTGGCATGGGTGTGGAGCGCATTGCCATGCTCAAATACGGCATCGATGACATTCGGCGATACTATGACAATGACTATCGATTCCTGAGCCAATTTTAAGGGAGTGTTCCTGAACCAATGAAAGTAAGTCTAAGCTGGCTGAAAGCATATGTGCCCATCAATATGCCGGTGGCGGAACTTGCCGATGCGCTGACCATGGCAGGGTTGGAAGTTGAGGCGGTGGAAGACCGCTTCGCACATTTGGAAACAGTGGTCGTGGGGCGGGTGGTGGAAGTGCTGCCCCACGCCAATGCCGATCGACTCAAGGTGTGTCGGGTGGATGCCGGCGACGGCATCGTGACTGTCGTTTGCGGGGCCCCGAATGCGGCGGTGGGGTTGAACGTCCCCCTGGCCCGTGTGGGCACCCGGCTGCCCAACGGCACCATGTTGGAGAAAACCGTTATTCGCGGTGAAGCGTCCGAGGGCATGCTGTGCAGCGAGATTGAATTGGGACTGGGTCCGGACGGTTCCGGCCTCATGGTCCTGGATGGGGATATTCAAACGGGTATGGCCTTGAAAACGGCCCTGAATCTTTGCGATCATACCCTTGAAATTGGTTTGACGCCCAACCGGCCCGATTGCCTGAGCATCATGGGGGTGGCCCGGGAGATTGCCGCCATCCAGGCTGTCAATATGAAGCCGCCGCTGATCAGCCTGCCCGATACCGAGGGCGATATCGGCGCCTGCACCTCGGTGACCATCCTGGCCCCGGACCATTGCCCCCGATATGCCGCCCGACTGCTGGAGGGAATCACCGTCGCACCCTCCCCCTACTGGCTCCAGGACCGGCTCCATTCGGTTGGGGTGCGGCCCATCAACAACCTGGTTGACGTAACCAACTTCGTAATGCTGGAAACCGGCCAACCCCTGCACGCCTTTGACTTTGATCACCTGGCCGGCCACCGGATCGTGGTTCGAACGGCTGCAGCGCAGGAACCCTTTACCACGTTGGATCAAAAGGCGCGGCGACTTTCCGACCAGATGCTGATGATCTGCGATGGTGAAAAACCGGTCGCCGTGGGCGGTGTCATGGGCGGGCTGAACTCGGAAATTGAAGCCACCACCACCCGGGTGCTCATCGAAAGCGCATGCTTCGATCCGGTCAGCATCCGCAGGACATCCAAGGCGCTGGGGCTCAATACCGATGCTTCCCACCGCTTCGAGCGGGGCGTCGATCCGGACGGCACCCTTTTCGCCCTCAACCGTGCGGCCGGTCTCATGGCCGAACTGGGGCGGGGCCGGCTAGTGGGTGGTCTCATCGATGAAGATTTCAGACAATCGGGTCCCCTGGTCCTCCCGCTGTGTGTGCGGGCCACCAACACCGTTCTAGGCACCGATTTGGACCGCGATACCATAGCCAAATTGCTGGTGCGCATCGCGTTCAAGGTCCAGGCCGACGGTGAAGACGGTCTCCAGGTGGAGGTCCCCTCGTTTCGGGTGGATGTCACCCGTCCTCAGGACCTGATGGAAGAGGTGGCCCGGCTATCCGGATACAACCTGATACCCACCACTTTCCCCACACTGCCGGCCCAAGGCACGACCCCTTTTCCCCTGATGGTCCGGCGCAATCAGGTCAGGGACATTCTCGGTGGCTTCGGATTCACGGAGACGATCAACTACAGTTTTATCAGCGCCGATTCCTGTGACCGGATTCAACTGCATCCCGACGACCCGCGTCGTTGTCATGTCGCCCTGCTCAATCCGATTTCGGAGGAGCAGTCGGTGATGCGGACCACCCTGGTTCCCGGCATGCTCGAATCGGCCCAGCGTAACCTTTCCCGTCAGCTGACCCGCCTGCGCCTGTTTGAAGTCGGCAAGGTTTTTCTTCCCCAGGCGGATGCGCTCCTTCCCCTGGAAAAAGAGATGCTCGTTGGTTTCTTGACTGGACCTCGCGCCAAGTCCGCCTGGCATACCCGGGAAAAAGCCTGTGATTTTTTCGATATCAAGGGGACCGTGGAAGGACTGGGCCTTGCCTTGGGCATCGCATCTTTGTCGTTTGCGGCACTGCCCGATGATCAGTGCTGCTATACCCGTGTCGGCCACACGGCAAAGATTCTTCATGGTGTGCAGATGCTGGGAATCCTGGGCGAGGTGGATGCCGCGGTGGTCAACAGCTACAGCCTCAAACAGCCGGCGTTTATATTCGAATTGGATCTTGAGGCGCTAAGCCGGCTGGTGACCGACGCCAGGCAGATGGCAGCGATTCCCCGCTTTCCAGCTACGGCAAGGGATATCACCGTCATCGTCGATCGGGATGTCGAATCCAGGCGTCTTTTGGATACGGTTGCCCGGTTCGGCGAAAAACTGGTGGAGGATCTATATCTGTTTGATGTGTTTGCCGGTGACCCCATACCGGAGGGGAAAAAGAGTGTATCCTTCCGCGTCGTTTATCGGTCTGCCGAGCGGACCCTGGAAGATGAAATTGTTAATGAGATTCACCACCGTCTGACCCATCGCCTGATTACCGAATTTGGTGCGACGCTGCCGGCCTGACCCAGTTGAATCCGCCGGCAGCGATGCACCGCCAGGGATAATGCCGATGAAAGAGGTTGTTTACGGCGCGGCGGGAATACCCGACAAATTTTATTTCAAGATCGGAGAGGTCAGCGACATTGCCGGTGTCCCTGCGTATGTGCTGCGATTTTGGGAAACTGAGTTCAAACAGATCAAACCCAAACGCACCGATGCGGGCCAGCGTCTGTACCGCAAGCAGGATGTCGTGCTGGTGCTGACGATCAAGCATCTGCTCTACGATAAAAAATTCACCATCGAGGGTGCCCGGCGACATCTGAAGAAGAAACCCGCCGCGGCCACCGTCCTCGAATCGGAGCCGGCTGCCGCCTTGACGGATATTGCCGAAATCAAGGCCGAGTTGATTCGTATACGTGCGTTGATCGACGCCCATCGTTTTTGAGCGCCGTTTGCCTGCCTGGATGGACGACCATTTTCGCGCCATTGGCCAGGCCTCAGGGCAGCGACGCATGGGGTGCGATGTAGAAATGTATTGACAGGGCCTCTATTTTGCCTTAATTGTTGGTCCTTGTTGAGCGGGCATAGCTCAGCTGGTAGAGTACAAGCTTCCCAAGCTTGGTGTCGCGAGTTCGAATCTCGTTGCCCGCTCCATTTCAAGTCCGGTTTCGTCTGTTCCGGTGGCGGTTCCCGGAATTGCGTCGGGTGTCATGCCCGGTATGGTTTTATGGACTGGTAAGTGACGGTATCCATAATCGGTTTGAACATGGAAACGGGCTGTTCGCCCGTTTTTGTTTTTTAGTATGGTGAAAAAATGGCCAAACGATCCGGAAAGCCAAAGGTGAAGGCCAAAACGCGGTCTGTACCCCGCCAGTCGGACCCGGAGACGATGAAACGACAGCGGGCGTTTGTCGATTCCGTCATCCGTCTGGCCGACCCCCTGTGCATCGCTGAGGGCATGGAACGGGTCCATGTGGAGTACCAGCGCGAGCCGGGAGGGTTGACCCTGCGACTATACGTGGACAAACCCGGGGGGGTAACGCTGGACGACTGTGTTGATATCAGCCGCCAGCTGGAAGACATTCTGGATGTGCATACCCAGGAGGCACCGCCGTACCGGCTCGAGGTGTCATCGCCGGGCCTTGACCGACCGGTGGGAAAGCTTGAGGATTATATTCGCTTTAAGGGCCAGCGCGCAAAAATTCGCATCGCCACTGCCATAAACGGCCGTAAACATTTTACCGGTGTGTTGGCCGGTGTGGTTGGCGAAATGGTCCAATTGCAGGTGGACAATGAGACGGTCAGCCTCGATTTCAAGGCTATTACCAAGGCGAGGCTGATCAATTATAACGGAGAACATTGATGTTTATAGCAGATATCAAACGTGTGGTGGAACAGGTAAGCCGGGACAAGGGCATCGATGTGGAAATTCTGATCCGGGCCCTGGAAGAGGCGTTGCGTTCTGCTGCCAGGAAAAAACTCGGCAGCAAGGTCGACATAGAGGCGCAGTACAGCCCCGACACGGGAGAGATCGAGGTTTTCCAGTTTAAAGAGGTGGTGGACGAGGTGACCGAGCCGGATCTGCAGATCAGCCTGACCGAAGGGCGAAAGCTCGACCCCGACTGCGAGGTCGGCGACAGTCTCGGCACCAAAATGGATACGTCGAGCTTTGGCCGGATTGCCGCACAATCCGCCAAACAGGTGATCATCCAGAAAATGAAGGACGCAGAGCGGGATGCGGTTTACTCCAGCTATATCGACCGCAAGGGGGAAGTGATCAACGGCATCGTCCAACGCGTGGATCGCGGCAACATCATTGTCAACCTTGGCACCACTGAGGCCATACTGCCGACCCGGGAGCAGATTCCCAGGGAAAATTACCGTCGCGGAGACCGGATCCGGGCCCTGATTCTCGATGTGCTCTACGATACCCGCGGCCCTCAGATCGTTCTCTCACGAACCCACCCCGATCTGCTGATCAACCTGTTCAAAACCGAGGTGCCCGAGATCAGTGAAGGGATTGTTGAGGTGAAGGGGGCAGCCCGGGAGCCGGGAAGCCGGGCCAAGTTTGCCGTATCTTCCCATGACTCAGACATCGACCCGGTGGGGGCCTGCGTGGGCATGAAGGGCAGCCGGGTTCAGAATGTGGTCCAGGAGCTTCGGGGCGAGAAGATCGATATTATCACCTGGCATGTGGACGCAGCCAAATATGTCTGCAACGCCCTGGCTCCCGCGGAGATCTCCCGGGTGATCATCGATGAAGAGAACAACGCCATGGAGGTCATCGTTCCGGATGAATTCCTTTCCGTAGCCATCGGCAAAAGGGGCCAGAACGTACGCCTGGCCTCCAGGCTTACCGGTTGGCATCTGGATGTCAACTCCGAGTCCAAATATAATGAGATGATGGAGATGGGTTACGCGTCGCTGGTCAATATCCCCGGGGTCGGTACCAGCCTGGCGGACGCTTTTTTCGAAAAGGGGATCTATTCAGCGGAAGAGCTGGCCCAATCCTCAGTCGAAGAGCTTGTCGAGATCCGTGGCATCGGACAGGAAAAGGCGGCGGTGTTGATAGAAAATGCAGGTCAGTATGCCATCGAGGCTGCCAAGGCCGCCGAAGCCCGGCGCCGTGCTGAGCAGGCCCGTGCTGCAGAGGAACTGGCTCAGGCCGAGGCCGAGGCTGCGGATGCAGCGGTTGCGGTTGAAACGCCGGTGGATGAACCGAACGCAACGGCGCCTTCCGATACCGAATCTCTGGAAGAGGGGCAATAGCGGATCGGGTTCAGGACACGGCAACAGGGCGATAACTGCTTACAAACGATTTTGGGGGGAATGGATGGCAAAAATCAGAGTATATGAGTTTGCCAGAGATCTTAACATGACGAACAGGGAACTCTTGGACAAGATCCGGGACCTTGAGATTGAAGTCAACAGCCATATGAGCTCTCTGGACGAAGATGTGGTGGCAACGGTCAAAGCAGCCCTTTTCGGGGAAAAGGACGACCAGCTCGAGGAAAAGCGGGTACGGCCCACTGTTATCCGGCGCCGCAAGGTCGTTGTGCCCCAGGAAGCGGAGGCCGCTGGGATCGAATCCGCACCCGCCGAAGAACCGGCATCCCTGCCGGCGGAATTGGAAGCCAAGCGTCCGCAGGCGGCAGGTGAGAAAGCCGTGTCGGAAAAAAAGCCTGCAGCCAAAAAACGCAAGCCCGCCGAATCGGCCAAAATCATTTCAAAGCCCAAAGCCGAGGCGCCCGAAGCGCCGCCGGCGGCAGAAGCATCCGACCTCGCAGAAACGCCGTTGCCCGAGACGCCGGCCACCCAAGCGGTCCAACCGGAAAAGGACGCATCGCCGGAGACCGAGGCCCCTGTTGGCGAAGAGAATCCGCCGGTTCCTGAAGCAGACTCCCCCCCTGCCGACGCGACCGAGGAGCAGCCGTCAGCCGGTGAGCCTGTCCCCACGCAACCGTCCGGTGAAGAGGCCCCCAAGGCTCCCGCAAAGGCCAGGAAAGGAAAAAAGGATACACCGGCCAAAATTATCAAGCTGCCAACCAAACCGAAAACACCCCTGGCTCCTCCTGTGCACATTGCGCCTGCGGAGCCGCCCGCACCTTCGTATCCAGCGCCTGCGGAGACGCCGGACACACCGGTTACCGCCAAGGAAAAGAAAAAGAAGGGCGGGCGGAAAAAGGATGTGGATACCGAGGACACACGGTTTGCCAAAAAGAAAGGTGGTTTCCGCAAAAAAGAGATTGTCGAGGGTGCCGCACTCTACAGCGGAAAAATGCGCGGTCGCAAGGGCCGCAAGGGCAGCAAACTTAAAGCCGTGCCTGCCGGTCAGAAAACCCAGATTACCACGGCCAAGGCCATCAAACGGCGGGTGAAGGTCGATGAGACCATTATGCTGTCGGAACTGGCTAAGCGCATGGGCATCAAGGCCAGTGAAATGATCGTCAAACTCATGGGCATGGGGGTCATGGCCACGGTGAACCAGACCATTGACTATGATACGGCGGTTCTGGTGGCCGGCGAATTCAACTATGAGGTGGAAAAAGCGTCATTCGAAGAAGATGTGTTTTTGAAGAAAACCGAAGCGGACGACCCCGAAAAGCTGGTTCCCCGGCCACCTGTGGTGACCATCATGGGTCATGTGGACCACGGAAAGACATCGCTGCTGGACGTTATTCGCAAAACCCGTGTGACTGAAGGCGAGGCGGGCGGCATCACCCAGCATATCGGCGCTTACCATGTGGAGACGGAAAAAGGGGTAATTGCATTTCTGGATACGCCGGGGCATGAAGCCTTCTCGGCCATGCGTTCGCGCGGTGCCAAGGTTACCGACATCGTTGTCCTCGTGGTCGCCGCCGATGACGGGGTGATGCCCCAGACGGTTGAGGCGATCAATCACTCCAGGGCCTCCGGCGTGCCGATCATCGTTGCCGTTAACAAGATGGACAAGCCCAATGCCGATCCTGACCGGGTTCAGCGTGAGCTTAGCGAACACGGCCTGATGTCCGAAGCCTGGGGTGGTGATGCGATCTTTGTCATGGTGTCGGCCAAAAATAACACCGGGATCGACGAGCTGCTGGAGATGATTTTGCTGCAGGCCGAGATTCTGGAGCTCAAGGCCAACCCGGACAAGCTGGCCAGCGGCCACGTTGTCGAGGCCAAACTGGATTCAGGGCGCGGGCCCGTGGCCACCGTCCTGGTTCAAGAGGGCACCTTGCGGGCCGGGGATTCGGTGGTCTGCGGAATGCACTACGGAAAAATCCGCGTGCTCCAGGATGATCTGGGCCGTACGGTGGAATTTGCCGGTCCGTCCATGCCGGTGGAGATTGTGGGCCTTTCGGGGGTACCCATGGCCGGAGATGAACTGGTGGCACTGGCCGATGAGAAGGATGCCCGGCAGGTGAGCCAACACCGGACCCAGAAACAGCGCTCCAAAGAACTGGCCAAGACGAATCGGCTCAGCCTGGAGGGGCTGTTTGAAAAGATGCAAAAGGGTGAGGTCAAGGACCTCAACCTGATCATCAAGGCGGACGTGGACGGCTCCATCGAAGCCCTCAGAGACTCTTTGACCAAGCTTTCCAATGAAGAGGTGAGCATCAATGTGGTCCACGCGGCAACCGGCACCATCACCGAGTCGGACATCTCCCTGGCGGCGGTTTCCAATGCCATTATCATCGGCTTCAACGTTCGGCCCAATGCCAAGGTGCAGGAGATGGCCGCCGAGGAAAACGTGGACATGCGTTTCCACAATGTGATTTACAATGTCATCAAGGAAGTCAAGGATGCCATTGTGGGCATGATGGAATCGATCTACGAAGAGCGGGTGCTGGGGCGCGCCGAAGTCCGCCAGACCTTCCATGTGCCCAAAATCGGTACCATCGCCGGCTGCTATGTAACCGACGGGAAGATCCAGCGCAACCAGCTCATGCGTCTGCTCCGGGACGGCATTGTCACCTACGAAGGCAAAAACAGCAGTCTGCGCCGGTTCAAGGATGACGTGAAGGAGGTTCAGTCCGGCTATGAATGCGGTATCGGCATCGAAAATTTCAATGACATCAAGGTTGGTGACGTAATCGAGAGCTACTACATGGAAGAGATTCGGCCGGAAGTGGAGTGATGATTCCCGATGGTTGTGGGCATAGGACTGATCAGCTTCAGGATTCATCAGTGCGGGTCCCTTAAGGAGAAACGCAAAGTGGTCAAGGCGATCGTTGCCCGTATCCAAAACCACTTTAACGCCTCCGTGGCCGAGGTGGCGGACAATGACATCCACCAGCGGGCCGTAATCGGTGTCAGCCTGGTGGGCAGCGACCGCCGCGTGGTCAATGCAAAACTGGACAAATTGTTTAATTTTGCGGAAGATCTGCGGCTTGCGGAAATGATTGACACCCAGTTGGAGATCATCTCCTTTTGATCGGTACACCGCCGGTGAGCGACCGGCAAATGACGATTCGGTGAACGGATCGAATGGGTGAAACGCGTGGTGACCAGAACATTCAATCGAGCGGAAAGAGTCGGCGGGCAGGTTCAAAAACTCCTGGCCGCGCTGATCCGCAAAGGCATAAACGACCCCCGGCTGGCCAGGGTTACCGTCACCGGGGTGGTCTTGAGCCGGGACCTGCGGATCGCCAAGGTTTACTTTGCCGCCCATGGCGGACAAAATGATGAAAAGGCCCTTTTGGCAGGGTTTGAGAGCGCCAAAGGGTTTATTAAACGAGAGCTGGCCAGAGAACTTGGCCTTCGGTATATGCCGGATTTAAAATTTTTTTACGACACGTCGTTTGACTATGGCGCCCACATCAACCGGGTGCTGAAATCCCTACAAACCGATGATGAAAAAAATAATCCAACAGCTGAAGAACAGTAAGCGCGTGTTGCTGGCATCCCACGTAAATCCGGACGGCGATGCCATCGGCGCCCTGCTGGCCACCGGTATGGCACTGGAAAAGATGGGGTGTCAAGTAACACGCTACAACGAGAGTGTCATCCCTGCAGTTTACCGGTTTCTGCCTTCGGTGGACAGCATCCAGAGACGGTTGACCGATATCGATGCCTTCGACACAGCGGTTATTCTGGACTGCGGGGATCTGCACCGTGTTGGAACGTCGGCGGATGCCATTGCCACCATTCCGGCAATCATCAACATCGACCACCACACCACCAACACCCGATTCGGACAGTACCATCTGGTGGATGTCGAGGCTTGCGCCACATCTGAAATCATTTATCGGCTGCTCCAGACCATGGGCTTGTCTATCGACCCTGCCATTGCGACTGCCATCTACACCGGCATATTGACCGATACGGGTTCTTTCCGGTTTTCCAACACCAACCGGGCGGCCTTTTCCATCTGTGAAGCCATGGTGGCCGCGGGCGTTGAGCCATCAGCCGTGGCCCAGCATGTATACGGCACCTATTCCCTGGGACGGATCAAGCTGCTCAACCTCGCTCTGGATTCCATCGAGATTTCCAACAACGGGCACCTTTCCATCATGACCGTTACCCGGGAAATGCTGGCGGACACCGGCACCCAGCCTGAAGATGCAGATGGCCTGATCAACTATGCCCGGCGGATTGAGGATGTGAAGGTTGCCGCTTTGATCCATGAACTGGAAAATGCCGATGGCGCCCCGGGGGATCAAAAACGATTCCATGTCAGTCTGCGCTCCGACGGCAGCGTGGATGTTGCCCGGATTGCATCGGATTTCGGGGGCGGCGGCCACGCCGGAGCTGCCGGTTTTTCCGTAGAAACCAGCCTGGCGGAACTGAAGCGGGCCATTTACAACCTGTCCGACCGGTTTTGCGCGCCATGTCACCTGAACTGAATGGGGTTGTCGTGGTCGACAAACCTGCGGATCTCTCTTCGGCCCGGGTTGTTTCCATTGTCAAAGGGCTTTTCGGGGTCAAGAAAGTCGGTCACACGGGAACGCTGGATCCCTTTGCCACCGGGGTTCTCATCTGCTGTATCAACCGGGCCACGCGGCTCTCGCGGTTCTTTTTAAAAGGTGACAAAGTCTATGAGGCGGAACTTGTTCTGGGCGTGGTGACCGATACCCAGGATGCGACGGGGACCGTCATCGAACGGCACCCGCTGGATGGGATCACAATGGATCGAATCCGCAAAACGACGCAGCGGTTTCTGGGTTCAATCACCCAGATTCCCCCGGTATATTCGGCCCTGAAACATCAGGGGACGCCGCTTTATAAATGGGCGCGTCGGGGAGCGGCAGTGGAAAAGCCGGCCCGGCCGGTGCGGATTGACCGTTTGGAGATTCTCAACGTGGACCTGCCGACGGTCCGGTTTTCGGTGGCCTGTTCGTCCGGTACCTATGTCCGTACGCTGTGTGCTGATCTGGGACGGAAACTCGGCTGCGGCGGCCATCTCAAGAATCTGCGCCGAACAGCCAGCTGCGGGTTTTCGATCGAGGACGCCATTGAATTGGAAAGACTGATGGAATGCAGGGATCGGGGCTGCCTCAACGAAAACGTGATTCCAATGAACGCGGCGCTTGCATTCATGCCTGCCATGGTGGCTGAAAGCCCCCTGGCCAGGCGGATACGAAACGGGATGAAGTTGTCGGCAGCGGACTTTCCGGTTCGGCCGCGCGTGTCGGAGCAGGGTGCATTCAAGGTGGTGGACCCGGACGGCCGCCTGATCGCTGTGATAGAGCAGGCATCGGCAGCGGGCGGCTATAATTATTGTTGTGTTTTTTCGGCGTAAGGGTGATATTAATAGATTGTTGATTCATTAAGTTAACTGATTTTGGAGGCTGGGAGCCGGTCATGGACGCGGCGCGTAAACCCGGCGCTCTTCAAAAGAAAAGACGCAGTTACCATTCCAAGGAGGACGAGAAAAGTGACGTTTACAGCAGAGACAAAAAAAGGACTCATTGAAAAATACAAAAAGCACGACTCGGATACCGGTTCACCGGAAGTTCAGATCGGTCTTCTCAGCCATCGGATCTCATATCTGACCGAGCATCTCAAAGTGCATAACAAAGATCACCATTCCCGCCGCGGACTGCTGATGTTGGTGGGCAAGCGCCGCCGACTGCTCAACTATGTCAAACGCAACGATGTCCAGCGCTACCGCTCCATCATCGAAACCCTTGGCCTGCGTCGCTGAGGTGATTCGAAAACGGCAACCCAGCGTCGCCGGGAACCCATTGCCGGTTTTCGCTGCTGTATCCGCCGGTCAGGTTTTGACGGGGAAAAGGGTTGCATTGACTGGTTTTCAGCTGGATTTAAGGCTGGATCAGCGCTAATTTTCAGGCAATGGGCGGTCGGCTTTCGCCCTTGCCGCAATCATATTGGGAGAAGGACAGATAATGGAATCTACATTCAAGGCGGATGTGGGGGGCAAGACCCTGAGCATCCAGACAGGCAAAGTCGCCAAACAGGCGTCCGGGTCCGTTGTGGTTCAATACGGCGACACGGTCGTTCTGGTGACTGCAGTATCTTCAAATGACGAGAGAAACGTCGATTTTCTGCCTCTGACAGTGGAATATCAGGAAAAGGTCTATGCTGCCGGCCGGATTCCGGGCAACTATTTCCGCCGAGAAATCGGACGACCCAGCGAGAAGGAAACCCTCACCTCCCGCCTGATTGACCGGCCGATTCGGCCGCTGTTTCCCAAAGGGTACCGCTTCGAGACCCAGGTCATTGCCACCGTGATTTCGATGGATCAGGAGAACGATCCGGACATGCTGG
>NZ_JAWOHB010000051.1:0-71949 GCF_046496365.1 Desulfosarcina sp.
TGGGCATGTTCTCTCCGCAATTGATGGATGTTAATGGCTAACCGGTTGTTTATGCAGTCAAAGTTCGACAATTAAATCAGAAAAATAATAGGACGTTCCGCCGTTCTTGTCAACCGTCTGATAACGGATGGCCCCCCTATCAAGACATTATATATATAAAAATATTTCAGATAGTTGGATCATGGTTCCCCGACAATGCCGTGCCGTTTGGAACCGGTTGACTTGATGGCCGCCTTCTGGTATGGCAGCGTCCAATAAAAAAAGCCGCCCATGGATTGAGCCCGGAGCACACTTTCGAGGCGGCATTTATCCTGTGCTGAAAGGAATACAAACATGCAAAGAACATTGTCAATCGTCAAACCCGACGGTGTGGCCCGGGGGGTAATCGGCGAAGTGGTCAAACGGCTGGAAGCCAACGACCTGAAAGTTTTAGCCATGAAGATGATCCATATGACCAAGGCCCAGGCGGAGGGGTTTTATGCCGTGCACCGCGAACGCCCATTTTTCCACAGCCTCACCGACTTCATGTCTTCCGGTCCGGTGGTAGTCATGGTTCTGGAGGGAGAAAACGCCATCCCCCGCTATCGTGAGCTCATGGGTGCCACCGATTTCAAGGCAGCGGCCGAAGGCACCATCCGGCGCGATTTTGCCACCGATATCGAAAAGAACATTGTCCACGGATCCGATTCAGCGGAAACCGCTGCAATTGAGATCGGCTATTTTTTCAATGCCTTCGAAATCAACCCCCGATGACCGTCGGCGTCACCCGGAACAACATCTCCATTGTCCTGCAGCGGCCCCGGTACCCCGAGAATATCGGGTCCGCGGCACGGGCCATGTGCAACATGGGACTCACGAGCCTGGTCGTGGTGGACCCGGATATCTGGGATGAGCAGCGGATCCGGCGGCTGGCCACCCATGCGGCTGCACCCGTGGTGGATAGGATCCAGCGATTCGACTCCCTTGACACAGCCCTGGCATCATTCGGCCATGTGGTCGGCACCACCGCCCGGCTGGGGGGGCAGCGCCCGGTAATCAAGTCCCCGGAAATTCTGGCCCAGATCCTCATCCCCCTTTCGGCCAACAACCAGGTGGCCATCCTCTTCGGTTCCGAAGACCGCGGGCTAACCAACGACGACCTGAAATACTGCCACCAGCTGGTAAACATCCCCACAGCGGGTTTTGCCTCCCTGAACCTGGCCCAGGCCGTTATGGTCGTCTGCTACTGCCTGTCCGCTGCCGCTCAAGCCAATCCACCAGCCTTTTGCCCGCGCCTGGCCAAACGCATCGAACTGGACCATATGTACGCGGAACTGGCGGCGGCGCTGGTACAAATCGGTTACATGCATCCACAAAACCCCGACTACTGGATGGCGCGCATCCGCCGTTTTTTCAGCCGCCTTTCCCTGCGTGCCGGTGAAGTGGGGATCATCCGCGGCATTTGCCGTCAGATCCACTGGTACGGAGACAAGCGTTATGCCGACGGGCTTAAGGAGCGGGGCAAGGCGTGACGGTTATTTTTCTTCAATGGGGCCGCTGTGCACGACCACGCCATGATTCAACGACAATCGGTGGGTCATGCAGGCAGGAATTTCATTTTCATGATGGGAGACAAATATCAGCCCGGTCACACCGCTGCGGGCGATGCGCGCCACCAGGTCCAAAACCCTGCGGCGGTTTTCCGGATCCAGACCGGCGCACGGTTCATCCAGAATCAGGAGCACCGGTGATTTCACCATGGCCCGGGCGATGAGAATCATCTGCCGCTCTCCCTGGGAGAGCTGATTGAAAGGGGTTTGAGAAAGCGCCGAGGCGTCCAACTTTGCCAACCACCCGTGGGCGGTTTCTATCTGCCCAGGGTCGCAGCGCCGGAATAGTCCCACCGAGTCAAAAAAACCGGAGCAGACTACGTCCAGGGCAGACATCTGCTTCTGGTATCCAGCGGCCAGATCATTGCTCACCACCCCCAGCCGTTCGCGGATTTCCCACAGCGTCTGCCCGGCGCCACGATCCTTGCCGAACAGACGGATCCGGTTGGCATATACCTGCAGGCACTCGCCGGTAATCAATTTGAGGATGGTGGACTTACCGGCCCCGCTGGGTCCGGTGACGGCCCAGCGCTCCCCTTCTCTCACCACCCAGCTGAAACGGTCCAGTACGATCGTGGATCCATAACGAACCGTTACCGCCTTCATATCGATCAGGGGCTGAAATGCAAGCCGCCGGTCGGTTTCACCGCTGACGGCGGGCAGTTCAGGACGCGTCCGCTGCCTTTTTGGGGTTGGAACCTCCGCGGCCGAGAGAAATGGTTCGGGGGCGGCCTCAACCGCGCGGCGAACTGCCATTCGCCCCGCATCGAGGGTCAGGACATGGGTGGCGGCGGCAAACATCTCCTCGGGGCGGTGGGTGATCAGCAAAATCGGCAGGCCTGAGACTGCCAGTCCATTGAGCACAACCGTCAACTGGTGCCGGCCCGAAACGTCCAGGCCTTCAAAGGGCTCATCCATAATCAGCATCTTCGGACGGCGGATCAGTCCGCGGGCAATCAGCACACGGCTCATCTCACCGGTCGAGATGGCCAGGACCGGTTTTTCCAGTAAGGGGCGCAGATTTAAACGTCGTACGACCGCAGCCAGCCGGACATCTATTTCGGACGGAAATGGCCGATCGGCAGGATGACTGCCAATCAGGTCACGGACGGTGGTCACAGCATTGAAGCGACCCGCAAAGCTTCGCCCATGATCAAGTTCTCTTTCGCGGCGCCAGATCTTCCGGCGCGCATCACTGGCCACATAGGCGATGGCGTCGAGGGGAGAACGGCCTTCCAATGCATGGTAATGGATTTTTCCCTGAACGATGGGCAAAATACCGGCAATCGCCTTGGCCAGGGTGGTCTTGCCCGCGCCGTTGGGACCATTGACCATCCACAGCTCGCCGGTGTTGATCTGCCATGAGAACCCGTCCAGCAGCCAGCGGTCCCGAAGCCTGACGGCGATACGATCAATGCTGATCAAAGGCGTGGTCATTATTCCAAACGCAGCTGGTGAGAAGCGGCGGCCTATCGATCCTCGCGGAGGCTGCACACGACCGCGTCACCCATCGCCCGGGTGCTCACCGCGGGCTCACCGGCGGCGATGTCGGGCGTCCGAATCCCTTTTTCCAGCACGCGTGCCACGGCAGCATCGATGGCTTGGGCAGCATCCGCCAGATTCAGGCTGTAACGCAGCATCATTGCCGCGGAGAGGATCTGGGCAATGGGGTTGGCAATGCCCTGACCGGCGATGTCCGGGGCGCTGCCGCCAGCAGGTTCATAAAGTCCGAATCCGCTGTCGCTGAGACTGGCAGAGGGCAGCAGGCCCATGGAACCGGTGATCATGGCGCATTCGTCGGAAATGATGTCCCCGAACATATTTCCGCACAGCAGCACATCAAACTGGTGGGGGTCTTTGACCAGCTGCATGGTGGCGTTGTCCACATAGATGTGCTTCAGCGCCACATCCGGGTAAGCCCTGGACGTCTCGATGACCACTTCCCGCCACAGAACCATGGTTGTGAGTACATTGGCCTTATCAACCGACGTCACCCGCCGGCTTCTTAACCGGGCCGCATCGAAGGCCTTGCGCGCGATGCGTTCGATCTCTCGGCGGGTGTATACCATGGTATCAAAGGCCCGCTCGTCTGGTCCGCTGCCCTCCCGGCCCTTGGGCTGACCGAAGTAGATATCGCCGGTCAGTTCACGTACGCACAGGATATCAAACCCACTCCTGACAATTTTCGGATGAAGCGGGCTGGCGCCAGCCAGGGCGGGGAACACCTTCGCCGGGCGAAGGTTGCAAAACAGATTGAAGTGCTTGCGCAGGGGCAGCAGGGCACCCCGCTCGGGCTGGTCGGCCGGGGGCAGGTTTTCCCACTTGGGTCCACCCACGGATCCGAACAAAATGGCGTCGCTGGCCTCGCACAAGCGCAAGGTGTCATCCGGCAGTGCACAACCGTGCCGGTCGATGGCGATACCGCCGACATCGGCGGGCGCGGTTGTCAACTTAAACTCGAACTTTTCCTGAGCCGCGTCAAGCACCTTGAGGGCTTCTTCCATCACTTCGGGGCCGATGCCGTCCCCGGGGAGAACCGCGATCTTGAACATTTGCAACCATCCAGATTCATTTAATAAGTTAATGACCGGCAGGGATCATAAAGGGTCGCTCCGGGATTGTCAACCCTGCGTCAGGGGCCGGATTCCTGTTTGCGTTTTTCCAGCAGCCAATCGATGGCATCGGCCGGGTCGGGACGTTGGCCGGCAGATGGGGTCATGGGCTCGGCAGGCGGAACCGGTGGGGTGGCCGATGGTTCAGCAGGCGCTGGTCGGGACAGCTCACCAACGCCGCTCGGGAACCTGAGATCCGGGGGCCTTTTGGGTGTTCGCAGGGGCCCTTTGGCGGCAATTGGCGTTGTTGCGTGGTCAGGGGAGGCGCCGGGAACTGGCGCAGCAACATCGACAGGGGTTGCGTTGACGGTATCAACAGCCGGCTGTCGTGTTCCGGAGGATTTTGCCGCACCGGGAAGATAGCTCTGGTAGGTTTTTCGAACCCACTGCCCGGCACGAACGCTCAACCGATCCGGTATTAAATAGACACCCGCCCACAGGACCATCAATACTGCCACAAACCCGACCACACGCGCCGGGGTTAACGTCAGCCAGCGCTTTTTCTGTGGGTGTCGGTACCGGGAAGTCGGCTCCGGCGCCCGGATTGGGTTGCGCATTTCCGCCGAGGGTTCATCCACGGTGAATGATATGCGTTCGCGACATTGGCTGACAATCTTCCGGTTGATGGTCCGTCGTGACACCTGTGAGGCAAAAAACATAGCCAGATCGCAGATAATGTTGATCTGTCGGGGAAAGCCGCTGGAGAAATCAAAGACCTCTTGCATGGCTGCGCTGGAGAAAATTTCGTAGCCGGCACCGGCGGTTTTCAGGCGGTGGCGGATGTACTCACAGGTTTCGCCCTGATCCAGCGGGTCAAGGTTGTAGGTAATGGTTATCCGTCGCATCAGGGCCCGGTTTTCCGGCTGAAGCAAAATGGTGTTGAATTCGTTCTGGCCCACAAAAAAGATATTGAGCAATTTGGCATCCTGCCGTTCAAGATTGGACAGCAGACGGATCTCCTCCATGAGGTCGTGCTTGAGGCGCTGGGCTTCGTCGATGAGCAGCAGTACCGATTTTCGCTCTTCATGGGCATCATTTAAAAATCGGCTGAAGGGTTCTAAAAAGTCGCTTTTGGTCCTGACTTCGATGGGAAGTTTGAAATATCGCGAGACCATGCGGTAAAAATCGTATTTGCTGAGGCCCGGATCGGGAATCTTGGCGGTATAGGCCTTACCCTGGATGTCTTCCACCAAACGGTTGATCAGTGTGGTTTTGCCGGTGCCCACATCACCAGTCAACAGCAAAAACCCTTTGTTGTCCATCACCCCGTATTTGAGGGTGGACAAGGCTTCTCGGTGTTTTTTCCCCATCCACAGAAAGCTTGGATCCGTGGTGATCTGAAAAGGTTTTTTATTCAGACCATAAAAAGATTCATACATGGTCGTTTCCGTTTCGGCGTTTCAGTTGCGAAATACCGCCTCAATGGCATCAGCCACGGGATTGGGCCGGCGAACCCGCGGGGTTTCCGGCTCTGCTGTGATGGCGTTTGGGTTGAAATTTTTGACGCATTTATACTGTTCCCACCCCTTCACCGGCTGGTTCAGATCGACCGATCTCCATTTGGGGTGTCCATTGTGCCGAAGCCAGTTCAGGTTTTCCGCCATCAAGCGTGCAACGTTTCCAATGGTGTGGCAATGGTTGTTGCGGAAATCATAGGCCACCAGCACCGCCTGGACCGATACCGTTTCAACATCGGTCGTCTGCCATGGGTAGGCGCCGCCGGGAATCCGGGATGCCGGATAAAAGGCAAGGATGCGCTCCTGGTTGATTGGAACCAGGTGCAGACCGTCAGCCGGGGAAACATCCAAGGTCAATCGATCGATCGGAAACCCGTCTACGATGACCATGGCATCGATGCTGCCGTTTTTTAAGGCCGCCAACGCCTGCGCATTATCCAAAACCAGCGTCTGCCTCGGAAAAATACCCGAAATCTCAAAAATCAGCCGGCTGGTCAGATTGGAACCGCTCTCCGCATGGCCGATAGCCACGCGCTTACCGCCAAGATCACTGAAACTGCCGATCTCCGCTTTAGCCAGGAGGTGAACTTCCTGGTTGTACAAAGGGAAGACCCATTTGATTTTATCCGCAATCAGCTTGAGCCGCGGGTCGGTTTTAACCTTGGCCACAAATGCCAGCACATCGGATTGAACCAGGCCGAGATGGTTGCCGGGGCGCTGATAAACGGCGTAGATGTTTTCGACTGACCCACTGGAGTTGAACACGGCCAGGTGGATATGGTTGCGCTTGAGCAGGGCTTTTAAATCCATGCCGATCTGGTGGGCGGTACTTCTTAAATCGTCGGTGATGATACCCAGAAAATCCTGCTCCTCCTCAGCCTCACCCTCTGCCGCAACAACGTTGGAAGGCCCCAAAAATAGCGCTGCAGCCAAGCAGGTCCCCAGAATTAACCGTCTGATCATCGGTAAGGCCCCTTTTACCGGAATCGTTTTGCGGGCAAACGATTGTCAGTGGATGAAAATCGATTTCCAGTTCGCGGTCCCCATATGCCCTGTCGGCGCGGTCGGCTCCGGGATATCGATTCACTGGATTTGCAAAAAGTTGATGATAGAAGAGTCACTATCCGGAGTCAATATTAAAACCGGACACGCGTTGGCGCCGGACCGTTTATCGATCGGTTTTAGCCGGGGGGGCGTCGCTTGACTTGGCGGCAGTCGGCTCGCCGCAGGAATCGGAGCTGGCGCAGCAGGTGCAGCCGCAGGCACAGCCGTTCTTTTGTTTGAAGCCCTTGTAAAAGATTCGTCCCACGTAAATGCCTGCGACGGCGACGATCAAAAAGACAACCAGTGTTTCCATCACTCAAACCTTATTTTAAGGTTGCATGATCATGTCCGAAAAAAGGTCTGAAATCGGCTCATCAATAACCAAGCATCACGCCGGTCTGAAAGATGCCAACGGCCAGGCAAAAGGCCAGGGACGTGTTGAACACCATGGAAAACAGGCCCCACCTCCATGAAGATTCCCGCGAGATGCAGATCACCGTTACGAAACACGGCGCATAGAACATGACGAAGATGATCAGGCTCCAGGCCGTCAGGGTTCGCCACCCCGGCTCGGCGACCAACCTTACCGCCAATGACTCGGTGCCGCCGGCGTCCACCCGTCCCAGTGAATAGGCGGTGCCCAGGGTGGAGACGATAACCTCTTTGGCGGCAAATCCACCCAGCAGCGCAATGTTGGTTCGCCAGTCAAAGCCTGCCCACCGGGAAACGGATTCCATGCCGATGCCGATGCGGCCGGCCAGCGAGTGACGCAGGGCCTCCCCGGCTCTGCTGGATTCCACATCCAGCAGACGGGCTTTCAATTCAGCAGCGCCAGGGGAGAGGGGTTGCGCCCCTTTGGATATCTCAATTTCCCGCACCACATGCGGTGCCGCCGTCGACAAGATCCCGCTGCGCTGGTTGTCGTAGGCTTCAATCTGTGAATCAGGCAGACGGGGAAAGGTCATGGCGGCCCACAGCAGCACGGAGATGCCCAGAATAACCGTTCCGGCCTTTTTCGCATACTGCCAGGTCCGCTCCCATGTATGGATCATCAGTCCCCGGAGTGTCGGCAGACGATAAGGCGGCAACTCCATGACAAAAGGGGTGGAGGGGCCTCTGACCACGGTCATCCGCAGAAACTTGGCAGCCACCAGTGCCCCGCCCCAGGAGATCAGGGTAAGAATAAACATCATCCTGGCCCGGCTGTCGGGGAAAAAAGCGGCAATAAGCAGGGCGAACACAGGCAGTTTGGCCCCGCAGTTCATGAACGGCGCCGTAAGCAGGGTGGCGATGCGCTCTTTGGGCGAACGCAGTGTCCGGGTGGCCATCACACCGGGAACGGCACAACCGCCGGCAATACCCCCGGAGACGATGAAGGCCATTACAGAGCTGCCATGCAGCCCGAATATCTGAAACACCCGGTCCAGCATGAAGGCAACCCGCGCCAGGTATCCAGAGTCTTCCAGCACGGCAATTCCGAAAAACATGAACATGATCAGGGGCACAAAACCGAGTACGCCGCCCACCCCGTCGATGATGCCGGAGACGACAAGGGACCTGAGCAGTCCATCGGACAGGGTGGCGGACACCATTGCTGAAAGCCATTCAAAAGCCCTTTCGCACCAGGCAACCGGCACCTCGCTGTAGGTAAACACAAACTGGTACAGTCCCATGAGCACCAGCAGCATGATAATGGGGCCGGCGAATCGATTAACCAGCACCTTGTCGATGTGGTCGGACAGAAAGAGGCGGTTTTTGTCATGACGCTCCCGGGTCACACCCTGCTTGAGCATGGAAGTAATAAACCCGTAGCGGTGATCGGCAATCAAGGCTTCCGGATAGGACTCCAGGGTTTCTTCGATATGCGCGCCCACACGGCGGGTGACGGCCTGCAGCTGATCGGCGATCTGCGGGTCGGCTTCGCGTCCTTTTTTGAGAATCTGCTCATCGTTTTCCAGATATTTAATGGCGATCCAGCGCGATGGGTAAAGATCCGTAAGAAATGCCCTCCCGGTGATAACTTTTTCCATCTCCTGAATGGCGCTTTCCAGATCCCGACCATAGGAAACCCGCAGGGGCTGGGGAAGCGGCCCCCGAGCCACCGTTTCAACGGCGTCCATCAGCGCCTTTTTCCCGAAACCGGAACGGGCTACGATGGGAACCACCGGCACACCCAGCAGGCGGGCGAGTTTTTTATCGTCAACCTCGATGCCCCGGCTTTTGGCCACGTCGATCATGTTGAGGGCCACACAGGTGGGGATGCCCAGTTCCAGAAACTGAATCGTCAGGTAAAGGTTGCGCTCCAGATTGGATGCATCGACGATGTTGACCGTCACCTGGGGGCGTTCGTTGACCAAAAAATCACGGGCCACCACCTCCTCGACGCTGTAGGCGGTAAGGGAATAGGTTCCGGGAAGATCCACAATATGCATATCGTGGCCGTTTTGCACATACCGGCCTTCTTTGCGGTCAACCGTCACACCGGGATAATTGCCCACGTGCTGCCGGGAGCCGGTGAGGGCATTAAAAAGGGTGGTCTTACCCGCGTTGGGATTACCACCCAGAGCCACGCAAAAACTCATGGTTATCCGTTAACCTCGACTTCGATGTGGTCGGCTTCATTGTTGCGCAGGGTCAGGGTGAAGCCTTTGACCCGCAGCGCCACCGGGTCGTAAAGCGGTGCCCGGCCCTGGATCCTGATTGCCGTTCCCGGCACCAGCCCCATATCCCTGAGCCGGCGGCCCAGTTCACCGCCGATCTTGACACTGGCAATGGTTCCTTGCTGGTTGACCCGCATATCCCGGATTCTGATGGTTGCCATTTGAACGGTGCTCCCTGAATATAAATTTCGGACCTCTCAAAAAGTTAGTTATGCCAAACTTTAAAAGGTGTCAATAAAAAAATATGGCACCTATCACAAACCAAAGGTCGCTCAACTGCGTCATCAATTCCGGTAATTATCCTCAATTCTCAATACGATGTAAATGGCGATGGGACCCGCCGCCGATTCCGGCGTGGCGATAAGAAAGCGGCTGCGGCGCCGTTGTTGGCGCTCTGCCTTTTCATCACAGCCGCCGCGGGAAGCACCCCGCATGCACACAGCGCGATAGGGCTGCCTGAAAGCGAGGCCTTGCTGGCCGAACCGGTTGCCCGCGCAATTGAGTCCTCCCCGCGGCAAGCCGCGGGGAGTGCGCTCGCTATCGCGGTTCACGGAGCCATTGAATCGTCTCCTGCGGCAGGGTCGTCACCGGTTTCCCGGTGGTCAGTGCTCGGTAGTAGGCCTGGGCCGTCTTTTCCAGCAGCTCGGCGTTCTTCCAGGCTTGATCCAGGCTCTTGCCCAGGTTCAACGCCCCATGGTTCTGCATGATGAAGCAATTGCATTGGTTGACCACGGCCCGCCTGACGTTCTCCGCAAGCTCGGGTGTACCGGACAGGGCGTAGGGCACCACCTCCACGGTTTCACCGATGGACAGGGCCGCCTCGTCGAACAGGGGTGGAATCGGTTGGTTGATCAGGGCAAAGACACTGGCATAGGCCTGATGGGTGTGAACCACCGCCCCCACATCGGCACGGATCCGGTAAATGCCCACATGCATGGCTGTTTCGATGGAAGGTGGCAGCTTTCCGTCGATGCGCTTAAGATCAAAATCAACCACGCAGATTTTTTCCGGAACCAGATCCATATAAGGCTCACCTGACGGGGTGATCACCAGCACCGGTTGGCCGGGAATGCGCAAGGATACGTTACCCCCGGCGCTGAGCAGCGACCCGAAATAGCCTTGCCGGCACAGCCACTGACAGCAGTCGATCACGTCCTTCCGGTATTGCAGATGTTGAAGCATGCGTTCTCCATTCTTTCCAGGCTAAACCTTTTTTGCGGTTGTTTTTTCAAACCGCTTGCGATTTATTTTTGCAACCGTTAGTCTGCCGTCGTGGTGGTCACACATAATTAACCCTTGAAATGGTGTCAAGAAAAGTATCGCTGCCAGGTGCGCCTGGGACGTCGGTTTTTGAACGACAAATCGTTTAGGCTCAATTTTCTTCCGTATTCGCCAATCGTCGTCCCCGTCCATCAAGCTTAGACGCCGCTGCCTGTTAAAGTGGTTGAGAATACACCAAGGAGGTCTCCAATTGGCCCGATCAAATTATAAATTTGAAAAACGTCAAAAAGAATTAGCAAAAAAGAAGAAGAAAGAAGAAAAGCTGAAAGTGAAACAGGAAAAAAACGCAACTGAAACGGAAGAGAAATCCGACCCGTCTTAATCATTGCCAAACGCCCTCTTGTGAGTTAACTTTCGCGTTGACCTTGACCGACGGCTGCATCCTGCAGCGATTGTGCCGGCCTGGTTATGCTAAACGGTCGGCGTTCCGAGGCCCAGCCGGAGTTAACACGCATGCGCTATACCGATTACCGCTTGTTTTACGACCAGCTCAAGTCATTCATCCCCGAATCCCGAATGGCGACGGACCCCTTGCGGACCCTGGCTTACGGAACCGATGCAAGCTTCTACCGCCTGGTCCCCCGGATCGTTGTACGGGCAGACAGCGAGGCTGAAGTGGTCAGGGTGCTCAAGCAGGCCGGCCGGCAGCACATACCGGTCACCTTCCGGGCTGCCGGAACCAGCTTGTCCGGCCAGGCCATCAGCGACTCGGTTCTACTGGTGGCCGGTGAATCCTGGCAGCAGTGGGAGGTGCTTGAGAACGGTTACAAGATTCGGCTGCAGCCGGGTATCATCGGCGCCCGGGCCAACGGGATTCTGGCTCCTTACGGCCGCAAGATCGGCCCGGATCCCGCCTCGATCAACGCCGCCATGATCGGCGGCATTGCCGCCAACAACGCCTCAGGTATGTGCTGCGGCACCTCCCAGAACAGCTACCGGACCGTTGACAGCCTCCGCATCGTACTGGCCGACGGTACCATCCTGGACACCGGGGATGCTGACAGCCGGAAGGCCTTTCAATCCACCCATGGCCATATGCTGGCGCGCCTGGATGAACTGGCCCGGCGGGTCAAGGCCGACGCGTCTCTGGCAGAGCGGATCCGCACCAAATTCAAGATCAAGAATACCACCGGCTACAGCCTCAATGCCATGGTGGATTTCAGCGACCCATTCGATATCATCACTCACCTGATGATCGGCTCCGAGGGAACCTTGGGCTTCATCTCCCACATCGTCTACCGGACGGTGGCATCACCGCCTTACAAAGCCACGGCCCTGATGATGTTTCCGCGGATCAACGAGGCCTGTCGATCGGCCGAGCAGATGCAGACTTTGCCCGTTGCTGCGGCTGAATTGATGGACCGGGCCTCCCTGGGCAGCGTCGAAGGCAAGGCGGGGATGCCGGCCATGATTCGCGGCGTCTCCCCCACCACCACCGCCCTGCTGGTGGAAACCCAGGCGGCTGATTTTTCCAACCTGTCAACCCACATCCAGGCCATAGCCGATGCCTTGGATAGCCGCGTAACGATGCGAACAACCGATGGCGGCAAAACCCACGAATGGGGATTGACGGGAACGGGCCTTGCCTCTCCGGCGGTCTTTACGGACAACGCCGGCCGGAGTGACGATCTATGGCGGGTCCGCAAGGGACTTTTGCCCTCGGTGGGTGCGGTCAGGCAGCCAGGCACAACGGTGCTCATCGAGGATGTGGCCTTTCCCATCCAGAGCCTGGCTCCGGCCACCCTGGACCTGCAGGACCTGTTTGCAAAGCACGGCTACCGGGAGGCTATCATTTTCGGTCATGCCCTGGCCGGCAACCTGCATTTCGTCTTTTCACCCAATTTCGGGCATTCGGCGGAACTGGACCGCTACGCCGGTTTCATGGAGGACATCGCCCACATGGTGGTAGATGTCTACGACGGATCGCTCAAGGCCGAGCACGGCACCGGCCGCAACATGGCCCCTTTTGTTGAAAAGGAGTGGGGAAGCAACGCCTACGGCCTCATGCAGGCGATCAAGGCTATTTTCGATCCGGAAAACCTGCTCAACCCCGGTGTGATTCTCAACCCCAACCCGAAGGTTCACCTTGAAAACCTCAAACCGCTGCCACCGGTCGATCCACTCATCGACGCGTGCATGGAGTGCGGCTTTTGTGAAAGCCACTGCCCGTCGCGCAGCCTGAGCCTGACCCCCCGCCAGCGCATCGTGATCCAACGGGAGGTCGCCCGGCTCACCGCCGACGGGTCGGATGCGCGGCGGCTGGCTGAACTCAAAAAAGAATACGGTTGGTATGGCGAAGCCACCTGCGCCGCTGACGGCCTCTGTGGCGTGGCCTGCCCGGTGGAAGTGGACACCGGCAAATTCACCAAAACCTTTCGCTCGCGGATGGTCAAAGGCCAACCCTACCAGTGGCTGGCCGACCGGGCCGCCGATTATTTCGGCCCGTTGACCGCGGGTGTTCGGGTCGGACTCAAAGCGGCCGATGTCCTGCACCGCAGCATCGGCACCAAAACCATGACACGCCTGGCCGGTTCCATGAGACGTCTGTCCGGCAATCGTCTGCCGGCCTGGGTGCCGTCGCTGCCCACAGCGGCAGCGCCGCCCAGGGCCCAATCCACAGGAAAAGGGGATCGGGCGGTGGTTTACTTTCCCGCCTGTGTCAGCCGGACCATGGGACCCGCCGCCGGCGACCCGCTGGTCGACCCGCTGCATGTGGTTACGCAAAGGGTGCTGCGCCGGGCCGGTTACCGGGTGATCCATCCCGCCAGGGTAGATGGCCTGTGCTGCGGCCTGCCCTTTGAAAGCAAGGGATTTTTCGACCAAGCCAACCGCAAATCAGACCAGCTGGAAAAGGTGCTGCTGGTGGCCTCCGACAACGGTCGCTTGCCCGTTCTGTGTGATACCAGCCCATGCCTGGAACGCATGCGGCGCACATTCGGACCGCAGTTGACTCTCTTTGAGCCGGTGGAATTCACGGCCACCCACCTGCTCAATCGGCTGACTTTCAACCGAACCGAGGGTCCGGTGGCCCTGCACATCACCTGCAGTGCCCGTAAAATGGGCCTTGACAAGGCTTTCATGGCCGTTGCCGACGCGTGTGCCGAAACCGTGGTGGTGCCGTATGGCATCGAATGCTGCGGCTTTGCCGGAGACCAGGGATTCAACGTGCCGGAGCTGAACGCAGCGGCGCTCTCCGGTTTGAAAGCAGCAGTCGCCGGTTGCAAGGCCGGCTATGCCAACAGCCGCACCTGTGAAATCGGGCTGTCCCATCACAGCGGCATTGCCTATCGATCCATCATGGTTTTGGTGGACCAGTGCACACAATGAAGGCAGGATGCATACAGTCCAGGGTTCAAGGATGCAAGGTCAACCATTAGAAAATGCTAAGGTCAAATTTTCAATGGGGCTTTCTCCCAGCTTAAGATGGCGGCCCGATGCGCACTTGCCCTTTGCATCCTCGCTTCCTTGAACCCTTTCGGAGAGCGACCGTCTGGAAACGAATCCGATGAGATCCATGATTCTCAAGCCCAAGCGGGGGAAATCCCTTCAAAACCGCCATCCCTGGGTATTTTCGGGTGCCATTGCCCGCATGGACGATGCGCCTGAGCCGGGAGAAACCATCGATGTTCTCGACAGTGACGGGCGCTGGCTGGCCCGAGGGGCATTTTCACCCCAATCCCAGATTCGCGTCCGCGTCTGGTCATTTGATCCCGCGATCATTATCGACGCGGGGTTTTTTCATACCCGGCTGAACCAGGCACTCAGCCTTCGCCGGGAGGTATTGGCAGGCGCCGACACCGATGCTTTGAGACTGGTCAATGCTGAATCCGATGGACTGCCCGGGTTGATTGTCGACCGCTACGAGAACTGGGTGGTCTGTCAGTTTCTCAGTGCTGGGTCCGATCGCTGGAAACCAGCCATTGTCGCGTGCCTCGCGGAACTGATCCCGGACCTAGCGGGCATATATGAGCGGTCGGACGTGGATGTCCGCAAAAAGGAAGGACTGCCCATGGCCGCCGGCCGCCTGTGGGGACAGGAGCCACCCGATCAGGTGGAAATTAGAGAAAATGGCTGCCTTTATCGGGTAAATGTCAAGAAAGGCCACAAAACCGGCTTTTATCTGGATCAACGCGATAACCGGGCCTGCGTGGCTGCCTACGCCCGCGGTGCCGCGATGCTCAACTGTTTTGCTTATACCGGCGGGTTTGCCGTGGCCGCCCTCAAAGCCGGCGCAGCCCATGTAACCAATGTCGACTCTTCTGCAGCTGTCCTGAAGCTGGCCCGTGCGAATGTGGCGCTGAATCGACTTGAAGAGACACGGGTGGACGATATAACCGCTGATGTATTCAGCCTGCTGCGCCGCTACCGTGCTGAGGGCCGGGCCTTCGACATGATCGTGCTCGATCCTCCCAAATTCGTTAAATCCAAGGGCGATCTGATGCGCGCCAGCCGTGGATATAAGGAGATCAATCGACTGGCCTTTGAACTGCTGCATCCCGGCGGCACCCTGTGGACTTTCTCCTGCTCCGGTCTGATGGGGCGCGACCTGTTTCAAAAAATCGTGGCCGACGCTGCGCTGGACGCAGGCCGTCAGGCGGTAATCCTCAGGTGGCTGAGCCAGGCCCTGGATCACCCCACGGCGCTGAATTTTCCCGAGGGAAGCTATCTCAAGGGGCTGGTGTGCCGGGTGGACTGACGGCCTGTTGAACAATAACCATAGAAGGAGAAGGAGGCCTCATGAAAAAAGCAATTCTCATTGTGCTGCTAACCGCATGTACTGCCGCAACGGCTGCCGCCCAAGGGGGCTTGGTGACCATAAAAAGCAACCACGACGTGTTGACCACCGCCAACCGGCTGGAAAGCGCCCTGCAGGAAAAAGGCGTGACCGTGTTTACGCGCATCGACCACGCCGCAGGTGCCCAGCAGGTCAATCAGACGCTGCCACCCACCGTGCTGATCATCTTCGGCAGCCCGGCCATGGGTACGCCGATGATCCAGCGCAGCCGCTCCATCGGCATCGACCTTCCTTTGAAGGCCCTGATCTGGGAGGACAGTGCTGGACAGGTCTGGTTCTCCTACAATGCCCCCGAGTACCTGGCACGCCGCCACGGCATCACCGAAATGAAAGAGGCTGTCCAGAAAATGGAGCTGGCGCTTTCCAATTTCGCCCTGGCAGCGACCCTGCCCTGAAGCGGTCAGCCGGTGCCTCGAATAAAATCGAGGCCTCTTCACGGCGAGCAAGGGATATGTTCACGTGCCTGGTTCTTGATACCGGTGAATTCATGCAACCGCCACCGGACGCCGCTCACACCCGATAGGCATCCGCCAGATTTTCGTACATAATACTTTATTCGAATAGAAGAATGTCTCTATAAAAGATCGGAAGCGCGAGATGTCATCGGATACGACAACACGCGGGCCCAATTTGCAGTGGCAGGATGAAAACGGCGTGGCCCACCGTCTGTCCCTGACCGACAAGATATTCCTTGGACGGGTCTGCCGCGGTATCGAGCGCGAAAAGTGCATCCTCGTTCCCCACCCGAGGGTTTCCCGGGACCATGCCGTGGTCCGGTTGACCCGCCATGGCGCGGAAATTACCGACCTGAGCAAAAACGGCACCTGGGTCAACGCGGTCCGCATGGCACCGGGCGCTTCACGGCAGCTTCAGGACGGTGACGTGATCTCTCTGGGAGGCCGGTCTATCCGGATCTCCTTACCGAATCTGACCCCCCAGCCGGAATCGGACAACTGGATGGAGCAGACCGCCATCATCCCGACGGCTGTCTGCATCACCAGCCTGGTGGCAGATGTTAGAGGATTCTCCGCCTTTTCCCAGAAGACCGATTCGACGGTGGTTTACACACTCATCGAGGCAATTTTTTCCCGGTTCAGCACCATCGTGAGCGCGCACCAGGGTACGGTCAAAGATTACGCCGGAGATGCGGTCTTTGCCTTCTGGGAGCACACCGGAGGGCTTGCCCCAGAGCATGCCCTGTCCGCCTGCCAGGCTGCTATTGACCAACTTCACAGCGTTCCGGAAATCCACAGACAACTCACGGACCGGGGGCTTGCCATGCCCCTTCCGGTGTTGGGCTGGGGGCTGACCACCGGACAAATCACCCTCTCCCATTATGGATCCCGGTCCGCCGGCCTGGCCTTGGTGGGAGATTGCATCAACCTGGCCTTCCGCCTCTCCTCCATGGCCAACAAGACACTGTCCGCGCCCATTGTCATGTGCCGCCAAACGGCATCCCTGGTCGAGTGGAAACTGCCGCTCATGGACCTGGGAGAGCAGGAGGTTCGCGGCCGAAGCGGAAAGGAACACCTCATGGGCATTCATATGATGCCAGAAAGGATTGATCGACCTGGACACGATCACAACCAACCACAGTGACACCCTGGTAGCGGGCGGCGGCGTCATCGGCCTGGCCTGCGCCTATTACCTGGCCCGGGCCGGACGATCGGTCCGCATCATCGAAAAGGAAAGCATGGGCGCCGGCGCCTCACACGGCAACTGCGGCCTGATCTTTGTCAGCGATCTCCCCCCCCTGTGTGCTCCCGGCGCCATCGGCCATGAGCTGTTCCGCATCCTCCGGGGGACATCGCCTTTGTATGTCAAGCCGCGTGCGGATCCTGCCCTGGCCTTCTGGCTGCTCAGATTTGCCGCCAACTGCAACCAGCGGCACCTGAATTTTGCTGTCAAGGCACGGGATGCCATTTTGCGGGTTTCGGGAGAACTCTTCAACGATCTGTTTGCCGACGAGGACCTGGCCTGCGATTTTGAACGACGCGGGGTGCTCATGGTCTATACCGACCCGGCAGCCATGCAAGCCTACCAAAAAACCAACCGGCTGCTGGAGTCTTTCGGATTGGCGGCAACCTTCCATGATCGCCGGGCAATCAGACAGATCGAACCGGCCTTGAACGATCGGGTCTGCGGCGGGTGGCACCATCGGGCAGACAGCCACCTGAGACCGGAGCTGCTCATGGCCGCCTGGACCCGGGCAGCCCGGGACAGGGGGGTTCGCATTGACGAAGGCTGCCGGCTGGAGGGCTTCGAAACGCGCAATGGCATGGTCACGGCCGCGCATACCAACACGGGCCGTTTTACGGCCGACCAGTTCATTCTGGCTGCCGGGGCCTGGACACCAGCCATCGGCCACCAACTGGGCGTGCGCATCCCCGTCCAACCGGGCAAAGGATACAGCATCACCATGGACCGCCCGACCGCTTGTCCCGGAATCCCCTGCTATCTGGTTGAAAGAAACGTCGTCGTCACTCCGTGGCAAAGCGGCTTCCGCATAGGCGGCACCTTGGAATTTTCCGGTTTCAACGACCAATTGAACCAACGGCGCCTGGGCAACCTGGAGGAGTCGGCAGCGCTTTACCTGAAAACACCGCTGGGTCGGCGGGTGATCGAGCGCTGGACGGGCCTGCGGCCCATGAGCGTGGACGACCTTCCGATCATCGACCGCATGCCGGATCTACAAAATCTGTACATCGCCACCGGTCACGGCATGCTGGGGCTTTCCACGGCCACCGGAACCGGCCGGCTGATTTGCGATTTGATCCTGGGCAGGCGGCCGCCGTTCGATCCCGAGCCATTTTCACTCAAGCGATTCGCCTGACAGACCCGGCTCCCTTAGCAGAAATGTTAAAATTGCTCGCAATCCGTCTACAACCATTTTTTATTATCCAGGCATTTGCCACCGCAGCAATCAGCTGGGATAAACCGTGGTCGTATCCGCAGTGAAAACAAAAAAGTCGCTGACGGGAATCGCTGCAGTAGCGGCGCTGACGTTGATCCTGGGCTTGTACGGCCTGATGTGGGTGCCCACAAGCATACCCGAGCGGCTGGAGACAAGTCGCACATGCCGGCTCTGCGATCTGAGCGGGGCGGATTTCAGGGGTGCCGACCTGAGCGGTTCCAATTTCATGGGCGCCCTATTAACCGCAGCGGATCTAAGCGGTGCCATACTCAAGGATGTAGATTTCACCAACGCAGACGTCCGATACGCCCATCTTCATGATGCCGTGCTTGACGGGGCCACCTGGGTCAACGGCCAGTCGTGTGGGCCGGATTCGATCGGAAGGTGTCTGACGCCGGACGCCATCACCCTGGCGATCTCCGGCCAGTGCCCCGACTGCAATCTGAAAGCCGCCACGCTGGCATCCTTTGGACTTGAGGGTGCATTTCTGAAGGGTGCAAACCTGGTCCAGGCGACGCTTTCCCAGTCGAGCCTTTGCGGGGCCGACCTGACCCGGGCGAACTTGACGCGGGCGGTAGCCCGGCAGGCCGATTTTCGAAAAAGCCTCCTGCTTGAGGTGGACTTTACTGAGGCCGACCTCACCGGCAGCGATTTTTCCGGGGCATACCTGAGAAACGCGCTGATGATCAATGCCATCTTAACGGATGGCCAACTGGAACAGACGGACCTGCGCCGGACCGTGCTCCACGGTGCAGTAATGGCCGGTGCCCGTTTGACTGATGCCGACCTGTCTGGCGTCAGTCTGAAAATGGCCGATCTGTCCGGCGCGGACTTTACCGGGGCCAACCTGGGCGGCGCCAACCTGGTGGGCGCCGCCATCGATGGTGCATGCTTCACCGACGCCTACCTGGCAGGAGCCATCTGGGTCAACGGCAAACGCTGCGAGGCCGGCTCCGTCGGACGGTGTGTGCAGTAGCTCAGTGGTCAAGGTGGTCATCTTCCTGCAAAGGACGGAAAGGCGGATAATCCCTGGCATCAGACATCGGAGAACTGCTTTTCCAGCATGATGTTCAAAATGGTGCGATCGGTCTCAATCATTCCCTGGGTCGTCAGGGTACCGATGTTCTTCATGGTGTCTTCGGACGATCGGCCGACGATACCGTCCGTAAAACTGACATTGACCCCCTGGAGTGCGAAAAGCGCGGCCTGCACGGCCGTTCCGGCAGCCGTGGCCAGCTTCAGTGCACATCCGCCCTTGGCCCCGTCGCAGATCACCCCGGCAAGGTCTTCGCTGAGGTTCTTGATGGCACCGGCAATGTGCTGCTTCGTGCCGCCCATCAGATAGGTGACACCGGCTGTGGCACCTGCGCCGGCAGCTACCGAGCAACCGCAGATGGCCGACAAACGCCCGGTATAGGCTTTCACATAGGCGGTGATGATATGGCTCAGTCCGATGGCCTCCAACAAGATACGATGATCCACCAAGATGAATTTCTCGACAGCCACGATGGGTAAAATGGCCGTCAGGCCGTGGTTGCCCGACCCGGCACTGCTCATCGCCGGCAGCTTGACCCCGGACATGCGGGCATCGGCGGCGGATGAGGCCAAAATCCGCGCGGCAGTGATCATGTCCCTTTTGATCAGCCGCTGACGCACCAGGCGCTCAAGGGTACGCCCGACGCCCAGGCCGGAACCGTGTTTGAGGCCATAGTCGGCCAACCGCATGTTGACTTCCACCCCGGATTCCAGAAACCTTAAATCTTCGTCATCCAGGTCGTCCAGCAGTTCAAGAAGCTGATCCAGCGACAGCTCCTTCAGCCAAGCCTCCAGGTTTTCGAGTCGGCTCTTGCCGTCGGCGGATCTGGCTTTGGGCAGCAGGTCATGGTCCCTTACCGCCGACCCGTCAAGCGTCATCGAAACGATGTTGTCGTGCAGGCCGGTGATCACCGATTCCGCCACGTGCCCCATGCCGTTGACGATGGTCCTGATAAAAAGGCCCACCTGATCCCTGAGCAGGTTCACCCGCACCCGACCCGATTTAACCATCTTCTGGGCAGCCGCCACGGCAACTGCATCCACCGAATCCAGCACTTCCAATTTCAGCGCCGCATTGCCGCCGAAGGCCCCCAGCGCCGAGGCCATGTCCAGCCCGCTGAGCCCGCCGGTTCCGGGAATGGATACGGCCAACCCGTTTTTATAGATGTTTGGGTCCACCCATATTTCGATATCGTCGATCTGCTTTCCCGGCAGCAGCGACACCGCCGCCGCTGCCCCCAGGGCGATGGCCACCGGCTCGGTGCAGCCCAATGCGGGAGCGACTTGGATTTCCAGGATATCCTTTACCGTATAATGCATTTATCCTCCATGGGTTGGATGAACATGAATATTCGATTGGACTTCAATGGCACCAGCATATTGTCATTTGGGCGTTTATTCAACCGCAACCAGAACTTGTCAAAAAATTGTACCGTCCGCGTTACGTTTCACGGCAACCTGAGGACCATGTTTCCATATCGACCCGTCGACTGTATACGCGAGACCATGCAAAGCGGACCAACTTTGAACCAACCCCTTGACAAGAATAGGAATATTTGGGAACGTAGCGCAATTGATATAAAAATTCGCGCAAGGGGCGCAACCCGGCCACCGGCGAGGATGCAATCCTGCCGGCTAGACGGGTGGCGACCTTCACGTGTTCCGGTAAGCTGCGCAACAAGGTGAATGGGGAATGAATACGCCGCCCAATCGACGTCAGAACACGCGCCACACGGCTGTGTGCAGTGTCAAATATACGGTTAAAGAGGGAACCTTTCGAGATCTGATCAACAATATCGGTGCCGGTGGCGTTTTTATCAGCACCAGACGCAAGATCGATCAGGGCCGGACCATCAACCTCCAATTCCCGATTTTTGCCTTTAAAAAAAGGCTCAACGTGATGGGGACGGTGGTGCGCAGCAATTCAAACGGTTTCGCTGTGGCGTTCGACGACCCGATTGATGAGAATGATTTCAGATAGGGTGGGCGGGGGCTGGTATGTGCGGCAGGTTCGTCGGATTCAGCAATCGCGAAACGTTGATCAAACACTTCCCCATCGACGCGGTCAACGTGGAGGTAACCCCCAGCTATAATATCGCCCCCACCCAAGATATACTCGCCATCACCCGGCATGATGAAAAAAACCGCCTGGAAAAACTGCACTGGGGCCTTGTTCCTTTCTGGGCGAAGGACATCAGCATCGGCAGTCGCATGATCAACGCGCGGTCCGAAACCCTGACCGCCAAACCCAGCTTCAGGACTGCACTCTTGTGGCGCAGATGTCTGATCCCCGCTGATGGATTTTACGAGTGGAAGGGGGCAAAGGGACAAAAGCAGCCTATGTTCCTGGCGCTTCCCGATGGCCGCCCCTTCGCATTTGCAGGCTTGTGGGAGACCTGGGACAACAGGGGTAAAGCCTCGACCCCCTATCGCTCCTGCACAATCCTCACCCGGCAAGCCGGTACGACGATCATGCCGATACACCACCGCATGCCGGTGATATTGAGACCGGAGGCCTATGCCCTCTGGCTCAGTCGGGATAACCAGGACGTCCAGTTACTCCTGAAAATCATCCGCAGCCAGGTCTATACCGAACTCAAAATTATTCCCGTTTCCAAACAGGTCAACGCAGTCAGAAATAACCGGCCGGACAATATTAAACCGATTTCACCGGCATAACCGCAGTGCCCTACCTGCCTGCCTTTACGCAGAAGCCACCGGGTCCTGGCATGGGACTAACATACCGGTTCAAGGACCACGGTTCATGCACAGGGCCTAAAACATCGCAGATCCGCCCGGAAAGCCCGTGAACCCAAAGTCCCCGTCATTCCGCCGGGATCAATTTTCACTGCCGATCACAGTCAACCCGGTCGACGGCCGTCCGCAACACCTATTCCGAATGCACGATTCCGGCGGCTTGGCGAAACCGTTTGCCGATGGTGTCGCTCAGTTCGGCGGCGGAATCCAAAAGCTCAGCAACCTCCGCCTGTCCGTTATCCCGGGCGTCACGGGCCCATTTACGATAGTCGTCGGCATGGTGGGTGTTGTGCTGAATCCAGTGATCCAGAAGCTTGACAAGCTTTTCTGAAAAGGACAGGGGCGCGTGGCCGTGATGATGATCGTGCCCGTGGTCATGGGGGTGGTCATGGGTATGATCGTGGTCATGATGATGAGACATGGGCAAGCTCCTGGGCGCGTGAATGCGGGGATTGATGAACCGATGCCGGCCGTTGGGTGCTGCTCAATCTACGCCCCCCCGGGAACGAAGTCAACAGTCTGCTCGACAAAGGCGGGTTGACGGTTTAAACGATCTTGTCCCACAAGCGCCAGCCAATCGCTGCGCAGGCGGTTGATAACGGGCTGGCCGATCTCCAACGCAGCATGGGATTGGAAATTAGCAGCCGTCATGGTGGACATGCACCCGTGACCTCCGGGGTTCAGCCGGCGGCCCGCTTGGGAAGGTCTATTTTTCTTTTTTCCGGATCGTTTTGCTGGCGGAAAAAGGTGACCATATGGCCGACCAGTCCTATCATCTCACAGGCAACCGCTTTCTCGATTTGCTCGGTCAGGGCCAGCTTCCTCTCTTTTTCCTTGAATTCGACGAACTTGACTTTGACCAGTTCATGGCGATCCAATGCTTCGTCCATTGCGTCGGCCAGGCTACGGCTAAAGCCTTTGTGCCCCACGAAGACTACCGGCTTGAGGGAATGCGCCAGGCCACGGAGAAATCGTTTCTGAAATCCTTGCAGACTGTCCATTGGAATCTTCCTCCTACCGCCGCATGACGCGTTCATGCATGATTGCTATTTTGGCGGACATTTCTTGCACTTGTTTTTTCACATCGACGACATCACTTTTCGTACGCTTGACTGTGCACCTGGAATTCGTTTACGAAAACCCGCCGAGATGTCCACGGTATCGGTTATTGCGATCGTTTTCAAGCAAATTACAGGCAAATTGTTTTCGGTCGCCGCGTGTGTTAACAAGGATGCCGGCAGCGTGCGATCACGCATGGAACCGCTCGGTCGCCTTGCTGAATCCACTGGACGTTCAACCCGAACCAGGAGGCCGCCGATGGCAGCAATCCAGGAAAAAACCGCCACATTTCATGGCAGTGACGGCACGACCCTTTTTTTCAGACAACATATTCCGGAAAACGAGCGGTTCCGGGTGGTGATATCCCACGGACTGGGTGAGCATTCAGGCCGTTACGGGCATGTTGCCAAGACCCTCTGCCCCATGGGCGGGGCCCTGTGGATACACGACCATCGGGGCCATGGTCAAAGCCAGGGAAAACGGGGCCACGTCAATGAATTTAACGACTATGTCGATGACCTGAAAACGTTTATCGAGATGGCCGGAGCGGATCATCCCGACCGGGTCCCGCTGCTTCTGCTGGGCCACAGCATGGGCGGTCTGATTGCGCTTTCCTTTGCCAGGCAGTATCCCCGGCTTGTCGACGGCTTGATCGTCTCTTCTCCCCTGCTTGGCGTTCCTAAACCCCCTTCAACGGTTTTGACCGCCATTGTCCGCAGCTTATCCATCGTCTGGCCCACCCTGACTTTGAACAACAAGCTGAACCCGGCTTACATCAGCCATGACGAAGCCGAAGTAAACGCCTATGTGCAAAGTGGACGGGTGCACAGCAAAATCAGTGCACGGTGGTTTGTCGCCTGCATGTCGGAAATCGAAAAAACCGGCGGGGATTTTGATGCCATCAGGATCCCGATCCTCATTCAGATCGCCGGAAATGACCGCCTGGTCAGCGCTCCCGCTGCCCTGGCCTATTTCGATGCCTTGACAGCCGCCGACAAAACGCTTTTCCACTATGGGGACCTGTATCACGAAATTTATAATGAGCGACTACCCGATCGGGAACACGTGCTCGAGGATTTGAAACAGTGGGTGGCGGATCGTTATCTGTAAACCGGATTACGAATAGATCAGGTTTAAATGGATCGGCGGGTATTTTCTGACCCCGGGTTTGGGAAGCACATGCTCACCGCCCACGGTGAGCCAGTTCACATCGGGGTTGATCTCCCGAAGTTTACCATCTTCCGGCGGCCGGGAATGGACGGTGTATGCGTAGGTAGCCTGGAAGATGCATACATTGTACTTGCCCTTGTTTGCGATGACGTAATTCTTAGTGAATGTTCGCGGCGGCATCTTTTGCGATTCGGCGATTTGCTGGACCTCTTCCTGGGAGAAACAAACCAGTGCCGACTTGGAAACGCCGCGTTCGGAAATACGGTACAAAGCCCGGGACTCACTGCTCCCGGCATAAACCGTCGAGATGCAGGGAATTCTTTTCAGGTACTGGGCCGCCACCATGGCGGCTGTTCGTCGGCCACCCACCATCACGGGCATACCATAATACTCGAAGAGCTTGCGCTGGGCCAGTTCGGCGTATTTATCCCCTTTTTCGTAGAGGTCTTTGGAAATATATCGCAGACTCTGGGCCAGATCTTCAGCCGTATCGGCGACGGGCCAGTCGATTCTTACATGGTAATGGGTGAGGCTGTAGCGGTTGGCGGAACGGGTCGACGGATCCCGCTGGATCAGCAGCGCGTAATCCACCGGCAGCAACACATTCAGGAAATCATAAAACTGGACCGAATCGAGGTATTTGTGGGTCCGATCGAACTTCTCGGGCAAGGGAAGGGCTTTGGACTCCAGCAGGTTGGTCTTGGTGGGTTTGTTCACATCGAAAAATCGAATATACTTCTTGTGGATTGCCGGGATAATATCCTCCACAAAAATTACCAGGAAGGTCTTCTGGCTCTCATATTCGACGCCGGGAATCCTCGCACGGGGTTTGAGCTCCCTTTTTTCGATGAATGGATAAGGCAGTTCACGGTCGCAAAACTGCTGGTAGGACTGGATCAACGCATAATCGAGCATGAACTGGTCCAGCTCGTCCCTTAGCAGTTCATAGTAGGACCGGCGCAGACGGCTGAACTGACTGAGTTCTTCTCTTACACTCCAGAAGGCCAATGCAATTCCCTTCGGCGGGTTGTGGTTTGGAAGCTGCGGAAGATGATCACACGCATGATACTGTTATCCTTAAATAACACGATTGACCGCAGGGGTCAACGACTTCCGGGGTTTTTTCCATTCAGTCTTTCCATCCATCGGTAGATCTTTTCCCTGTATCGGATGCCCAGGAAGGCCGCCAGCGAGGTCACCGCAACCACAACGGCCAATACGACATAGTTTTTTTGGAAGAGGAATTCTCCTTGGAGGCTCAACATCAGTGTACCGGGCATTCTGCCAATCGAAGCGATCAGCAAAAATGCCTTAAGGGGGATCGTGGTGATGCCCAAAAACAGGCAAAGGTAATCTTTGGGAAAACCGGGGAAGACAAAAAGAATGAGCAGAACAATCACGCCCTGCCTTTTAAGCAATTGATCGAAGCGCATCAGTTTGTCGGCCGGAATCCACCGCCTGACAAAACGATTGCCCAGGTACCGGCCAATGACAAAGTTCAGCCAGGAGCCCAGGGACAGTGCCAGGCTGGAATAGATGAAACCCCTGACCGTCCCGAAGAGGTAGCCGCCGATGAATCCGGTCGCCTCGCCCGGCACCGGCGCCAGTACAACCTGGACCACCTGAATCGCCATAAAAACCAGGGGTGCACCCCTGCCGAATGCTGCGACATACCGCTCTACCTGATCACGGTCGGAGATCCAGCGATAACCGGCCACCACCCCGCCGACGATTTCGTGGCGGAAAAACACCCCGATCAGCAATAGTGCCGCCACAGATCCGGCTATCCACCACCTTCGTTTTGCGGTCGCCGTTTTCAACGGATCACCGTGCAGGCCCGGCAAACATGAACGCCGACGGGGTCATCGATCCGTCAGTGCCGCCACACCGGGCAGCACTTTGCCTTCGAGAAACTCCAGAGAAGCACCGCCTCCGGTTGAGATGTGCGTCATTCGGTCGGCCAGGCCCGCCTTTTCCACGGCCGCCGCCGAATCGCCGCCGCCGATGATCGTAATGGCGCCTTTGTCGGTGGCCGAAGCCAGGGCCCGGGCCACTTGATCGGTGCCGACGGCTGTGGAATCAATTTCAAAGACCCCCATGGGCCCGTTCCACAAGATGGTCCCGGCATCCGCCAGGATGCCTGCGAACAGGGACACCGTCGCGGGTCCGATATCCAGACCGAAGCTGCCGGCAGGGATGGCGCTGACTGAGGTGGGAAGCAGATCTCCGACAATTCTGGCATCGAAATCAAAGCGGCTGGCACACATGCAGTCCACCGGCAGAATCAGTTTTTCTGAACCCTTGTCGAGCAAGGTCCGGGCAAGGGCTACCCGGTCCGGCTCCACCAGGGATTTGCCGATTTCCAGGCCCCTGGCCTTTAAAAACGTATAGGCCATACCGCCGCCGATGATAAGCCGGTCCACTTTGGGCAGCAAACTGTCGATGACCTCGATCTTGCCCGAAATCTTCGCGCCGCCAAGAATGGCGATGAAGGGCCGTCGGGGTGAATCCAAGGCCTCACCCAGGTAGGCAATCTCCTTTTCAATAAGAAAACCCATGGCACAGGGTTGCATGAAATGGGTCACGCCTTCGGTGGATGCATGCGCACGATGGGCCGTGCCAAAGGCATCGTTGACGTACAGATCGGCCAGGCCAGCCAGGGCCCGGGAAAAAACCGCATCATTGTCCGTCTCAGCCTTGTGAAAGCGCAGGTTTTCCAACAGCAGCACGCCACCGTCCACCAGGGATTCAACTGCCGCCTGGGCAGCGGATCCGATGCAGTCATCGGTGAATGCAACCGGTTGACCCAGCAGTTTTTCCAGGGCATCGGCACAGGGTTTCAGGGAGAACTCCGGCAGGCGTCTGCCCTTGGGGCGACCCAGGTGGGACATGAGAATCAATCTACCGCCGCGCCCAAGAATATCCCTGATGGTAGGCAGGGCGGCGCGCAATCGCTTGTCGTTGGCAACCTGTCCTTTTTCCAGCGGAACGTTAAAATCTACCCGCATGAGAACACGGCGGCCATTGACGTCAAGATCGGAAACGGTAAGCTTTGCCATGGGTCTCTCCTTTACGGTTGCGGCGGCCGGGATTGAAAGGCGACAGCGATTCAGACCGCCATTGGAATCAGATCGTTGGGTGTTGTGTTCAGGATTCTTCCCGACGCTGTTTTTTAAGGCTCAGGGCCTTTTTCCGGGACCAGCGTTCAAAAAACCCGACTGTACCGGCAGCGTAAGCCCGATCGACCATCTCCTGGCGGACGGTTATGCCATCCTTGTCCAGCATGGCTTTTCGCAAACATGCGGTTTTGTAGCAACAGATCATGCAAGATTCCGGGGTCTGCCTCAGGCCTTCTTTTCCTTTGGGAAAGACCGTTTTGAGGTCTCCAAAGCAGGGAGGGAATTTTTTCTGGTTGATGGTCATCAGGGACTCTCATTTTACCGTCTCGTCATCCGGGCAGAAAGGTGAGTAGACAGCCTAAAGGGATTCGACGGTGGAATTTATTCTGGCCATGTGGCCATGATCGGCAAAACTGAAGTAACCCTCCGTACCGACGATCAGGTGTTCATGCACGGTAATGCCCATCAGCCCGCAGGCTTGAACGAGGCGCCGGGTAATAGCCATGTCATCAGGCGACGGTGACGGATTCCCGGATGGGTGGTTGTGGGCGAAAATCACGGCTGCCGCCGAATGGGCCAATGCGGCCCTGACTACCTCACGCGGGTAGACGGCGCTGACGGTAATCGTTCCCGTGAAAAGGGTTTCGTCGGCGATGACCCGATTTTTGGCATCCAGGTAGATGGCCACAAAGCACTCCCTTTTTTTATCACGGATGGTGTGATTGAGATAGTCGAAAAGCGCCTGCGAATTGGTAAGGGCTACCTTCCCTTCGAGCTGCTGTTGGAGGTATCGCCTGGAAACGGCGGGAACCAGCTTCAACGCGAGCAGGTTGTTGGCTCCGATGCCGCATACCTGGCACAGGTCCGCCGGGCTGGCGTTGAGGACGCCCTGCAGGGTCTTGAACCGGCTCAAGGCCGCTTTGGCCGCATCCTTGCAGTCTTTGCGGGGCATCCCCAGGGTCAGCAGCAGTTCGATGACCTCGTAATCGGCAAAACCTTCGAGTCCGGATTTAAGAAAACGGTCACGAAGCCGTTGGCGGTGGCCCGCTCCCTTGTGTATCGGCTTTTTTTTATTTTCAGTCACCGGCTTGCTCGCCTGGACACGCGATGCTGCGGGTTGTCGACATGTATGCGATCAACGCGGCCCGCTCCCGCGTCAACGCGGACAGGACCATCTTTACCAATCCGTCAGGTTTCGTCCAGTTCCTGTTTTAAATCCCGGGTCATCAGTTGGTGCAGGGCCGTCTTTGGATCCAGATCATCGTAGAGAACATGATAAACGGCATGCGAGATGGGCATGTCGACACCCCGTTCCCGGGAAAGGTTATATACCGAACGGGCCGTTTTAACCCCTTCGGCTACCATGTGCATCTCCTCCAGCAGGTCCTTGAGCTTCTTTCCTTCACCGATCTGTTTCCCGATGGTGTGGTTGCGGCTCAGATCACCGGTACAGGTAAGAATCAAATCCCCGACGCCGGCCAGACCGGTAAAGGTTCTCGGCTGAGCCCCCATGGCCAGGCCCAACCGGCGGATTTCGACCAGACCGCGCGTAATCAGGGCCGCCCGGGTGTTAAGTCCCAGGCCCAGCCCGTCGATTACACCGGCAGCGATGGCGATGACATTTTTCACGGCTGCCCCCAGCTCTGCACCAACCACGTCATCGATCGTGTAAACCCGGAAATAGGGAGTGACAAACACCTGCTGAACAAACGCCGCCGTCTTTTCATCACTGGAGGCCACCGTCACCACCGTAGCAACCTGGCGGGCCACCTCCTTGGCGAAGCTGGGACCGCTGAGCACAGCCAGCCGGTCCGCCGACAATCCGGGGATGACTTGGGCCAGCACACCGGACATGGTCAGGTGCGTCCGGTTTTCGATTCCCTTGGAAGCGCTGACCACCAGGGCCTGTGGACCGATGGCGTGACCGCAGCGAGCCATCGTCTGGCGGGTGACATGGGACGGTGTCACCACCAGCACCAGATCCTTGCCGGCCACCACCGAGTTAAGGTCGCCGGACGGATGCAGATTGTCGGACAGGGTAACGCCCGGCAAGAAACGCTGGTTTTCCTTTTCTGCCAGCATGGCTTCTTTTACATCGGTTTCATATACCCACTGGTCGACAGAAAACCCCTTGACCGCCAGCATGTTAGCCAGGGCCGTCCCCCAACTGCCGGCACCGACCACGCCGATATTCGTCGTGCTGACATCCACACGGGGTTGCAGCATGCCTATTCCTCCGGCAGTTGGGACGGCGTTTTTTCATCATCCGCCAACTCGCCGTTTTCTGGTTCTTTTTCTGCCAACCCGGCCGCGCTGACCACCCGTTCCCCAGCTTCCATGACGATCAGCCGAACCCCCTGGGTGTTCCGGCTGATCACCGACGTTCCGGAAACGGGACTGCGGATCAGCTTGCCTGTATCGGTCACCAGCATCAGGTCGTCTTCGTCCTTTACCAGGATGATATTCACGACCTGACCGTTGCGCTCACTGGTCTTGATGGAAATCACCCCCTTACCGCCGCGCCGGTGAATGGGATACTCGTCGATGGAGGTCCGTTTCCCGTAGCCGTTTTCGGTCAGGGTAAAGAGCGTCTGGCCGTGCTGCAGCACTTCCATACCGACGATCCGATCTCCTTTTCCCAGACGCATGCCTCTCACACCCCGAGCCATTCTGCCGGTGGGACGGACATCCGATTCATGGAAGCGGATCGATTTGCCCATGGCGGACCCCAGAAACACATTCTGGGTGCCGTCGGACAGCTTCACCGCGATCAGTTCATCCCCCTCGGCCAACCCCAGGGCGATGATCCCGCCGGTCCGGGGACGGCTGAAGGCCATGAGATCGGTCTTTTTCACCGTCCCGTTGCGTGTGGCCATGAGCACATGCAGGCCCGGCTCGAACTCGGGAACGGCCAGCACGGCGGTCATCCATTCACCGTCGGCAAAATCAAGCAGGTTGACGATGGCTTTGCCACGGCTCTGGCGCCCGGCCTGGGGTATGTCATAGACCTTGCACCAGTAGACCTTGCCCAGGTTGGTGAAAAAAAGAAAATAGTGGTGGGTTGAGGCCACGAACATGTGGGAAACGAAATCCTCTTCCTTGGTGCCCATGGCGGTCTTGCCTTTTCCGCCGCGGCGCTGACTTTGGTACAAGGTGATGGGGTTGCGTTTGATGTAGCCGGTGTTGGTAATGGTCACGACCATGTCCTCTTCGGCAATCATGTCCTCGATGGTCAGCTCCCGGGAGTAGGTCAGAATCTCGGTCCGGCGAACATCGCCGAACTCTCCTTTGAGGATGTCCAGCTCGTTTTTGATTATCCCCAGCACCAGCTGTTCACTGCCCAGAATTTCTTTGAACCGGGCGATATCTTTTAGAACGGCATCGTATTCTTCAACGATCTTTTCCCGTTCCAGACCGGTGAGCCGCTGCAGCCGCATCTCCAGAATCGCCTGGGCCTGAATGACACTGAGGCCGAAGGCTTGCATGAGCCGCTCTTTGGCTTCCACGGGGGTTTTTGATTCACGGATCAGTTTGACCACGGCATCCAGATTGTCCAGGGCCACCTTCAGGCCTTCCAGAATATGGGCCCGGGCTTCGGCCTTGTTCAGGTCATAGCGGGTCCGCCGGATCACAATCTCCTTGCGGTGAAGGACAAAATTCTCCAGAATCTGCTTCAAATTTAAAATCTGGGGACGATTGTTGACCACCGCCAACAGGATTATTCCGAAGCTGTTCTCCATCTGGGTGTGCTTGTAAAGCTGGTTGACGATGATGCCGGCCATGTGATCTTTTTTAACCCCCATGGCGATGCGCATGCCCCGCCGGTCGGACTCATCGCGCACATAGCGCAGTCCGTCGATCACCTTGTGCTTCATCAGTTCGGCAATTTTTTCGATGAGCCTGGCCTTGTTGACCTGATACGGAATCTCGGTAACCGCAATGGTTTCCTGACCGCTGTGCTTGTCTTCCTCCACCGTCACCCGCGCACGGGTACGCACGATACCCCTGCCCGTCTCATAGGCGTCGCGGATACCCTGAGTGCCGTGAATGATGCCGGCGGTGGGAAAGTCGGGCCCGGGGATGTGCGCCATGAGCTGCGTGCTGGTAATCTGAGGGTTGTCGATCAGGGTTTTGATCCCTGCGATCACCTCGGCAAGGTTGTGGGGTGGAATGTTGGTGGCCATGCCCACGGCAATCCCGGATGATCCGTTGACCAGCAGGGCGGGGAATTTAGCCGGCAGCACCGATGGTTCGGTAAGGGACTCGTCGTAGTTGGGAACCATGTTGACGGTCTCTTTATCCAAGTCATCGAGCATCTCGTGGGCCAAGCGGGTCATACGGATTTCAGTATACCGCATGGCCGCCGCAGGATCGCCATCAATGGAGCCGAAGTTACCCTGACCGTCCACCAGCGGATAGCGCATGGAAAAGTCCTGGGCCAGTCGAACGATGGTATCATAGACGGCGCTGTCGCCGTGGGGATGATATTTACCGATCACATCACCCACGATGCGGGCCGACTTCTTGTAGGGTTTGTTATAGTCGTTTTTCAACTCCCGCATGGCAAAGAGTACTCGGCGGTGAACGGGTTTGAGGCCGTCACGCACATCGGGGAGCGCCCTCCCGATAATCACACTCATGGCGTAATCGAGATAGGACTTCTTCATCTCCGCTTCGATGCTGATTTCAGGGCTCTGCAGGACTTCGGTCGGGTTGTCGCTCATGTTCGTTGGTTATCCTTCTCTGACCATCCCGGCATGCGGTGACCCATGGGTTCACCGTCAAAACCGATACGGTTTGGTTTGGGAGTACTCAATTATTTTTTGGTAACTGGCATGGTATATATTGGTCAACGTAAGAAAGGCGGTGGCAATCAACGGGCCATAGATGATCCCGAGAATGCCGAACATTTTAAGACCGCCGACAATGGATAAAAACACCACCAGGGTGTGCATTTGAACCCGTTTCCCCACTACCTTGGGCTTTAAGATATATTCGACGCCGCCCGACAGCAGCAGATAAAAAAGCATGAAAAGGATGCTGACACCGATGTGCCCTTTCAAAAAAAGGAAAATTACCGTGGGAACGAAAACGGCACCGATGCCAATGATTGGTAAAAACGCCAGCAGGGCCATGATCACGCCCCACAAAAAGGCTGACTGGAGCCCGAAAATCCAGAAAAGCATCCCGCCAGCAACGCCCTGAATAGCTCCGCACAGCCCGTTGCCCACGAGGATGGCACCGGCCATGTCCTTGAACTTGCTGATCAACTGAGCATCCTGTTCCTCGGGAAGGGGGGAAAGGTCGATAAGGAACTGAATCAGTTTCGACCCGTCGATGAGCAGAAAGAAAATGACCAGCAGCATGAGAAAAAAACTGGCCAGAAAAGAGAGGGTGTTGGAGGCAATGGCCCGTGCCTGATCATAAAGGAACAGCCCCACCACCCTGCCGATATCTGATATGGTTTTATTGAGCTGCTCCCCGGTGATGGTGACATCGACATTGGCCAGCAGCGGGTTGATTCGGTCCAGCAGGGCGCTGTTGGTAAAATGCGTGTTGATGAAAATGGAAAGGGCCGGACTTTTGGCCAGCTGGATCAATTCGTAGGCTTCCTGGGTCAGGACGCCTACAAAAAAAACAATCGGGATAAAGAGAATGAAAAAAATCGCGAGACAGGTTAAAAAGGAGGCAAACCCGGGGCTGATGTTTCCATGCGCAATCAGCAGCCGGTAGACGGGATGAAATGCGCCGGCGACAACCGCCCCCAGAACGATGATTGAAAAAAACGGCGACAGAAGCCATCCCATCAAAAAGAACGAGATGAGGAAGCAGGTCAGAAAAAACCACAAAATCATATTTCGGGAGGTCCGATCCTCCATGGTTCCTCCTAAAACAGGCATCAGCCGAGTAAAACCAACGCGGTCATCCAGATCCGCCGGCAAACAAGCCGACCCTCGGCAGAACACAGGCCCATTGTTGGTGTCGCGCGATGCCGCGGGCATAACGCAATCTGCGCAAACGCCTGAGAAACGAAGGAAGAGGCATTTGCGCAGAATTGAAATTGAATGCGGCGGACTCAGATGGTCGGTTGTCAGCCGGAATCGACAAGGGGGATCGGCCAACCGGTTTATTTGCTGATCAAGGCACCAACCACAAGATAGAGCGATATCACATAAACAGCCACCGGGACATAACTGCCGGCGAACCCGTAAATGATCCCGCCACCGATAATGGCTGGAACCCCGCTAAACACCAGAATCCCCAGTTTTCTGCTGATATCCATAAGTTCCATCTCCTGTCGCCGCAGGCATTTATCTTTGGCGAGGGGGTTTATCCGTAATTCCTGAAAACGAACCTTGATTACCAATAACAGCCAGAAAAGTAAAGAAAAAAATCACCTTTCGACAACCATCGCCATGCCCATGCCACCGCCGATACACATGGTGATCAACCCCGTGGAATAGCCTTTGCGCTTCATCTGGTTCATGCCGCTGACCATTTGACGTGCTCCGGTGCAGCCAATGGGATGCCCGATGGAGATTCCGCTGCCCAGTTGGTTGGGTCGATCCGTTTCGATGCCGAGTTCGCGCATGCAGCCGATGGCCTGGGAGGCAAAGGCCTCGTTGAGTTCAATCATGTCGATGTCCCCCAGGGTCATCCCCGTGGCAGCCAGCACTTTCTTCACGGCCGGTACCGGCCCCAACCCCATATATGCCGGATCCAGTCCACCCGAACGAAACGCCTTGATCCTCACAATGGGTTCCAACCCGAGGTCTTTGGCCTTTTCCGCAGTCATGAGCAGTACGGCTGCCGCGCCGTCGTTGATTCCCGAGGCGTTGCCAGCGGTGACGCTGCCGTCTTGCTTGAATGCCGGACGCAGCTTGGCCATTTTTTCCATACTGGTGTCCATGGGGCGCTCGTCGGTATCTACGATCGTCGCGCCCTGCCGGGATTTGATCGTCACCGGGACAATCTCCTGGGCGAAGAGGCCTGAGGTGATGGCGGCCCGCGCCCGGGTGTGGCTGAGAACGCCCAGTTCGTCCTGTTCCTGGCGGCTGATGTCGTAGAGACTGGCAATATTTTCGGCGGTCATACCCATGTGGTAGCCGTAGAAAATTTCATATAGACCGTCGAACACCATCAGGTCGTAGATTTCGCCGATGCCGGTCAGTTCCATGCGGTGTCCCCAACGGGCCTTGGGCAGGGCCATGGGCGCCTGGCTCATGCTCTCCATCCCACCGGCAAGGATCACATCGGACTCGCCGATCATGATGGCCGATGCCCCCAGCGCAATGGCCTTAAGGCCAGAGCCGCAGACCTTGTTGATGGAAAAGGCCGGGGTCTCCTTGGGCAGGCCGGCGCGGATCATGGCCTGTCGGGCAGGATTCTGTCCCTGGGCAGCTTGAAGCACGTTGCCCATGATCACCTCGTCGATGGAAATCGCCGGGAGGTCATCAGCCCACTCCATGGCGTCGTTTTCCAGTTGGATGAGCCCTTGATCTTTCAGGGAATCGGGCCCGGCAGCTTTTAGCGCATCGCTGGCCCGGGGCCGCAGGCCGGCATTTTTCAGGGTCTCCTTCATGACGATGGCGCCCAGATCTACCACGGGCACCATTTTCAGCGATCCGCCGAAGGCACCCACAGGGGTCCTGGCACCGCTGACAATGACGACTTCTCTCATTGGGATTTCCTCCTGTTGTTGATTCTTGGCATGACAGCTGGTATGGGTGAACCGGACGGCCGGCTGTCAACCGTGAAGCAAAACGCTCCAATTCAAACGGTTCTGGTCAATACCACAGTTTCCGCGAAGGTGTCCAACACGAAATGAAACGCCTTTTATATGCCCCGACCGTGCTTCTTGTCGGTCTGCTGAGCGCGCAGATTGTCGCCACCACGCATGTCTACCTGTCCAATCTGGACCTTTTGGAGGCGACCGAGGCAGTCATACGCAGCGGTTACCTGGCCGTCCCCAATGCCCGTGTCGCCGAGCTTCTCAACCGCCTGGGAAGTGCCATTGCCGGAGGGCTGTTCTTCACCCTGAGCATCGGGGCCGGTCTCTCTCTGGCCACACTCATAGGTGTCTGGCTGTGGGACCGGTTGTTCCAGCGACGCCGAAAGACAATCTTTCTCTACCTGCTCTTATGGATGGCCACCCTTGTCCTGATCAATGAAAACGGCTTGAATCTGATGGCCTCCGCCTATCTCGTGGTGGTACCGCTCATCACGGGTGTTGCGGCCTTTCAACTTCTGCCGGTCCGCACAACGCTGATTTCACCCACCGGTGTATTCTGGCCCGTATCCGCCGCCATTATTCTGGCCCTGCTGTGGGGCCTGGTGCTGGATCGCCACATGTTCACCAACATCCGGGACCACCTGCTGCTGGGAAACCGGGCCGGCCGTTTGATCACCGACGCCTACTATGCCTACACCCTCTTTCCCGCCGAGGCCTTTAAGTCACTGGAACAAAAGCAAATTCGCACCTGTGTACTCGACGGAAGCCTGGAGCGGAGCAGCTGGGTCCAACTCGAAAGGGCCTTCCGCACCCTTGACTGCCTGCCAATCCCGACCGGCAATCCAGCCGACCTGACCATCGGCCAGGCGAAGGAAGAAAAACGTTTTACCTTGAGCAACAGCCGTCGAACCGTCATGGACGTATCCCAACAGGAAGTGCTGGGCAGCCCAGGAAAAGTGCTGGCAGCCTATTCACAGGACCAGGACCGCAGCCGGATGTTCAGGACGCTGACCCTGGCCGGCCTGCTGCTGGGATTTCCCCTTATTCTGTTTACTTTTCTGTTCAGTGCCCTGGGATGGCTGCCCAATCTGTTTTTAACCGCTGCCGTATCCGACGGCGTTACCGCCTTACTTTGCATCCTTGCGGGGGGAATCCTGCTGATACCCGTTTACCAGGGACACACCGCTGCCCTTGACCCCGTGAATCCGGCCATCGGCCTTCCTGCCGCTTCCGCAATCACCCGCATCACGGCACTCAGGCAAGCGTATGAAGACCGGCGCGACATCGCCATGGATGCAAAAAAATTCGGGCTCACAAAAAGCCCCCACATCGCCGAACGATACTGGCTGGCGCGCAGCCTGGCCTATTCCCGAGATCCGGATGCCCATGCCATGCTGCTGAGTCTGGCCGGCGATGCGGTGCCCATCGTCGTCTGCCAGGCCTTATGGGCCCTGGGTGAACGCAAAAACCAGGCTGCGGTCCAGGCGATCATCAAACAGATCAGCACCTCCTCTCACTGGTACATACAGATGTACGGCTATCGCGCCTTGAGGACACTGGGATGGGTCCAGCCCCGATCTCCACAACTTTCCTATTAGCGTCACTGCTGGCCGTCGCCCTGCTTGAAGCGTCAGCCGCCTATTTCGGTACCCATGTGGCACTGCCCCGGCTATGGCTGGTCGGTGCGACCCGAACGGCGCAGATCATGGCGGTGACAACCCTGGCCGTGGTCCAGGCCGGGGGGCTGCATGTGCTCGGGCTAAACCGGACATCCATGCTGCCCGGCCTCGGGAAGGGGCTGGTCTGGTCGGCCGGTTTTGCCGCGGCCGCCGGCCTGCTGTTCCTGGGTCTGTTCGTGGCCGGCCGGGACCCGTTGATGCTGGTCCGGTCTCCGCTGCCGGAGGAAGCAGGCCAACGGATTTGGTTTTTCTTGATAGGTGGGATCGTTGGACCCGTATTCGAGGAGATCTTGTTCAGGGGATTGATTTTCGGTTACCTGCGCCGCTGGAATGTACCAGCGGCTGTGCTCATTTCCACCTTCGTATTTGCCGCCTTTCATCTGCCCACCATTCCCGTCACCCAGATCGTGGGAGGCTTGGTTTTTGCCCTGGCCTACCACACGGGCAAAAGCTTGATGGTGCCCATTACCATCCACGCGCTGGGGAACCTGGCCATCTTCACGCTGTCGCTTCCCTGGTTTCGCTGAGCGCATCACGGTCAAAAAAAAGCGGGCGATAGACCATGCCCCCGCTCTCGTTTTCCGGCTGAACCGACTCGGAAGCGGCGATCAGTGATCATCGGTCAACGTGTTTAAAATGGCAATAAGATCGTCGATCTGGGCCAGGGCAATTATTCACACCTTGACAGTTCCCGGCAAGTTTAATAGATTTGGACCTATCGACAGGGCATTTTCCTTTGACGGGGGAAGCCATTGCTCCCGTGCCGAAGGTTGAACATGGGCTCCGATTAACCCTTGAGTCCCTACCCGAATCATGCAGTGGATTCAAATGAGCGCCGATAAAAAAGACAAACACAGCGGACTGGCCACCCTGTTCGACGGGGTGGAACTGAAAAGTTTTTTCGTAAACTATCTGTGGTTTATCATTGCCGTTGAGATTCTGATCTTCCTGGTGAGCTTTCTGGGGAATCTGGGCCCGGACAAAGGCCCATTCCCGTGGAAATTCTACTTCTACGTTGCCTTCACCGCACCGGTGGCCATTACCTTTTTGCTGGGTGTTTTCATCCTGGCCTTCAACCAGTTCATCTTCGGCAATTCACCCGCCGCCGGGGAAGATGGAAACGTCGATACGGAAGCGGACGGCAGCCGGTCCAAGCTCTTCCAGTTCAACCTCTTTCTCACCCACATGAAGAAGGTGCCCTTTTTACCGGTGCTGTTCGCCCTGGTGGCCTGCGCAGTTCTGTTTTACAAACTGGATGCCATTTTTCTGTTCATCTTCAATGCCGGGGAGAAAATGGTCACCTACAGCCTGATTGCCTGCGGCGCCCTGCTGGCGGCCGGGCTGATTTTTGGCATCGCCTGGATCGTCAGCAACTACAAGCTCAGTAAACGACACATGGAACATCAGTACCGCTATCGCAACGATGTTATCGAAAAGCTCGGTTTTCTCATCATGGAAGACGATACGGTGATCGACAAGAATGGTAAACTGATCAGCCAGAAGCAACTTGCGCTGCCTGAATCCCGGCAGTCGTCCGAAGAGCGGGAGACGCTGAAAGTCCTGCCTCCTTCCAAATGAGATCACGGTCAGACCCTCACCTCGGCTCAATCGACCGATTACCCCATGGAATTGACAGGCTCACCCATGGCTTCCACCCGTGCAGATGAAAAAACCTAGCCGCGGCCTGCACGCAAACGCCGCCGGGTTCATCGTCAACCCGGCGGCGGCCAGCCTCTTTTTCGGGCTGGTCCTGACGATCGTGGTCTATTCGGCCCTCGACCTTTCCGGCGCCATGAACCATCTGGGATCCTATGGCCCGTTGCTGCCCTTGCTGGTCATCGTCTGGCTGATGGCCGGCGCCTACATCGGCATGAAACGATTCAAGCGTCGGGCGACGCGCATCCGCATCAAAGGCCCGCTGTTCATGCGCTTGCTGATGAATGACTGTCTCCAGCGGACCTGCGGCCTGATGGAGACGCGGCTGAACACACCGGCGATCTCTTCGGTAATGATTTTAAACGACATCCTGCTTGACAGAATGCTGCATATCTGCGCCACCGACTGCCTGCGTTTTTCGGACATCCGCCGGCAGATTGAGGACAGCCGCCTTAAAGGCACCAGCAATCTCGTGTTGGCCCGGTTTGGTCAGACCGCCGTTGAATACCGCAAACAGAACCTGCCCGCAGAAATCCGGCAGGTTGAGGATACGGTATTGCGAAGCCGGCCGGATCTGAAAGGACTGTTGGAACAATTAAAACACGCACACCAAACCCTTTTTACGGGTACCGGAGACTTAGTGGGCCTGCTACCTCCGGATTCAAAACGGGTAGCCAGAATCCGCACCACCTACCGTTACCGGCCGCCCACACCGGAGCGCGCCCAACGCATGGCCTTCGCCCTGGAAACCATGGCCTACCTGAAGGCCACCCGCCATGAAAACGTCAATCCCATGGATCGCAAACGCTATGACGGTGTGGCCGCCCAGATGATTCCAAAACTTGCCGACAACCTCAACGGTTACAAGCAGGCCTGGCAGGAATTGGTGGATGCTTTCGAAAAACCCGGAAATTAACGCTACAATTGACGCTCGTTGACCCACAGCCAAGCTGCTATTAATTCTGCTGGTCTTTGTACCACTGTGCCGGATTGGTAATAAAGGGGGGCGCCAGACCTTCACCGCTTTCATCAAATTGATACAGGGGAGATCCCACGCCGGCTACCTTGACACTCTTGAGTTTTTCGATAAAAGACTTGCGATCAACCCCACCGTTTTCAATGATTTTAACGGCTACCTTAACAGCGTCGTAACCATAGATTGCAGACAGAGGAGGCAAAATATCGTATTTTGATTTATATGTGTTGACCAAATGCTGGGCTTCGGGTCTGTTCATGTCCAAGGATGCCAGCGATGTGATGTAGATTTCATCTAGATTGTCCGCCAATTCGAAGAATTTTGGGGCAATCATCCCATCTGGACCATAAGTGGTCACATTCCAACCCATTTTACGGACCTGCTTGGCCAGCATGCCGCCTTCATTGTAAGTGACAAACAACACCAGAACATCAGGATTTTGTTGTTTTGCCCGCAACAGAACCGAACTGAAATCCACATCCTGCCCGGGGGTAATCACATCATCCGTTAACACCTTGAGGCCCATCGCATCCGCTTTGGTTTTAAAATAACTTCGCAATTGCTGCCCGTAGTCCTGATTCTCACTGATGATGGAGACGGTTTGCGCGCCGAATCTATTTTTGCAGTTTTCGGCCATATGATTCGCAATGCCACCGGTGGTATGGGTCAAACGGATGATATTGTTGAATCCCTGTTCGGTGATGGTATTCGCATTGGAGTAGGTAATGATATCTGCAATTCCATAGCGATTAAAAATGGGCGTAGCTGCCAGGGCACAGCTGCTCATGGTGGGACCCAAGGCGACCAGAAAATCGCTGGATGCAATTTTTTTAGCCACATTGGCAGATTCCTTGGGATCACCGCGGTCATCAAAGAAAGTTAATTTCAACTGATACCCTTTTAGTGGGCCGGCCTGAATGCCCCCACCTGCATTCACCTCTTCTATTGCGATTTCCTGCCCTTTTTTGTCATCCAGCCCATAATCGCCGTATTTTCCGGTACAGGCGTCATAACCGGCGATTGAAATGGTTTTGTTTTTTTTATCGATCCCCTCCTTTGCAAAACAATTGGTAGAAACCACGGCCGAAAAAAGTATTAAACAACATAGCGAAACAACCCCTTTTTTCATGTCAAACCCCTTTCTTTTTTGAGTATTGGTTATGATTCACCCAGGTAGCTCTTTCTAACCTCCTCGGAAAAAAGTAACTCTTGCGAACTTCCGTGATGAACGATCCTGCCAAGCTCTATCACATAAGCCCGCTGGGTAATTTTAAGTGCTTTTTTTACATTTTGTTCGACCAATAAAATTGACAAGCCTTCGTCATTCAGCTTTTTTATGGTTTTAAAAATGTTGTTGACCAGAAAAGGTGCAAGTCCCATGGATGGTTCATCCAAAAGCAAAAGCTTCGGGCGTTTCATCAAAGCCCGGGCAATGGCCAGCATTTGCTGTTCCCCGCCGCTCAGTGTGCCAGCCCGTTGATTGCTTCTTTCTCCAAGAATGGGAAACATTTCATAATATTTGTCCATATCCTGCTTGATGCCGGCTTTGTCCGTTCTTCCGAAAGCACCCATCTGCAGATTGGTTTTTACGGTTCGCTGGGTGAAAACCATGCGACCTTCCGGAACGTGGGAAATACCTAAGTGGACAATTTGTTCAGCCTTTTTATTTTCGATAGGCGTCCCCATGAAGGTAATACTTCCTTTAGAAGCCCTGATGAGTCCGGAAACCGTTTTCAGGAAGGTCGTTTTCCCGGCGCCATTGGCGCCAATCAGTGCAACGATCTCTCCGGTTTTGACTTCAAGGTCAATGCCAAACAAGGCCTTAATTTTGCCGTATTGTGCATGCAAGGAGCTGGCTTTTAGCATTAGGCTTCTTCCTCATCTCCAAGATAAATGGCCTGGACTTCCTTGTCCTTTTGGATTTCCAAAGGTGTTCCTTCACGAAATTTACGGCCGCTTTCCAGTACAACCAGACGTTCTGCGACCTGCATGATGAAACGCATGTTGTGTTCAATGACAAATACGGTGACGCCTTTTTCCTTGAGCAATTTAATAAAATTGGCCAGTGCATCCATTTCCACCGGATTCATTCCCGCGCAGGGTTCGTCAAGGAGCAGCAAATCTGGCTCGGAGGCAATGGCGCGACAGATTTCAAGTAAGCGCTGTTCACCATATGGCAGATTCTTGGCCATATCCAGGTGGCGGTCCGTCAGGTTTGCCAGTTCGAGTATCTGCATGGCTTTGTCTCTGGCTTCGGCTTCTTTTCTGCGGGTCCGCACAATGCGAACATACACATCCCATAGCGGAACATCTATTCTGCAGTGACGACCGATAAGAACATTGTCAAGGATTGAGATATTGGGGAAGACTCTCAGGTTTTGAAATGTCCGCGAGACCCCTTTGGCCGTGATCTGATAGGCAGGCATACCCGTGATATCTTCATCATTAAAAATAAACTTGCCGGTCGTAGGAGAATAAAGGCCTGACAGATTGTTGATGAAGGTCGTCTTACCCGATCCATTAGGGCCGATCATGCCCACAATTTCTCCTTTATCGACAGTGAGACTGACGTCACTCAAGGCAACGACTCCCCCGAATTTTTTTCCAATATGCTCAGCTATGAAAAGGCTCATGGGTTTGCTCCTGAATCCGTCGCCTGTTTTTTTGCACACAAATGCACACGTATTTAAGACCGCGGCAGATTAGTCCTTGAAGGCCGATGTACCGAATAAACCCTGGGGTCGGAAAAGCAATACCGCCACCATCATCCCGCCAATAACGAACATGCGATACTCGGCGATCCCGCGAAAAAACTCGGTGGCAAGGATCATAACCATTACACCGGCAAGCGGAGCCAGCAATGACCCCATTCCGCCCACAATCACCATGATGATCATCAGACAGGATTCTTCGAGTCTGAAATTAGACGGCGTGACGGTAGTCTGGTAAACAGCGAGGTAGCTTCCGGCTAGCCCGGCGTAAAAGCAGCCGATGCCGAAAACAATGATCTTATAAAAAGCCGTGTTGATGCCCATCACTGAAGCCGCAAGTTCATCTTCCCGGATGGCAATGAATGCACGGCCGTACCGCGAATTGATCAGAAGCATCAGAGAGAGGACGGTAAAGGCCAGAAGCCCCAGACCCACATAATAAAAATCGGTCTCCGTGCGGATCGACCAACCAAACAAATTGGGGATCGGGATGCCCACAATGCCCATGGCGCCATTGGTGAAGCCGATCCAGGCTTGGGTAACGAGTCTGAAAATTTCACCGAATGCGATGGTCAACAGACAAAAATAATCTCCCCTGACCTTTCGGGTCGGAAGCCCCAGCAAAATGCCGAAAAGCAGCGCGATAATCCCTGAGAGCAGTAGGCAGGGCAAAAAACCAAAACCATGCCGCGTCATTAAAATTGCAGTGGTATACCCCCCCAGGCCGTAAAAGGCGGCATGCCCAAGGGACAAAAGGCCTGTATATCCAAGGATCAGGTTCAGCCCCATGCATAGGATGCTATACAATATGAAGTAGTTTACGATTCCCAGGTAGTATGGGTTATCGATTATCCGCGGAACCAGAAGAAGCAGAAGGAATAAAAGACCATATAAAAACGCGGTTCGGCCTTTATTTGCCAGGAAGCGCGTCTGCATGCGCCCGTACCCGCTTTGGTTGACAACCAACAGCGGGTTTTGAATATTTTCCTTGTTATTCATATCCATAATCCCCCTGCGCTTCCTGACTGCTATACCTTGCTTTGCTCGACGCTTCCTAAGATACCGGTGGGTTTGATCAGCAAAATGACAATCAAAAAAAGAAAAGTAATCGGATCCCTGTAAGCCGAAGAGACGTAAACCCCCACGAAGTTTTCACAGATACCCAATATCATCCCGCCGATCAGGGCTCCGCTTAAGCTTCCGATGCCACCGATGATGGCTGCGGTAAAGGCGATAATGGTTCCTCGAAATCCCATGGCAAGGGACACCGCATTATACGAGGTGGAATAAAGGATGCCGCCAATGACACCCAGCAAACCGCCGAGAAAATAGACGATGGAGATCGTTCGATTGATGGGAATGCCCATCAGACTGGCCGTGGGTATGTCTTCAGACACACACAAAATGGCTTTCCCATATGGATGGAACTTCAAAAACAGGGTAAAGAGAACAATGAACCCGACGGCGATGGCCAACGTGATGATCTGGGCGACGGGAATCGTCAACCCGAGAAAGTGCAGCGCATCCGCCTTGAATATGGTCGGAAACGGCAGGACCTGGTTGCCCCACTTGAGTTCGTTGGCGTTTTGAATCACATATGCGGCCCCCAGAGCCGTGATCATCGAAATCATACGGTGCTGGCCCGAACGCAACCGCCGGTAGGCCACAATTTCGACCACCGATGCCAGCACACCGCCAAGCAGGGCCGCGATGACAATCGCTGCAATCGGGTTCAGGTTATGCGCCGTCAACAGTGTGTAGCTGACAAAGGTGCCGAAAATGTAAACGTCTCCGTGGGCGAAGTTCATCAGTTTGAGAATGCTGTAAACCATGCTGTAGCCGATGGTGACCAGCGTATAAATTGCGCCCACCATTATACCGACCAAAAGCACATCAAAGAACATTTTCATTCCCTTTCTTTTTAATCGGAAAATGGACGATCGACTGATGCGATGTTTTTTTTACATCATCGGGGTATTCGGCGACGAATCAGACTACATGAATCCGAAAAAAGGCAGCCGCACATGCGTCGTATGAACGTAGTGGATCATGGTAAAGAAATCGTAAACCGGCAAATTCACCGCTTGTTGAACGGCTTTGGCATAAGGCGGTAGATCACTGCATTCAAGGAGAATTGCGCCCATATCCGGGTTCCCCGCTACCAGATCGCTGGCTACCTGTACAACCTCCTGCTCTATTTTGTCTGAATCCAGCGTTCCCTTTTCTTCGAGAACAGCTTCCCGAAATTCAATCTGTCCTTCCATTCCGGCAACGATTAAGGGTAGTCCATCGGGTATCCCCGCGCCCTTGAAATGATCAGGTGTCAGGCAGGCGGAATTGGCGGTTATAATGCCCACCGGTCTTCCAGTTATTTGAAATATGAAGGGAATTTGCAGCAGGCTGGTTAAAAAAACCGGTATGTTCACCGCAGCGCGAACTTGGGTTTGAAATTGTGCCATGAACCCGCAGGCACCTGTAATTGCCTTTACGCCACGACTTTCCAACTTCTTGGCCGCATGGATGAAGGGTTCCAGTAAACTCGGGTCGCGCTGGTTCAACAGGCGATCAATGGACGCCCCGTTTACCTCCTGATAACGAACAGGGAAAGGAAAGGTACTGGCATTGCCAACATTTCCCGGTATGCACGGATATGTGGCGTCCAAGATCAGAATTCCAATGGATTCGCCATACCATGACTGGCTTTTTCTGGTCACTTGGAATTGAACCATCTGCGACACCTTTAGCGACCCACAATAATTTAAACCAGGAGAGGATTACAATTCGCTTTATGATGTTGCGGAACTATATTTAATGAATTTTCTTTTGTCAAGAATTCAATATCTTTAATTTTTTTCTGATATTTCTTTGGTATACTTTAATAATTAAGGCAACTTACCGAATATATTTTGATGGCAATTAAATAATCTTGGGATGCGGGCGGCTGTGAACCAATTGAAGAACAAATAGTTTACACGAATTAACATTTTTAGTATATCAATGGAAAATTATAACGCTAAAGAGATAAAAATCATTATGAATCCGGAAATTTATGAAATTTTAAAGGATCGAATCCTGTATATGCAATATCAACCGGGACATATCCTGAACGAAAAGGTGCTTGCCGAGGAGTTCAAGATGAGTCGCACGCCCCTCAGGGAGGTGCTCATGCGCCTGGAATGGGACATGCTTGTCCGTATTCTGCCCCGAACCGGTGCGCTGGTTACCGAAATTGAATTCTACCTCATGATGCATACATTCCAGGTTCGATTTGAGATTGAAGGATTGGTCGGCCGTCTTGCAGCTGAACATTGCAAAGATGAGCATTTAAAAAAAATTGACGCCATCATTGAAAAATGCAACCCTCTTTATGGGGAGCGCAATTGCCGCAAACTGGTTGAAGTAGATATAGAATTTCGAAATTTACTGTTTAAGGCGGCGAGCAACCCGGTTCTCAAAGAAACATCGACCAATCTTTATACCATCACGCAACGGCTGTGGTACACGATTCTGGACCGAGGAAATTGGGATGATGAAGTCAAAAATGTCCAAAATGAAATCATGGGCACCAAAAAATCATGGGAAGATGGTGATCCGAAACGTGCCGGAGCGTTTCGAAAAGATGCGTTGACAAGACATTTTGAGTTAATACGTGGAAAATTTTGGGGAAATTGAAGCGTAGCCTGTGGCCACCGCTCTGATTCCCCACCAATTTCACCGGCCTTAGTTACCGCCAAACCCACCGGAATGTTTTTAATGCAGGTTTTTTAAAGCCACTTTTTATTTCTGCGCATCCACGATGGCCACCTCTTCAAAGGTCTTGATCTCGCACAACACCCGGGTGGCGGCATCCAGCAGTTCCATGGCCACGGCGGCGCCGGTGCCCTCTCCCAGCCGGAATCCAAGGTCAAGCAGTGGTTCCACGCCCAGGTGTTCGTGCATGAAGCGGTGGCCCACTTCAACGCTGCGGTGGCTGGCAAACAGGTAGGCTTTGGCCGCCGGCGCCAGTTCACAGGCGATCAAGGCGCCGGCGGTGGCGATGAGCCCGTCACACACCACGGGTATACCGGCAGCCGCAGCCCCGATCACCAGGCCGGCCAACCCGCCGATCTCGAATCCCCCCACCTTGGCCAGCACATCGAAAGGATCCCGGGGATCGGGGCGGTGCAGGTCCAGGGCCTGTGCGATGACCCGGATCTTGTTAGCCAGGGCGGCGTCTCCGATGCCTGTACCCCTGCCGGTCAGTTTATCAACGGCGATGCCGGAGAATGCAGCGATGACGGCGGATGACGGCGTGGTGTTGCCGATACCCATGTCGCCGGTCCCCAGCATCTCCACCGGGCCTTCGGCCAGCAGTTCGCTGACGATCTCGATGCCGGCCCGGACGCTTTTCACGGCGTCCCCGCGGGGCATGGCCGGCGTACGGGCAAAATTGGCCGTGCCTTTGCCAACCTTTTTATGGAATATGGGCAGTGCCGGATCGAAATCGAAGTTGACCCCCAGATCGGCCACCTTTACCCGTGCCCCGGCGTGTCGGGCCAGCACGTTGATGGAGGCCCCTTGGTTGACAAAGTTGAACACCATCTGGGCCGTGACCGCCTGGGGAAACAGGCTCACCCCTTCGTCTGTGACGCCGTGGTCGCCGGCGCAGGTGACGATGACCTTGTTGTCCAGGCGCACGTCCAGGGAGCCGAATATGGCCGCCAGCCGGGCCGACACCGGTTCCAGCATGCCCAGGCTGCCGGCGGGCCGGGCCTGGTTGGCCAGCCGTTCGTTGGCCTTTGCCAGAATCTCCTGGTTCAACGGTTTAATCGACGAGATGCTTTTCTCTATCAGTTCCATGATGCCCCCATTACCGAATATTTGTGTGGAAATGGTAGATTTTGGTTCAGGCCAAGGCCGCAGCGATGACGAAACCGCAGGCACAGCAGCGCTGCGTTGAGGATTTCGTCAGCGTGAGAACGCCGGCCTGGGCCGCAAGCTACCGTTTCACGGTGAACATTTGTCTCCGGCGATGTCCTGGCTAAATACCTCCATGCCCTTTTTCATCGCACAGAAATCGCCGCACATCGTGCAGGTCTCCGACTGCTCCGGCCGTCTGCTCCCGCGAATCGCCTTGGCCGCTTCCGGGAAAAGCAGCAGATCCTGAAGATCGTCCCAGCGCATGTCCCGTCGGGCCATGGCAGCCTGCTTGTCCCGGTCCCGCCGATCGGGATATTTGCTCAGGTCGCCGATGTGCACGGCCAGGCGGGTGACTCGCACGCCTTCGCGCACATTGGCCTCATTGGGCAGGGCCAGATGTTCGGCCGGAGTAATATAGCAGATCAGATCCGCCCCGTGGCGGGCGGAAGCGGCCGCACCGATAGCGGCAGCGACGTGATCGTATCCGACGCCGATGTCCGAGGGAATCGGCCCCAGCACGTAGTAGGGAGCATGGCCGCTCATGCGCTTTTCCAGCATGATATTGCCGGCGATTTCATCCAAAGGCACATGGCCCGGGCCTTCCACCATGGTCTGGCAGCCCATTTCGCGGCCGATTTCGGCCAATTCGCAGTTGATGATCATCTCCGCCATCTGGGCCCGGTCGTGGCTGTCATGGATGGCGCCGGCTCGGATGCCGTTGCCCAGGGAAAGCACGGCGTCATACTTTTTCATCAGGTTGCACACCCGGTCAAACTGTTCGTACAGGGGGTTTTCTTTTTTATTCACATCCATCCACGCCACCATGAAGGTTCCGCCCTTGGAAGCCAGCCCCCCGTAGCGAAAGCCCTGTTTTCTGAGGCGGCGGAGGGTGTACTGGTTGATCCCGCAGTGGATGGCCATGAAGCTGAGACCGTCAGTCAACTGCTGCTCGATGAGATCGAACAAATATTCGGGGTCCAGCATGGCCGGGTTGCGAGTCCTGCGGGTGGTCTCCTTGAATGCCTGGTACAGCGGGACATTGCCCACCGGTCGGTTGGTGGCGGCCAGCACCGCCCGGCGCACGGCATCCAGGTCGCCGGCGGCGGAAAGCTCCATGAGCGTGTCGGCGCCCTCTTCCTCGGCGGCCAGTGCTTTTCTCACTTCCATCTCGATGTCACAGATATCCGACGACGTGCCGATGGAGGCATTGACTTTGGTTCGCAACCCTTTGCCGATTCCCACCACCTTCTGCCCCTTGCGGAATGGATTGTTGGGAATGACAATCTGCCCCCTGGCCATCCGATCGCGGATAATCTCGGGGTCTATCTGCTCATTGGTCGCCACCGCCTGCATCTGTTCGGTGATGATCCCTTCCCTGGCCAGTTCGATCTGCGTACGCATAGGCGCTCCCTTTTGCTCTGGAACGGGGAAATCGGCCCCCATGGCCCAATAAAAAACCCCGGACCGAAAAATAAATTTTCAGCCTGGGGTTTTGCCATCACCACCAAGACACATTTCCCTGCGGCAGGTCTTCTGACTCGCGGATCGTCCTACCAGCCGCCCCTTCCCGTGCCGATTCGAGCAAAATAATCACGGCACAGTGGCTTTGGCGGCCTTCGTCCCCGCTCACAGCGACGGGTTCGTCCCGGAATCGCACCGGGTTCCCTATTATCCCTTGCACTCCATCCGAAATGCGGGCACCGAAAGGCTCAACAGCCAATTGCGGTCATTTTGTAAAAGAAGCGGTGCCGGCTGTCAATGGATTTTTTTCCTTGCCCTTGCTTCCTGGCCTGCCTTTATTTTACCAATCATGTTGAACCCTCAAACATGAATGGGTGGCAAAGCTATCGTGCCAGCCCACGAAGCGCTTCCAGTAAGGTTTCATCAATATCCATTTCCCCTGACGCCACACACCGTTTATGATTGGCGTGTCCTCTGTCACCCGGGATCTGAACACCGAAAAAGCCTTCCGCCGGCGGTAAAGATCGTATCTTTGCACACATCTTCGACACATTCTGTTTGAATAATGACACATCGACGAAACTGCCGACATCGATCCCAATCATCAGAAATCCATATTCCGTTGGATTCCAACCGGGTGTCTGCTGGGTGCTCAGCAAACTGTGAACCAGCGGTCCGGTTAAGATCTCGATTAACATCATGATCCCATAGCCTTTAAAGCCACCGCCCATGGGTAATAAATTGGCCACACCATCATCGTTCAGCGCCTGGTTGGCATCTGTGGTCAACGCCCCGTCTTGATCTAAAGCCACATTGGGTTTGAGGGGCAAATTTTTCTCTTTGGCCGTTTTCAGTTCAAAAAATGGAATTTCAGTCGTTGCCATATCCAAAACAATCGGGTCAGTTGCCGTGGGGATGACATAGGCGATTGGATTGGTCCCCAGCACGCCTTGTCTGGCGCCATAGGGTACACAGCATTCGGTTCCACCATTGAACATGCAAATGGCGATCATATCCCGCTTGGACAACTCGGTTGACCACATGTTCAGCGTAGTTATACCCGCAGAGTTTCGAAAACCGATCGCGGCGATCCCGTTCTTGCGGGCTTTTCGCTCGATTTCATCGTGAATGGACCGGATCTTGAGCGATGGCGCGAGGCCGTTGAAATCGAGTATGGTAACACCGGCTTGGTCAACAATGGTTTCAACCCCTTCCGCACTACTTTTCTTCCAAACCTTCAAGTCTGAGATGGCTTCTTTGATGGGCAGCATCCGTGGGGACTTGCTTAGGTGCGACGCGACGATACAATCGCTGAAATAGCGCGCCTCCTGCTCAGACACATGCCTTGAAGCCGACTTCACAAGCAGCCTTCGAACCTCTTCAATTTTTACCTTCATCATTCCTCGCATCTTCGCCAATGATTGATGGGTGTAACTTATCCAATGATTTCGATGGTACCGCAATCACCATCAATCCGCAGTAAATTTCCCATACGGATGATGGAGAAAAGATCCTCGGCAATGTCCGTTACCAAAGGAACGTTGAGTACGGCGGCAGTGACAGCAGTTCGTGAATCGAGCCGTGGAAATACAAGGGCGGCGGGACCACAGCCAGCTTCTTTGGCCGCATGGAAAAAAACCGACCATCCATTGGAGCCTTTGCTGCCGTCAAGGATCAGCACGCTGTCTTTGATGCTCATGCCTTCAAGTGGATGATCGGGTTCGACCACGGTCCCGGTGAAAATATCGACGCCACCCCAACCGGTAATGGTTCGGCGGCTGATCATGGCAGGACCCTCGGCAATCCCTCCCAAGGCACCCCGACCGGTTATGATTCTTGTTGTACCCATCAACGACCCTCCCAATAACCACTGATTGCGGACTGAAGACACGCTTTCCATGAACCGTAAAACAGTTTGGCATCCGTTTCCTGTGCGGCGGAAATGCGCTGTTTGGCTGAATCGTAGGCAGCGCTGCGCACACCATCTGGATAACCGCGCGTGGATGGGCAGCTGCCAGTCAAGAGCCTTGCCCCGGCGTCCTCAATCGTTTCGGTATAGCCGCAGCGGTCTGCCATATGTTTTATCGTACCGGCGGTCCACAAATGGACGGTGGTGTCCGGATGAATACGTTTGCCATCCAGATATGCAGCAATACGCCTGAGTTCATCGATGTGGTAATGGGGGCACCCCAATGAAACGTAATCGATTTTTTCCCGCCCATGGCCACTTAATTCTTGCAGGGAAGCGGTCATATCAACAGCACCAATCTCAATGGTAAGATTCGGTTTCCGGTGGTTCAATGCCTGTCCGTGTGTTCCTGCCTCCGGGGTAAGGCCAACGATATGACACAGTTCCGTACCCGCCGCACAGGCCAGGGAGGCAAAAAAGGCCTTCAACTGAATGCTGGTGGGACGGGGGTAGTCCCCGGTTAAGACCGGAATCGAATGGGGTGGTAGTTGACGACCCAGTGTATATCCAAGAAGATCCCAATCATGTACCGACCGGGGTTCAATGTCGACCACGACTAAGTCCGTGCCGATCCGGTTTTCGGGCAGATGTTTGCCGGCAAGGGGTGTGCGGCCGCAGACCGCTGCACAAAAGCTGGCTTCGATGCCGTCTCCATTGCCGCAGGCGCCCCACGCGGAATTCATGAACAGGACGGCGCTGGATTCACAACTGACAAAATGCTCGCCCATGAGCGGAATGAATCCAGTCAGGTAGGGGATACAATTTCCGCTCAGCACAACGCCGGCATCGACGAACCTCGAGAGAAATCTGGCATTGCGCGCCTTTTTTTCAGGTGACATCAACATGCCATCTGAGACTTCGCTGCAATCCGCATCCACACCGGAAAAACAGATGCATTGGGCATCCATTTTTTCAAGATTCACGATCTCCGATGAGCACAGTGACATCTTGGAAAAAATAACGTCAAAATCATCGGATGGAACTACATCCAGGTAATGATGACTGCCGCAGAAAAGATCTGCCCACGTGACCTTGCACAACGTTTCAGCGCCCACGACCCGGCAGTAGCGGACGATCAATTCCATCGCTTTTTGCTTAACAAGGCCTTTTTGCCCATCCAGAATCATCTTCTCCTTATCGGACAGCTTCATCGGACGTCACTTTCTTTTCAATTATGGTGTTGAACAATGATATATGGATCAATGCAATCCATTTTTTCGCGGTCATCTTTCCCCAGGAATTGACCAGCGTTGCCGCTAGAAAAAAAGATATTCGTTGTTGCGTAGAAGGCTTACCCCTGTATAGGGAACCAACCAGCGGCATCAACCTTTTTTAGTCGAATTCTTATGTGTGTTTTATATGAAAAAGCAAGGAATTTGATTTGCTGCCCTCGGTGATTCGGTGCAGGAATGTGAGGATGTACTCTGAATAACTTGATCCATGGGCGTCCATCACCGGCCTCCCGGATAAACTGTCGCTGTTTGACACGGGACGACGGTATTCGACGTCCAGCTGCCCCCCCCGTGATCGATTTCGGCACTGGTCATACGTGCAAGATCCCGGGAACTGTGTTACTATCAGGTACTGGTAAAGTTAATGTTCCAGGCAAGAACTCATCGCTTGCTGAAACGTTGAATCCCCTTCGATGGAGAAAACGGATGCTGTCGGATGAATCAAAAACCATCCTACGAAGAATTGGAAAGACGCGTTTTGGAGCTGGAAAAAGCCTTGCGGGAAAACGAACGCACGGAAAAGGTTCTCCGCCAGAACGAGGACAAGTACCATCAACTGTTTGAACTGGAATCAGATGCCATTTTCCTCATCGACCATGCAAGCGGTCGCATCCTTGAAGCCAACCATGCCGCCTCAATGATGTATGGCTTTTCCCGGGAAGAACTTTTGGAATTGCGCAATTCAGATCTCTCAGCCGAACCGGAATCCACCAAACAGGCTATTCACGATGAAGCGCATGTTATTCCCAGGCGCTATCACAAGAAAAAGGACGGGACCACATTCCCTGTGGAAATCACAGGAACTTATTTCAATTGGCAGGATCGCAAGGTCCATATTGCCGCCATCCGAGAGATCAGCTGGCGTCTGCAGGCCGAGGATACACTGCGGGAAAAAGAACAGCGGCAACAAATCCTTGCCGCCAGTATTCCCGGTGCGATTTTTCAATTCCTTATCAAGGCGGACGGTTTCCACTCCATTCCCTGCATCAGCGCCGGGGCAGAGGCCCTTTTTGGACGGCCGATATCCGACCTTACCGATTTGAACCTGTTATTGGATACCATCCATCCGGATGATCGGGCTGTCCTTAGAAAATCGATTCTTGAGGCTGCTCAACGAATGCAGCGATGGACTCTGGAATACCGCATCCTTAGACCAGACGGAGGGATCACATGGCTGCGCAGTTCATCCAACCCCCAGCGGCTTCCCGACGGCAGTATTCTTTTTAACGGCGTGCTGCTGGACATCACCGATCGCAAGGCCCTCGAAGAGGCGTTGATGGAAATGAATACGTTTATCCAGACTGTCCTGGATAACCTTCCCATAGGTGTCGCCGTCAATTCGGACGATTCGGTGGTCAGGTTTGATTACATGAATGACAATTTTGCCAAATTCTATCGAACGACCAGGGCCACGCTGGCAGAACCGGGTGCTTTCTGGGAGGCCGTTTACGAAGATCCTGTATTCAGGGAAAAAATCAAACAACGGGTCATGGAAGATTGTGCCAGTGGAGACCCGGAACGCATGCAATGGGAAGCGGTGCCCATCACCCGCAAAGGGGAAGAAACCACCTTCATCACCGCCAGGAACACAATGGTGCCTGGGAGACCGCTGATGATATCGTCCGTTCAGGATGTGACCAATCACAAAAGGGCGGAGGATGCGTTGCGGGAAAGCGAGGCCCGTCTTCAAGCAATTATCAAGTCCAATGCCAATCCCATTGTGGTCTACGATACCAACGGTCTTCCGCAATATTTGAATCCCGCCTTTACCGAGGTATTCGGTTGGACACTGGATGAGTTGCGCGGTCAGCGCATCCCTTTTGTCCCCGATGAACAAAAAGAGACCACCGCCGCGAAGATAGAGGAGCTCTATGCCTTTGGCAAACCAGTTAAATTTACCAATAAAAGACTGACCAAAGGGGGGACAATCCTGAATGTTATCGTCAGCGCGGCGATCATCAAAGATCCACTGGGCAAGGGTAAAGGAATGGTAGTCAATCTGATCGACATCAGTGAACAAAAAAAACTGGAACGCCAACTTCACCAGGCCCAGAAAATGGAATCCGTGGCCCGTCTGGCCGGGGGTGTGGCCCACGATTACAACAACATGCTCAGCGTGATTATCGGTTATGCGGAACTGACCCTGGAGAAGATGAGCCCGTCTGATCCTTTGCATCACGATCTGCAGGAAATCCTGGCCGCCGCCATGCGATCCGCTGACATTACCCGACAGTTGCTGGCCTTTGCGCGCAAACAGACTATCGCGCCCAAGGTGCTCGACTTGAACGCAACGGTCGAAGGGGTCCTGCAGATGCTCCGGCGGCTCATCGGCGAGGATATCGATCTGGCCTGGCTGCCGGGCAGGAATATCTGGCCGGTCAAAATGGACCCCACCCAACTCGACCAGATCATGGCCAACCTTTGCGTCAACGCCCGCGACGCCATCACCGATGTGGGCAAGATCACCATCGAAACAGGCATGGCAACCCTTGATGAGGCCTACTGTGCCGATCACCCGGGATTTATCCCAGGCAATTTCGTAATGCTGGCCGTGAGTGACGACGGCTGCGGCATGGACAAGCAGACCCTGGTCAATCTGTTCGAGCCCTTTTTCACCACCAAAGCTGTGGGTAGGGGCACCGGGCTGGGGCTGGCCACAGTCTATGGCATCGTCAAACAGAACGAGGGCTTCATCAATGTTAGCAGTGAGCCGGGTAAAGGTTCGACATTCACCATTTACCTGCCCAAATATTTGGGGCCGGTCATTGAAGATCAAATGCAACCGACAGATAGCGTTCCCAAGGGCCGGGGTGAAATGGTGTTGGTCGTGGAGGACGAACCCGCGACCCTGAAGTTGGCGGAGCGGATGCTGTCCGATCTGGGCTACAAGGTTATTGTAGCTGGCACACCGTCCAAAGCCATCAACCTGGTCAAGGATCTGGCCGGTGAAATCCACCTGCTGATAACCGATGTGGTCATGCCCGAAATGAACGGCCGCGAACTCTCGGAGCAGTTGCGATCCCTCTATCCCGCGCTCAAGCTTCTTTTCATGTCCGGTTATACAGCCGATGTGATTGCCCATCGAGGCGTTTTGGAAGACGGTGTTAATTTCATCCAGAAGCCGTTCTCCAAAAAGGACCTGGCCACCATGGTGCGCCAGACGCTGGGCGGAAAATAGGCCCCTGGCGCGTGTGGCGGAAACTGATCTTTATCTTTTTTCCATCGAGAGGAAAGTAATGGGGTCATACCTTGATTAGCGCACGAAGAGTTATCGATATTGATTCGCATGAACAAGCTGGGGATTCCCTTTGGCCGGAAAAACCGACAGCACTGCGGCGACCCGAAATGAGGAACCTCTGGCTGCAGGTGGCTTGGATCAGTCGTGCCAAACTTCACTTCTCGGTTTTCATCCATGAACCCATAGGTTCGAATTTTGAACAAGGCAAACCAAACCTACTGCCGATAGATTCGTTCGCGTCTGCTGATGGTGAACGTCGCCAAGCCACCATTTTATTTTCCGACCTGTCGGGCTACACCCAAATGAATGAAAAGCTCGATCCGGAAGAGGTCGAGGCGATTACAAGCCAAATTAAAAGCGAAGCTGTGCGCATCGTGGAAAGCTACGAAGGAACCGTCAACCAATTTGTGGGAGACGAAGTATCGGCGCTTTTCGGCATTCCAACGACCCATGAGGATGACCCGATCCGGGCTGTTCGAGCTGCATTGGAAATCCACCGTAAAGTCCGGCAGATTAGCGGGCAAGTTGAAGATCGGACTGGCATACGCCTTCGTATGCACACCGGAATAAACACTGGCCTGATTGTCACCCACACGCGAGACACGCGTGATGGCCAATACGGCATTACCGGGGATGCTGTCAATACTGGCGCACGCCTGGCAGGCCTTGCAGGGACAGACCAGGTAATAGTAGGTCCGGCAACCTACCGTTTAATTGCTCCGTATTTTAATACCACACCCCTGGATGCGGTAACGGTAGCCGGCAAAACTAAACCATTGGTCCCCCATTTGGTAACAGGGGAGACGGAAGTGAAAACTCGTTTTGAGGCCACCCGGGTACGTGGGTTCACGGCTTTTACCGGCAGAGGTCATGAATTCAGCACTCTTTTTTCCTGCTTTGAAAAAATGTTGTCTGGAAAGGGACAATTCGTCACCGTCGTGGGAGACGCCGGATTGGGTAAGAGTCGCCTCATTTATGAATTTAGACATGCCCTGAACAGGTCGGAAATCACTGTAATGCAGGGGCGCTGCCAATCGTATGGAATGAGTATACCTTATTTTCCCTTCATCAATGCCTTGCGACGCGGATTTAATCTAACTGAAGAGGACAGCCCGGCAGAACTGCATGAAAAAACCATAGCCAATATTCGGGCGATTGATAACTCGTTGGAGCAATATCTACCAATTTTGTTTCACCTGCTCTCAATCACGAGCGAGAAATATCAGGTTTCGGAGCTGCTGCACGACCAAGTTCATATGTTTACTGATTAGATGCGTTAATAAAGTGAATAATTGCTATGGATTTAAATACAAAGGTATCAGTTCAAAATAAACTCAAAAAAATTTTTGGCATCGGCCCTACCGGAGCGATTATCAGCCTTTTCTCATTTGCTATTTTCGTGTGGGCGGATTCAATGATTAAGCTTTCAATTGTCGTGGAATCTGCGAGTTTGATGAAAATTATCGGTATTGTACTGGTTATCTTCGGTTTGTGGCTCCATTTTTGGTCATTTTCTACATTGCGTAGCTGGTGGGTAGATGGCAAACTTTGTTTGAGAGGCCCATTCAAACATTTCCGTCACCCGATGTACACAGCTTGGATTACATTTATATCTCCTGGAGTGGCCTTGTATTTGAATTCTTGGTTTTATTTGTTTTGGGTATTGTTGTTGCATCTGCTTTGGCACAAGCTCGTTAAAAAAGAAGAAATAATAATGATCGATACTTTTGGAGATAAATATAAGAATTATGCAAGGCGAACGGGCCGTTTTTTTCCGAAGGTGATGAGCTTTAGAATTAATGATTAAAATAATCTTTTCAAGGTAAGGCAACATACCATATTCGCAGGCTGCCGATGGGAATAACGAATCGAATTTTTCTGCCTTTATGAACCATTATTCTGCTTGATCTGGGGATGGCTTAACACCAAGTATTTCATTAAGAAACGCTGGGGCTTCAACTGCGATGCGGAGTTCGGCACGTTCATTTGGCCAAGTTCGTGGGGAACGGCCTTCACCGCACAACCAGTACCGAACAGGGTGCATGGTGGGTAACTTTGGTGCTGACGCTTCCGAACACCATCCCCTTGAGCGATCCCATTCCACGAGTGCCCATCACCACCAGATCGACGCCGCGTGTCTCGACCACCGAAATGATCGCATCAGCGGCCGGCCCCTCGAGCAAATTTTCCGCCACCGCCACGGAGATTTGACCCAATCGCTCAGTCGCCGCCTCAAGAATCTGGCGCCCTTTTTCTTTGCGTTCACCGACCAGCTGGTTGAAGCTTTCGGATCCCAGGAGGTCTGATGTCTGTTGAAAGGCGTGCAGTAAAATGAGTTTGGATCCGTGCTTGACCGCCAGTTCGCCTGCGCATTCGAGTGCCTTCAAACTGTGCGCCGATCCGTCCAATGCGACAAGGATTAGATTGAACACGTTGCCCTCCTTTCACAAGCGTTTAATTACAATGACCGGAGTATTGCATTATGCAGCTCTAATATAAACATACGTATGCATACGGTCAATTCGGGGTCGGACGAAATTAACGAGGTTACCGGTATTGAAAGGAACTCGTTATGACCAAAGCGCTGGAAAGCTATTCACAGGTCGATATCGATGGCGTGCCGGGAAAGAGACGGAAAATTGTGCATCTGGAGGAAGATATCGGGTGTGGGTGTGAATGGTACACCATGGAGAGAGCACAATGCGTCAACCCGTGTACTTGAGAAACTTGGATTTCAGCAGATAGCGGAGTTTGATCATCCGGAGGATGGCAAGGTTTGGGGATGCTTAAAGGTTTGATGAAATTGGCTCATTCCTCGACAGTGAGTCGTAGGCGACGTTTATTAGCATCGACGTTTACGATGTTGAAATTGAGGTGTCAGGTACAGGTTGACCCGATTACAGATGTCAACATCCACGGTCATCCGAAATAATTCAGAGCCTCGGTACAGATTGCTATACCCTATTCCCAAAAACCGTCCCTCCAGATACGGTATGCCTCTCCCAATGAACTGACATTTTTGTAGATAGCTGGATATACAAGATTTTAAGAGTTTGAGAGTTTGAGATGACGCCAGCTTTCCTGTAGGTATCTGCATGCACCTAAAAAAGCCGGTGCCTGAATCAAAGCCCATCACAACATTTGACAAGGGTGACCGGCCCAAGCTATTCTCAATTTGATCTTCACTGGCAAAATTTATATGATATCTTAATGACCGGTATGCTATCGCAAGCCCAAAAATGTTTTCCCATTCCACGGTATATAGCGGTGGCTATTTGTCCAGGCTGCACCACGGCCACAATGGTCGCACAATGAGCCTTTCTAATCATTCGATATTCTAACAAGCTGGGAAAACGCACAGAAACAAAAAAAAGATCTTGAAATTTTAAAATAACGCATGTTATGAAACGGATGTTGCTTATAGACCAACATAAATCTAATTTCTTAGGGTAAGATCATAAGAATATGCCGCCAAAACAACGCTTCAGTCCTCAGGATGTAATTGAAGCCGCATTTCAGGTTGTACGCAAACAGGGCTGGGAGGGCTTTTCAGCCCGTACGATTGCCAATGAGCTTAACTCATCGACTCGACCCATCTATGATTATTTCAATTCGATGGAGAACATCGAGGCTGAGGTAGTCAAAAAAATACTGTCCTATTATGTCCATTTCCTGAGTCAGGAGAGGACTGGTGACAAGTGGCTGGACCAGGCGTTGGGATATGTTCTTTTTGCAAGTACTGAAAAGCATTTGTTTCGCTGTATCAATGATGAAAAACATACGCCGTCTCAAAGGCAGTTCGCCCAGCACCATTGGGTTGAATTGGGAGAGGCGCTGTCTGAAGATGAACGGTTTAAAAACATTTCAGCAGAATCGAAACATAAAGTCCGTGCTGCAAGATGGATCATGATCCACGGTCTATCCCATCTAATCAGCAACGGCTGGTTTAAAACACCGATAACAGAAGATTCTATTTTGTCCGAAGAATTGGGTATTACCCTTGTCGAGTTTTTGAAAAAAGTAAACCACGGGTTATATTTAGAATTTAACGGTTAACTGTGCACCCCGGTTAAAGATATTTTTTTATTATTAAAACAACATATGTAATGTAACGAACGTTATCTATTAGAGATCTTTTTGGGAGATCCGGCATGAAGGTCAATCAATCCAGTGTCACCGCTGAAAATAATGCGCTTCTAAGAACCCATGAGGCGATGCGACCTGAAAGTGAACGCATCTGTCATGATCCCTTAGCATTCTATTTCATTCCGGATCACATTTTTTCTTCAGTGGATAGAAACAATCAGATTAAAATGGCCATTACAGATTGGGAAAATTATTTTCCGGGCGTTTGCAATTCCATACTTGCCCGGACACGTTTTATTGATGACTGTCTGGAAGAAGCAATTAACGACGGTATTCAACAGTTGGTAATTCTTGGTGCCGGATACGACACACGGGCCTTTCGAGTCATGGCTCTAAAAGAAAGTGTGGGGGTTTTCGAACTCGATCACCCGATCACACAAAAAAGGAAACTATCAAAAATACAAAGACATATGGATCAACATGCGTCAAACATCCAATACATTCCCATCGATTTCTCCAAAGAAGATCTCCCTGATAAATTGTTTGCCTGCGGCTACAGTGATCAATTGAAAACCCTATTTATCTGGGAAGGTGTTACCTATTACCTCCCTGCATCCGCTGTAGATCGAACGCTTGATTTCATCAACCGGCTATCGCCTCCACGAAGCAGCATCATTTTCGATTACTTTCCACCCGCGGTAGCTGATGGAACAACACCTTTAGCAGAAGCACAAGCATTGCGCGATGGTTTGAAGCGCATTGGAGAAGAAATCTTATTTGGCATTGAACCGGATCAAATCATTGCATTCATGAAAGCCCGTGGATTTACGGTAATTAGAAATCTTACCAGCACGGAATACAGGAGGGCCTATTTTAGAGGCACAAACAAAAGCAGAAACGTGTCAGATATGTTCATTTTCGTGCAGGCAATGGTTTCCTGATAAAGGGGAAGTGTCAATACTAACCAAACAGGGGGGGCTATGGAAGAGGAAATGGTATGTGAATTCAGCGATATGAAAAAGAAAATGCAGTTTGACACCATGATTGTATTGGTTCTTTTAATGATAAGTTTATTCTGCGTCAGCAACACCTTTGCTGCCAATCCCAAAATGGGTGGTACCTTGCGGTTTGGCACCGAAAATGATTTTGCCGGGTTTGAAGTCTTGAAATCGAGCTCTCGCCTGGCAATCAACGGATCGGTCGCCGCCAACACCATCATGGAGCCCTTGTTTCGAATGGATAAGGGTGGAAATTTGATTCCGGTGCTCGGCCTGAGTGCAGAGCAAAGCGATGATGGCAAGGCGTGGGTCATCAAGTTGCGCAGGCAGGTCAAGTTCCATGACAGCACCCCATTCAATGCGGATGCAGTCGTGCACCATTGGAACCGGCTTTTAAACCCGGAAAACAAATTCCGTGGCCGGGCGGCGATGGGACCTATCGACAGCGTGACAAAGGTGGATGAGCATACCATTCAATTCAATCTGAATCATCCCTGGCTACCTTTCACACGAGTGATCAGCGATACACGAGGATTGACTAATCTCATTCCGTCCAGCACCTCTGTAGATGCTGGGAATCAGGACCGTGCTCCGGTAGGTACTGGTCCATACAAGCTTAAAGAATGGAAGTCCGGCGATTCATTCACCGTCGTTAAAAATTCTGACTACTGGGGAAAAGTCCAACCTTACCTGGATACAATCGTATTTAAACCCATGACCGATTCACAAACACGTTACGCAAGCCTTAAATCCAGACAAGTAGATATTATCTGGATGGATCGGGGCAACCTTATCAATAAAGCCAAAGCGGACAACTCGCTAAAGATATCCTTTAGTGAAGACAACGGCGCTGAGATTTTCATTCTCAATACATCCGTTGCGCCACTGGATAATGTCAATGTCCGCAGGGCACTTGCGCATGCTCATAACCAGAAGCGCCAGGTTGAAATGGTCTACAAAGACAGCATTCCAGTAGTTCACCATCCCTATGGAAACCAATGTGAATGTACAGATGATGGTTATCGCGGATACAATCCGGACAAGGCCCGCGAGCTGTTGGCAGCATACGACCAACCAGTTGAACTTGACGTGTTGCATAGCAACTCGAAACGGGGCCGTGACATCGGTGAGATCACTCAGCAACTCTTCAAGGAGGTGGGTGTAACGGCAACTCCTGCAGGATTTGATTTCGGTCCGGTGATCAAAAAGGTAATCAGCGGAGAATACCAGGTATCCACATGGCGAATTTCTTCTCGTCCGGATCAAGGACCCGCACTATTTTTAATGCTCCACTCGCAAAGTCAGGCCAATTTTTCCCGTTACAAAAATCCTGAGATGGATAAGCTGCTGGTTGCCCAGCGGATGGAGACCGATCCGGAACGTCGCAATGCAATTCTTTGCCAGATTGCCCGGTTGATCAACGAGGATGCGCCCATTCTTTATCGAGGCGGCATGCGCAGCCATGTGATCTCCAGTGATAAAGTTGAAGGACTTACCTCAATGAAAGATGGCATTGTACGTCTGGAGTCGGTATGGTTAAATGAATAAAAGTGTCCCTTTGATAAGGTTTGCCATCAATTATTAAACCGTGATTCCATTTTATTGGACCAATGCAGATATTTGCAATAAAGGCATTACGATTGGTTCTTGTGGTTTTAGCCGTAACTGCGATCACGTTCTTGATGGTCAATCTCCTGCCGGGAGATGTTGCTTATATTGTAGGCGGCGGGGAAGCAACCCTGGAGGATATCCAGGCCATACGCAAAAACCTCGGGGTGGATCAAAATATCGTTGTCCGCTATGTTAACTGGCTAAAAAATGCGGCGCAGGGAGATTTAGGCGCATCTTACCTGACCCATGAATCAGTCATGGAAACGATATTTGCCCGATTGCCGGTTACCTTGGAATTGCTCTTTATTTCTCAATGTATGGCGTTGATTCTGGCCCTGCCTACAGGTATTTTAAGCGCCTATCGAAGTGGTTCGATTGTTGATCGATTGGTCAACGGGATCGGATTTGCGACCCTGTCGATCCCCAGTTTTGTGATGTCTCTTCTGACCATATTTCTGTTTTCCATTCAACTTCGCTGGCTACCGGCCACGGGCTATATTCCCCTTTCAGTCGATATTTGTGGAAACCTCAAATCGTTTGTCTTGCCAGGCTTGAGTATCGCCATGATCGAGTGGGTGGTATTGATGCGCGTTTTGCGCAGTGATATGATCACGACACTAGGGCAAAACTATATCCTCATGGCGAAGGCCAAAGGGCTCCCGCCTTGGCGGATACTCCTACAGCATGCACTCCGGCCATCCTCATTTACCTTGATCACCGTTTTGGGCATCCAGATCGGACGCCACTTGGGTGAAGCCGTTATCGTCGAAACCATATTCGCATTGCCCGGAATCGGTCGCTTGATGGTCGATGCCATCTATTCGCGTGACTACCAGATGGTTCAGGGCTGCGTCCTTTTGATCACCATCGGTTATGTTATCATCAATTCAGCCGTGGATCTGTTGTATACGGTCTTAGATCCACGCATTCGAACAAAAGGTGGCCATGCAGGATAAAGATACCGGCATCCGTTTGGGTTTCACTTTCTGGATATCCCTGGGCTGGATCGTTCTGGTGGTCTTTTCTGCGGCGACCGTGGGCTGGTGGGCCATTCCCGAGCCGGATAAAATGGACTGGGACAATCTCAGCGCCCGCCCTGGAATGATTGCCGATGAAGCAATTCTTCAGGATATCGGCGATACGAAAAAGTCACCCTGCACCCATTGGCTGGGCACGGACACCATGGGACGGGATCTCGCCTCACGGATCGTCTACGGCTCACGCATTTCGCTCTCTGTCGGTTTGATAGCACCGATGATCGGTCTGTTGATTGGCGGGCTGATAGGGTGTTTGGCAGGTTTTTACCGTGGACTGCTGGAATCGATCATTGTCGCAATCATGGACGTCATTTTGGCTTTTCCAGGGCTTGTGCTTTTGCTCGCAGTGACCTTTTACCTGGGAGCCAGCCTTCAAAACCTGATTGTCTCCCTCGGATTCCTGACGATTCCGATCTTCTGCCGAGTAGCCCGAGCCAAAACACTGGCATTGAGCGGTCTGGAATTCGTTCAGGCCGCACGCTTGACCGGTGCTGGGGACATGACCATCCTGTTTCGTGAAATCATTCCCAACGTAATTGTTCCGGTGGCGATCTACGGTTTGCTGGTGGTTGCATTCATGATCATGGCAGAGGGTGCTTTAAGTTTTTTAGGTTTGGGTATACCCCCTCCATCTCCTAGCTGGGGCGGCATGATTGCCGAAGGCAGGGAAGTCCTGGATGAGTCCCCGCATGTCAGCATGATCCCGGCAGCCATCATGTGCCTGACGGTGGTTTCCTTTAACCTGATCGGTGACAGCCTGCGAAATTATTTCGAACGCGGGAAGAGTCAATTATGACGAGCGGCGATGAAATGCACCCTCTTTTGGAAGTAAAAGACCTGCAGGCTCTGTTGCCTACGCGCCGTGGTATCGTTAAAGCCGTTGATAAGGTGTCGTTGGTCCTGAATCCGGGCAGGGTCCTTGGCATCGTCGGCGAATCGGGATGCGGCAAAAGCATGTTGGCAAAAGCGATAATGGGGCTTCTACCAGCCCGTTCAATTGTTCCTACAGAATCAATCGTAAACTTCCAAGGCCAGAACCTGGTCAGGATGAAAAAAACGCACAAACGCCATATCATCGGTCGGGAGATTGCCATGATCTTCCAAGATCCCATGACGTCACTTAATCCGGTGATGAAAGTCGGTCGGCAAATCTCCGAGGTCCTATGCCACCATCTAAAGGTGAGCAAGCAAACAGCACACAGACGAGCCATCGCCCTTCTGGATCTTGTGGGTATCCCCATGGCGAACCGGCGTGCCGATCAGTATCCCCACCAGCTTTCCGGAGGCCTGCGGCAGCGGGTGGCAATTGCCATCGCTTTGGCCTGCGGACCGAAGCTCTTGATTGCCGATGAGCCGACGACAGCGCTTGATGTGACCGTTCAGGCGGCTATCCTTGACCTATTGGCATCCCTGCAACAAGAAAAACAGATGGCGATGATTCTGATCACCCATGATTTAGGCGTGGTGGCAGGTAGGACGGATGAAGCAGCGGTGATGTACGCCGGGAAGATTGTCGAGCATGCCGCCACAAACGAACTTTTCAAGCAAATGCGTATGCCTTACACGCATGCGTTGATGGCGGCGATTCCGCGATTGGTGAACCGCCCCCATACCAGGCTTCTGGCCATCAATGGGCAACCGCCGGACATGGTTGATTTGCCCCCAGGATGCAGATTTGCATCACGTTGTTGGAAGAAACAACCCTTGTGTATCGAGAGCGAACCGGCATTAAAACGGATTAATGGTCGGGGTCATCGGTTTGCATGCTGGTATCCGCTGGAAAGCGCGGAAAACCCATGAAAAACGAAACATTGCTCACCGTTTCCGATTTAACCGTTGAGTTCCGTCTCGGAAGGCGCAGAAGGATACAGGCCGTCTGCGGTGTCAGTCTTGATATCGGCATCGGTGAAACCCTTGGATTGGTGGGCGAATCAGGTTGCGGCAAATCGACCATCGCTCGATCGATTGTCGGTCTTCAAAAACCGACTGCAGGAAACATTCTGTTTGCAGGGAAAGATCTTTCACAATGCACTGGCCATCAACTCAAGGCCATCCGGCCACAGCTTCAGATGATATTTCAGGATGCCTTCGCATCATTGAATCCGGGTCGGAAAATCGGCAAGGCAATTGAAGAACCATTGCGCGTGCCTGGCATGGCCGACCATTGCGAAAGGAAGCAGCGAGCACGTGTAATGATGCAGGCCGTGGGTTTAGATCCCGAGCAGATGTATACACGCTATCCGTATGAGTTATCAGGCGGTCAATGTCAGCGTGTCAGTCTCGCCAGGGCGCTGATCTTAAACCCCCGTCTGTTAATCTGTGATGAACCGGTATCCTCATTGGATGTATCGGTGCAGGCGCAAATCCTCAACCTGCTGGAAAAGATGAAACAGCACTTTGGGTTAACCATGCTGTTTATTTCCCACGATCTTGCTGTAGTAAAGAACATCAGTGATCGTGTGGCCGTGATGTACCTGGGAAGGATCTGTGAAATCGCAAATGCAGAGGTTTTTTATCGGTTTCCACGGCATCCCTATTCGGCGTTGCTGCTGGCATCCATCCCCGAACCCGATCCAGAACAAAAAAGGCTGAAGACCGTTGCGTCCAATTGTGAAATGCCATCACCGGCTGATCCACCGCCGGGTTGTCGTTTCCATACCCGGTGTAAGAATGCCCAGGATATTTGCACCAAGGTTGAACCAGAGTTGGCAGGATTTAATAATGAGGAACAGGTTGCATGTCATTTTCCGCTATAACGGCCTCGTCCGTTACTATCAATGAAAAGAAAGAATTGAGGAGTGTGGGATGAAAACCGAAGCGGCTGTTTGGATCATATCCCTGCTTTTGCTTTGCAGTTGCTCAGTCGACAATTCGGAAAAAAGCATCGAAAAAATAAACGTTGATTTCGTGTGGGACCTCAAACACCCCCAACGTTCACCTGAAGTTCATTTAGGAAATACCCCGAAGGGTACTGATCGTCTTCAAATTGAATTCATTGATGCAACCAATGAATGGGAGCATGGCGGTGGAAATATCCCTTTTGATGGGTCCGGAACCATCCAGGCAGGTGCATTGAAAGGGTTTAAGGGAATATCTTCAATGTGGGGTATTCCAAAGATAGAACTGACAGTGGCTGCACTCAACAAAAACGGTCAGGTTATTGGAAAGGGTAATATTATCAAAAGTCCTCCAGACCATATTTGACAGGACCGGCCAGCACCAGGCAATCTCCATTTCATATCAAATGAAACCCGCCTTGACCCATTTTCTCAGCAAGTTTTTAAATGATTACCTGATCTTTCGTGCATAAGTGGCCTTCCTGCCCTCTGGACGTAAATTAATTCCCTGCCTGGTTGCTGACATCGAATTCATGCCTACTCTTGAGGACATAGATGGTGCCGAACCACCATTATGCTTCTCAGTCAATAGCTCGGGCTTCGTAAAAGCCGATCGATCATCTATTTTATACCGGATAGAGAACCCACTGAGGATTACTATAATGATACCGATTAATCGTCGAACATTCATAATGGCTGCTGCAGTTGCAGTTACGCCAACGCTTACCCTCGGACAGACATCCGACTCAAAAAGAATTGAAACGGGAATGCTTGTCAAGACGGACCAAGACCGGTTTATGCGCAGACAGACAGTGCTCGGTGGGTTCCCGATTGATTCAAAGGTTTCAACGCAAGATACCGACGGTGGTCTTTTCATCATAGAGAATCTTAATGAAAAAAAAGGCGGACCACCGCGTCACCTCCATAATGAACAGGAAGAGTGGTTTTACGCCATTGAAGGTGAGTACCTTTTGGAGATCGGTGAAGACCGATTCGATTTAGGACCAGGCGACTCGATCCTTGCTCCAAGAAAGGTGCCCCATGCCTGGGCATTTAAGGGAAAGAACCACGGATGACTTCTAATCGTATTCCAGCCAGCTGGTCTGATGGAATTCTTCTTCCAAGAATTGGCAAAAATTAAAGGGGAACCTGGAAAATTAGAATTAAAGCGATTATTTCACGCGCATGGGATGGAAATGACCGGCCCCCCATTGTTTAAACAAGGTTAAAGTGGTATCCCTTTTCCTATTCATGCTTGACAAAGCATAAATTCTCCTTAGGGTGTTCATACCACTCTGTGTTAGCTGCATTTTCTATTTTTCTAAAATGATATTCCAGCTCATACGTTATGAGAATATATCACGAATCCATTAGTCATATGAAATGAATGCGGCAATAGACAGTCCACCAAGTATAAAGTATCCATGAATATAGGAGAACCTATCATGCGGATAGCCAAAGAAGATGTAGACATTAAGATGGAGATCCCTGGAGCCGTGATTCGTCAGCGAACGGATTTTGGTGACGCAACTGGATTTGGCAAAATCAGTGGCGAGTACTTTAGTCTCTCGGCAGGAGTCGATACCACTCCACTATTTCAAGGACTGGAAAGAAATTTGTGCCAGTGCCCCCATTGGGGCTTTGTCTTGCGCGGCCAACTCACCACGACCGACGTGAACGGCGTGCAGGAGACAGTCAACGCGAATGATCTCTTTTACTGGCCACCCGGACACAACGTAAAGGTTGATGCAGATGCGGATATTGTAATGTTCAGTCCTCAACGTGAGCACAGCCATGTCATCAATCACATGATAGAGATGGTGAAAAGCTAAAGCCCGAAACAGGGAGATAGACACATCAATTTTACCAATTGAAAATCATCTTTAACATAATTCGTACCTGCGCCGCCTAACTCCGTATTTAATGCGGATACATCTAATTATTCGTTAGGCGGCTCACACCATACTCGCTGATCCTGCCGTCACTCGGAGACTATCTATGGAGAAAACACTTACAGGCAAGCGCGTTCTTATCACCCAGGCAACAGAGTTCATGGGACCAGTGCTTTGCGACGTCTTCGCGCAGCAGGGTGCCGAAGTCGTTGCTAGCGTCGAAGCACTCCTCGCTCCAAGCGCGGCTGAGCGTGTTGTCTCCGACGCCGGCCGAATAGACGTGCTTGTTGCCAACCTTGCGCTCAAGGCGCCATCCACGCCTGCGGTAGACGTCACGGAAGCCGAGTGGAGGCAGGTGTTCGCCGCCCTCGTGGATCCGCTCCCGCGGCTGCTCGGTGCCACTCTCCCCGGCATGATCGCCAGGCGCCAGGGAAAAGTACTCGTGATTGGCAGCGCCTCCGGCCTGCGCGGAATGAAGAGAGCCTCCTCCTACAGTGCGGCACGTGGCGCCCAGTTGGCCTACGTTCAAGCCGTCGGCGTAGAGATCGCGCCGCACAACGTTCAGGTCAATGCCATAGCCCAGAACTTCGTGGACAATCCGACGTATTTTCCTGCCGAGGTCCAGACGAATCCCCGGTTCCAGGAGCGCCTGGCGCGCGAGGTGCCGCTCGGCCGCCTTGTCTCCGCTCGCGAGGACGCACTCTTCGCGGCATACCTGTGCAGCAATGCAGCAGACTGCTTCGTCGGCCAGGTGTTCCCGGTCTGCGGTGGCTGGGTCGCGCGCTGACGGACGCCGCCTAACCTCGGCATGCAGCGGAATCGCTTCGCTCGCTGCTGATGCCAGACGTTCAACTCAACAATAATTATCCTATCTTTCACACGTGGTGTCCCGCCACACTCTCAACACGACCCGGCGACTGCGTGAATTGGAATGCGTCGCCTAATAACGATTCAGCCATGATATAACAGGCGCTCGAACGACTTCAGAACCGGTGGCAGCTCCAAACAACCTTGTAGATATCAGCCTCGGCCATTCCTACCGATGTTCGAAAATAATTGCAATGGGGTAGACCTTGCCAAAATGGGGAGCAAGGTGGTATCGTGGAAACACCAAAACAAATCGGTGAAATTATCTAAAATCCAATTGCTTATATTGTTTCAATCTATTTGAAATCAGGTTAAAATTTAAATATACGATTGGTATTAGCATCAGTCGTTGGCCTTACCAACCAATGATCCGAGGAGGCATTTCATGCTGGAAACCACTACTGTCGGCAGTCTTCCAAAACCGAGTTACTTGGCTGAAGTCGAGAAGCTCTGGCCCGCTTGGCGCCTTTCTGGTGAATCGCTGGAGCGAGCCAAAGAACGTGCTTCAATGGAATGGTTGCGCCACCAGGAGGATGCAGGCATCCATGTCCTCACCGGCGGAGAACAGCACCGCATACACTTCGTTCATGGTTTTCTGGAAAACATTCAAGGCATTGACTGGGAAAAGAAGACGCCAATGGGCATCAGAGACAACCGGTACACAGTGGATGTGCCCACTGTCACCGGACCAGTGTCCAGCCCACAGCCCGTCCATCTGAGCGAAGTTCAGTTTCTCAGGTCGCAAACGGACCGACCTATCAAATTCACCTTGCCGGGCCCGATGACCATCTGCGACACGATTGCCAATGTTCATTACGCAACTCGAGCAGACATGGCCATAGCCTTTGCCGATATCCTCAATAAGGAAGCCAGAATACTGGAGTCGGCCGGAATCAACCTCATCCAGTTTGACGAGCCGGCATTCAACGTTTTCACCAAGGACGTTAAAGATTGGGGCATCGATGCCCTGCACCGGGCCATAGTTGGGTTGTCTTGCACAACCGCCGTGCACATTTGCTACGGGTACGGTATAGACGAAAATCTTCGCTGGAAGGAGACTCTGGGCAGCGAATGGCGTCAGTACGAAGAGATCTTTCCGGCGCTCAACGCCAGCCGCATAGACCAGGTGTCCCTGGAATGCGCCGATTCGTGTGTGCCCCTGTCCTTAATGCGCCTATTAAAAGATAAGGGCCTGATGGTTGGTGCTGTTGCTGTAACTCGGGACCGTGTGGAGTCACCGGATGAGGTGGCCGCCACCATCCGTGCCGCATTGGCGTATGTTGATGCGGAGCGACTCTACCCGTGCACCAACTGCGGCATGGCCCCTATCCCATATAATGTGGCGCTGGCCAAGATTCAAAGCCTGGCTGCTGGTGCCAATTTGGTACGTAAACGCTTGTAAAGATAATACCCGTTAACACTTGAAATTAAAGACAGGTAACAAAATCACAGGACTTGGCGGGCTTGTGATTGGCAACTGGTGCCAACAATAAAATTAGAACAGCAAAAAAAGGTGATCACTCTCCAACGATCATGCGGATATCTGGTTGAAAAAATTCAGTGATCTCCGATTTTCATCACATCCGGCCAAACCTCGCGCAAGCAGCCGTTTGCGTGGTACGCCGATGATCACCAAACCATATCGGCACTGGATGGCATTAATCTGATACGCATGATGGTCTCAATTTCCAACGCTTTCATGTAACATCTTTAAAATAGAGTTAAACCTGGTGAAACGATGGCTGGACCTATTGAACAAAATGATTTTGCACTTGGAAAACCCTTTGAATTCCAGAATCCAGCAATGGCGTTGACTGCTATTAACTCGATCGACAGCGTCATACAAATTACGTCTGATGTAAATGTCGTATTGGATCAGATGATGGACGCAGTTCTTAAGATTTTCAATTCCAGCCGCGCTTGGTTGTTCCATCCATGTAATCCGAAATTGCCATCCTTTGACGTAACCTTTGAAAGCACCACCTCAGAATATCCAGGGGCAAATGCATTAAAGCAGCAGGTGCCAATAACGGATGACATGGCTGACTACTGCCGCAGAGCGTTGTCCGCTATGGATGGCCCTGAAATCGATCCACCAGAGGGACAGCCGATCACCAATGACATTGCAATTCGATTCAATGTAAAGTCCATGCTGTTCATGGCGCTCCGGCCAAAATCAGGAGAGCCGTGGATGTTTGGGCTCCACCAGTGCGATCGCGACCGGATTTGGACTCGAGATGAAAAACAGTTGTTTCAAATGATCGGAAAAAGGATAAGCGTTTGCTTAGACAATCTGCTTTTTGTTGGCCAACTGAAGGAAAGCAATGAGAAGTTTAGAAATCTATCAAACATGTTGCCACAAATCGTATTTGAGACCGATCAGAAGGGTAACTTGACTTTTGTCAACCATAACGCTTTCAGTACCTTCGGCTACACATATGATGAATTCGAGTCCGGCCTGAATGCAATTGATATGATTGCGCCAGTGGATCGAAACCGGGCCGCAGAAAGAATGCTCGAGGTAATGAATGGAGTAGAATCAACATTGGGCAACGAATATATCGCCACAAAGAAAGATGGGACGGAATTTCCAGTAATTATCTATTCGTCACAGATACTCCGGAATGGGGCTCCGGCAGGGATCAGAGGCATAATCGTCGACATTGGCGACCGCAAGCTGGCCGAAGAGCAATTAAGAAAGAGTGAGGAAAAATACAGGGTCATCTTTGAGAATGTGAAGGAGGGCATTCTCATCGCCCAAGACAACAAACTAAAGCTTGTCAACAGAGCTGCCGAAAAAATTTTAGGGTATACTGCGGAAATGCTAACCTCAAGGTCTTTCACTGACTTCATCCATCCAGATGATCGAGATACTTTTTTTGAACGTTACAAGAAAACAATGGATGGAGAGAATGTCGAAACAGATTTTGCTTTCAGAATCGTCACCGAGTCAGGAGAAGAGAGATGGCTTGAAATCCACTCAAGCTTGCTGAATTGGGAAAATCAGCTTTCAACAATTAACTTCATTACGGACATAACCGAAAGAAAAAATGCGCGGGCAGCCCTTCGAGAAAGCGAGGAAAAATTCAGAAACCTTGTCGAGACCATAAACGACGTGATTTTCGAAATGGATGCCCAGGGGACAGTGACATATTTGAGCCCCTCCGTATTGAAAATCTGGGGCGGTGCCATGAGCGACGTTGTGGGTAAAAACTTTTTGGAGTTGGTTCACCCGGATGATCAGGAGCAGCTTGTTAAAAGATTCATCGAGCTTCAGCAGGGAATCGAAAAACCCATGATCTATCGCTTCGTGGATCGATCCGGCCGTCTCCTGTGGGGGCGGTCGCACTCCACACCGATTTGGAAAGACGGTTGTTTCGCCGGCGCCCGCGGTACCCTGGTGGACCTCACTGCGCAAAAGGAAGCCGAGGCGGAAAAGGAAAAACTTCAGCAAAAACTGCTTCAGGCCCAAAAGATGGAATCGGTGGGCCGCTTGGCCGGAGGGGTGGCCCATGATTTCAACAACATGCTCAGCGTGATCCTCGGCTACACCGAGATAGGCTTGGAGCAGGTCGA
>NZ_JAWOHB010000173.1:0-29608 GCF_046496365.1 Desulfosarcina sp.
GGCAAAAACGCGGATCGCCTCTGCATCGGCGCGTTCTTTGATCGCCACGCGAACCTCGGTTTCCATTGAGCGCGACAGCAGCCGTTTATAGGCATCATGGGCCGCTGCCCGCACCTGCTCGGCATCCGGCCCGTTGCCGGTTACGAAAAGCGCCTCTAAAATTGCGATGGCTAGTTCCGGCTGCGGGACGATGGAAAGAGTGAGCAGGTCTTCTTTCTCTGCACGGCGCATGGCCAGGATGCGATGGGATGGTGCCGTTGCAACGGCTTCCTCCCACTGAAAATAGTCCTTGTATTTGGCGGCCTGGTCCGCTTTGCCGACCACCAACTGGCTGCGGATGAGCGCCTTGTCAAAGAACAGGTCGCGAACGCGTGACCGGGCGCGCTGGTCTTCGTTAATGGTTTCGGCAATAATGTCGCGTGCCCCGGCAAGGGCCTCCTCGACGGAAGCCACCGCTTTTTCCGGATCCACGTAATTGGCGGCCAGTGCGACCGGATCGGTGCCGTCCTGGGCCAGAATGGCAAGGGCCAGGGGCGCCAGTCCTTTTTCACGGGCCAGGGTGGCTTTCGTGCGTCGTTTGGGACGAAAGGGCAGATAGATGTCTTCTAACGCGGCCATCGTTTCAGCGGCCAGCACCTCGGTTTTGAGCTCATCGGTGAGGTGGCCGTGCTGCGTCAGAGAGTTAAGAATGGCCTCCCGCCGGGAGTCCAGTTCCTGGAGTTGGTTCAGCCGGTCCCTGATGGTCGACACCGCCACCTCGTCCAGGCTGCCCGTGGCTTCTTTGCGGTAGCGGGCGATAAAGGGCACGGTTGCCCCGTCTTCGAGCAGTTGCGCCACGGATCTGACCTGTGCCGAATCCAGGTTCATTTCAAAACGGATGGTGTCAATGTGGGAACGGTTGATTGGGTTCATTGCCTTAGCTGCTTTTTTGAGTTTGGCTGGTCGTTTCCGCCTTGGGGCGATCAGCACGGAGATGATCTCATTTTTCTTCGACAGGCGCCTGGCGGTGCTGGCAGTCGCGGTTGGGGCATACATGACGGGTTCCGTCCCGCTTGGTTGTTTTTTCAACCAGGTAGGGATTGCCGCAGACCGGGCAAACGACGGCTACCGGCCGGTCCCAGCTGGCGAAACTGCATGCGGGGTAGCGGTTGCATCCGTAAAAGAGCTTGCCCCGTTTGGAAGATTTTTCAACGATCTCCCCGCCGCAGCCCTCTTCGGGGCAGGCCACGCCGGTAGACTTGGCCGGGGTCCCACCGTTTAGTGACTGGGTGTTTTTACACTCCGGGTAACCGGTGCAGGCCAGAAAATCGCCGTAGCGGCCCCGTTTGACCACCATTGGTTTGGCGCACAGGTCGCAGACTTTGTCGGTCGCTTCGCTTTGCACCGGCGCCACCGGGGCGACGATGCCTTTCTCATCCCTTTCGTAATCACTGGAATAGGTGCATTCCGGATATCCTGAACAGGCCAGGAAATGACCGTTTTTTCCCATCTTGATGCGCAGGGCGTTTTTTTTGCATAACGGGCAGGTCAGTTCCGTCGGCATGCCCACGCCTTTGACACTGAGCATGCTTTCCGCGGCCGCGGCCAATTTTCGGCTGAAGGGGCCGTAAAATTGGTTGAGGATGGTCAGCGCCTCTACCTCCGATTGTTCCACGCGGTCCAGGTCATTTTCCAGCCGTGCGGTGAATTCCACGTCCAGAATTTCCGGAAAACTGGCGATGAGCAGATCATTGACGATAAAACCCAATTCGGTTGGTTTGAAATATCCTTTGAGCAGTTCCACATAGCCCTTGTCCCGAATGGTCGTGAGGATGGCTGCATAGGTGCTGGGCCGGCCGATGCCGTTTTCCTCAAGTTCCTTGACCAGGGAGGCCTCCGAAAAGCGCGGCGGAGGCTGGGTGAAATGCTGCCTGGGGTCGATGCGCAGCAACTCCAGCAAAGACTTTTCCGGCAGTTCCGGAAGCGGTTGACTTCCCTTGCTGCTTTCCGCTTCGTCATCGGCACTTTGATACACGGCCAGGAAGCCGGGAAACTTTACCGAGGCGCCGCTGGCGGTGAAAGTATAGTCCCCCGCCGCGATGGAGAGGGTCTTCTGGTCGATGAGGGCCTGGGCCATCTGCGAGGCCACAAACCGCTGCCAAATCATGGTGTACAGGGACAACTGGTCCTTGGACAGGAAGGGTTTCACCTTGTCCGGCGTGTGATACACCGAGGTCGGGCGAATGGCCTCGTGGGCATCCTGAGCTTTATTTTTATTTTTAAAAAACCGGGGTTTGCCGATGGAATAGTCACTGCCGAAGCGTTCACGGATCAAGGTCAGGGCTTCCTGTGCGGCTTCATCGGCGATTCGGGTAGAGTCGGTCCGCATATAGGTGATCAGGCCAACGGGCTCGCCGGGTCCCAGATCAATGCCTTCATAGAGCTGCTGGGCCACCATCATGGTTTTTTTGGCCGAGAAACGAAGTTTGCGGATTGACTCCTGCTGGAGCTTGCTGGTGATAAATGGGGGCAGGGGGTTGCGCCGGGAGGTTCGCTTGACGATCTTGTCGACCACGTATTGGGCCGTTTCCAGGTCTTTCAGGATTACCCCGGCGGCGGCTTCATCCGGAATGTCGATTTTTTGGCCGTTTTTACGAACCAGCTTGGCTGAAAAAGCCGGGGGCGCGACCCCTTGGAGATTAGCGGTGATGGACCAGTACTCCACCGGTGTGAATGCCTGGATGGCCCGCTCCCGGTCGCAGATGATGCGTACGGCCACGGACTGCACCCGACCGGCACTGAGGCCGCCTTTCACCTTGCGCCACAGCAGGGGAGATATCTGATAACCCACCAGACGGTCCAGGATGCGGCGGGCCTGTTGGGCTTCATATTTATCCCGGTCCAGATCCTGGGCCTTGCCCATGGCTTCGATGATCGCTTTTTTGGTCAGCTCGTGAAACAGCACACGGTGAAAATGGCGGCCCTTTTTCTTGAGCACGTCGGCTGTATGCCAGGCGATTGCCTCACCCTCCCGGTCCGGGTCAGGGGCCAGATAGACCTCCGTCGCATCGCCGGCAGCCGACTTCAACTGGCTGAGTACTTTTGATTTTCCGGGAATGGTCCGATAATCAGGGGTAAAATCGTTTTCGATATCGATGCCCAGATCCTTGCTGGGCAGATCCTTAATGTGGCCCACAGTGGCGGCGACATTGTAGTCGTTGCCGAGATATTTTTTTATGGTTCTGACCTTGGTGGGTGATTCCACGACCACGAGGGGTTTACTCACTGGATACCTCTTGAATGACGTTGTGTGGTTCACTTATTGCCGGTTTTTTCCAAAGATCAGGCAAAACCGCTTGCCCGGGGATTGGATCACCAGCCCTTTGAGCTCTAACTGGAGAAGCAGCCCGGACAGCCGACCCGAGGTTAAGGCCAGTTTTCTGGCCAGGTCATCGATGTGAACGGGGTCGGCTTCAAGACTATCGATAACCATGGCCTCTTCGTCCGTCAATGGCGGAGATGTCGGTTGTGCGGCATGCGCAGCGCCCGGATCATATGGCTTACCATTTAGGAATTCATCCAGAATATCCCCGGCATGCGCCACCAGTTTCGCGCCTTCTTTGATCAGGGCGTGGGTGCCGATACTCTTAAAGGAGTGAACGTTTCCGGGGACGGCGAACACTTCACGGTTCTGCTCGGCAGCCAACCGTGCGGTGATCAGTGAGCCGCTGCGCCGAGAGGCTTCCACCACAACGGTACCGTGGCACATACCGCTGATGATCCGATTGCGAGCCGGAAAATGGTGCGCGTCGGGGCCGGTGTCCAGAGCAAACTCGGTAACCACCGCTCCGTTTTCCGCTATTTTGTGGAACAACCGGGCATTTTCCCGGGGATAGATTTGATTCAGGCCGGTCCCCAAAACAGAAACCGTTCGCCCGCCGGCGGCAATGGCGCTTGTATGGGCGGCGGTATCCACACCCCTGGCCATGCCGCTGACGATATTAACCTGCTGTCTGACCAGATCCATGCAGAGTTGTCGCGTGGTTGATATGCCGTAATCGGTGGCCATGCGCGACCCCACAACGGCGATGTTGAGCCCATTTGACGGCAGCGTTCCATAAACATATAAAAATGGCGGCGGATCCGGGATCTGAAGCAGAAGCGAGGGGTAGCGCGGGTCTGTCTGAGTTACGATGGCATATCCTTTCTGACTGATCACCTCCAACTCACGGTCAACCGCATCCGTTATCCGTTGGCGCCGTATGGCGTCCACCAACCGGGAGGTGACCCCTTGAACCGTGAGCAGCGCCATTTCTTCTGCCCGGAGCACCTCTTGCGGCGATCCGAACCGCTCCACAAGTCGTCGGAACAACAGATTGCCGATCCCCGGTACGCTTTTGAGGGCGAACCAGGGTCGTATTGCGGACATCTATTTTCTCCGGGCCTGCCAGGCCAACAGGATCGGGCTGGCCACATAGATTGAAGAATAGGTGCCGACCATGATTCCGATCAAGAGGGCAAACGAGAAATCATGGATGATGCCGCCGCCGAGGACAAACAGGGAGGCCACCACGATCAGCGTCGTCCCTGAGGTAAGAATGGTGCGGCTCAGGGTTTCATTGATGCTCTTGTTTAAAATCGTGCTCATGGGTTCTTTGTGGTGCTTGCGCAGGTTTTCGCGGATACGGTCGAAGACGATGATGGTGTCGTTGAGGGAATAGCCGATGATGGTCAGCAGGGCCGCCACGATGGGAAGCGTGAACTCCTTGCCGAATATGGAGAAGATGCCCACCGTGATGGTCACGTCATGGATCAAGGCGACAATGGCACCCATGGCATACTTCAATTCGAAAAACCAGAAGATGACCAGAGATACCACCAGGGCCGCCAGCATCAGAAAAGGCACGGAAACATGGAACAGGGAAAGCAGATAGACCGCCCCCATGATGGCTCCGGCCACGATGCCGCTTTTAGCCCATTTCAGTTCGAATCTTCCCGAGATGTAGACGGTTATGAACAGCAGCGAGTAGAACATGGCGAAAAGAGCCTTTTCCCGCAGGTCCTGCCCGACCTGAGGGCCGACCATTTCCACCCGTCGGACCTCCACCGGCACATGGGTTGCCTCGTTGAGGTGCCGCTCAACCTTTTCCGAAAGCCCTTCCGTGGCCGATGGGGTGGCATCGGTGCGGATCAGGAATTCGTTGTCGTGGACCTGCCCAAATTGCTGAACCGCCGACGCGGCCATGTCCATTGCTGCCAGGCCGGCTTTGATGTTGTCGATGGTGACCGGGGCGTCAAACTTGACCTGGACCAGGGTGCCGCCGGCAAAGTCGATGCCGTAACGCGGCCCCTTGTTCATCAGCAACGAACCGATACTGATCAGAATCATCGCCAGTGAAAGGGTAAAGGCAATTTTGCGTTTTCCAATGAAATTGATATTGATATCCGGTTTGATAAACTGCATGAATCAAGTCCTTGAATTTGGTTTTGCGTTGCTGGCCGGGGTGCAATTGTCTGCTCGGACCGGGACATCCGGTTCATATGCTGATGGCACGAACCTTGCGCGAGATCAGAAAATAGTCGAATACGGCGCGCGTGAGCACCAGCGCGGTGAACAGACTGGCCACCACCCCGAGGCTCAAGGTAACGGCAAAGCCTTTGACCGGGCCCGTGCCGAACTGAAACAGAACCAGTGCGGCGATCAGGGTGGTGACATTGGCGTCCATAATGGTGAGGGTGGCCCGTTCATACCCAGCGTCCACGGCGGCTCGGGGTGTTTTACCCAGGCCCATCTCTTCTCGAATACGCTCGAATATCAGCACGTTGGCATCCACGGCCATGCCGATGGTCAAGATGATGCCGGCAATGCCCGGCAGGGTCAGTGTGGCCCCGAATCCGGCCAGACCACCGGCGATGAGCAGGATGTTGAGGATCAGGGCAAAATCGGCCACAAGGCCCGAACCTTTGTAGTAGACCGCCATGAACAGGACCACCAACAGGCCGCCGACACACATGGAAAGCAGCCCCTTGCGGATGGAGTCGGATCCCAGAGATGGTCCGACGGTGCGCTCCTCCAATATTTGGACGGGGGCCGGAAGCGCGCCGGCCCGCAGAACGATTGCCAGATCCCGGGCCTCTTCGGTGGTGAAGCTGCCGGTTATGCGTGCTTCGCCACCGGCGATCCTTTCCTGGATGACCGGTGCCGAGTAGATGTTGTCGTCCAGCACGATGGCCAGGCGTCTTTTCACGTTGTCCGCGGTGATTTGCTCGAAGAGTCGGGCCCCCTTTTTATCGAAAGTGATGGATACGTAGGGTTCATTGTACTGGCTGTCGATCTGCACCCGGGCGTCGGTAAGATACGCCCCGGTAAGCGCTGTGCGCTTTTTGACCAGAAAGGGAATCTTCTGGACGCGGCGGGTGGCCGGATCTTCATTGGTTTCATACAGGATCTCGCTGCCGGCGGGAAGGTTGCCGCCCAAGGCGGCCTGGACATCATTTTCTTCGTCCAGCAGTTTGAATTCAAGCAGCGCGGTCTTGCCGATCAGATCCTTGGCGCGCTGGGCATCCTTGATGCCCGGCAGCTGAATCAGGATCCGCCGGTCTCCCTGGATGCGGATGTCCGGTTCACTGACACCGAACTGGTCAATCCGGTTGCGGATGGTTTCCAATGCCTGATCCACCGCAAGTTTACGGATATGGTCGGCTTCATTGTCAGGAATGTCCAGAACCATTTCCATTACACCGTCCTTGACGGTACGCGCAACTGTCCGCAAATCGCGAAATTCTTTGTCCAGCAGTTCATCGAAACGTTTGATGTCCTCTTCATCGGCTATTTTCACGGCAAGCTTGACGGCGCTCACGCGCTCGATGCCAAGCGTCCGGATGCGCTCTTTCTTGAGCTGGTCGCGCATCTCCTGGCCCACCCTGTCGATGGTGTTTTCAACCGCCCTGTCCGCATCCACCTCGAGCATGAGATGCATGCCGCCTTGAAGATCGAGGCCCAGGTTTATTTTTTTATGGGGCCAGATGCCTGGTTGAAATGTCGGAATCACATAAATCACGGCGGCCACGATTACCGCTGCAATTACGATGAGTCTCCACGAAAGATTCTTCAACGCTTCGTTCCTTTCATGATCTGCACGCCAAAGCCCCAGCCGCCGTCTCGTCCCTTGACCGGACGCATGTGAAACGTTGGTCCAGGTGGGCTGATGTGTCGGTGGCAATGGGGCTTCTTAAGAAAAAACGATTCGAATTTAAACTTTGCCGTTATCGGCCTTATCCTTCTTTTCTTTTTTTGGGGTAGCCGGTGGCGGGGTGGTCTGCATCAGTGCGGATACACTGCTGCGGTTAACTTTCACCCTTACTTTTTCAGCGATTTCCACTGTCAGTGCGTTTTCCGTTACTCCGGTGATCCGCCCGTGAAGGCCGCCACTGGTAATAATCCGATCCCCGGTTTTCAGGTTGTCGATCATCTGTCGGTGTTCTTTGGTTTTTTTCTGTTGGGGACGGATCAGCAGAAAATAGAAGATGACAAACATGAGAATCAGCGGAATGAACGACGCGAATCCTCCCGAACCACCAGGGGCGCCAGCCCCACCCTGTCCCATTGCGTAAGCGATTTCCATCAGTGTCAAAACCTCCTGTGAGCTATTTTAATCCGCTTAAAGTGGCGCTGATATACTGCAAATCGACCGTCCCGTCAAATGGTTCTTGTGAACGGATATCCACCCCGGCAGGCAAAGGGCGGGAATGACTTATGCGGGTGGATTTTCCACGGCTTTGGTTTTTTTGTCGTAGACAACCTCCATCTGACCGGGAATCATGTCATCCCTGGAGATGATCGTGATCCCCATCACCCGCTTGCACTCCAGATCGCTCAACTCCCTGCGTTTTCGGTTGAGCAGATAGGTGGCCACCGCTTCGGGCAACTGTGCGGTCACCTGGCGGACATCCTCTTTCAGGGTTTCCAGCTTCAGTTTCCTTATGAAGCCCAGACCTAAAGACTCGGCGGACGACACCTGGCCTTTGCCGCCACAGTGCGAACACGTCTCCAGGCTGCCAAAGTCAATGGAGGGCCTCAGGCGCTGGCGGGAGAGTTCCAGCAGGCCGAATTTGGAAATCTTGCCGATTTTTACCCGGGCCCGGTCCTGTTTCATACTGGCACGAAGGGCCTTCTCCACCTGATTGCGGTGCTTTTGCTCGCGCATATCGATGAAATCTATCACGATGAGCCCCCCCAGGTCCCGGATCCGGAGTTGGCGGGCGATTTCTGCCGCTGCCTCCAGATTGGTCATCAATGCGGTCTCCTCGATATTTTTTTTCTGGGTGCCTTTACCGGAGTTGACATCGATGGCCACCAGCGCTTCGGTGCGCTCCAGGACCACGGACCCGCCTGACTTGAGGGCCACCCGGTTCTCGAAAATGGTGGCAATCTGGTCTTCCAGCTGGAAACGGGTAAAAAGGGGCTTGTCCGATTTATGAAACTTGACCATGCTGGTCTGTTTCGGCGCGATGATGTGGACGAAGCTCTTCACCTCCTGGAAGATCGCCTCATTGTCGATGAGAATTTCCTTGATGTCCGGTGTGAAGTGGTCGCGGATGGAACGGACGGCCAGGTTGCGATCCTTGTAAAGGGCCGAGGGGGTCTGGGCCTTGACGGCCCGGGCGGTAATGCTTTTCCACAAGCGCAGCAGATACTGGACATCCTTGGCCAGCATGGTCTTGGTGCATGCCTGGCCGGCGGTGCGGATAATGATGCCGAATCCTTCGGGCAGGTCCAGTTTTTCGACGATTTCCTTGAGCCGGTTGCGTTCGTCCTCGTCTTCGATTTTGCGCGAGATACCACGGCTGTCGCTGCCCGGCATCAGGACGGCGTAGCGGCCGGGCAGCGATATGAAGGTGGTGAGCATGGCCCCTTTTTTCATGATGGGGTCTTTGGTCACTTGCACCATCAACTCCTGGCCCCGCTTCACTAAATTCTGGATGGAGCCGCCGTTGGTGGGCGGACCCTGAAAATAGTCGCTATGGATCTCCTGTTTCTGAAGAAAACCATGACGTTCGGCACCAAAATCCACAAACACGGCCTGAAGGCTTGGTTCGACGCGGGTGATCAACCCTTTGTAGATGCTGCTGTGCAGTATTTCACGGGCAGCGCTTTCAATGTGAAACTCTTCCAATCGGCTGTCCTTGACAATGGCAAGTCGAACCTCTTCGGGATCCACGGCATTGATGAGAATTTTACTGGTCATTAGATGACTGTTCTTTTCCTTCGGTTTCTGGTTGTTGATATTAAATTTGCATAAATAATGAATTGTTACAATCAAGTCAACGGATTTCTGGGGACGCTCCAAAAAAGGAGGCCGGCGGATCGGGTATCCGGCCGGTCCATATCCGGTCGAATCATTGGAGCCATGCGGTGAATCCCCTTGCGGCTTGGCGCGGGTGGGGGGAGTCAATATCCCTGAAAACCCAAATACAAAGGGCATTTAAGGTCTGAGCATAACCCAGAACGGCTCTTGATCTTTAACGGGCTTTATGGCATGAGGATGCACGCAGGATCAACAAAATCAACAATATTCGCAAGAAGATAGGAAGATTCATGGATTCACGGTATCACCCCCAGACAATCGAAACCAAGTGGCAGAACCGCTGGCAGGACGAAAAGGTGTTCAATGTCGTCGAGATGCCCGGTCAGGAAAAATACTACCTGCTGGAAATGTTTCCCTATCCATCCGGAAAAATTCATATGGGCCATGTGAGAAATTACACCATCGGGGACGTGGTCGCCCGCTACAAACGGATGCGTGGATTCAATGTGCTTCACCCCATGGGCTGGGACGCATTCGGCATGCCGGCGGAAAACGCAGCCATCGCCAACAACACCCATCCGGCCAAATGGACTTACGACAATATCGACGCCATGCGGGCGCAGCTCAAACGGCTGGGATTTTCCTATGATTGGGAACGGGAATTGGCAACCTGCCGTCCCGAGTACTATCGCTGGGAGCAGTGGCTGTTTCTCAAAATGGTCGAGCGGGGCATGGCCTACCGCAAAGAATCCTACGTGAACTGGTGCGAACCCTGTCAGACGGTGCTGGCCAACGAGCAAGTCGAAGCCGGCCTGTGTTGGCGATGCGGCAAGGCGGTACGCCAGAAGAAGTTGTGGCAGTGGTTTTTCAAGATCACCGACTTTGCCGAAGATCTGCTTGTGCATTGTGACATGCTTCCGGGCTGGCCGGACAAGGTGACCACCATGCAGCGCAACTGGATCGGCAAGAGCGTCGGTGCGGAGATCCGATTCCCGGTCCAAGGCAGCGCTGCGGTGATCAGTGTGTTTACTACACGTCAGGACACGGTCTTCGGGGCCACTTTCATGTGCCTGGCGCCGGAGCATCCGTTGGTTCCAGAACTGTCGGCAGGCACTGGCCAGGAGGCCGCCGTAGCGGAATTTATCGTGCGCATCTCCCTGCAGGACCGCTCCAGCAAGGCCATCGAGAACTATGAAAAAGAAGGCGTGTTTACCGGCGCCTATTGCATCAACCCCATGAACGGTCGGACCATGCCCATCTACACGGCCAACTTCGCCCTCATGGAATACGGTACGGGTGCCGTCATGTCCGTTCCCGCCCATGACCAACGGGATTTCGATTTCGCCAGGAAATACGGACTGCCCGTAGTCATTGTGGTAAGCCCTGCCGACCAAACCCTGGACGGCAACACAATGGAAGCCGCCTATATCGGCGAGGGCGCCATGATCAACTCCGGTGCGTTCAATGGAATGCACAACCGGGAGGCCATGGAGAAAATCGCCGCTTTCATGGAAAAAAACGGTATCGGTAAAAAGACGGTGAGTTTCCGGCTGCGGGACTGGGGAATTTCCAGACAGCGCTACTGGGGGGCTCCCATTCCCATGATCCACTGTGACGGCTGCGGCATCGTTCCCGTGCCCGAGGCGGATTTGCCCATCGTGCTGCCCGAGGACGCTGACCTGCTGGAAGGCGGCCGTTCGCCGCTTCCGGTGCTGGATCAATTTTCCAAAACCCGCTGCCCCCGGTGCGGGCGGGACGATGCCCGGCGGGAGACCGATACCATGGATACCTTCGTGGAGTCATCCTGGTATTTCGAACGATACTGCAGTCCGCGGTGCGACACGGCCATGTTCGATACCCGGGCGGTCGACTACTGGATGCCGGTGGATCAATACATTGGCGGGGTTGAACACGCCATTTTGCACCTGCTCTATTCCCGCTATTTCACCCGGGTGCTTGCGTCGTTGGGGTTGGTCAAATTCAAGGAGCCCTTTACCCGGCTGCTTACCCAGGGCATGGTCTGCAAGGAAACCACCGCCTGTCCGGAACACGGGTTTCTCTTCCCCGAACAGGTAGCGGAAGACGGCGATGTCAAGCGAACCTGCATGCAGTGCGGCCAGCCGGTGACGATCGGGCGGGTTGAAAAGATGTCCAAGTCCAAAAAAAACGTCATCGACCCCAACGTCCTGCTCGACGCGTACGGGGCAGACACCACCCGGCTCTTCTGCCTGTTTGCTGCACCGCCCGAACGGGACCTGGAGTGGAGCGAGCAGGGGGTCGAGGGGAGTTTCCGGTTTCTGCAGCGTGTCTGGCGGCTGGCCGAACGCTGGCTGCCGCTGCTGGCCGATGGCCATCGCGGTTCGGAGGATGTTCAGGCGATGGACACCCCCTTGCGGGAACTTTACCGCAAAACCCATGCAACCATCAAGCGCGTCACCCAGGACATCGATGAGCGGTTTCATTTCAACACAGTCATCAGTGCGGTCATGGAACTGGTCAACGCCATGCAGGCCATTGACGAATCCGGCCCTGGCGTTGCGGGGAATGGGACCATGCGGTTTGCTCTCGAAACGGCCGTCCTGCTGCTGTCACCCGTCGTTCCCCATTTCTGCGAAGAATTATGGGAAGCCCTGGGCCACGAAAAAAGCGTCCTGCTCAGCCCATGGCCCAGCTTCGACGATGCGGCTACGGTCAAAGACGAGGTGGAAGTGGTGGTTCAGGTCAACGGCAAGGTGCGCAGCCGATTTACCGTGGCCGTGGATGCCGATGCTGAGACGTTGAAGCAAAATGCCCTGAGCGATGATCGAATCGTGCGCTTCATCGATGGAAAGCCGGTCCGAAAGCTGATTACCGTAAAGAATAAACTGGTTAATATCGTAATTTAACTGCTGACCCGGGTTGCTGCCACGCCCGGGCACGCAGCGGTGATGCCTTCAACCGACCGGTTTAACGGGAGTGCAGATGAAAAACGGATGGGCATGCGGATTATCCTGTGCGGCGCTGGTGATTCTTCTCGTCGGGTGCGGCTATCACTTTGCCGGCAGCGGAAGCTTCCCGGCCGGCGTATCCCGGTTGTTCATAACCATGCTGGAAAACCGGTCCGCCGAAACCGGGGTGGAGAGCGTCTTCACCAACGACCTGATCTATGAATTCACCCGGAACCGCAAGGAGAGCCTGGTGCAGGAGCGATCCTCGGCCGATGGGATTCTAACCGGCAGTATTGTTGGGTTGTCAGTGGACAACATTTCCCGGTCAACTGTTTCCACAGCGCTGGAGCGCCGTGTGACCGGGACGCTGAACCTGCGGTTGGAATCACCAGAGGGCCGCATTCTGTGGTCCTCTGGAAACCTTGTTGAGCGCCAGGCCTTCGCGATTGTGGCTGGAAACAAAACGGCAACGGATCGGAACAAGTCCGATGCCATTGCCGAGGTTTCGAAAAAACTGGCTGAATCCGCCTTCAACCGGCTGACGGATAATTTCTGATGCCTGGGAATCTATGCCGCCGCAGTCGGAAAAGAACTCGCAGCGGCCATCCCCTGGCCAATCTCTTGGACTGCGGCCGCCGGGAAGGGTCAGGCCTGCCGGGTATTGACCTGCCTAGTGAGACGGGAAACCTTTCGAGAAGCGGTTTTTTTGTGGAGCACACCTTTTTTAGCCGCTTTATCGATAACGGATTTGGCCGCATCAAGCTGTTCGACCGCCCTGTCTCCATGTTGAGCCACGGCGAGGCGTACTGCCTTGACGACGTTTTTTACCCGGGTCTGAACCGTTTTGTTGCGCAGGCGCCGACGTTCGTTCTGTCCGGCACGTTTCAATGCTGATTTATGGTTGGCCACCTTCGGTTACTCCTTTCAAAATTAAATGGGAAAACACAAAACTTCCTGATAGCCAAAAATGTTGGACAAGTCAAGGGCTTTTGTGACCTTAATCCAAGATCAGGGACCTATGCAAACGCACGCCGGACACCGGACAAAAAATGAAAACCGCAACGTTACCCGGGCCGCCGGGGTGGTGGGGGCGGCGACCCTGCTCAGCCGTATCTTCGGATATGTCAGAGATATGGTGCTGGCTTCCTTTTTCGGAGCCGGAATGGCAGCGGATGCCTTTATCGCTGCATTCCGGATTCCAAACCTGTTGCGCCGTCTTTTCGGTGAAGGCTCGCTGAGTATTGCCTTCGTACCGGTGTTTGCGGAAACCCTGATCAAAAAGGATCGCCAAGATGGCCTGCGCCTTGCTGTCAGCGCCTTGAAGTTGTTGCTGGTCTGCCTGTCGGCGGTTACCGTTATCGGTGTGGTTGTCGCACCCTGGATGATCCGGGTTGTTGCCCCCGGGTTTTCCGATTCACCGGAAAAGATGGCCCTGACGATACTGCTGACGCGCCTCATGTTTCCCTACGTGATCTTCATCGGGATGGTCGCTTTATGCATGGGCATTCTCAATGTGCTGGGGCATTTTGCCGCCCCGGCCATCGCACCGTTGTTGCTGAACCTGGCCATGATAGCCGCAGTTTTCGGGGTTGCCCGGTTTTCGGATTCGGAAACGGTTCAGGTCATTGGGCTGGCTGGTGGCGTGCTGTTGGGTGGGGCGCTGCAGTTGGCCCTGCAGCTGCCTTTTCTGTTAAAACAGGGCCTCCGGTTCCGGATGCCCTCGGGCCTGTGGCACCCGGCCATGAAAAAGGTCGGCATTCTGATGCTGCCCACCATCTTCGGCGCGGCGGTCTACCAGATCAATATTCTGGTGGGGACCCTGCTTGCCTCTCTGCTTCCCGAGGGCAGCGTTTCCTACCTGTACTACGCCGACCGGCTGGTTCAATTTCCCCTGGGGATATTTGCCCAGGCGGCGGCCACGGCTGTTCTGCCCAGTCTTTCGCGGCAAGCGGCCAATGGGGATCATGCTGCAATGGGTAATACGTTCGGTCATGCCATGAGCCTGGTGCTGTTTATCACCATTCCGGCCATGGTCGGGCTGATCGTCCTTCGGGATCCCATTGTCGCCCTGCTGTTCAAGCGCGGGGCCTTTGATTTGCAGACCACGCGATTGACCGCTGACGCCCTTTTGTATTATGCTCTGGGACTATGGGCCTTCTCCGCGGTACGCATTGTGGTGCCAACGTTCTACGCCTTGCAGGATACCCGGACGCCTGTCAAAACCGCCACCATCTCCATTGCCGCCAATATTCTTATCGGTATGGCCCTGATGGGGCCGATGCGGCACTGTGGACTGGCCTTGGCCACTTCGTTGGCCTCCATGGTCAACCTGGTGCTTCTGGTGCTGGTGTTGAGAAAAAAACTGGGAGTGATCCGCTGGCGGCTTATTTTTTCCAGTGTTCTGAAAACGCTGATCGCTTCGGGCGTGTTGTCTGTTGTGGCAGTGCTAACCTTTCGAACGATTGTGTCCGACCTGACCGGGGCGGCAACACTGCGGCTGCTGATGGGCATCGGCACCGCGATCGGCGGTGGGGTCGCCGTGTTTTGCTGCATGGCGTGGCTGCTGAGAATCCCGGAATGGCAAAAGGTGGTGGATTTGACCAGAAGGAGCTTGAACCGATCGTGAACATCGGCCAAAAGTGTATCATTGCCGGAGCTGCCGTGCTACTCATCAACTTGGTGGTGCTGATCGTATTCGGCGACAACGGACTGGTGGAGCTCTATCGCCTGCGTGCCCGGGAGCAGGCCATGGCGGCACAAAATGAAACCCTGGCCCGGGAGAACGTCAACTTATACCGAACCATTGGCCGCCTGAAGAGCGACCCGGCATACCTTGAGAGTGTGGCCCGCAATGAACTGGGCATGATCGGGAGGGAAGATGTCGTCATTTTACTCCCCGACGATAAAGCCAAAAGGAAAACAGAATGATTGCAGAAGGCGATAAAACCTTTTACACGGCGACCATGGCCCGGGTTTATGCCGATCAGGGCCGTTACGATGCTGCCGCCCGGATATACCGTTATCTGCTGGAGCGGACACCGGATCGAATCGACCTAAAAAAGGCATTGGATGGGGTTTTATCCAGGATGCCTGAAGCCCCGGTTCAGTGGAAGGACGTCTCCGATGTTCTGGAACGGTGGGTCGTGTTGATGCTTCGGTTCAATGCGCTGCGACGGGTTCAGAAAATCCGGATCTCACCAGACGTCAGGGGCGTATAGCCGCATATTATGAATAAAACCATTCTTTACAAAAAAAATATCGTTTTAGGTGTCTGCGGTGGCATCGCAGCCTACAAGAGTTTGGATTTGCTCAGACGACTGGTGAAGCTGGGGGCAAAGGTACGGGTTATCATGACCCAAAGCGCCACGCGATTCGTGAGCCCGATGGCCTTTACGGTGTTATCGGAAAACCAGGTGTGTGTAGACCTTTTCGATTCAAGAGATGATGCGGCCATCCGGCACATCGCCTGGGCTGAAGCGGCGCATGGCGTGGTGATCGCGCCTGCTACGGCCAACATGGTGGCCAAATTGGCCCACGGCATCGCCGACGATGCCCTGAGCACATTCATGCTGGCGGTTACCTGCCCGGTTATGATCTGCCCCTCCATGAATTCGAACATGTTCGAGCATCCTGCCCATCGGCGTAATCTGAGGCAGCTTGAAGCAGACGGCTGCCGCGTACTGGCACCCGGGGAAGGCGAATTGGCCTGCGGCACCACCGGGCCGGGTCGGCTGCCGGAACCCGCAGAGATTGTTGATCGGCTGATCAGTTTGCTTACACCGGACGATCTGGCCGGCAAAAACGTCCTGGTTACCGCCGGGCCTACCCGGGAAGCCATCGATCCGGTTCGTTTTATCAGTAATCCCTCCACAGGCAAAATGGGGTATGCCATTGCCCGGGCCGCAGAAAACCGTGGCGGGTGCGTCACCCTGGTCACCGGTCCGGTCGGGATCGCGCCGCCCTTAAACGTGACGATGGTGCCGGTGATGACGGTGGACGACATGGCCGAGGCCGTCTTTGCCCGTCTGGACAGCTCCCACGTGATCGTGAAAGTGGCCGCGGTGTCGGATTATCGTCCTGTTAACCGTGAGGCGCATAAAATCAAAAAGGGTGCGGGTGTTATGACCTTGGCGCTGGAACGCACCACGGACATCCTTGAAGCCGTCGGGCAGCGCAAGCGTCATCAGATCCTCATCGGGTTTGCCGCAGAAACCCGGGATATGGAGGTCTATGCCCTTAAAAAGCTCGCCGAAAAACGCCTCGACATGATCGCGGCCAATCTCATCGGTCCAGCCGACTCCGGATTTGCAGCCGACACCAACCGCATGACCCTGTTTTATGCCGACGGCCGCAAGGAGATGCTGGATGTAATGGACAAGGATGCGCTGGCCCACCTGATCCTCGATCGGGTGGTCGATCTGATTAGACAAAAGCGCTGTCCTTGACAGGGCACCTAGGCAGCGGAAGCTGGAATCATTCAATGAACATGGACGCAACCCGCTTTCAAATCATCCGGGACATCCGTAATACGCTGTGTTATCTTAAACAAAGCGGATGTTCCGGATTCGACTGTTCACGGGAGCAGTTGGAAAAGTTGGCTCACCTGGGGGCGTCCAGGCCGGATGAACCCTTCCGGAAGGAAACCCTGACGGCAATCCGTGATGCCTTGGGGGACTGCACCCGCTGCCCGTTGTGCCATGCCAGAACCCATATTGTTTTCGGCGAAGGAAACCCGGATGCGAACCTGGTGTTTGTGGGCGAAGGCCCAGGGGCTGATGAGGATCGCAGTGGGCGGCCTTTTGTGGGTGCCGCCGGGCAACTGCTGACCAAAATCATCGCTGCCATGAACCTATCGCGGGAGTTGGTTTACATCTGCAACATCGTCAAGTGCCGTCCTCCCGGCAACCGCAATCCGGAGCCTGGTGAAATCCGCCGGTGCGTGCCGTTTCTCAAAAGACAGCTGGCGGCCATCGAACCGCGAGTGATCTGTTCCCTGGGAAGTGTGGCCACCCGAACCCTGCTCGATACCGATGCTCCCATTTCGCGACTCAGGGGACGGTTCCATGAAGCCATGGGTATACCGGTGATGCCGACATTTCATCCGGCATACCTGCTGCGCAACCCCGACAGGAAACGCGATGTGTGGAACGATGTTCAGCAAATCATGAAAATATTGACTTAAAGTCTGCGTTTATATTTCGTCCGTCTGTCTGCCGCCGGCGCCCCCCACCCGGTCAACGCGGCGGCAAGCACCTGGACAAGACCATGTCCGAGGAGGCTTCCATCCTGCTAGTTTGACCTGGGTGGTTCATTGCCCAGCGTGCTGCCAATATCCCTATTGACACCTTCGGGGCGATGGGATTAATTAAACGGTTTTTGCCGGGTTTTGCTTGCCAATTGATGAACGGGTCCCAGTTAAAGAAAAAGACGCGCAAGCTGGCCTGAGAGGGTCGACAATTGTGAAATCAGGAAAAATGATGATTGATCCGGCTGCACTGGCCTTTGATATTGACGGCGTGATCGCAGACACGATGCACCTGTTTCTGGATATTCTTCGCGATCACTACGATGTCCATTCGGTGCGGTACGCAGATATTTCCTGCTATCGGCTGGACCATTGTCTGAATCTGGACGGGGATGTTCTCGAGGGGGCCGTGGCCCGGATTCTTAATGGGGACTACCGGGCAGCCCTCAAGCCTATTCCGGGCGCAGGACCCCTGTTAAGACGCATCGGTGAAGCCACCGGGCGCATCCTGATGGTGACGGCCCGGCCCGAGCCGGGCCCCATCGAAAACTGGATCAACCAGCTTCTCGACGGACAGCATCGGTGTGCGCGAATCATCGCCACCGGTTCATTCGAGGCCAAGACCGACGTGCTGCTGGAGAACGACATCAAGTGGTTTGTTGAAGACCGTCTGGAAACCTGTCACCTGCTCAAAGCCGCCGGCATTGAACCGGTCGTATACAAGCAGCCGTGGAATCAGGATCCCCATGATTTTCTTCAAGTGAGTTCATGGCGAGAACTCGAAGCGTGCATTGCCTTCCCATGACGCGTTCCACACTGACATCCCAAATTGACTTTTTTCTTGAGGCGTTGGCATCGGAGAAGGGCTATTCCAGGCACACCATCCGGGCCTATGCCCATGATCTGGCGGAGTTCGTCGGTTATGCCGTTGGCGCAGCTGGATTGCCTGACAAAAATGCGCAGCACGCACCGGTTCTCGACGACATCGACAGCTTGACGATACGCGGGTATCTGGGGCACCTGCACCGCAAAAATGAAAAAGCCACCATCGCCAGGAAACTGTCGACCCTGCGATCTTTTTATCGATTTCTGGTGAAGCACCGGCTGACCGACAAGGACCCCACGATCGCAATTCTGACACCCAAGTTCAACCGGAGGTTGCCGTCTTACCTGTCGGTTGACGATATGTTCCGCCTGCTGGACCGGACGACCGACGATACCGTCCTGGGAGTGCGCAACCGGGCCTTGTTCGAAACCCTATACGGGTCTGGAGTCCGGGTGTCCGAACTGACCGGCTTGGATGTGTTCGATGTTGACTTTTCCTCAGGATGCCTGCGGGTATCGGGCAAGGGCGGCCGTGAACGCATCGTACCAGTCGGCGAGACGGCCCTGAATCGGATTCAGACCTACCGGGACCGGCTCTATAACCAAACCGGCATCGGCATGGCGGCTGATGGCCCGCTGTTCTTAAATAAATTCAAGGGCCGGTTGAGCCCGCGCTCCGTAGCGCGTGTCCTGGAAACGATGATTCGGAAATGCAGCCTGGCGGTGCCCCTGTCACCCCATGGCATCCGGCACAGTTTCGCTACCCATATGCTGGATGCAGGCGCGGACCTGCGAACGGTTCAGGAGCTGCTGGGGCACAAGAGCCTGTCAACCACCCAGAGATACACCCATGTCAGCATTGACCGGCTCATGGCGGCCTATGACAAGGCCCACCCCAGGCGTTGAGAAAGGAACCGGGTTCAACCAATGGACCGACAACCACCGCAACATTCACTGCGCTTTCACGGCACCACCATCCTGGCTGTCCGGGGCAAGGACCGGGTCGTCATGGCCGGCGACGGTCAGGTGACCCTGAATAACACGGTTATCAAACAGCATGCCCGCAAAGTGAGGCGTATCTATAACGACACCATCCTGATCGGATTTGCCGGCGCCACGGCCGATGCCATGACACTGACCGAGAAACTGGAGCAAAAGCTGGAGCGCTACAACGGAAATCTGACCCGCTCGGCTGTGGAACTGGCCCGGGATTGGCGGGCCGACAAATATCTGCGCCGCCTGGAGGCGCTCATGATCGCCGTGGATGGGTCCTGTATGCTGCTTATATCTGGAAACGGGGATGTGATCGAACCGGATGAAGGCATCGTCGCCATCGGTTCGGGCGGGGTGGCCGCCCAGGCTGCGGCGACGGCCCTTTTCCAGCAGACGGATCTGGACGTGCGCAGGATTGTCGAGGCCTCCATGAAGATCGCTGCCTCTTTGTGTGTATTCACCAACGACCACTTCACCATTGAAGAGCTCTAAACCATGAACAACCTGAAACCCGGTGATATCGTGGCTGAACTGGACAAGTATATCATTGGTCAGAATGCGGCCAAGCGGTCGGTGGCGATTGCCTTGAGAAACCGATGGCGCCGCCAGCAGGTGCCCGATTCGCTAAAGGATGAGATCGCCCCCAAGAACATCATCCTCATCGGCCCCACCGGTGTGGGCAAGACGGAAATTGCCCGACGGCTTTCCCGGCTGAGCGATTCACCCTTCTTCAAGGTGGAGGCCTCCAAATTCACCGAGGTGGGATATGTGGGCCGGGACGTGGAGTCCATGGTCCGTGATCTCCTTGAGCTGACGGTCAATGGTGTTCGTACGGCCGAGCAGGAGGCTGTCAAGGACAAGGCCTGGCGCATTGCCGAGGAGCGCATGCTGGATCTGTTGCTGCCCAAGGCGGATCGCGGCCGGGCGGAAAACAGCGGAGAAGGCGGACTTGAAATCGTCACCGCGTCTGCGGAGGCGGCGTCTTCCACTCGCGAGAAGCTGCGCAAGATGCTGCAGGCCGGTAAGATGGACAGCCGTTATGTGGATCTGGACGTGGCCGACCGCAGCATGCCCATGGTCGAGATTTTCTCCAATGCGGGCATTGAGGAGATGGGATTCAACTTCAAGGATATGCTGGGTTCACTGCTGCCCAAGAATACCCGCCGCCGCAAGATCAAAGTTCCTGAAGCCATGCGGACCATCGCCGCGGAAGAGGCCCAGAACCTGGTGGATATGGACAAGGTGATTCAGGCAGCTGTTGCCAAGGTGGAACAGTCCGGCATCATTTTTTTGGATGAGATCGACAAGATCGCTGCCAAAGGCACGGGGCAGGGTCCGGATGTATCACGGGAGGGGGTTCAGCGCGACCTTCTGCCCATCGTGGAAGGATCCACGGTAAATACCAAATACGGGCCGGTGAAGACCGACCACATCCTGTTCATCGCCTCCGGCGCCTTTCATACCATTAAACCGTCCGATCTGATCCCGGAACTCCAGGGGCGGTTTCCCATCCGGGTGACCCTTGACGCTCTGAACCGCAAGGATTTCCAGCGCATTCTGACGGAACCGAAAAACGCGCTGCTGCTCCAGTATATCGCCCTGCTAAAAACCGAGGGTGTGGAACTGGACTTCTCCGAGGAAGCGGTGCAAAAGATTGCCGAGATCGCCGAAGTGGTGAATGTCCGCACGGAAAATATCGGTGCCCGGCGGCTTCACACCCTCATGGAACGTCTGCTGGAGGACATCCTCTTTGAGGCCCCCGATGTGAAGGACACGCACCTGACAGTGGATGCAGCCTATGTCGCGGACAAACTCAAGGCGATCATGGATGATGAGGATCTGAGCCGGTATATTTTATAGAAAAAAGGGCCCAAGCTTCGCAGGCAGGCACGCGAACCCTCGCGTAAAAGGAACCCCCATGGTCGAGCAGACGATCACCCCCAATTCAACCGTAGCGGACATCCTCATCGAGGCCCTGCCGTACATCCGCAAGTTTTCCGGCATGACTGTCGTGGTCAAGTACGGCGGCCACGCCATGGTGGACGAGCAGCTGAAAATCGATTTTGCCCGCGACATCACGCTGCTCAAGTTCATCGGCCTGAATCCGGTGGTGGTGCACGGCGGGGGTCCCCAGATCAACCGGGTTCTGGACCAGATGGGCATTCGTCCCCAGTTTGTGCGCGGCATGCGGCTCACCGACGGACCCACCATGGACGTGGTGGAGATGGTGCTCGGTGGCAAGGTCAACAAGGGCATCGTCGCCCAGATCAACCACCAGGGGGGCAGGGCTGTGGGGCTCAGCGGAAAGGATGGCGGTCTCATCGAGGCGACGAAGATGCGTATCGTCCATCAGACTGACGCAGGCAGCCCGCCCGAGATCATCGATCCGGGCATGGTGGGACAGGTGACCCGGATCAACCCTCAGATCATTCACACCCTTTCGGAAAAGGGTTTTATTCCCATTATCGCGCCGGTTGGCGCAGGAACGGAAGGGGAGACCTACAACATCAATGCGGATCTGGTGGCCTGCCACATCGCTACGGCCCTGGGTGCCGGCCGGTTGATACTGCTTACCGACGTTGACGGCGTGATGGATGCCGGGGGCGGTTTGATCTCTTCCATCGATGCGGCGACCATCAGCCGCATGATCGCCGACGGAAGTATCAGCGGGGGCATGATTCCGAAGATCGAGTATGCCCTTGAGGCCATCAAAAACGGCGTGCAAAAGGTCCCCATCATAAACGGCAGGCGCCGCCACGCGATTTTGCTGGAACTTTTTACCGACCGGGGCATCGGCACCGAGGTGACCGTTTAATTGAAAAGGTGCACCTGAAATGGGCTCACGGTTGACGGTAAATGATGCACCCCGGATCAACCAATCCACCCAACGGACCCAATATACTGAATCGGAGTTGAGATGACTGATACGATCATGCGCACCGCGGACCGGGTGATTGCAGCGACCTACAGACGGTTTCCCATTGTTCTGGAACGGGGCGAAGGCTGTACCGTCTGGGACACCCAGGGTCGCCGTTATACGGATTTCGTCGCCGGAATCGCCGTGTGCAACCTGGGCCATGCCCACCCGCGTATCGCCGCTGCGCTGGCCCGCCAGGCCAGACGGCTGGTGCATGTGTCCAATCTATACTACACCATACCTCAGACAGAACTGGCCCGCATGCTGGTGGAACAAAGCTTTGCAGACCGCGTATTTTTCGGCAACTCCGGTGCCGAGGCCAACGAGGCAGCCATCAAGCTGGCCCGCAAGCATTTCAACGATAAGGGAATGCCGGAGCGCTTTCGAATTGTCTGCATGGAAAAATCCTTTCACGGGCGCACCATGGCCACCTTGTCCGCCACGGGTCAGGATAAAATTAAAAAAGGCTTCGATCCGGTGCTGGAGGGATTTTCTTTTGTGCCCTTCAACGACATCGAGGCCCTCAACGCGGCCATCGATGATCATACCTGCGCCGTGATGCTGGAGCCCATCCAGGGGGAGGGGGGGGTGCGCTGCCCGGATGCCGGATTTCTGCAACGGGTGCGCGAGCTCTGCGACCAGCGGGGCGTGCTGATGATTCTGGACGAGATTCAGACAGGCATGGGGCGCACCGGCAAATTTTTTGCCCATGAGCATTATGGGGTGACACCGGATATTATGACCCTGGCCAAGGCCCTGGCCAACGGACTGCCCATCGGTGCCATGCTGGCTACGGAGAAGGTGGCTGCCGCATTTGGCGTTGGTGCCCATGCGTCGACCTTCGGCGGGACGCCCCTGGTTGCGGCAGCTGCGCTGGAGACGTTGAAAATCATGGTTGAGGAAAAGATTGTCCCGCGCGCCCTCGACACCGGCAACTATTTCCAGGAAGCCCTGAACCAGCTCAAACTGCGCCACAGCTGCGTGGCCGAGGTGCGCGGCAAGGGCCTGCTGCTGGGCATTCAGCTGAATGGCCCGGCCGAAGCACTGGTGCCGGTGTGCATGGAAAAGGGTTTCTTGGTCAACTGTGTCCAAGGCGATACCCTGCGGTTCGTCCCGCCCCTGATCATCCAAAAAAGTGAAATTGAAGCGCTGATCCAGTGCCTTGATGACGTGCTGACGCGATAAACAGGCAATTGATAATTTCTGTAAAAGGAGAACGACCGTGACTGAGAAGATAAAAAAAGTGGTGCTGGCCTATTCTGGCGGCCTGGATACGTCGGTGATCTTGAGGTGGCTCATCGAAACCTACGATTGTGAGGTGGTGACCTTTTCCGCGGATATCGGCCAAACCGATTCCTTGACAAACGTGAAGGCCAACGCCCTGAAAACCGGCGCGGTAAAAGCCTATGTGGATGACCTCAAGGAGACCTTTGTCAAAGACTATGTCTTTCCCGCATTTCGGGCCAACGTGATTTATGAGGGCCAGTATCTGTTGGGAACGTCCATCGCTCGGCCGCTGATCGCCAAGCGACAGATGGAAATCGCTGCGATGGAGGGGGCCGATGCAGTCAGCCATGGCGCCACCGGCAAGGGCAACGACCAGGTCCGCTTTGAACTGGGCTACTATGCCATCAATCCGGACATCAAGATTATCGCTCCCTGGCGCGAATGGGACCTGAACTCGCGGACCGCACTGATGGCCTTTGCGGAAAAGCACAGCATACGCGTGCCCACCACCCATGCCAAACCTTACAGCACAGACGGCAACCTGCTGCACATCAGCTACGAGGGAGGCATTCTGGAAGATCCCTGGGCCGGTCCGCCGGAAGATATTTTTACGCTGACGGTCTCGCCCAAGGACGCCCCCGACACCCCCGAAACCATCGAGATTGCCTTCACCAACGGCGACCCGGTGGCCATCAACGGCAAAACCCTGCCAGCGGCCGCCATGCTGGCTGAATTGAATCGGCTGGGGGGCAAGCACGCGATCGGACGGATCGATATCGTTGAAAACCGGTTTGTGGGCATGAAATCACGCGGGGTATATGAAACACCGGGAGGCACGATTTTAAGGCTGGCCCACATGGCCATGGAATCCATTACCATGGATCGCGAAGTAATGTATCTGCGCGACTCCCTGATTCCGCGATATGCCCGGCTAATTTATAACGGATTCTGGTTTTCTCCCGAGATGGAAGTGCTGCAGGGCATGATCGACAGCACCCAGAAAAACGTCTCCGGGGTGGTCCGCCTTGAACTATACAAGGGCAACTGCATCGTGCGCGGCAGAAAATCCGATCATTCGTTATACAGTGAAGCCCACGCCACCTTCGAGGACGATCATGTTTACAGCCAGAAGGATGCCGAAGGTTTTATCCGGTTGAACGCCCTGCGGCTGCGGATCCGAAAACTCATGCTGATGAAAGGGTAGGCGCGAAACATGGCTGAAAAACCTTGGGACGGGCGGTTTGCGGAGAAAACGGACAAACATGTGGAGGCTTTCACCGCCTCCATCGCCTATGACTGGCGGCTTTACCCCTATGACATCGCCGGCAGTATCGCCCACTGCAAGATGCTGGCCAAGGTCGGCGTCATCTCCGATGAAGAGTCCGTCCTGCTGGTGGAAGGACTGGGTACCATCAAGCGAGAGCTGGATCGCAGGGAATTCACTTTCGACGACAGCCTGGAGGACATCCACATGCACATCGAGGCCCGCCTGTTTCAGGTGGCGGGCAAGGTGGCCCAGAAACTGCATACCGCCCGCAGCCGCAACGATCAGGTGGCTCTGGACGTGCGCATGTACCTGCGCGAAGAGGTTCGACAGACCATCGATCTGCTGCAACAGCTCAAGGTGGTCCTGGTGGATATGGCCGATGGCCACCTGGATGTGGTTATGCCCGGCTACACCCATACCCAGCGTGCCCAGCCGGTGCTGTTTGCGCATCACATGCTGGCCTATTACGAAATGGTCAAGCGGGATCAGGCGCGCTTTTGCGACTGCCTGAAACGCATCAACGTGATGCCGCTGGGTGCGGCAGCCCTGGCCGGCACCACCTATCCGATCGACCGGGAATATACGGCCAAGCTGCTGGATTTCCCCGAGATCAGCCCCAACAGCATGGATGCGGTGTCGGACCGGGATTTTGCCATGGAGTTCCTTTCGGCTGCCAGCATCGCCATGGTGCACCTGAGCAGGTTCTCCGAGGAGCTGGTGCTTTGGTCTACTGCCGAGTTTGGTTTTATCACCCTTGCCGACGCATTTGCCACGGGCAGCAGTATCATGCCCCAGAAAAAGAATCCTGACATTCCGGAGATCGTACGCGGCAAAACCGGACGTGTATTTGGTTCGCTGGTGGCGCTGTTCACGTTAATGAAGAGCCTGCCAATGGCCTACAACCGGGATATGCAGGAGGACAAGGAACCGTTGTTCGATGCAGTTGACACGCTCAAGGCCTGCCTGCAGATCAATATCCAGATGATCCCGCGGATCACCGTGAATCGCCAGGTCATGCGCAAGGCCGCCTCCGTCGGCTTCCTCAACGCAACGGATATGGCCGACTACCTGGTCAATCAGGGCATGCCCTTTAGAAAAGCCCACACCTGTGTGGGCAACGCCGTGGCCTACGCGTTGGGCAAGGGCATAGAGCTGGACCAGTTGACCCTGGAAGAACTCAAACAATTCTCCCCGTTGATCAAAGCGGATATATTCGATCGACTGACCCTGGAATACATGATCAATCGCCGGCAAAGTGCAGGCGGGACGGCAACCGAAAACGTGATCCGGGCCATTGCGGATGCCAGGAGGGCGCTGAACAGTGAAACACCGGCGTGAATCGCGCAAGCCGGTGCGGTTACCGCCGATTGCGGTAGGTGCTTGCTTGGTGTTCAATTGTATATTTTGGGGTTGTGGTATCAAGGCGCCGCCGGTGCCGCCGCGGCAGCCACCGATACCCATGGTGATGGAACTGGCCTACCAGGTGTCAGATCCCAAAGTCACCCTGACCTGGCGCCTGTCCGGCCCGCTTTCCGGAAGGCAGGCCAACCGGTCGACATTTGGCATTTACCGCTCCCGCTCCGCCATCGATGAACCCGTCTGTGAGGGCTGTCCCCTGGTGTTTGAAAAGGTGGCCACGGCTGCAACCGTTGATTCGGGGGATAGTCGGTTTTCCATCGACATCCTCCTGAATCCCGGGTATCGTTATGTCTTTAAAGTACGCCTCGAGATGGACAACGGGGCTGGGCCCGATTCCAACGCGGTGCAGTTCGACTATTGATCCGATCAGTATTCAACGAGGGCTGAGCAACCATGCAACCGATCGCTTTTTTTAAAATGAGTGGCAGCGGCAATGATTTTATCATTATCGACAACCGGCAGGCGGTAGTGCCCGAATCCCGGCTGAATCGTCTGATTGTCGGTTCCTGCCGCCGCAGGATGTCAGTGGGAGCCGACGGCTTGATTCTGATCGAACCGTCGGACAACGCTGATTTCAAATGGCGTTTTTTCAATGCCGACGGCAGCCTGCCTGACATGTGCGGCAACGGGGCCCGCTGCGCTGCAAGATTTGCCTTCATCAACAAGATTGCCGATCGGCAGATGACCTTCGAAACCCTGGCCGGTATCATCGAGGCCAGTGTGATTGACGAAACCGTTAAAATTCGCATGACTTCGCCGGGGGAGCTGAAAACCGGAATTACCCTGGATCTGGAAGGAGAAACGATCCTGGTGGGCAGCATCAATACGGGTGTTCCCCATGTGGTGAGCGTCGTGGACGATATCGAAGCGGTCGACGTGGTTGCGCGCGGCCGTCTGATTCGGCATCATCCTGATTTTGCTCCCCAGGGAACCAATGCCAATTTCGTGGCTGTGGATAAAAACGGGGAAATCCTTATCCGGACCTTCGAGCGTGGGGTCGAGGATGAGACCCTGGCCTGCGGTACGGGCAATGTGGCCGCAGCGCTGATTCTGGCACATGATCGGGGTCTGGCATCGCCGGTCTCTCTGACCACCCGCAGCGGGGGAAAACTGACGGTTCATTTCGACAAACAAACAGGCGCTTACCGGAATGTCTTTCTGGAGGGTGACGCCCGGGTGATCTATCGCGGCGAGCTGTGGGAGGAAGCATGGCGGTCGTAGCCGCGGGCCATGCCGTTTTCATCTCCGTCGGGTCCAACCTGGGTGACAAGCTGGGCAACTGCCTGAAAGGCATTGCAGCGCTGGCTGGATCCTCCGAAACGCTGCTTGCGGGAACGTCCCGCTTCTACCGCACCTCACCGGTGGATTACGCGGATCAGGACTGGTTTGTCAACGCGGTCATCAAAATCACCACGACCCTGGACCCCATGGTTCTGTTGGATCGACTTGCTGGCATCCAGCGGCACATGGGGCGCAAAGCAGATGCGGTCCGTTTCGGCCCCCGGCTGCTGGATCTTGATATCCTGCTCTACGGTGACCAGGTGATCCGGACGTCGCGACTGCAGATCCCCCATCCGCGCATGCACAAAAGGGCCTTTGTCTTGCAGCCCATCTGTGATATAAACCCGGCGATTGTTCACCCGGTAATGGGACGGACGGTTGCCGACCTGCTGAATCGCCTCGGCGATGACGATCAGCGGGTTATTGCTTTGGAAAACCAGCCCCCCCTGTTACCAGACAGGTTGCCGTGAAACTGCTGCTGCTGATTCTGATCGTCTATCTGGCCTACCGGGCCGGCAAATCGTGGCTGATGCGTAACCTGCAGGCTCCTGCCCGCAACGGTTCGCTCAACCCCCGCATCGATGACGTGATGATCAAGGATCCGGTGTGCGGGATCTATTTTCCCCGGCGGGAGGGGGTCGAAATGCGACACGGCGGGCAAACGCACGTGTTCTGTTCACCTGCCTGCCGGGACCGATTTTTGGAAATGCAGAAAGAGAATAAACGCGCATAGCTGATTGCTGATAACGTGCAGTCAAGCCGCCCAACATCCGATCTTCAGGAAGGAATGCACCATGAAATTTTTTATCGATACTGCCAACGTGGCTGAAATTAAAGAGGCCCACAGCATGGGCATGGTCGACGGAGTGACCACAAACCCGTCATTGATCGCCAAGGAGGGGCGGGTTTTTGAAGCGGTCATCAAGGAAATCTGCGCGATTGTGGACGGCCCGATCAGTGCCGAGGTGATCAGCCTGGACGCCGCGGGCATGATCGAGGAGGCACGGGTGCTGGCAAAAATTCATAAGAATATTGTCATCAAGGTCCCCATGACCATTGAGGGTCTCAAAGCCACCCGCCAGCTCAGCGGCGAGAACATCAAGACCAACGTCACTCTGGTTTTCTCGCCGCTCCAGGCATTGATGGCGGCAAAGGCGGGAGCGACCTACGTCAGCCCCTTCGTGGGGCGGATAGACGACTTGGCCCAGGATGGCATGCAGCTCATTGAACAGATTGTTGAAATTTTCGCCAACTACGCCTTTGACACGGAAATCATCGTCGCCAGCGTCCGCAATCCCCTGCATGTGCTGGATGCTGCCCTGGCTGGTGCCGACATCGCCACCATTCCCTTTAACGTGTTGAAAAAACTGGCGGCGCATCCATTGACCGACAGAGGCATCGACGCCTTTCTGGCCGACTGGGAAAAGGCCAGAAAATAGCGGCCGACTGCCCATCCTCAAGGGTGTCTCAAATGAAAAAAGCGCAGATCAACTCGATTCTTACCCATCCCAATACGCTGACGCTCTTCCGGATCATCGCCGTGCCGGTTATTGTGCTTTTGCTGCTCGTGCCCAATCGGTTCACGGCGCTGCTGGCGGGCCTGATTTTCAGCGCCGCCGCTATTACCGACTATTTTGACGGGTATTTGGCCAGGCGCTACGGGCTGGTCTCCAACCTGGGCAAGGTGATGGATCCGGTGGCCGACAAGCTGCTGGTCTCCTGTTCGTTGATCATGCTCACCGCACTGGGTTGGATGCCTGCCTGGATCGCCTGCATCATTATCGGCCGGGAACTGGCGGTTTCCGGGTTGCGCAACATCATTGCCCAGAACAAACAAGATGTCTCGGCATCCAGCTTAGGCAAATACAAAACCGGGTTCCAGATTGCGGCCATTATTCCGCTGATGTTCCATTATCCGGCCTTTGGATTCGACTTTCAGGCCGTCGGCTTGTTCTTTCTCTGGGGGGCGCTGATATTTACCCTCTGGTCAGGGGCGGATTACTTCCTGCGGTTTAGAAAATTACTCCGAGGATAAACTTTTGTGTTGACAATCCGACCGTTAATTTATAAGTGTGCCACTTCAACTGGGCGGGAATAACTCAGTGGTAGAGTGCGACCTTGCCAAGGTCGAAGTCGCGGGTTCAAATCCCGTTTCCCGCTCCATTTTTTTTTTTGGGCGGCATAGCCAAGTGGTAAGGCAGAGGTCTGCAAAACCTCCAT
>NZ_JAWOHB010000193.1:0-8263 GCF_046496365.1 Desulfosarcina sp.
TTTCCGATCACCCTGCCGCCGCTTCGGGAGCGCAGGGAGGACATTCCGTTGCTGGCCAATTATTTTATTGATAAAATTTCAAAGCGACTGGGAAAAACCATCAGCCTGGTTCCGGTGAATGTGATGACCGCGCTGCAAAACTATCACTGGCCCGGCAATATTCGCGAACTTGAAAATGTCCTCGAACGGGCTGTGATCAACTCGTCGGGACCCAAACTGCATCTGGTGGATGAGCTGAAAAAGCCGGTCAAAAATTTGACTCAGGCGAATCGGACCCTTGCGGATGTAGAGCGGGAGTATATTGCCCGGGTGCTGGAGCAGACCCACTGGAAAGTCAGCGGCAACCACAGTGCGGCAGAGATCCTGGGCCTCGACCGCAGCACCTTGCGCGCCAGGATGCGCAAGCTTGACATCCACAGCCCGTAAACACTGGTCGTATATGACCAGTGGTCATATACGACCAGCCACCCGGCCGCCTTGCGCCTGCCCACCCTTGCCTGACCGTTCCTGAATCCCTATTAAATCGAATGGCTGGAACTATTTCCCGACACATGCAAAATTCGGCATCATTCTTGACTGTAACTGGGTGGACGTAACCGCACCTTTCACCGGGAGGCCAATGCGATGATTGCTGTTAGAATTACCATGCATGTGTTGCCGGAAAAGCAGCAAGAACTGGTTCAAACCCTGCTTTCGATGGTTGGGTCGATGGGGGAGACGGCGGGCTGCCTGAGCTACGCCCTCTTTCGCAATATGGAGGATAAGAACCTTCTGAATCTCTTTGCGGAGTGGCAGACCAGAAAAGAGCTGGATCAGCATTTACGGTCTGAAATGTTCGGTGTTCTGCTGGGAACCAAAAGCCTGCTGTTGGAACCGCACGGCATCCACATTTACACCATCCATCAATCCGAAGGGATGGAAGCGGTTCATGCCGCACGGGGGAAATCGCCCGGCCACACGCAGACCATAGTACCCGGGTTTATCTGCCGGAATTGAATGCGGTGTCGATTGTATAGCGAAGCGTGTATCGGGCTGTTATGTGGCCAACGTCAAGGCGAACAAATAGATTCATTTCAAAACCCATTTACATACCGCACCCTATCTTGTTTTCCCGGCAATGTCCTTTTATCGTTCCGACATAGGCCGGATCGGCGAGTGACGTTATGTGCCTGAACAATAAAGGAAGGACGATTCAAATGCACATTTTTCAACTTCCCCCAAAAAAATCCGGTTGTTGGCCTCCCCTTTGTGTTTCAGTGACCACCATAACCGTCAAATCGGTAATCGCTCTCTTGCTCATCAGCCTGGGTTCCGTTCATGCCCAGTCGACGGCCGCGGCCGCTTTTGGTTTTGAAAATGTCGAACAAACTGCCCGAGAGTTGGCGACGCGTCCGTTCGAAGCACCTGAAAACGAAGTACCCGATTTTCTGCTCGACCTCAGCTACGACCAATGGCGGGACATCCGCTTTCGAACGGAAAAATCTTTGTGGCAGGACGAAAAGCTCCCTTTTGAAGCGCAGTTTTTCCATCCGGGCTGCTTTTATGACCGCTTTGTTGAAATTAATATTGTGGATGGTAGCGGCGTTCATCCGTACCCGTACGACCCGTCCCTGTTCGATTACGGCAATAATAGCTTTGCCGCCAAGATCCCAGAAAAATTCGGATTTGCCGGTTTTCGCCTGCATTACCCGATCAATCGAAATGATTACCGTGACGAGGTGGTGGTCTTTCTCGGAGCCAGCTATTTCCGGGCCATTGCCAAAAATCAAACCTATGGATTGTCGGCAAGAGGGGTCGCGGTGGATACCGCACTCGATTCCGGTGAGGAGTTTCCCTACTTCAAAAAATTTTGGTTGGTAAAGCCTGATCCGGGCGCCAATACCATGGTCATCTTCGCGCTGCTGGACAGCGCCAGTCTTACTGGCGCCTATAAGTTTATCATCGAACCGGGATCGAGCACGCAGACCGAGGTGACACTCACCCTGTTTGCGCGCAAAGCGATAAAAAAGCTGGGACTGGCCGCCCTGACCAGCATGTACTTTTATGGAGAGAGCGACAACTGCCGGCCGGTAGATGACTTTCGACCCGAGATCCACGATTCGGACGGATTGTTGATGGCATACCCGTCCGGAGAATTTGTCTGGCGGCCCCTCGTGAATTATAAATCCTTGTTTACAAATGCCTTTGTTATGCCTGACCTCTTGGGTTTCGGTCTTATCCAGCGCGATCAGAACTTCAACCACTATCAGGATCTGGAGACCCATTACGAGAAACGACCGAGTACGTGGGTGACCCCTGTCGGAGACTGGGGCGCCGGGCACGTGGAGTTGATTCAAATCCCGACCAAGTCCGAAAAAAATGATAATATTGTGGCCTTCTGGACCCCCGAGCAGGCGCTGACGCCCGATCGACCCCATCGGTACCGCTATGGACTGAGTTGGTTTTCCGCAGACAACGCCAAGCAACACGCCCTGGGGTATGTGGCCGCTACACGGACAGCGGCTGTCGATAAAGAGAATCAGCGCAAGCTGATTGTTGATTTTACCGGCGGGCGTCTGTCCAATCTGCCGACCGTCCTCCCGGCCGAAGCACCGTTGGAACCGGTTATTACCGTGCAGGGAGAAGGCGAGGTTGTTGAAAGCCAACTCTATCACAACGAATCCGGAAACGGCTGGCGGTTAGTGTTTATCGTACAACGCCAAGCTCGCAGCACACTGGAAAAGGTTTTGCCGGATAATGCCCAGTCAGCCCCCATTGAAATCAGGGCGTATATCCGGCAGGCTGGTCAGGTGCTGACGGAATCCTGGAGTTACGCCATCCGCTTTTGAGAACACGTGATTTGCCATGCTGACAAAAAGCCCCCGACAAGAATCACCGCGAGCAGCGGTCCAGGTGAACGATATCAGCCGACAGGATGCCGTCACCTGGCAACAGAGCCAGGAGCGGGTTCTACACTATTTAAAGGCTCTGGGCTTGCCGCCTGTCCAGAGCCTTGAAATAGTGCTTGAAACCATGGCCCGCGCGACCGCACATCTGGCCAAAACCTCCGCAAAACAGATTCATCCAACGCCGGTCGCGATGCGCTTTCTGCGCCAGGTGCTTTCCGAAAGAAACCTTTCGCTCGCCGATCTTCCCGAAAAGCAACCCATCGATGCCCGCCCGAACAACACCGTATCAGCGTTAGTCGATCCATGCGCATGCGACGAGGATTATCGCCCCGGCATGCCGCCTGAATACCGGCGGGCGATGCCGGCCATGCCGGAATTGAGACGCGGCAGTATGCTTCCGCAAATGCAGCAATCCGGTTCGATAAAAAACATACTGGTCTCTTTGCTCAATCTCGCGGTCAGGCAAAATCTTAGCCGAAATGCATCAGAAAATGACAAATAGAGAACGATATAATCTGCAATGGGAGCGGATTGCCTATCGACGTCGTCTGCTCCTGGGTGTGCTGATTGGTGTCACAGCCTTTGTGGCCAGCGGGTACATGGCCATGGTCCTGCCGTATCGGGGTTCCACGGCCATCGAGGTAGCCATCGTATTTTTTTTCGCATTGTTGTTTGCGTGGATTTCCATTGGTTTCTGGACCTCCTTGCTTGGATTCATCACGCTGCTCGGAGACCAAAAACAGTGGCACCCCACGCGGCACCTGGACAAAAATGGATCCCAACCGGCTGTAGAACTGCAACCCACGGCCATTCTCCTGCCCATCTACAATGAAGATGTCAGGGACGTGTTCCACAGACTGGTGGCCATCATCCGATCGCTCAAGCAGACACGAAAGGCGGAGCACTTCCACTTTTTTGTGTTAAGTGACACGACAAAGCCGGATCTGTGGGTTGAAGAAGAGCGCGCCTGGGCCTCGGCCTGCCGGAAGACCGACAGCTTCGGCTCTCTTTTCTATCGTCATCGGACACCAAACATAAAACACAAAAGCGGGAATATCGCCGATTTTTGCCGTCGTTGGGGACGTGCATACAAATACATGGTGGTGCTGGACGCCGACAGCATCATGTCCGGTCAGACCCTGGTTCGCATGGTCCAAATTATGGAACAGGACCCGAGCATTGGAATTTTGCAATCGGTTCCCATTCCTGCTGGAAGGTCCAGTCTGCATGCTCGCCTGCAGCAATTTTCTGCGCAGATGTATGGCCCGATGTTCGCCGCCGGTCTCCACTATTGGCAACTGGGAGACGCGCAGTACTGGGGCCACAATGTCATTATCCGCGTGGACCCGTTTATGAAACACTGTGCGCTGCCCAGACTCTCGGGTTCTCCTCCCTTAGGAGGTGACATCTTAAGCCATGACTTTGTGGAGGCGGCCCTGATGCGCCGCGCCGGATGGGGGGTGTGGTTGTCTTGTGATCTTGACGGCAGCTACGAAGAGCCGCCGCCCACCCTCATCGAGGAGCTGATTCGCGACCGGCGATGGTGCCAGGGAAATCTTCAGCATTTACGATTGCTGTTCACCCGGGGGCTTTTCCCGGCACATCGCTATCTGTTTCTCAATGGCGCCATGTCCTATATATCCGCGCTCTTGTGGCTGATCTTTCTCAGCCTGAGTTCGATCGAAGCGCTTGCCATGGCTTTTTTCGAGCCTGATTACTTCCCAAGGACGGGCAGCCTGTTTCCGGATTGGCAGGTGTGGAATCCCGAATGGATGCTGGTCATCCTGGTTGCCACAGTCATCATACTCTTCCTGCCCAAAGTGCTCAGTCTGATCCTTGCCCTGGTCATCCGACGACGGGCAGCGGAGTTTGGAGGGTGGTTCAAGGCTGTTTTGAGTCTGATCGGCGAAGTTTTCTTTTCGACGCTGCTGGCTCCCTTGCGCATGCTGGCACACAGCAAATTTGTGTTCATTACGCTGTTGGGCAGCAACAGCGGATGGAACCCAGCCACCCGTTCGGATCAGGGCACGACATGGCGCCAGGCATTTCGCTATCATGGCGGCGGCATGCTGATGGCCGTGCTTTGGGGGGCAATCTTCTTTCTGATGAATCGCTCCTTTTTCTGGTGGCTCATCCCCATTTTGGCGCCGCTTGCACTGGCCGCCCCCATATCGGTCTGGACCAGCAAACCCCGGGTTGGTGCGGCATTCCGCCGCATCGGAATCTTCCTTACAGCGACCGAGGTGGCCCCGCCGCCCGAGCTGCAACTTGCCAAGCAAGCGGTTCAATCCGCCCAAGCAGAACCGGCTATGGGGACTTTTTCCCATTTGCGAGGTTTTGTCAGGGCAGTGGTCGACCCAAAGGTCTTTTGCCTGCACCGTGCGATCCGACCCCGCTATCCTCGTGTTTCCCCCAAAATTGCCGAGCGGCTAAACCAACTGGTCAAAAAAGCAGTTGTTGACGGACCGCATAACTTGACTGACGAGGAGAAAAAGCAACTGCTGTACCATCCCGCCAGCCTGATAAAACTCCACCAATTGGTTTGGGAGTTGCCCGACGGCCAATCGGCCCGGCAGTGGGGTGTATCGCGCATTGGCTAAAGGACATAAAAAAAAGCGTCGCAATGACGGAGAGCTGCGAGGGGGATGCGAAACATTAAGTGCGCTATTCAAGGTTTGATGGTTCCGTAAAAAGTCGAAATTTCAGGTTTATTGTCATCCTCGCGAAGGCGGGGATCCATAAGATTCAGATAGTTATAGACTCCCGCCTCCGCGGGAGTGTCACTGTTTGTGACTTTTTACGGCTTCATCAAGGTTTGATATCCATTTTCCTATTTTTCGAAAATGGCGGATTTTGGTTCAGCCCAGGAGCAGTTTAATCGGCACGGTGATCCCTTGAAGCACTCATTTGCGAGAAAATTGATACTGCTTTCAGCCATTGTCCTGGCAGGGTTGGTTCTGCTGAGCAACTACATGGTTGGAGACTGGCGTACCGCCAGCCGCGAACCTGCCGGGATCGCCCCCGATCCCCTTGTCACCAATGAGGCGGTTCTCCAGGTATACGGTGCCAATGCCTGGGGTTGGCGCGGCTGGTTTGCCATTCACACTTGGATTGCAGCCAAGCGGAGTGGCGCAACCGCATATACGGTTTACGACGTGGTCGGTTGGCGCGGCAATCACGGCCAGCCGGTCCTAAGGATAGCCGAGGGTGTCCCGGACCGTTACTGGTACGGCGCCAAGCCCAGAATCCTGAAAGCGCACAGAGGAGCGGGGGTGGACGAACTGATTGCCGCCGTGGACGCGGCCGCCCGAGCCTACCCATGGAAAGCTGTCTACAAGGCCTTTCCAGGCCCCAACAGCAACACCTTTACAGCCTGGATCGCCAGGCAAGTGCCCGAATTGGCGTTGAACCTTCCCTTTTCTGCTTTCGGCAGCGGGTACCTGGAATAATCCATCCCCTCGGCAAGCCCATGAACCACCGCTCTACTGGTTCAACCGACATCCGGGGGCGCCCTTTAATGGGTGCCCCCATTTTCCTGATCCACTACATATCGGAAAAAAGCACCCTTGGCCAATTTTATGGCTTTGATTTCAATTTTAAATGCTGAGAAGTTCGGACGTCGCGGCAGGTGAATCAGATGTGAACGGCATGGACAGTCCGATGCACCGAAACCGGCAATAGGTCGAGTGGCACCTTTCAGGGTGGAAAGTATTCCTGTCCAATCATGCTCCCTGGTTGCTAAACCAACGGTGACCCAAGCCTCAATCGGGTGAAGGGCGTGTTTGATGTAATCCAGATGCCAGTGTGGCCGGGTCGATGGTTTCAAATGGTGTGTGAGTCTTGAACGCAAACCACCAGGACCGAACGCACTGCCCACGTATATCCAATATCCGGTAGTTATGAATATCGGTCCAAGTTTCCCCGCTGCGGCATGGAAAGGAGTTTCGCATTTGAAAATTAAGGCATATGTGCCTTGCTGTCCTGTTATGTGTATTGATTGATTGACCATCTGCTCCGCTGCAACCTGTCCACTACACTTTCTGTCCGCACCAGGCAATCAGACAGTCGCCTGACCCCTTCCTTCAACTGGTCGCTGGACGGGCACGAAAAATTCAAGCGCATATGTCGGTATTCGGGATGCTCACCATAAAACGCATCTCCCGGCACAAAGGCCACCTTGAATCCAAGGGCCGCATGAAACAGAGATTGCGTATTCACGGTTTCCGGCACACTCAACCATAAGAACAGCCCGCCATCGGGACGGGTCCAGGTCACCCCTCGCTCCGGTGGAAAGTGCGTTTCCAGGGCTTCCAGAAGGACGCGCAATTTTTCCTGATAATAGACGTGGCAGCGCTGGAAATATGCATCCAGATCAACCGTGGTTAGAAAATCCGCACACATTTCCTGATTGTACGGGGGCGTGTTCAAGGTGCTGCCTTCCTTGATGTTGGTCATCTTGGAAATCACCTCCGGTGGCCCAATGGTAAAGCCCACCCGCATCCCCGGACAAAAAAGTTTGGAAAACGTATAGACACCGACCACAGAGCCACCGCCTTGTTGCTGATCCAAACTGAACAGGGACGGCAATTGGGAGCCGCAGTAGCGCAATGTCCGGTAGGGGCTGTCCTCGATGATGGGAATGTGATAGAGACGGGAAAGCGCCAATAGTGCCTCTCTTTTGGCCAGGCTCATACAAATCCCGGTAGGATTCTGGAAGTCCGGAACGACATAGATGAACTTGGGCGGCGAACCCGAGGCCTGGCAGTCTGACAGAACCTGCCGCAGCTGCACCACATCCAAACCGTCAGCCGCGAGTTCAATTCCCAAATAATCCGGCCGCTGCATCTGGAAAGCAGCGAGGGCGCCTGCAAACGTGGGCCGCTCGACCACCAAGGCGTCTCCGGGATCCAGCAGCAGCCTCCCGACCAGGTCCAGGCCCTGCTGCCCGGAACTGGTAATCATGACGTTCTCCGGACGTACGTGGATATCGTCGCGTTGAAGAAAGGCGATCACCGCCTCGATCAATTCACCCTCCCCACGGATGGACGAGTACTGCATGATGCGATGGATATGGCTATCGAATCTTCGGCGCGTCGCCTGCCGGAGCTGCTCTTGAAGAAACATCTCAGGTGACGGCATCCCCCCGGCCATAGAGATGATCTTCGGATCGTTGATCAGCGAGAGGAGTTTGCCAATGGAATACCCCTCGTAATCACGCATGTTGCGGGCAAAAGTGTATTCCAGTCGACCATGGTAATTGCTCCTTTTGGATTTTTCAGCACCATCGCTCACTGCGTTTTCTTTTCCACCTCTTCCTTGGCCGCTTCTGCTTAATCGGTTAAACCATCAAAAAGGGTTATAGATGTGATAGTCCC
>NZ_JAWOHB010000003.1:0-4737 GCF_046496365.1 Desulfosarcina sp.
ATCAGGAGCATGATCCAGACATAAAGATTGGCAAGGTTGGCCCACAGGAGTGTCGAAAAAACAATGGCGCAGATGATCAAAATGCCTCCCATGGTGGGCGTACCTGCTTTGGTGTAATGCGATTTCGGTCCGTCATCCTGAATGTATTGACCGACTTGAAGTGCTTTCAGCCGGCGAATGAGCCAGGGCCCCAGAAGGAAACATATGAGGAATGCCGTCAGACTTGCGTAGATGGTGCGAAACGTTATGTATCGAAATACATTAAATGCCGATAGGGTTGTATGCAGCGGATATAGTAAATGGTATATCATGGTCGACCTTTACCCAATGTGTTTAGTAGGTCTTTCACAAGGGTTTCCATGCGCATTCCGCGCGACCCTTTGACGAGTACCCAGCTGTCGGATGCCAGAACCGTCATCATTTCCCTGAAGATATCGGCTTTTGTGCCGGTAAAAATATCCCTGCCCGCCATACCGCCTTCGCGCGCCCCCTGGGCAACCGCATCGGCATATTCGCCGGTGGCATAAAGCCTGAATACGCCGGCGCGGGCTGCATACCAACCGATATCCCGGTGCAGCGGCCATGAGGATTCCCCCAGCTCCAGCATGTCCCCCAGCGCCACCAGCCCCCGGTTTTCTTTCTTAAGGTCCTGCAGGGTGCTGATGGCGGCTTTCATGGAGGCGGGATTGGCATTATACGTATCGTCGATGAGGATGATATTGCCCCACAGCCGGTGGAGATTCATCCTTCCCCGAAGCGGCGTGAAATTTTCCAGGGCTGATTTGATTTCCGGCAAGGGTATGCCGGCAATGTGGCCGACGGATGCAGCGGCCAGCGCATTGCTGACCATGAATTTTCCGGGGGTGCGCAGGGTGACCTGCGTTTTTTCCCGCTTTACGGTCAGTGCAAATGTTAGCCCGCCTGAATGCGCGGCTATCTCGGTGCCGCGGATATCGGCGGCATCCGATACGCCGAACAACATGGGCTTTATAGAAGTCTTTTGGGCCAGGTGTTCGGTCATGGGATCGTCGGCATTCAAAATGACTTTTCCGCCGGGCTTGATTTTTTCAAGCAGTTCGCCCTTGGCATGCATGACTCCCTCGAGCGAGCCGAGTCCTTCCAGGTGTGCTGGGCCGATATTGGTGATCAGACCGATATCCGGCCGGCAGATATCCCCCAGCCGGCTGATTTCACCCGAATGATTCATCCCGAGCTCCAAAACGGCCCAATCGTGGGAGGGCTTCAGCCGCAGAAGGGTGAGGGGAAGTCCCACCTCGTTGTTAAAATTTTTCTCAGGCGAAAGAACTTGAAAGCGCTTTGCGAGAACCGCCGCGGCCATGGATCTTGTCGAGGTTTTACCGTTGGACCCGGTGACCGCGACCACCGAAACAGGAAACTTTTTGCGATGCCAGGAGGCAAGCGCTCCCAGCGCGGCGAGGGTATCGGCGACACCGATACTGACGATTTCCCGGGCCGCAATCACCTTCCACGGCAGGCCGTCGCTGCGGTCGATGTCGACAATGATACCGTTGACGTTTTTATCGAGGACTTCCGCAACAAACACATGCCCGTCGTGAATATCGCCCGTGATGGCCAGGAAGCAGTCGCCCGGAGTGATGGTTCTGGAATCCGTGCTGATTCCGGTGAATAGGTGATCCGGCCTGCCGGACAAAAGCGTCCCGCGGACGGCTTCGGCCATTTCAGAGGCGATCCATGTATGCGGGTGAGTGATGATCACGATATCGTCATGCCCTTGGTTTGCAATCAATGCCTTGATTGCGTGAATAATGGTGAATCCATATTTTCGAGATTGCAGAAAGGCGCGGCCGCCAGTGCCTTTTTCGCTTCCAGCCGGTCATCAAAAGGGATTTTCCGGGTTCCGATGGTTTGATAGGTTTCATGCCCCTTGCCGGCGATGAGCACGATGTCACCCACTTTCGCCGCATCAATGGCCAGGCGGATGGCATGTCTTCGATCCGGCTCCGCCGCGTGGCCTTTTTCGCTAAAACCGTTTTGAAGGTCCTGGGTGATATATTCACGGGGGCAGGTCCGTTTGACACCGGCGAGGACCTGCTCGATAATTTCAACAGGCTGCTCGGTTCTGGGGTTGTCGGATGTAACAATAACAAGATCGCACAATTCCCCAGCAATTTCACCCATTAGAGGTCTTTTGACCCTGTCCCGGTCACCGCCGCAGCCGAAAACGCAAATCATCCGCTGCGGCCCGAGGCCTTTGAGTAACTGCAGGACGTTCCGCAGGGCGTCGGGCGTGTGGGCAAAATCTACATAGACGGATTTTTCAGAACCACTGGATACATATTCGAGCCTTCCCGGAACGGCCGATGTTTTTTCAATGCCTGTTTTGATGACCTCAAGCGGCAGGTTAAAAGCAACGCCTGTGCCGGCGGCGCACAGAATGTTTTCAAGATTGTAGGAACCGATGAGCTGCGATTGAAACAGAAAATTTCCGACAGGTGTGATGATTTCGCCGCGGATGCCCTTCAGGTCGATCCGGATGTCATGGGGTCTGACCATGCTTTCTTGCCATCGGCCGGCGGTCACACAGGGGTAGGAAATGTCCCTGACAAGCTCTTTGCCTTTGTCATTGTCGATGTTTATCACGGCAATGGGCTGCCGTTTCTTTTTGGATTTTCGCAGGTAATGGGTGAAAAGCTTTTTTTTAGAGTGCCAGTACCTGTCCATGCTGCCGTGAAAATCGAGGTGATCCTGGGTCAGATTGGTAAATACGCCCATATCCATATCGCAGGATTCGACTCGGAAAAGATCGATGGCATGGGAGGATACCTCCAGGACCACGTGGGTGATGCCGTCCTGCACCATTTCAGCGAGTATGCGCTGGAGATCCAGTGATTCGGGCGTTGTGGTCGGACTGCTGAAGACCTTTCCACCGTAGCGGTAATTCACCGTACCGATAACGCCGACAGGTATGCCTGCTTCGGCCAGCATATTTTCAATGAGATAGGCCGTGGTTGTTTTGCCGTTGGTTCCGGTGATGCCGACGATATGGAGCCTTTCAGAGGGGTGACCGTAAAACTCGGCGGCAAGGGCAGCCAGGGCTTTGCGGGTGTTTTTAACTTGAAGGGTCACCGCGTCGCACACAACCGGCTTTTGCGCTACCACCGCCAGTGCACCCCGATCCACTGCATCCTGGATGTAATGGTGACCATCTGTTGTAAATCCGGGAATCGCAACAAAAAGGCCGCCCGGTTTTATAAGCCGGGAGTCGTAATGAACAGCAGTGATTTCCAGGGTCGGCATGCGCTCGACGGCTGGGGGCGGCGCCTGCGGATGGTCCAGGGTCTGCCTTTTCGCAGGGATCTGATTTTTCAGGTCCACCCCGTCATCGGGCAAAAGCGTCTGTAAAAGTTCTGAAAGCCTCACCCCTCCACCTCGCTGCTCAGGGAAGCCTGCCGCAATCCGTTGTTTTTAATTTCCGGCGGTACATTCAAATACTGCAGGGTTTCGTGAGCGATTTTTCTGAAAGCGGGCGCCGCGACCGTGCCACCGTAGTGGGCGTTCTGTGGTTCATCGATGACCACCAGGATGACAGCCGCCGGCTTTGCCGCCGGTGCAAACCCGAGAAAGGACGAAAGGTATTTCCCGTTGGTGTAGGTTCTGCTTTCGTCGATCTTCTGGGCTGTGCCGGTCTTGCCTGAAATGGTGTAGCCGTCCAGGGCGGCGGTTGCGCCGGTACCGCCTTCAGTGATGACGGTCTGCATGATTCGGTTTACCACAGCGGCTGTTTCCGGTTTTACCGTCCGCCGGACGACCGTCGGTTTGCTGCGTTCGATGATGCGGCCGTTTTCGTTTGTGACGGCTTCCACGATATACGGCTTCATCAGCAGGCCGCCGTTGGCCAGTGACGATGCCGCCGCAACCAACTGTATGGCGGAGACCGATATTCCCTGGCCGAAGGCGATGGCGCTGGAGTCTATGGCGGTCCATCGCTCGCAGGGCGCCAGGCTGCCGCTTGTTTCCCCCGGGCAGCCCAAACCTGTTTTTTCGCCAAATCCGAATTTGACCAGTGACTGATACAGGGTTTCGGAGCCGACCATCTCCATGACTTTGGAGATGCCGATATTGCTTGAATATTTGACGATCTGCTGCAGCGAAAGCCATCCTCTGGGATGGGTATCATGAATCGTGTTCCTGCCGACCCTGTATGCGCCGTTTTCACAAAAAAAGATGGTGTTGGGACCGCAGATACCGGATTCCAGGGCAGCCGCAGCGGTAAAGATTTTCATGGTTGAACCCGGTTCAAATGGATCGGTAATGGATCGGTTTCTCCACGATTCCCGCGGATAGCCGCTGAAAATATTGGGATTGAAGGTGGGGGTGTGCGCCAGCGCCAGAATGGCGCCGGTTGCGGGATTCATGACCACCGCCATGCCTGATTTTGCTTCAAACTCCAGCACTGAGGATTGAAGGGCCGATTCCGTAATGTATTGAATGGTCCTGTCGATGCTAAGGATGATGTTTTTACCGCTGGACAACGGCACGACATCGCCTTCCCCCGCGTGCCTGTCGTTGGCGAACCGCCTTCCCAGGGCATCCTTGAGCACGATGACCGTTTGTTCCCCGCCTGAAAGGACCTGGTCGTAGATATACTCGATTCCCTCCAGCCCATTGCCGTCCAGTCCGGTAAACCCGATAAGCTGTGCCGCAAGTTCTTTGTTCGGATAAAACCGGGTGTATTCCGGTATAAAATCGATGCCG
>NZ_JAWOHB010000054.1:0-2762 GCF_046496365.1 Desulfosarcina sp.
AAAAAATCTCCTTTTTCTCCCCGCAATGCGGACAGGCACATGCGAACGACTCCAGGTTTTTAAACTGGGTGAATCCCGGACAGTGCTGCGGTGTCGATGCCATCTTGGACGCTCCTTTCCCTTTCACCTACACGGTTTTGGACGCTGTTTTCTATTTATCTGATGAATGCCGCTGCTGCCATAGGGTCAAAGCGGTATATCCGCGGTCTGGACAGGGTAATTGAACCGCATGCTAACAATATGAGTCTCCTAATCGAAAGCGCAATGCCAGGACCGAATAAGAAGCATGCATCGGCGGAGAAAGAGGCTGAGGCGGTCGGCGGATACTGCAATCGGCAGCAACAAATACTTTCCGCACGGTATGTTCCTGGGAGCGTACCTTCTGTAGGTTGACCACGTGTTGTCGAAAATGGCTGCCGCCGGGATTTTCCGGTGCGGACCCCCGAACCCTAACCATATTTTTTCTGCGGCCTCGACGGCAAAGGAGGAGACGGTCATGACAATCGATGTTCTCAACCCGACGACGGGTGATGTGGTCAACAGGTATGAGGCGATGGATGCGCAAACGATCGATGAACGGATCGACGCAGCCGGCAGCGCCTATGCTGCCTGGCGGCAGATAAAGATGGACGAGCGGGGGGCATATCTGCGCGACGCGGCCGCTCTCCTGGAAAAGAACCAGAAGCGCTATGCGGGCCTGATGGCCCTGGAGATGGGCAAGCCGATCCGGGACGCCAGAGCGGAAATCGAAAAGTGCGCCTGGTTATGCCGGCAGGTGGCCGAATCGGCAGCGCAAATGCTGGCACCCGAGATCGTAAAGACCGATGCCCAAAAAAGCTTCGTGACATTTCCGCCACTGGGGGTGGTTCTGGGGGTGATGCCCTGGAATTACCCTTTCTGGCAGGTCTTCAGGTTCGCCGCACCGACCCTGATGGCCGGCAATGCGGTCCTGCTTAAACACGCATCCAACGTTCCCGGCTGCAGTCTGGCCATCGAGGCCGTGATGCACGAGGCCGGCTTTCCGCCGACGCTTTTCCAGGCCTTGTTGATTTCGAGCAAACAGGTGCAGGCCGTCGTCGATCACCCCTCGGTCAAGGCCGTCGCGCTCACCGGAAGCAACGCGGCTGGTCAGGCGGTGGCGGCCCGCGCAGGCAGACGGATCAAAAAAACCGTGCTCGAACTGGGTGGCTCGGACCCCTATCTCATTCTGGCGGATGCCGACCTGGACCTGGCGGCGGATGCCTGTGCGGTTGGTCGTCTGCTCAACGCCGGGCAGAGCTGCATCGCGGCCAAACGCTTAATCGTCGTGGAAGCGGTGAGGGAAGCATTCGAGCAACGCCTGGTTGAAAAAATGAAATCGGTGCGCATGGGCGATCCGATGGACGAGGAGACCGAGATCGGCCCGCTGGCCCGCAGCGACCTGCGCGACACGCTTCACCGACAGGTGCGGGAAAGCATCGACGCTGGCGCCCGACTTCTGTTGGGGGGAGAAATCCCCGGGGGGCGTGGATTTTTTTATCCGCCGACCATCCTGACAGATGTGCGTTCCGGCATGCCAGCCTTTGACGAGGAAACCTTCGGACCGGTTGCCGCGGTGATTTCCGCAGCCGATGAGCAGGAGGCCATCCTTCTGGCCAACCAGACGGATTTCGGACTGGGTGCGGTCGTGTTCACCCGCGATGTCAAGCGTGGCGAACAGATCGCCGCCGAACGGCTCGAGGCGGGGAACTGCTTTGTCAACGCCTTTGTCAAATCCGATCCGCGTCTTCCCTTCGGCGGCATCAAACAGAGCGGCTACGGACGCGAGCTGTCCCACTACGGCATCAAAGAATTTGTGAACATCAAGACCGTTTACGTGGTTCAACCGTAGGTGGGTTTTACCTTGAAAAGAGTCCCATGCAGGCGTGTGTGATGCTGCAGTTGGAAGATGGCACGATTCGATCTACCCCGGATGGGTGCATGGTGGCTCTGGAAAGGCGCAGGGCGCGGACAATTCCCCGCAAATCGCCTTTGACCAGGGTGACCCGCGCACTTTCCATGGCCACGTCGGTGCCCGTTCCCATGGCGATACCCACCTGGGCCTGGGCCAGGGCAGGGGCGTCGTTGATGCCGTCGCCGGCCATGGCCACGATCTTTCCCTGATCCTGGAACCGCTTGACTGCCTCGGCCTTGTCTTCGGGCATCACTTCGGCCACAACCTCGTTGATGCCCAGTTTTTCAGCCACGGCGTTTGCCGTGGCCCCGATTACCCAGGCATCAAGATTTCCCGGCTATTTTTTCATTTCAACGAGGCCGTTTTCAATGGCAAAGGCGGTCAGCTGGGCGATGTTGTGTAAGTCAAGCTTGCCGATCAGGTTGGCGCGGTGCTTTTCCACGGTTTTGACGCTGATGTGCAGAAATTCGGCGATATCCTTGTTGGTGTACCCTTCGGCCAGCAGCTTCAACACCTCGCGCTCGCGCTGGGTGACGGTATCCCAGCGAGAGTTCTGTTTAAGTTTTTTCCGGCCGGTCAGATAGCCCTCCATGACCTGGTCCGAGATACCCGGGCTGATATAGGTCTTGCCTTCCAGGAGGCTGTCCACGGCCAGCATCAACTCCTTCCTGCTGGCATCCTTGATGCAGTATCCGTCGGCGCCGGATTCAAAGGCTTCCAGCACATACTGATCGGATTCGTGGATCGTCAAGGCAAGGATACGCGTTTCCGGCAGCTCCCGTTTGACCTCCTTCATCACCGAAATGCCACCCATTTTGGGCATGGACAG
>NZ_JAWOHB010000098.1:0-5002 GCF_046496365.1 Desulfosarcina sp.
AAAAAACTACGCGTTGATCAACGCGGCTGCATCCATGGCAAAATAGGTCAGGATCATGTCGGCACCGGCCCGTTTGATGGCGGTGAGGGTTTCCATCATGACCTTCTGACCATCAATCCAGCCCATTTTTTCAGCCGCTTTGATCATGGAAAACTCGCCGCTGACATTGTATGCCGCCAGGGGCAGATCTATTTCATCCCGAAGCCGGCATATGATGTCCAGATATGCCAGTGCCGGTTTGACCATGATGATGTCGGCGCCTTCCTCCACATCCATGGCGGCTTCGCGGATGGCCTCCCTGGAATTGGCCGGATCCATCTGGTAGGTGCGTCGGTCTCCGAACTGAGGGGCGCTGTGGGCGGCCTGCCGAAACGGACCATAATAGGATGAACAGTATTTGGCGGCGTAGGACATAATCGGTATTTGGGAATAATCGTGTTCGTCCAGCAGATTGCGGATTTCGGCAACCCGGCCGTCCATCATGTCGGATGGGGCTACCATATCCGCTCCGGCCCTGGCGTGCGACAGGGCCGTCCGGGCAAGCAGGTCCAGGGAAGCATCATTGTCCACGCGATGACCCTCAACAAAACCACAGTGACCATGGTCGGTATACTGACACAGGCAGACATCGGTGATTACCGCCAGATCCGGCACCTTGTCCTTGACCGTTTTGACCGCCCGCTGGACGATACCGTCTTTGGCATAGGCCTGGGTGCCCAGGGGATCTTTTTTGGCTGGGATGCCGAAAAGAATAATCGCCGGGATGCCCAGATCAAATGCCTGCCGGGCCGTATTGACCAGATTGTCGATGGAAAGATGGTATTGACCGGGCATCGCATCGATGGGATTTTTGACGCCTTTTCCGTCAATGGCAAACAACGGCAGGATGAAATCGTTGACGGTAAGCACCGTCTCACGGATCATTTTGCGAAATGCCGTGTTCTGGCGCATCCTGCGGGGGCGATAATCAGGGAACAGCATATCGGCTCCTGGTGATGGGTGGAAGTTGGATTGATCAAGCATGCGATCATAGGGTCTGGGAAATTTCCTCGTCGGTGAGGTAGCAGGCCGGGTCCGGAGCCCAGACGTCATCGTGAATCGCCTCTGCGCGCACCCGGAAGTTGCCGCCGCAGACATCCAGCCAGGTGCATGTGGAACAGCGACCCTTAACGTGAAGTTTTTTTTCTTTGAGTTTCAGCAGCAGGTCGTCTTCGGGCTGGATCCAGATTTGGGAAAACGGGCGCTGGCGGACGTTGCCAAAACTGTGGTGGCGCCAGAACTGGTCCGCATAGACCTCTCCATCCCAGCTGACGCAGCCGATGCCCCGGCCCGAGTTGTTGCCCTCGTTCATCTTGAGCAGTTCGAGAACCTCCGCGGCCCTTTGGGGGTCTTCCTTGAGGAGCCGCAGGTAGAGGTAGGGGCCGTCGGCGTGGTTGTCCACCGTGAGCACCTCCTTGGGGATGCCTTTGGCGTGGAGCGCCCTGGTGCGGTCAATGATCAGGTCAACTGCCTGGCGGGTGCCTTCCAGGCTAAGGTCTTCCGCCACCATCTTGGACCCCCTGCCGGCGTAGACCAGGTGGTAGAAGCAGACCCGGGGGATGTCCATCTCTTCGAGCAGATCGAAAATGGCCGGGATGTCCCCCACATTGAACTTGTTGACGGTGAAACGCAATCCCACTTTGATGCCGGCCTCCTGGCAGTTGCGGATGCCTTCCAGGGCCTTGTCATAGGCGCCGGGAACACCCCTGAACTTGTCGTTGGTGCCCTGCATGCCGTCCAGGCTGATGCCTACATATGACAGGCCGATGGATTTGAGTGTCTTGGCCAAACCGGTTGTGATCAAGGTGCCGTTGGTTGAAATTACCGCCCGCATGCCTCGTTCGACGGCATAGGCGGCCAATTGGGGGAGATCCTTCCTGACCAATGGCTCGCCGCCGGAAAAGAGCATCACCGGGGCGCCGAACTCGGCCAGATCGTCGATCAGCGCTTTTCCTTCCTGGGTGGAAAGCTCGTCTGCAAGGGCTTCTTCCGTGGCCTGGGCATAGCAATGCACACACTTGAGATTGCATTTGCGGGTTATATTCCAAACCACCACCGGTCGTTTGTCTTTGGAAAACTGCAGCAGGTGTGAGGGCAGGGTGGATGAATGCCGGCCATAGCGCAGTGCGTCAGACGGTTCGACGGTTCCGCAGTACAGCTTCGATATTCCGATCATATGGGTTCAGCCTTCCAGCAGGTTATCCGTTTTCGGGGGCATGTGGGTGTGGTCTTGGCCGCTTTGCCTGAGGAGCTCAGCGACGTAGCTGTCCGGTTTTTCCAGGGCCTCCCGGGTAATAAAAAAGCGGGTCCGCCCTGTCTTTTCACGAACCAGCTTCAGACCATGTTCAAAATCAGCGGTCAGCTTGCGGTAATACGCTTCCGGCGTTTGCTGGGCATGGAAACATTCTCCGATGATAAAATCGATGGCTTCTTCTTCCAAGACAATGTTAATACCATGATTTTTGATAAAGTAAAGCTCAATGGTTTTGGTCTCTTCGTAATAGGATTTGACCTTTTTCAGTACTTTTTCGATGTCGGTCACCCGGCGGCAATAGGCCTTGGCTGCCAGCTCAATGCGCATATCGGTCAGTTGGATGCCGTATTTGTCGCTGAATGTTTTTCGGTTCGAGCTGACATAGTTAATAATGCGTTGACATTCCTGTTTTGCCAGTTGGTCAAAGGCCTGTCTGAATTTTTCGTCTTCGGGCCGCTCAAGCAGTTCATTCAAGTGCTCTCGCGGTGAATCGAGCACCTGACGGGTGACGGCGAACCGCTTGATCGTGGAAGAGGGCAGGGCTTTCTCAAAAGCCAGCAGGGCGCCTTCCACTGCACTGACCAGACCGCGTGCACCGGTGTTTTCGCCATATGCCCGCCGGGCCAGCGCCTCAAGGGCTTCGGTCTCAAACTTGACATCGATGCCATAGGCGGCGAAATCCAGTTTTTTGCCCAGCATGATTGGGTTGTTGGGATTCTTAAGGATATCGAATAGATCCACTTCGGAGAGATGTTCAAATATCGTTCGCACGGGCAGCCGTCCCACGAACTCCGATTCGAACCCATACTGAACGAGATCCTCGGATTTTACCTTGTTGAGGATATCCCTGTCCTGTAACGGGTTAGAAATCGAGGCCCCGAAACCGATCTTCTGGTCGGCAATTCGTCGGGAAATAATGGTTTCAAGACCGGAAAAAGCGCCGCTCATGATAAACAGGATGTGCTTGGTGTTGATGCTGCTCTTTTCTTTTTTCCCGGTTTTCCGGAAACGATCTATTTCCTGCAGCATGGATACCGGGTCATGGGGGACTTTCATATCCACGTCGGTCTCTTCCATGGGTTTGAGCAGGGCCCGCTGGACACCGGTCCGGGAAACGTCGGCCCCGATCAGATTATGGCTGGAGGCGATCTTATCGATCTCATCGATGTAGATGATGCCATATTGGGCCAGCTCGATATCCCCATTGGCCTCTTTGACCAGGTCTCGAACCAGATCCTCCACGTCGCCGCCCACATATCCCGTTTCACTGAACTTGGTGGCATCGCCTTTGACGAAGGGTACGCCGATTTTTTTGGCGATAAGCCGCACCATGTAGGTTTTACCCACGCCGGTGGGCCCGAGCATCAGAACGTTGTTCTTGATGACGCCGACCATGTCACTGAAGTCATCGGGGGCGCTTTGCACATGCTTGATCCGGTTGAAGTGGGTGCAGATCTTGGTGGCCAGCGTATCCTTGGCTGACGTCTGTTTGACAATGTACTGGTCCAGGTAGACAACCAGATCCTGCGGCTTAAGCTCGAAATTGATCGTCTTCCGGGGTTTCGGCGGTGATTCTCCCTCATCGGTTTTAGCCGCCTGGGGCATGACGATGGGGGTGGCCAGTTTAACGCTGCCGCCGAATTTTTTGGCCAAAAAATCGCCCAGTTCTTTCTCGAGCTCTTTGGGGTCGGGTATTTTTTCGTTATGTTCTCTCATAATTCGTGACTATAAGCACATGCGCGGCTAAATTCAACTTAGTTAATTAAGTATCTGGAAATCGGGGTGTTGAATTGAAACAAGCCCTGTCCAAAGGACGACGAACCAGGCGCTCACCGGGCAACGCTACGATGCCTGACCATTGCATCAAAACGACAGGGTGGTTTCCGGGCTGAAAAAATTCAACCGTTTTCATTTTTCGTCAATTATCGCTTGCCAAGCCTGCTTATCTGTTATAATTAATGCGTCAACGCGAAAGCCCTGCCTGTGGCAGGAGGAGCGTTAATTCCTACGTAAAGCGGTGTTTACCTCCCTGATCAACGTAATGCAGATGTAAATCCCTGAACGACATGTGGATTGCTTTTCGTCGCGCATGGGCGGACTGATCTTTGCAGAAATTGCCGGAAGCGGCATTTCTGGTTACGCGTTGCGGGGAAAATCCATAACCGATCAACCCAAAAGAAAGAAAAAGAAGAAAAATTGATGGACGAGAACAAACGCAAACAAATTGAAGCCAAGCTTTTCCAACTCTTTACGCAAACCGACGCGAACCAGAATACCGGTTCTCACGCAAAAACAGCACCCACCGTTGTAAAGGTCATTCGTCGCCGCAAGGGAAAACCCGATCTGCAGGTTGCCTGAAACGCATTTCAATTGGATATCATATAAGTTCAGCGGATATGGCCGCTACAAAGACCTTTCAAGCCCGCTACACTTTCAACCCGCCATGTTGCATGGATTTGGAAATGGTGCTATTTAACGGGTAATTCGAGTGCGGCTTCCTGAAGTGGCGCCGTGTGCCGGTCTGTGGGCGGTTCTATTCGGGTATGTCTGCTTTCAGGGAGATAATCACGATCATGACCTGAAGGTGTCCTTGGCTATGACGCAACGCCTGATCGCCTGCCATGAATGTGACCTTTTGCACCGCATGCAACCGCTGCTGGAAAAAAGCAAAGCCCGGTGCAGTCGATGCAAGGCCGTGTTGTATGCCCA
>NZ_JAWOHB010000154.1:0-14547 GCF_046496365.1 Desulfosarcina sp.
GAAAACCCAATGGGTTCGGGTCCTGAATGCTGAACCATCCGTCGATGACGGATACCAGGTTGAGATACTATCTGGTTTTCAGGCACATTTCAATGCACCGCCTGCAATGGCTCAGGGCCCCGTAAACGTCCGGGCCTAAACGCTTAGGCGTCATGAAGAACCGTGAACACGGTTGCCGTGTGCCCCTAAAGGCAGCTTGGGCCATGGAGGTTTGCCACGGCCCTTTTGCGTGACCCTGGACAATGCCCGATGAAATATCCTTGACCGGCCGGCCGACCCAAGATATTCTGTCCCCATAAGTTTCCATCCCGATTGGGTCGCGCCTGTCCTTCAATTGTTGCCGTTTTTGCGAACCGCTCCGTCTGAACCGCCGCCGCAGTTTCTACGACCCGAGGATCGCTCGTTGAAATGAACGGCTTGTTTCAACGCCATTGCATTTCATTAACCGTCAACCGAAAAGGGGGAAATCATGGGTGAAAGTGTCTATAAAGTAATCGAATTGGTAGGAACCAGTCCCAATTCATGGGAAGAGGCAGCCAAAAATGCAGTCGAAACCGCTTCCAGGTCATTGAAGGACCTGAGGGTGGCGGAGATTACCAAGCTGGATATGAAGGTGGAAGGGGGCAAGGTAACGGCATATCGCTCCCGGGTAAACCTGTCTTTCAAGTATGCCGTGGATTAAATTCGTATGGCCGGTCATGGCGCCATCCGGGCGGCCCGGCACCGGCCCGCCCGGATGGTTTCACGCTTCCGTTTCACCCCATGGCCCGGGACATCAGATCACCCACCATCTTCGAAAAACGGGACGGATTATCCAGTTTTCCACCTTCGCTGACGACGGCCATGTCAAATAAAAGTTGGCTGTATTCTTTCAACGCGGGATTGTCCCTGTCGTTCTCAAATATGGTTTTGATTTTTTCCACCACCGGATGGTCCATGTTCAATTCAAGAACACGCTTGACTTCGGGGGCCTTCTGCCCGGACGCCTTAAGCAGCTTTTCCATGTAGGCGCTCATGTCCCAGGTGTCTCCGGAGAGGCAGGCTACCGAATCTTTGAGACGGGAAGAAGGCTTGACTTCCTTGATTTTGTTTTCAAGCTGCCCTTTGATGAAACCGAACAGGGCATTGTAGGCTTCCTTTTTGGCCTCATCCACCTTTTCCAGATCCAGATCACCTTTTTCGGCACTCTTCAACGGCTTTCCGTCATATTCGGTCAGAGACTGCGCCACCCATTCGTCCACCGGGTCGGTCATCAGCAGCACTTCAAAATCCTTCTCCTTGAGCTTTTCAAGGTGGGGGCTGTTGAGCAGGGCTGAAAGCTTGTCGCCGGTGATGTAGAAGATCTCCTTCTGGTCGGCCTTCATATTTTTGACATACTCATCCAGCGACACCCACGTGTCCCCGGATTTGGTGGTCTTATAGCGGGCCAGGGGGGCGATTTTATCCTTGTGGGTCGGATCGGTGTAGATACCCTCTTTCAACACGGCACCAAATTCATCGTAGAACTGATTGTATTTCTCCGCATCCATTTTTCCCAGCAGATCGAAGAGCTTTTTCACCAGATTTTTGCGGATATTGAGCACCAGCCGATCCTGCTGCAGGATCTCGCGGCTGACGTTCAGATTCAGGTCGGATGCGTCCACCACGCCTTTCACGAAGCGCAAATATTCAGGCATCAGCTCCTTGCAGTCGTCCATGATAAACACCCGCTTGGAATAGAGATGGATACCGTGGCGGCGGTCCGGGGTGAACAGGTCAAAGGGGGCTTTGGACGGAATATACAACAGGGCGTCGTACTCGGTGGTTCCTTCGAATTTGAGATGGAGCCGCTCCATGGGCGGGTTCCAATCATGACTCAAATGCTTGTAGAACTCTTCGTATTCTTCCTCCTTGACATCGCTGGAACTGCGGGTCCAGATGGCCTTCATTGAGTTGAGGGTCTCTTCGCGCATCACTTTGCGGGTGGTGGCGCCGATGGGCTTGCCATCCTTGTCCTTGATGATCTCTTCATCGGGAAGCGGCTCGTCGCGCTCAACCTCCATGGTGATCGGATAGCTGACGAAATCGGAATGCTGTTTGACGATGCTGCGGATCGTCCATGCATCGGTGAAATCCTTTTCGTCTTTCTCCTTTTTTTTCAATTCCAGGGTGATGGTGGTTCCCCGGGTGGTTTTGCGGGTCTCCTCGACGGTGTAGGTTCCGTCTCCGGTTGAAACCCATTTTACCGCCTTGTCGGCGTCCGCACCGGCAGCCCGAGTGACCAGGGTAATCTTGTCGGCGACCATAAAGGCACTGTAGAAGCCGACACCGAACTGCCCGATTAGCTCGGGTATCAATGCGTCCTGACCCTTGGCATGTTCCAGGGCCTCCAGGAAGCCGGCAGTGCCGCTCTTGGCGATGGTGCCGATGTTCTCCAGGACCTCGTCCCGGGTCATGCCGATGCCGTTATCGCTGATTTCAAACGTCTGCTTGATGGCATCGGGTTTCAGTTGAATCTTGAACGCTGTGTCGTCACTCAGAATGGCCGTATCGGTCTCCGCCTTGTATCGGACTTTGTCGATGGCATCCGATGCATTTGAAATCAGTTCCCGCAGAAAAATGTCCTTGTTGGAATACAAGGAATTAATAATCAGATTGAGAATCTGCTGTACTTCGGTCTTGAATTGATGGGTTTCCTGCTTGGGTTCCATGGGCTCTCCTGCGCGTCCGCTTATAAAGCTTTTATCAATGGTTATAATTAGTTCGACCGCAACGATGAACAATTATGGGTGCGATTTGCCATTTGTCAAGGCACAGAACCCGGTTGAATTGCCGATATATGCGTCAATTGCAGGGAACTGACCACCGGCAGGGGTGAGAACGGACCGTGTTCAAAACCTGCAACCAAATTTATTCATATAATTACAATATGTTGATTGACTATTTGAATGCTTTCCGACCTCCGGTTCAAAATTATAAACTTTTGAAAAAAAACGTTTTTCCATTCAATATCAATAATTTAAATAATTATTTGATCCTGCCGGGTTTATTATTTTAAACAATTCCCGCTGCAAACCCGAATTGGCCGCGCCGGGGATTGAGACAATGGAGATGGGTAAAACATAAAATATCCTTTAAATGTTGAATAATTTTAATGACTATAGGGTTTTTTAAAGTCAAAAATTGATTTTGGCAGGCTAATTGCTTTTGTCTAATGTCAACCTAATAATTTTTTCATCTTTCTCCTCCTTAACGGTTAATCGGCCTCATCCCGATTAACCGTTTCCTTTTTGAGTCCTCGAAATAAATTTGCAAATCCCTTTCCAACAAGTTAAAACGATCTTCCATTTTATGAATGGTTTTTTGGCCCTGACGAACTGAATGCCGTTAAGGCACATGTGGGTGAAAATTGGATCTCAAGACAATTTTTAGATTTCACCCGGGAGGTGCCATGAATCGCGCAGTATCGGTGGCTTCTTTCCATTTTTTTCTACTTTTGCTTAGCATCGTCACGTTCGCGGCACCGCTGCCGGCGCTGGACATTCCCGCCTCTCTGGAACCCTGGCGAGCGTGGGTGCTTCACGGCACACCCGAGCAGCAATGCCCCCCCCAGTTTGACAATGCCGCCATCCGCAGATGCTGGTGGCCCTCGCAGCTGGCTGTTGATGTGGGCAACCAGGGCGGCCTGTTCACCCAGACGGTAACGGTGTACGCCCCCTCCTGGGTGACCCTGCCCGGTGATGAAACCCATTGGCCTGAATCGGTAGCCGGCGGGGCGATCGATGCGGTGGTGGGGCGCAGCGGGCGGCCCTGCATCTGGCTGGAGCCCGGGGAATACACCCTCAAAGGGTCGTTTGTCTGGAACACGTTGCCAGAAATGATCCAGGTCCCGGCTGAGGTGGGCATCCTGTCACTGACGGTCGACGGCCGGGAAATGGTCGAACCGGACCTGGATATCAGCGGCCGGCTCCGGCTCCATGGCATGGGCAAAGCCGATCGACCGGAAGATACCATGACAGCCACTGTTTTCAGGCTGATTGAAGACGATATTCCCATGCGCCTGACCACCCGGATCCTGTTCCAGATCTCAGGTCGAATCCGGGAAATCCGGATGGCCTCCCTGCTGCCCAATGGGGCAACGGTGATGAAAATTGACAGCCCGCTGCCCGCCCGTCTGAATCCAACGGGCGACCTGCTGCTCCAGGCTCGACCCGGCCGCTGGGATATCCGGGTGACCGCCCGACTGGAAGGTCCGCAAAACAGCCTTTCCACCGGAGCCAGCCGCCATGGCGATGAGATTTGGTCCTTCAAGGCTTTTAACCACCTGCGGATGGTCAGGGTATCAGGGGCCCCGCCGGTTGAACCGTCGCGTACCCGGATGCCCGACGAATGGAAAGGTTTTCCAGCCTATCAGCTCAGCGCCGGTGACGTCCTTAATTTCGAAGTCATCCGCCGGGGCGACCCGGATCCGGCGCCGGATCAGCTGAATCTGGCGCGCACCTGGTGGCTCGATTTTGACGGCAGGGGTTTTACCATCCATGACCGCATCAACGGCACCTTGAGCCGGACCTGGCAGCTCTCCATGGGTGACCCCATGCAACTGGGGCGGGTGGCGGTAGATGGTCAGGATCAGTTGATCACCCTCCAGGGAGATCGACCGTCGCCAGGCGTTCAACTTCGTCGCGGTCAACTTTCCCTGGAGGCGGACAGCCGCCTGTCACGCACATCCGCGACACTGCCGGCCATCGGTTGGGATCACGATTTCCAACATGTCCGCGGTGTATTGAACCTGCCTCCGGGCTGGACCCTGTTTTCCGCCGCCGGAGTGGATGTTCCCCCGGGCGCCTGGCTTCAGCGCTGGACCCTGCTGGACTTTTTCATGGTGCTGATCATTGCCGTCAGTGCCTATAAGATTCGCAGCCGCGCCACCGGCCTGCTGGCTTTGGTGACCCTGATCATGACCTTCCACGAACCGGGTGGGCCGCGTCAGGTATGGCTTCATCTGCTGGCGGTGGCAGCCCTATTGAAATATCTTCCCGACGGCTGGTTCAAAACGGTTGTCAAATTATGGGGCGCGGGCGCGGTGGTTGCCCTGGTGGTGATGGCCCTGCCCTTCATGGTGCAGCAGGTGCGCACGGCCATCTATCCGCAATTGACACAAGCCCGCAATGGATTCGACAACATGGCAGCTCTTTCGGGAAGCGACGCTGCCTTTGAAAGCCAGATGGCGGCATCGCCCGAGCCCGCTTCAAAAAGCAAGCGTGTGCAAATGGCGGCGAACATTCGCCGGCTGTCCGATGGGTCTTCCCCCTCCCTAAAGACGGGGTTAGCATTGGATCCGGACGCCCTGATCCAAACCGGACCCGGTCTGCCGAAGTGGCAGTGGCGCTCCATGCCGCTTCGCTGGAACGGACCGGTGGACCGCGCCCAGCAGATCCGCCTGTGGCTGGTTTCACCGACCCAGAACCTGATGCTTGGATTGATTCGGGTGGCCCTGCTTTTTCTGCTGATTTTGGCTTTTCTGAACCTGCGCAACTGGCGCCGACACCTGCCGCCACGGCTGGCGGCCGGTAAGACTGCGCTGCTTGCCGTGCTCGTTTTCCTGGCACCGATCCCGCTCCTGCGGGCCGAAACCGCAGGAGCGGGCTTTCCACCGCAACCACTTCTGGAGGAACTTCAGCGGCGACTGCGCGAACCGCCGACCTGCATTCCCCAGTGTGCCGATGTGAGTCGGCTGGAACTGACCGCCACCCCTGACCAGCTTCGACTGATCATGCAGATGCATGCCCTGGTCGACACGGCCATCCCCTTGCCCGCCACCCTGGAGACCTGGCGTCCTGACCGCATCACCCTTGACAATGAACCGGTAAAAAGTCTTTCCCGGGACGATCGGGGCACCCTGTGGATGGTTTTGCCCCAGGGCGTTCACCAACTCAAGATGACCGGGCCGCCGGGTGATGCCGATGAAATCCGCATCTCCTTTCCCATGGTCCCCCATATGGGCACCTATGCCGGGGTGGGATGGCAGGCACGGGGCTTTGAACCCAACGGCAGCATGGACGCCACCATTGCCCTGACCCGTGCGCAGCCAAGCAACAGCCCATCTTCGACCGAGAACCTGAAAACCGACGCACCTGCCTTTTTCCATGTGACGCGTACCCTGCAACTGGGAATCCAGTGGGAAGTAACCACCCATATTCAGCGGATCACCGAACCGGACAAACCGGCGGTGCTTTCCATTCCGCTGTTGAAAAATGCATCGGTGACCACGCCCGGCATTCATGTGAAGGATGGATTGGCACAGGTATCCCTGGGCCCTGAGGTGATGGAAGCCCAATTTTCCTCAAGCCTTCCGATTACCCCGACCATCCACCTGGCCGCACCGGAAAAGGTGCCCTGGACAGAGACCTGGATACTGGATGCCGCAACTATCTGGCGCTGCAGCGTTTCCGGCATCACGGTGGTTCACCATCAGGATGCCGGCCTGAACTGGCAACCGCAATGGCGCCCGTGGCCGGGAGAAATGGTCCGCATTGAGGTAGTCCGGCCCGAAGCGGTATCCGGACGCACCATCACCGTGGACCGTGCGCAACTGGTGCTGACCCCGGGGCAACGCCTCTCCCTTGGCGTGCTGACCCTGGATATCCGGTCCAGCAAAGGCGGACACCACCAGATCGCGTTGCCGGGGCAGGCCAACTTGCAGGCGGTTTCGTTAAACGGCCGGAGTCTGCCCATTCGCCAGGACGGCCAACTGGTGACCGTCCCATTGGAGCCGGGGGCTCAAACGGCCATCGTTGCCTGGCAGCAACTGAACGATTCGTTGGCCCGGTTGCAGGGTCCCCGGGTCAACGTGGGCGCAAGCGCCGTCAATGCCGAGGTTACCTTTCACATGCCGAACAACCGCTGGATTTTGTTGACTGGCGGGCCGACGCTGGGACCTGCTGTCTTGTTCTGGAGCTATGTCATTGTCGTGGCTCTGGTGGCAACGGGCCTTGGAAAAACGACCGTCACGCCGCTTCGCACACGCCACTGGCTGCTGTTGGGCCTTGGCCTGACCCAGGTGCCCGCCGGTGTGGCGCTCATCGTGGCAGGCTGGCTGCTGGCCTTGGGATACCGCTGCCGCAAGGCACCCTTGAAAACGTTTACCTTCAATGCCGCCCAACTGCTGCTGGTACTCCTGACAGCCGCAGCCCTGATCGGCCTTTACACCGCCATCGAGCGCGGGCTTCTGGGCATACCCGACATGCAGATTGCCGGCAACCGATCCACACAGGTTCAGCTCAACTGGTTCCAGGACCGTATTGAAGGAACCATGCCCACCCCATGGGTAGTGAGTCTGCCGCAGTGGATCTACCACCTGCTCATGCTGGCATGGTCGCTCTGGCTGGCCTTCAGTCTCGTGTCCTGGCTGCGCTGGGGGTGGGGGTGCATTTCCAAGGATCGCCTGTGGGAGCCCGTTAAATGGCGCCGTAAAGCCAAACCGAAAAATGGCGGCAAGACGCCGGAATCGGAGCCAGAGACGCTGCAACCGCAGACGCCGCTCCCCTGAAAAGAGTGGAAACCCCTGCCCATGCATACCTGCGGGGCAGCTTTCCGGGCTGGGAGAAAAAGCGGTCTCAAATATGCGCGTGGTTAACGGGATGCATAAACTAAATGCCGTTTTGAAATAAAAATCATCTTGACAGTTTAAATCAATTATTATAAATGGTCGGACCATTCCGTATGACGATCATTCACCGTTTCTGAGTGTCGGTTCAAGGCGCTCTGGTTACATTTTAAAGTCACCCTAGGATCGAGCTGCCGATCAATGACCCAACTGTTTCGCGCTGCCAGACAAAACCGAATTTTCCAGGATGTGGTCGAACAGATCCAGGAAGCCATCATCGAAGGCCGCCTCAAGGCGGGTGATCGGCTTCCGGCGGAGCGCGAACTCAAAGAGACGCTTCAGACCAGCCGGAGTACCCTTCGCGAGGCCCTGCGCGTTCTGGAACAAAAGGGGCTCATCGAGATCAAGTTGGGTACAGGCGGCGGTGCAGTGGTCAAAACGGTGTCTGCGGATCTCGTCTCCGAAAGCCTGGATCTGCTGATTCGCTCCCATCAGGTATCCCTGCGGCAGATCGCTGAATTCCGGGAGCGGGTGGAGGGCGATGTGGTGGTTTTGGCCACGTCGAGAATGAAAGAGACTGACGCGCGTATTTTAAAAGCACTGTTGAATGAAGCCCGCATGTGCGTGGATCGGGGTGCCGAGGCGGTTTCCGATTTTCTCACCGCCGACAAAAACATCCACCTTTACTTCGCCAAAATCACCGGCAACCCCATATACATTTCCATTCTCAAGACCATTCATGAAAACATTCGCCGTTATTATGACGAATTTCTGGTTATGGCGGAACCTGAAATGAATGAAAATCTTCAGGATCTTGAAGATGTGGTCAACGCCATGCTAAGCGGAGAGGCTGAAAAAGCGGCCCGGATCGCCAGTACGCATGTGAGGCGCTTCAACGGCTACATGGAAATACGGGAACGGCAGCACAAGGTGTGATTCGGCGGCAGCTCGCGGGATTGGCGCCGGGTGGGACGCGTCACGATTTCAAAACAACAGACGGTTGGGTGTTATGGCGAATTTAGAACTGGACAAAATAACGGTAAGATTCGGCGGACTGGTGGCTCTGTCCCAGCTGAGCTTTACGATCAACTCCGGCGAGATCGTGGGCCTCATCGGTCCCAATGGTGCCGGCAAGACCACGGTGTTCAACGTGCTCACCGGCGTCTATAAAGCCAACAGCGGCAACGTGCGCTTCGAGGGCAACAGCATTTTGGGTAAGCGGCCGCATGAGATTTTCTCAAAAGGTGTGGCGCGCACGTTTCAGAACATCCGCCTCTTTTCGGCCATGACGGCGGTTGAAAATGCCATGGTGGCTCGGCACTGCCGCTCCAAAAAAGGGGTGGTGGGCGCCATCTTCCGAACCTTTTCCCAGCGCAGGGAAGAAGACCAGATCCACGACAAGGCAATGGAAGCGCTCAAATTCATGGGCGTAGACCGGTACGCGGATACGGTGGCCTCCAACCTGCCCTACGGCCTGCAGCGGCGACTCGAAATCGCCCGCGCGCTGGCCTCTCAACCCAAGGTGCTTTTGCTGGATGAACCGGCCGCCGGAATGAACCCAGCGGAAAGTTCGGCCCTGATGAAGGATATCTCCCGGATTTGTGAACTCGGGATCGATGTGCTGCTGGTGGAGCACGATATGAAAGTGGTCATGGGCGTGTGCCATCGGATTGTATGTGTTGACCATGGTGTCAAAATCGCCGAAGGGACCCCGGAGGAGATCCAGTCCAATCCCCAGGTGATCGAGGCCTATTTGGGTCAACCGGCAAGTCAAAATCATTAATAACAGGAGGAGTTTCAAATGAGGAAAAAACTGTTCGTCGCACTGGTACTTGGCCTGATGGTCGTCCCCTTTATCATGGGAACGGCGGCTGCAAAAACCCTGAATATCGGCTCCATGAGTCCGCTGACCGGCCCCTATGCCTCAGACGGAACGGACATTAAAAACGGCGTGCTGACCGCCATTCAGGTCTTCGAAGAGGCCGGCGGAATGCCCGGCTATGACAAGATCGAGCTGTTTCCCCAGGATACTGCCTGCGATCCCAAGCAGGCCGTGGCCGCGGCCAACAAATTGATCAACCTGGAGGTCGTCGGCGTTATCGGCGCCTACTGCTCCTCGTCCACCATCCCGTCCTCCGAGGTTCTGGCCGAAGAGGACATTCCCATGCTCACCCCGGCCTCCACCAACGAGCAAGTCACCGACCGTGGCCTGCCCTACATGTTCCGCCTGTGCGGCCGTGACGATGACCAGGCGCCGGCTGCCGCCAGGTTCCTGAAAGAGCAACTCAAAGCCAAAACCGTCTTCATCGTCGATGACAAGACCACCTACTCCCAGGGTCTGGCCGACGGCGTCAGCAAGGCCTGCAAGGAACTGGGCATCGAGGTTGTCGAGCACGATCACGTCAACCAGGGCGACAAGGACTTTGCCGCCGTGCTGACCAATGCCAAAGAGGCCAATGCCGACGTTTTCTACATGTCCCTGCAGGGCTTTTCGCCGGCCGCCCTGATGACGCTGCAGGCCAAACGGCTGGGTATGACCTCCCAGATCGTTACCCAGGACGCCGTGTTCCAGCCCAAGTTCATGGAAGTGGCCAAGGAAGCTGCCGAAGGTGTTTACCTGACCTACGGGTTCACCGATACAACCACCCCCGAGTACAAAGCCTTCGAGAAGATTTATGTGCCCAAGTACGGCCCCATCGCCGCCTACGCCACCTATGCCTATGATGCGGCCACCGTGCTTCTCCAGGCCATCAAAAAGGCCGGCTCCACCGATCCGGCCAAAATCAAGGCCGAGATCATGAAGATGGATTTCGACGGCGTCGCCAAACGGATCAAATTCAAGGCCAACGGCGACTCCGGATCGTCCTACATCGCCTACAAGGTAGAAAACGGCCAGTTTGTTCCCTACTGGGCGCCTGATAAGGGGCTGCTTAAATAAACCGGTAATGTGACGTGACCGCTCGGCCATGGTGACCGGGCGGTCACCGTTATCGGATCCACCGCAAGCGCCAATATGAAAAGCGATTTCTATGGAAACTTTCATTCAGCAATTGATAAACGGCATCACCCTGGGTGGGCTGTACGCCCTGATCGCTCTGGGGTACACCATGGTCTATGGTGTGATCCAATTGATCAACTTCGCCCACGGTGAATTTTTTGCAACCGGTGGATATGTCGGGGTTATCCTGCTCAGTTTTTTTACCGGACTGGGCTACATGGACACCCACCCTATTCTCTGCCTGGCCGCCGCCTTTGCCCTGACCATGGGGTATTGCGCCTTTCTGGCCGTGGGCGTTGAAAAAGTGGCCTACAAGCCCTTGCGGCGCCAATCCCGCCTGGCCGCCCTCCTCTCTGCCCTGGGCATGTCCATCTTCCTGTCCAATGGGCTGATGCTGACCCAGGGGGTCTATGACAAAGCCTATCCCGGCGAGTTGTTCCAGGGCGGTGTCAATTTTGGAAATATCACCGTCGGGTATCTGCAGATGATGATCGTGGGCATGACCATCTTCCTGCTCTTCGCGCTCAATATCCTGGTCTTCAAGACCAAGATCGGCATGGCCATGCGGGCCACGGCCCAGGACAAGGTCATGAGTTCGCTGGTCTCAATCAGCAGCAACCGGATCATCTCCCTGACCTTCGCCATTGGTGCAGGACTGGCGGCCGCTTCCGGCATCATGGTGGGCCTTTACTATGGCTCGGTTCGTTATGACATGGGTTTTCTGCCCGGCATCAAGGCCTTCGCTGCGGCTGTGTTGGGGGGGATCGGCAACATCACCGGCGCCATGCTGGGGGGATTGATCATCGGCATGGTGGAAATTTTCGGTGCGGGATACATTTCCGGCCAGTATAAGGACGTATTTGCCTTCATTATCCTGATCTCCGTGCTCTACTTCAAACCGACTGGAATCATGGGCGAGAATATCGATGATACACGAGTTTAAAAAAGTCTGGAAATCTTACACCATCGGATTGCTCTGGCTGCTGGGTCTGCTTTGGCCCCTGTTGGGTATTCACCCGGACGGCACCCTGTCTTTCGACACAACCTTCACCGTATGGCTGTACATCGCCGTGGGCACATCAATCTGCCTGCTGCTTTACATTCTCAACAAAAGCGGGAGCCTGGATGCAATCAGCCGGCCAGTGGCCGGCCTGCGCGACACCTTCGGCCGGGCATCGAGCAAGGTACCCAACTGGGTCTGGATGATCATCCTGCTGGCCATTGCCTTCTGGTACCCCTTCTTCACCGGACGCTATGCCCAGGACGTGGCCACCAATGTGATGATCTATATCTGCCTGGGACTGGGTCTCAATGTGGTTGTCGGGCTGTGCGGGCTGCTGGACTTAGGCTACATTGCCTTCTATGGCGTCGGCGCTTACACATATGCCCTGCTGAACATCCATTTCGGCATGTCCTTCTGGATCTGTCTCCCCATTGCCGCCGCGTTGGCAATGATTGCCGGCTGCATCATCGGCTATCCAACGCTGCGCATGCGCGGGGATTACCTGGCCATCGTGACCCTGGGTTTCGGGGAGATTGTCCGCATCCTGCTCAACAACTGGATGTCGCTCACCAACGGGCCCAACGGTATCCTCGGTGTCAACCCCCCCAGCATCTACATCCCCAGCTTCGAAGGTGGGTTCAGCCTGGAGCTGCTCGTCCTGAAAAAACTGCATTACCTGTATTATGTTGCCCTGTTCCTGGCCATCGTCACGATCATTTCGGTCCGGCATCTTAATTTCTCCAGAATCGGCAGGGCTTGGGAATCCATCCGTGAAGACGAAACCGCAGCTGAGTTGATGGGGGTCAACACCTTCAAGCTCAAACTGCTGGCCTACGCCATGGGAGCACTTTTTGCCGGGCTGGCCGGTGCATTTTTCTGCGCCCGCATGCGCTTTGTCAGCCCGGAAAGCTTCACCTTTCTGGAGTCGGCCATGGTACTGAGCATGGTCGTCCTGGGCGGAATGGGTTCCATCCCCGGCATCATCCTGGGTGCCGCCGCCCTGATCATCTTGCCCGAGGTATTCCGTGAATTTGAAACCTACCGCATGCTGGTCTTCGGCATGTCCATGGTGGTGATGATGCTCTTCAGGCCTGCCGGCCTGATTCCGGCCAAACGGATGGGCAAGCGGGGAGAAGAGGGGGAGGGATAGATGGCCGATCAACCGATTCTCGAACTGAAAGAGGTCTATTCCAGCTACGGCAGCATCAAGGCCCTTAAAGGGATTTCGCTCAAGGTGTTTCCGGGGGAGATCGTGGCCATCATCGGTGCCAACGGTGCCGGTAAATCCACCACCTTGATGACCACCTGCTGCGTGATTCCCATCGACAAGGGTGAGATCTGGTATAATGGGACCCGAATTAACGGCATGGCCGCTGAAACCCTGCCGGTATCCGGCCTCTGCCAAGTCCCGGAAGGACGGCGGATATTTCCACGCCTGACCGTGGACGAAAACCTGACCCTGGGCGCTTTTTTCCGCAAGAACCAGCCAGCCATCGAGGCCGACCGGCAACATGTCTACAAGCTGTTTCCGATCCTCAAGGATCGCCATAGACAGCATGGCGGAACCCTTTCCGGCGGGGAGCAGCAGATGCTTGCCATCGCCCGGGCCCTGATGGGCCGGCCCAAGGTGTTGTTGTTGGACGAGCCATCCCTGGGCCTGGCACCGCTGATCGTCCAGCAGATTTTCGATATCATCAAAGACATCAATCAGAAGGAAGGTACCACCATTTTACTGGTCGAACAAAATGCGAACCTGGCCCTGCAGACCGCCTCCCGGGGCTACGTCCTGGAAACCGGCCGCATCACCCTGGAGGACGATGCCAAGAAACTGCTCGTCAACCCGGAGATTCGCAAGGCCTACCTGGGCGAATAGAGCTCGCGCAGCCCGATCAATCACCCGAGATTTCAATTGCCAACGCCTCTGATACCCGGTAACAAAGGGCTTTCAGAGGTGTTCGGTTTTCCAATGTGGCTTGACATCAAGGCCCTGAAGGGTTACTATCAGTCCAACATGTTCTTTCACAAATTGGGGGCGAAACGGCTTCGACGGGGATAAAGAAGCACCGATTGCATGCCGAGTTCCTACCGTCTCGTAAAACTGGTGGGAAATAAACATAATCGCAGACGATTATAACTACGCCGTAGCAGCTTAGTGCTACCGTTCTACCGGGTTTCTCCCGCGGACCTGGATAGAACGTCGACTAGTGGGATAGCCGAATCTGAACTCCTGTTACAGTAACGGCGAAATTTTAGCAGGATAGCCTTTGAAGTACCCTGCCTGATGGAGACTGACCAAGGCGAAACTTAGAGATCAGGATAAGCATGTAGAGATTTGTGTGGAATGTTTTCGGACGCGGGTTCGACTCCCGCCGCCTCCACCATTATTTGTTATTATTTTCAGATACTTACGATTTACCGCCACCTTCCTCTGGTAGAATCCTGGTAGAATTCCAAGCGTTTTCAAGTTTTTCTCCATCATCTGGGGCAGGCACATGCCGGTAATAATGGTCCACAATCATCCTGGTTGTGGTATGGCCGACCTGTTTCTGGACGTAGCTCATCCGCTCATTATTATCCATTGCGTTCGTGATAAATGATGCCCTGGTGTCTTTGATGCTGATGCGGGTTGTAATACCCAATTTTTCCAGGGTCGGATTGATGACGCATCCATTCATGGTGTGCCGATGGATGGGACGCCCCTGTTTATTCAGAAACACAAAATCGTCCCCATTCCCTTTCCATGTCCGTTCCCGCTGTTCCTGCAATGATTCCATCATAAATTCAGGAATCTTCACGTCTCTGATGGAACTCTCCGTTTTCGGCTTCTTGTAGTCAATCTTACCGCCTTTGAGACGGACCAAATTTCGCCGTATCTTTACCACACCCTTTGCCATATCGATGTGCTTCCATTTCAATGCCGACGCTTCCGCAACACGGATGCCTGAAAAGAACATCAGGATA
>NZ_JAWOHB010000076.1:0-8057 GCF_046496365.1 Desulfosarcina sp.
CCTGGACGCCCGTGCAGGTCGTGGTGACGCAAGTCGGGTCCGTCCAGATGCAATCGTCGCAGCTGACCGACGTTCGGAACATGCCCGGAGACCAGCACACCTTCGCCTTCGGGCAGGGCCCCGCGCTCGGGCCTTTTTTGATCCCGCCATGGATCACCCGCAGAATCGGAAAATAAGGCTGGAAGAAAAGGTTGAAGGGGTTTTTCACCGGCTGGTGGACGCGTTCTATCGCCGATGGCCCTGCCCGCCCCCCCCGCTTCCGCTTCTGAAATCCTGTCGCATCATCTCCCACCGCGGCGAGCACGATAACCTCAGCCGGGTTGAAAACACCCTGCCGGCGTTTGACGCAGCCGCCGAGGCCGGCGTCTGGGGCCTCGAGCTGGACGTGCGCTGGACCCGCGATCTGTTTCCGGTGGTGTTTCACGACCCGGATACCCAGCGCCTGTGCAACCAAGCGGTCTGGATCGGACGCACCCGCCTGGACGCCATCAGGAATCAATTTCCCTGGATCCCGACCCTGCCCGAAGTGATCGACCGTTACGGCGGACGGCTGCACCTGATGATCGAGATCAAGGGCGAACACTACCCCACGCCTTCGGTACAGTCACGCCGCATGCGGGACTGTCTCGAGGACCTGGCCCCCGGGGAGGATTTCCACCTGATGGCCCTGCAACCCGACAAGTTCGGTTATTTCGGTTTTCTGCCGGCAAATGCCTTTGTCGGCATTGCGCGCATGCGCATGGACCGCTTGAGCCGCATGGCCGCGGACCACCGGTGGGGCGGTCTGGCCGGCCACTACCTGCTGACAACCAAAGCCATGCTGGCCCGTCATCATGGGCTGGGTCAGGGCGTCGGCACCGGCTTCGCCGATTCCCGGCGCTGCCTGTTTCGGGAGGCTGCCCGCGGCGTGGATTGGATTTTCTCCAACCGGGCGGCCGAGATGCAAGCCATTTGCAGGCAAGCCTGATGCTGGAAGAACGAAAGTCCGTTGACCGGTCGCCGCCTCCGTCAAAGCAGCGCCGCCTGCTTCCGCCCCTTCTCCTCGTCGACGAAATAGAGCAGAAAGGCCCCGGCGGCAAACAGAATCAGCACCGAGGCCATGCTCCAGCGGGCAGCCATGGCGCCCACGTGAACCAATTCCGCGGGGGTGGGGTCCACCGGCAGGAGCAGCCGGCGCACGAAAAGGCCCACACCACCCACCAGCATCGGTCCGATAATCGCGGCAAATTTGCCCAGCATGTTATAAAAACCGAAAAATTCGGCCGGCTTGTCCGCGGGAATCAACCGCGAATAGTAGGACCGGGAAAGGGCCTGAATACCACCTTGCACCAGACCGATGACAACTGCCAGCACATAAAATTCCTCCTTACGGGTCATGCGAACCCCCCATAAGGTGGCCGCCACGTAAACCCCGATGGCGATATAGATGCCCTTGCGCGGCCCCAGCCGCTGGCCCAGCCGGCCGAAAACCAGGGCGGCCGGAAAACCCACGAACTGGGTGACCAGCAGCGCCAGCAAAAGGTCGTTGGGCGCAAATCCCAGGCTCATGCCGTAATCCACCGCCATGCGGATAATCGTGTCCACACCGTCGATATAGAGCCAGTACGCACATAAGAAGAGCAGGACGGTCTTCATGTGCCGCACGCGTCCGAAGGTGTGTTTGAGTTGTGCAAAGCCGCCGCGCCAGATGCCGGTGGTCGCGCCTGGCGGCGGGACCGTTTGCGTTTCGGGCACCCAGAAAAGGATGAACAGGGTGAAAAAACCCCACCACAGGGCCACGGTGAGAAAGCCGATCCGGACTGCCTGACCGGCATCGGCCAGACCGAAGCGCTGGGGCATGACCACCATCAGCACGTTCACCAGAAAGAGCAGCCCACCGCCCAGGTAGCCCATGGAAAATCCCAAGCCCGACACAAAGTCCACGTTTTTTTCTGCGGACACTTCCGGCAGCAGGGCGTCGTAAAAAATGTTGGCGCCGGAAAAGCCGATGACCCCCATGGCGTATACCAGCACGGCAAACACCCACTGCCCCTGGCCCACGAAGTAAAGCGCCCCGGTCATCAGCACCCCCAGATAGGCGAACAGGGCCAGGAAGCGTTTGCGGGCGGCGCCCCGGTCGGCCACGGCACCCAGGATCGGCGCGGCCAGGGCCACCAGCAGCCCGGCGGCGGCATTGCCCAGCCCCAGGCGGGCCGTGCTCAGGTTGACGTCGACCCCGGCGCTCCAGTACTGCTTGAAAAAAACGGGGAAGAAGCCCGACATCACCGTGGTGGCAAAGGCGGAATTGGCCCAGTCATACATGGCCCAGCCCCACAGGGCTTTTCGGCTGATTTTCATGCTGATGCTGCTCCTTGGACCGATGGCGCTCGTTTTCACTTGATAAAAGAGGCCGCCGACCGTATTCTTGCAGGGCGGTCGGAAGCCCCCGACCCGCGCAGGCAACCATTTCGCCGGATGATTATGGACCAAGACGCCCTAAACCTGCCGTCATTCTTCAAGAACCAGGATTTTGACACTCACTTTAAGGTATTCCACGAGTTGATGTCAAACAAGGTCTTCGAGATCCTGTTGGTCGCCAGTCCTTACGACGCCTACATCCTGGAGGAGGACGGCAGCCTGGCGTCCAAAATCATCAACGAGTACCGCGGGCTGAACCTGAGCCGGCCCCCACGGATCACCCAGGCGGCCACCGCCACCCAGGCCATGGGCATGCTGGCCCAAAAAGTGTTCCACCTGGTGATCGCCATGCCCCATCTGGACGACATGGACGTCTTCGACCTGGGAGCGCAGATCAAAGCCACCCATGCCGACCTGCCGGTTGTTTTGCTGGCCCACAGCGCCAAGGGGATCTACCCGCCGCCGGAGGGACGCTCACTCTCGGGCATCGATGAGGTCTTCATCTGGTCCGGCGATTCGGACCTGCTGCTGGCCATCGTCAAAAGCATGGAAGACCGGCTCAATGTCGCCGCCGACACCCAGAAAGCCAGTGTACGGGTTCTGATTCTGGTGGAGGATTCGCCCCTGTACACCTCCTATTTCCTGCCGCTGATCTACAGGGAGGTCGTCAACCAGACCCAGGAGGTGCTGGAGGAGAGCTTGAACCAGGAACACCGGCTGCTCAAGATGCGCGCACGCCCGAAAATTCTCGTGGCCGGGACCTACGAGGAGGCCATCTCCCTTTACCGGCGCTACGGCGACTATCTGTTCGGCATCATCTCCGATACCCGCTATCCCAAGGGCGGCAAAATCACAGCCGATGCCGGATTCACATTCCTGCGCGAGGTCCGCCGGGCGATTCCCGATCTGCCGCTGCTGCTCATCAGCAACGAGGCCCACAACAGGGAACTGGCCGCACGGGTGCCGGCGGCGTTTCTGGACAAGAACAGCGACGATCTGCTGGCTGAAATCCACCAGTTCTTCTCGAATGCCCTGGGATTCGGCGATTTCGTCTTCAGGCGGTCTGACGGCAGCGAAATCGCGCGGGCCGCCAATCTTAAAACCCTCGAGGAGATCCTTCCGACCATCCCCGATGAATCCCTGCTCTATCATGCCACCCGCAACCGGTTCTCCAACTGGATCATGGCGCGGGGGGAAATCGCCATGGCCTCGCGCCTGCGCAAAGCCGATGCGGCTGACTTTTCCGGAGCGGACGAAATCCGTCAATATATCATCACCCACATCCACGCCCTGCGCAAATGGCGGCAAAAAGGGGTGGTGGTGCTTTTCAATTCCAAAGACTACGATCCCGAGATTTCCGACTTCGTAAAGATAGGCAGCGGGTCTTTGGGTGGAAAGGCCCGGGGGCTGGCCTTCGTGGCCAATCTGCTGCGCCGGTCATCGCACCTTCAGGAGCGCTACCCGGATGTGGCCATCCAGGTGCCGCAGACCCTGGTTATCACCACCGAGGGGTTCGACGCCTTTGTCTCCCACAACGGGCTGGACCCGTCCGCCATGGCCGACCAGTCCGACGAACAGATTGCCCAGGCGTTTCTCGATGGGAAAATGCCCCCCTGGCTGACCGGTCAACTCAGCATGTACCTTGAGGCGGTTCACCAGCCCCTGTCCATCAGAAGTTCGGGCCTGCTGGAGGATGTTCACAACCACCCGTTCACCGGCCTTTACCGGACCTACATGGTGCCCAACAACCACGCGGACTTTTCCATCCGCTGCAACCAGCTGATTACCGCCGTAAAACTGGTCTACGCCTCCACCTGGTTCAGGGACCCGCGGACCTTTTTGAGCAGCACGGCTTACCGGATCCGCCGGGACCAGATGGCCGTGATCATCCAGCGGCTGGTGGGCAGCCGGCACGGTTCGTTTTTCTACCCGGACATCTCGGGCATCGCCCAGTCCCACAATTTCTATCCGGTGGCGCCCCTGAAAGCGGATGACGGGGTGGCACGCATCGTCATGGGGTTTGGCCGGGGTATCCCCGAAGGCGAGCCTTCGCTTCGTTTTTCACCCGCATATCCCCAGGTACAGCCCCAGTTTTCCAAAGTGGCGGACATCTTGGCCAACGCCCAGCGCCAGTTCTGGGCGCTGGGCATGGAGAGCGTTCCCGACGGGCTCTATTTTGAACGCGGTGTCAATGTGGAAAAGCGTTACGTGGACGATGCCGAGGCCGAAGGACCGGTGCGGAGACTGGCCGGCACTTACGTGCCTGCTGAGCAGCGCATCCGGGACAGCGTTCATATCCCGGGCAACCGGGTGCTCACCTTTGCACCGGTTCTCAAATACGACAGCTTCCCGCTGCCCGGGCTGCTCAAAGACCTGCTGGCCATGGGTCGGGAAGGCATGGGCTGCGCGGTGGAATTCGAGTTTTCCATCACCCTGACGGGCAGCCCGGACCATAAGGGAACCTTCAACATCCTTCAGATGCGTCCCATGTCGGCCGGGGAAGACCTGCATGACGTGGAAGTGACCGACCAGGATATCGCCCACGCCCTGTGCTACGCCGGTCAGGCCCTGGGCCATGGCCGCAGCCAGGTCCTCGCCGACATCGTCTATGTCCGACCGGATACGTTCAACCCTGAAAACACGCCCGAAATTGCCCGGTCCATCGCCATTGTCAACGCGGCGCTGGTGAAGGCGCAACGACCCTACCTGCTGATCGGCCCCGGTCGGTGGGGCTCCTTTGACCGCTGGCTGGGCATACCGGTGAAGTGGCGGGACATCAGCGGGGTAGGCGCCATGGTGGAGATTCGCAACGACGCGCTGAAAGCCGACCCCTCACACGGATCCCATTTTTTCCATAACATCACGGCCAACGGCATTCCCTATCTGACCATAACCGAAGGCAGCGACGATATCATTCGCTGGGACACGCTGCAGGCGCTGCCGGTCGTGTTCTCCAACCCGCACCTGAGCCATGTGAGGCTGCCGCAGCCCCTGGTTGTCAAATGTGACGGCAAGCAATCACGGGCAGTTGTCCTGCTGGAAGCGGCCGCCACCCGGTGAGGACCGGCACAGTCAAACGGCTGGGACCGGTCCCGGGGGTCGTCTTGTTCTGGATCCGGACCCGGTCGGTCGTTTGCAGCCGCAGCCTGTTTTTTTTCACCCCTCAGCGGCGCCGATGATTCCAGAACCCGGCCCGCAATTGCCTGAGCCATCCCCCCCGTCATGATTCTTTGCTAAAGAAAAATCGAAAACCGGCGATACCGGAATCAACAAGCCAGATGATCACCAATGACGGTCGGCCGGTTGTGCCCGCACACCGATTGACCGGCACCAGATAAAGGAGCGTTGACCATGGAGAGGGGAAAAGAGATCGTTTTTTTCGATAAACTGGGTTTCGGCTGGCTGCTGGATGCAGATTCGGTCAGCAAATTACGCGAAAAGGAGTCCATCGAACAGATCCTGGTCCAACGGTCCCTGGCCGAACTGTTTCGCAAAAGAAACCCCGTGTAGGACCCCATTTGGATACCGGTTGTAGACTGCCCCGACACCGGCGCCAATTCAGGCGCATCATTTTCCGGCGGCCTCTCCCCGGATGCCCGTCGCAAATTATACCTTTTTATCGGACGGAAATCCCGTTTTCTGCTTGTAAAAAAAAGTGATTGCGCTACTGTGGGCCCCATGAGACATGCAGCCCGACACGTGTGCAGAATCTTGATATTGGCCCTCGTGCTTGCCCCAGCATGGACGGCACGGGGACAGGAGGCGCAGACTTCCGGCAAACTGACGCTGGTCCGGGCAGTCATGTGCGAGACCATCGTGGAGTACGCACCGACAAACTCGGCAGTGGTCTTTTCCATCGAACGGGGCCGGGTGTCGTGCTTCACGGAATTCGACCCGGTGCCCAAACAGACCTACGTCAGCCATAAATGGTATCGCCGAGACAGCCTGGTCACAGAAAAACGACTCACCATCAACCCGCCCCGCTGGGCTTCATTTACCAGCATGCAGCTCAGGGATGCCGACAAGGGCCCCTGGCGGGTTGAGGTCACCGATGAAAACAACACCCTCATGCACACGCTGCGATTCAGCATAACGGACTGACCCCATGGAGCCATTGATTCCATTCAGCACCGGGCTGCGCTGGCAGGACGTGATCGATATCCTGCTCAACAGCTACATCCTGTTCAGGCTCTACGTGTTGTTCCGGGGCACCAATGTAATCCGGATGATCATGGCTATCGCCATGCTCTGGATCGTGGAGCGGACGGCCGTGAGCATGGGCCTGATCGTCACCAGCTGGGCCATGCAGGGCATCATCGCCGCCGCCGCACTGATCATCATCATCGTGTTCCGCAACGAAATTGCCAGCGTATTGCAGACCCGCAATTTCAAGTCCTTTTTCTGGGGCATCCCCCAGCGTCAGATCCAGACCCCGGTAAACATCATCGTGGAGAGCGTCTACGAACTGGCCCGCCGCAAGCTGGGCGCACTGATTGTGCTGCCCTTGAAAAATGGCATCGAAATGGTGGTCCAAAGCGGCATTCCCTGGCAGGGCAAGCTTTCGCGGGAGATGCTGCTGAGCATTTTCTGGCACGGTACACCGGTCCACGACGGAGCAACCGTCATCCAGGGTGACCGGATCGTGGAGGTCTCCGCCATTTTGCCCCTCTCCAAAAGAAATGACCTGCCCTCCTACTTCGGCACCCGCCATCGGGCCGCCCTCGGACTGGCTGAACTGACCGATGCCGTCGTGATCGTGGTTTCCGAAGAACGGGGTCGGGTCACGGTATTCAAGGACGATTCGATCATCCACATCAACGACAACATCGAACTGAACCGCACACTGCGGGAGTACACCGGTGAAGTGACCGCCACCAACGGCCTGAGACGGCAGGCCGCAGAGCTGGGCATCGCCGCCATGATCTGCCTGGCCAGCATCACAGGCATCTGGTTCAGCTTCGCCCGGGGCCTCGAGACCCTGATCACCCTTGAAATCCCCGTCGAATTCATGAGCCGGGATCCCGGGATGGAGATTTTCTCCGCATCGGCCAGCAGCGTAAGACTTCAGCTCAGCGGTTCGGGAACCCTGATCAAGTCCGTGCGCCCCGATCAGGTCAAGGTGAAACTCAATCTGGCCAATGCGGTTGCCGGAAGCAATCAGATACCCATCTCCCGTGAGAGCATCACGCTGCCGCCCGGAATTCAGCTCAAGCAGGTGGATCCCCTGTCACTTGAAGTAAACCTGGATATACCGGTGCAGAAAACACTGCCCATTCAGACGGAATGGACCGGCAAACTGGCCAGAGGACTGATTCTGGAAGATGCCCGCACGGTTCCTGACGTGGTTACAGTGGTTGGCGGCAGCCTGATGCTCAGAGAGATCCAGACGATCTACACGGAGAAGATTCCCCTGGAAAATATCACCACGGGTGGAACCGTTTCGGTCAGCCTGGTGCTCCAACCGTCCTCATTGAAGCTGGTGGACGGGGCCAAAAACCGAATCGATGTGATCTTCAAAGTCAAACGCCGACCCGACGCCTCGTCCTGAAGCGCATTTTCAATGGGTTCCACAAAGAAGCGTGCCCGCAGGGACTTCCCGTGCAGGCACGCGCTTCAAACCTGGTGTTCGAGGCGTGAACATTGACGACGCCATCGCAAAT
>NZ_JAWOHB010000083.1:0-24177 GCF_046496365.1 Desulfosarcina sp.
TTCCTCAGGACGCTGGCAACGTCTCGTCGCGAGCGTCGCCGGTGGCGAGGGAAGGAGCCCCATGGGCCCCCCTTCGCGTAGCCCACTTCTGGCGGAAGAGCCCCTTCGCCCTCACCGACCCGCCCGCGGAGGATTAGCTCGGCGCGCTAGACCTCGAGGACGAGCCCCTCGGCGGCGGCGATGACCTCGAGCCCGCTCCCTGCGGCCAGCTCACGCGCATGCTCGAGTTGCTGGTCGATCTCGGGATCGGGATGGTTGGCGTCGTAGTGGAACAGGACCAGCCTCTCGACCGAGGCCGCGAGGGCGATTCTGACCGCCGCGGCAGTTTCGCTGTGCCCCCAGCCCCGGAAGCGATCGTACTCGCTGGAAAAAAACTGGGCGTCGTGGATCAAGACCCGGGCCCCTTTTGCCGCCTGGACGAGGGGCGCGTCGAGGCTATGGAGTCATCCAGAAAGGTCTGGAAAAAAGCATTGGACAGATCGTAGTGACGCCGGATGTTGCGGTGGCTCCCGGTCAATGTGTTGGCGCGCGTCAAAAAACGCAATTTCTCCAGCGCCTTTATCAGTAGCCCTTCCTTGAAATCACCATCTTTGACTGATTGGCGGTTACGGATAAAAAAGCCCAGAACCGAAGGAATATCGTCTGTATCCCATTCATCGAACATGAAGGCTTCACCCAGGCCGATATCCGAGCCCATTACCGCCCTCGAAAAAAAACGGTAGTCGTTGATCGTCATATGGGCCTGGTGTTGACGGTCCTGTTCACCGAATTCGACATGCGAACCGTCCGGCAAGGTTATGCGCAGCCGACCGCGGGTTGCCTGGGCCAGGTGATCAAGGATCAATTTCATGCAGTAGCGCTGGATCGCTGTGGGCGGCAGCCGCCCAATGGTCATGGGGCTGCGGGGCACCGGCTTGCTGAAGAAGTCGAGCTTGCGGATGAAAAACAATTTAAAGGCTTCCCGATAGATCCTGGAAATGGTCAAGTGGGGCCATATGGGGTGTCGGAGCACTGTTTTCATATGATTGAACGGGGTCAGCGGCAACGGGTCTCCCTGCAGGCGAGCCCGCAGGATATGTTCTCCCTGGCGGTGCAGGTCGATGCAGATGTCCAGTTTTTCCCGGATGTCGGCGAAAGTGAACCGGTAGGTCCCCTCCATGTTGTTGAACGGCGACACATGAAAGACTTTGTCCGCTTGAAAACGGGCCGGAAACGCGCCTTTTTCCTGCAGGTTGTCCGAGAGCACGTAAACATGTTTTTCACCGAAGGTGTTGTTGACCTCGGTCAGGGCAGCCAGCAATCGGCCGCTGCGGGAAAAACAGAAATAAAAACTCGCCGGGTTGAAGACATAGCCCAGCAGTCTCGGCGATGTTACCAGAACGATCCGATCCACATCGTCTGTCGATACATGTGCGGATACATGCTCGAGCACCTTGCGACGGATACTGAGCGATTGTCGTCCCAGATAGTCGCGATCATAAACGGAAACCGGCCGCAGGCGGTTGTATCCGAACAGGGGGAGCCATTGATCCAACGCCTCCAGCTCCGCCAGATCCAGCGCATACAGATAAAGCTTGTAGGTCAGCCGATGACTGGTCGGTTGAAATCGTTCGTGCTCTACGATCCCGGTATATAGTTTAGAATTCATGCCTAACTCCCATGGCGGCAGCGGCCTGAACGCCGGAACGGGCCGCATCTTCATGAAAGCCATACCCGAAATAGCTGCCGCAGAAAAAGGTGTTGCGCACGCCGTTCAGGTCGGGAAGCTCGGGCTGAGTCCTGAGGCTCTCGAAGGTAAAAACGGGATGCATATAGGTCATCTGGGCAATGACCTTCGCTTCGGCGATTGGCCTGAACGGATTCAAGGTAACCAGGTATTGATTCCGGGTGTTCAGCCGTTGGAGGCGGTTCATATGGTAGGTCAGGGTTATCGGTGAGCCGCTGTCTGACCGGTTTCCTCGGATGATATTCCACGAGGCCCAGGCTTTGGGGTTTGACGGCATCCAGGCGAGGTCCGTGTGCAGGTACGTTTGATTGGTGCTGTATCGCCAGGCACCCAACAGGCGGCGTTCATCGTCGGACGGGTCGGCCAGCAGCTGGCAGGCCTCATCCGCATGGGTGGCAATCACCACGCGGTCAACCGTCTGCGTCGAGCCGTCGGCATTTTTCAGGATTACGCTATCGGTGCTGCGTTGAATGGACACAATATCGGCTCTGGTAAATACTTCGCCCTGGAATTGATCGAGAAACGCCTTGACATAAGTGTGGCTACCGCCGGCCACATAGTACCATTGCGGATGGCGGTGGATGGTCAGCAAGCCGTGATTGTCAAAAAAGCGTGCGAAGGTGAGCATGGGAAACCGTTCCACCTCCACGTCGGGTGCTGACCAGATGGCCGCCACCATGGGGAATAGATACTGCTCCCTGAAGCGAGCGGAAAATCTAAATCGACGCAAAAACTGACCGAGGGTAAGATTTTCCAGCATTCCTTTTTTCAAATTGCGCAGCACCAAGCGATTAAACAGGAGAATTTCAGCCAGCATGGACCAATAACCGGGGTCTAAGAGGTTGCGGCGCTGGGCGAAGAGGCTGTTGAAATTACTGCTGGCGTACTGGAAGCCGCTTTTCTCATTGAAATAGCCAAAGGACATGTCGCTTTTGCGGATGGAAACGCCAAGCTTGCGGAATAAACGGTTCAGTATGGGATAGGTGCGATCATTGAAGACGATGAACCCGGTATCCACCGGCGTTCCGGTATCCGGACCGTCGGGTATCGTAATGGTGTGGGTATGACCGCCCACATAATCGTTTTTTTCATAGAGCGAGACCTGATGATCTCGTTGAAGAAGATAGGCGGCGGTGATACCCGCTACACCTGCACCGACAATTGCAATGCGCATTTTAGGTGTCCTCCTAAAATTATTCATCCACTTTCTTCATCATCAAGATTATCCAAAATTGTCAAGATTTCGGAGTTGAGCGCTCATCAAAGGTTCAGCGACACTCGCGACGACAATGATTTCCTTGTTTGAATTTGACTCGGTGAGGTAGGCCATACTCCATTCTACGAATTTCAACACTAACAATTTTACGAATATTATTCACATCAATGTGTAAATAGTTACAAATATTTATGAAACTTGTAAAAGATTCAGAATCGTCTTCTGCTATCTAATACAGGGCTTGTGTTTTGTAAATTTCGCAATCGCTATGGGTAGGCATAAATATTTCTTTGAGCGCAAGAGTTAAAATTGCAACGAAAATAGCCCGTTATGCAGGTATACGACTGCGAAAAGGTCGTTTTCATCCCATCGATCATGGCCACCGCTCGGCAGATCCGGTTATTTTTTTTCGTCCGGTCGCTGCCGGTCCATAGAGTGGATACCATGCGATTGGCGAAGGTGGGTGCAAGAATCGTTTATCATGCTCCGTGTTGGTTTGGAATCAATCCTGCAATCGCACCCATCGTATTATTTTCTCACATCAAAATAAGCGCTTCATTCAAGAACACCTGCCAGAACCGCCTTGAGGTAGTTCATGCAGAGGTTTTCCCAGCCGGCCAGGGCCTCGACGGCGATGATATTGGCCATCATCATTCTTGTCCAGCGGGTTCATGATCGCCCCATCCAGCCCCTTGGCGATGGCAATGGTCATGAAGGTCTGGTCCATGAACTTGCGCGCCGGCAGGCCGTGGCTGATGTTGCTCAGTCCACAGCCCGTGTAAATCCACAAGTGCGCCATAACAGGGTTTCATAGGCAAGAATGCTCGGGCAGCATGGCTGGGCGAGTTGCAATCACCATTTCTTTTTTCCAGCGCTATTCTTGCGATGCGAGGATTGCTTCGCTACATTTGCCGGCTCGTTTTTATGGTGTTTGCCTGGTATCAGAAGTACTGCAAATCCTGAGCGATGTGGCGACGGACCTTTTGTCCGGCAGGAAAATGTTTTGAAGGAAAAGGAGTAAGTCAGCCGTATGGATACGCTTTTTGAGATCATTACCCACATGGCGCCCGAAGAGGCCCTGTCGGAAATCACCAGGGTCCTGGGAACCCTCTTGCAGGACCTGGATAGTGACGCGCGTGAACGTTTTCTGATGACGCTTATCGGGCAGTCAGAAGACGACAAAATTTCCGGCATGGTGCATTTGTGACTGGCCGAGTGCATGGGCGAAGGTGTCGACCCAACACAGATGTGTCAACGCCTGGTGGATAAAGTCGCGCGGTCCAAACAACTTTTGGCGATTGCCGATCCCGACCTGTTGGTGCTTTTCGAGGATTGGATGGAGGAGCTGGAGTTGGAAGCACAGACACTGATCAAAACGCACGGCCCATTGGACGAAAGGTCGCTGGCCGACAGGCTGGGCTTGTCCCGGAGAGGGGCGATGTTTCTACTTTCAAAGCTTGAAAAAAGGGGAGCTGACTGAGCTGAAAATGAGCAGATCTGATGACATTTCTGCGGCAAAAGAATCTTTGTTTAAACCGACGACAACTGGAGGGATTATGTCGCAAATCACCCTGGTGCTCGGATCGCCGCCATATGGCGGCCAGGATGTGGATACCGTGCTGGGGATCGCCCGGGCGGCCTTGGAAAAAGGCCACCCCGTCACGGTAGTGGGCTCGGGAGACAGCACATATGGCTTTTTGAAAGGCCAGCACGCCTCGGGAGCGCCCAGTGCCGAAAAAGGATTCGCCGACCTGATTGCCTAGGGTGCCCGGGTGGACTTGTGAGGCACGTGTTTCAGCTTCCGCGGTCTGCGGAAAGAGCAGTTTATCGAAGGCGCTAATCCCGGCACGCTCAAAAGCCTGTTCAAAATTTTGGGTGAGACCGACGTGTTGCTCAGTGTCGGTCCGTAAAGGAGGATGTGATGACCAAGGATATCCTGATTGTAATTCGCAAGGAGCCCTACGGCGGATTTCAACCAGCCGAGGGGTTGCGGCACGTCAACGGAGCCATTTCCCTGGGGTTTCGGCCCATCGTGGTGCTGGTCGATGACGGTGTTTATCTGGCCCAGGCTGATCAGGACCCCGGTCAAAGCCCCTGGCTTTCGCTGTGAGGCACCCTGGAGGAGATCATTGCGCGGGGGCTCTACGAAAAAAAGGACGCACCGGCCGTATTTTACGTTGAAAAGGAGTCACTTGCGGAGCGCGGGCTTGATCCAGAGGAATTGGTTGAAGACCTGGAGCCGGTCGATCATTGGCAAATCTCAGAGCCGATGACCGCTAACAACCTCCAGCTCATATTTTAGGGGGAGATCATGAAGATCGCCATCTTGCTGAAAAGCGGACCGTGCACGGACGAAGCCAGTCGCGCACTGAAAACGGCCGACGACATGCTGGCCCTGGGCCATAGCGTCAATTTGTATCTGCTGCAGGAAGCGGTGCGTTTCTGCCGGCCACGCGCAACATGCCCCGATTCAGGAAAGCTTAAGGAACTGACTGAGAAAAACCTGCGGGTATACGTGCTGACCCGTGATGCCGAATTGCGCGGCATCGACGGATCCTCAGCCGGTCCAGCGATATCGGACGGATCTTACGAAGCATTGGTGGACCTGATGACGACCTGTGACCGGGTCGTCGGCATTCTGTGAACTCTTTCCGAGGACGGCTTTATTTAACTGACCCGTTAGCAGTAAATGATTGCCTGCGCTTCTTGACACGGCTTGCTGAGTTATTTGTTCTCTTCATTTATCGGTCTGAAAAAAAGGAAAACGAATGAACAACAGGTTGTCAATATTTACATCGGTACCGGCCTTGCTGTTTACTATTATTTTTTTCCATGTTCGACCACAGCAACATCGGGCTGCCGCTAAATGTGCACCGGGTGCTTCGACTGCTTGTGGTGACACCGGACATGCACCGGGTCCACCACTCGGTCATCATCCGCGAAACCAACAGCAATTACGGGTTCAACCTGTCCTGGTGGGGTCACCTGTTCGGCACCCACAAGGGCCAGCCTGCAAAAGGTCACACGGATGTGGTGATCGGCCTTTCCCAATTTCGGGATCCCGGAAAGCTTTCCCTGCCGCGCCTCCTGATCCTGCCGTTCGTGGACGATCCCGGACGGGTGCCCATCAACCGGCATTGATGCGTGCGGTCGTCGTTTCAAACGCCGGCATGATGAGCGTCGAAAAGCAACCCGACAGATCCCGCCCCCGATAGAACGCCGGCTTCCACCCTTTGGCGTTTGCTTAACGGGGCGCCGGGATCCCCAAAAAGCGCGCTGCAACCTCGCCGAAACTTAAACCCCATCTTTTCAAAGAGAGTCGAGTTCCTTTAACTGTGCGAAACCATGCGTGAGCATACACGGGATCTTCATTGCCTTTGCGGATATAGGCTCTGCCCCAAGGGCTGTCGGCCGGAACGGCTCCGAGGACCAACTTGCCGTTTTCAGGGAAACCGCGGGCGCATTTCCGAAGCGCTTTTTCCGGGTTTTCGAGAAAAGACGACATCAGCGCCATGAACACGCCGTCAAATACATGATGATTCCAACGTCGAGCAGCGTCACTATGCCCCCTATGATGTCATAGGCGTCCGGTGCGATGTTGTCGATTTTCCATCCCCACGGCATCGAAAGCACGATGAAGACCCCGCCATAGGCGGCGTAGACCCGGCCGAAATGGTAGCGCCTCTATCTAGGGCCGACAGATCTCCTCCAAACGTGGCGGTAATCGTATTGTGGGTGTTATTCACGAAATTGACGGATAGCAATCCGGCGCCGAGCAGTTCGCGGAACGAGCACCACACATCCTCCGAAGGCACCACGATGGGCAGAGTCACAGTCATATAGCGACGGATCAGGTCAGCGATGGCCTGGTCTGGGACCCGGCCATCGTCGTCCACGAGACGGTCCACATGCAGGCTGTAATATTTTTCGAAAAAGGCAATTCCCTGGCCCACCCATCGTCGGTCGCGATCATCTATCGACACTTGTTTCATGGTAAACCTGAAGTGAGCGCCTTGATTTCACCCTGCAGCCGATCACGCTCATCTTCCAGATCGATTAGCGCGGCCATGAAACCCGGTTTGATACCGTGAGCCGGCATGCGCTGCAGGGTATCAGCAAGATCTGTTTCCACCTGATCCAGCCGTTTACGCAATGCTTCGATGGTAAATAGTTTATTTTTCATGACACTATCATTGCAAATCTTGTGAAACCTACCTTTGATTGAAGTCAAATTTGATGGTTCCGTAAAAAGTCGAAATTTCAGGTTTATTGTCATCCTCGCGAAGGCGGGGATCCATAAGATTCAGATAGTTATAGACTCCCGCCTCCGCGAGAGTGACACTGTTTGTGACTTTTTACGGGTTCATCAAATTTGATAAATAACAGTTTCGGAGCTCAAAAAAATCAATATCGTGCCCATTGAAGAGCCCAACAAGCTTTGTGGAGTCTGAGCTGTGATTATATTGAATGACCAAAAGGAGTCGATGCAATTTAAACTGGGCAGATACATATAGCCAATTCAAATGTACTTTATCGACGGATGACAGATACCTTCTGTTCCCTGGAAGGAATTAAACCGCCAGGAAAAGACGGTCATATACAACATATAGTGCCGGACCATTTTTGCTGAATATTGCAGGATAGTCGCTTCTATCCCAAGCGCCGCCAGTTCCTACGCCGGTACAGATACCAATACCTAATCCACCGTTTGCCGCCGGTGATAATACAGGAATACTGATATATTTGGTCAACACAATTGGAAACATATCATTTGGAATCTAACCAGTACGACCTTTAATCATCCAACGTACAGATTACCTCAAATAAGCCCGAGCGCCATCAGCGTCTACCCCAAGGTGACCCCTATAAGACTTTGCGAATGCCGCGAACGGCCTGATTAATGCGCATGTTGTTTTCGATGAGGGCAAAACGCACAAAATCGTCGCCGTATTCACCGAAGCCAAGACCCGGCGACACGGCCACCTGGGCCTCGCGGATCAAAAACTTGGAAAACTCAACGGATCCCATCTTGCGATACTGCTCGGGAATTCTGGCCCAGACGAACATGGTGCCCTTGGGACTTTCTATCTCCCAACCGACCCGGGAAAGGCCTGCAATCAGGGCGTCACGCCTGGATTTATAGGTCTCCCGGATCTCGGCCACGCAATCCTGGGGGCCATTTAAGGCAATGATGGAGGCAATCTGGATGGGTTGGAAAATCCCGTAATCCAGGTAGCTCTTGATCCGCTTTAAGGCGAAGATGGTTTCGGGGTTGCCCACACAAAAGCCCACCCGCCAGCCGGCCATGGAATAGCTTTTGGACATGGAGAAAAATTCCACGCCCACCTCCCTGGCGCCTCTTGCCTGCAGAAAGCTGGGGGCCTGGTATCCGTCGAAGGTCAAATCGGCGTAGGCGAAATCATGGATGACCATGATGTCGTTGGCCTTGGCGAAGTCCACCACCCGCTGGAAGAAATCCAGGTCGACCACCTCGGTGGTGGGGTTGTGAGGATAGCTGAGCACCAGCACCTTGGGCCGGGGCCAGGTCTGTTTGGTGGCCTGGATCAGGTTTTCGAAAAAGTCCTGATCCGGGCCTGCCGGTATTCCCCTCACGTCGCCCCCGGATATGATGGCGGAGTATGGGTGGATCGGATAGGTGGGGTTGGGGACGAGTACCACATCGCCGGGCCGAATCGTCACCAGGATCAGGTGGGAAAGCCCCTCTTTCACACCGATGGTGACGATGGCCTCTCGGTCGGGGTCTATATCCACATCGTAGCGGCGCTTATACCAGTCGCTGATGGCCATGCGCAGTTTGGTGATGCCCATGGAGGCCGAATAGCGGTGGTTCCGGGAGTTCTGGGATGCTTCGACCAGCTTGTCCACAATGTGCTGAGGGGTGCCGATATCCGGATTCCCCATGCCCAGATCGATAATGTCCTCTCCGACACGCCGCGCTTCCATCTTGATCTGATTGACGGTGGCAAACACATAGGGCGGCAAACGGTCCAACCTGGCAAAACGAGTCATGATGCATTCCTTATTCAGGATAGGTCTTCGCATATCGCACCGGCCGTCTCCACGAGGGTTCACCGGTGACAGGGAAACTATAGGAAATCTCCTCAATGTTGAAAACATCTATATTAGCTGCCCAAAATTGTCAAAAATTTATTGGCGCGTTGCATCGACTGGACATTCATGGTCCTTTGCCGTTGCGTCAAATGCCCTCCGCCCCATTCGGCGCTGACTCCGCAGCACCTTAATCCACCGACATCTCTGGAATTGGGTTTGACTTTTTAACGGTATCGGATTAATTCTGAGTGAATTTTTAAAACCAGCCGAGCAATGCCCAGGAGCGTTTGCATGAAGAAGAAACTGACCTACGCCGATGCCGGTGTCGACATCGACAAGGCGGATCACCTCGTCGACATCATTAAGAAAATCGCCAGGAAAACTCGCAGGACCGGCGTCATGGGCGAGATTGGGGGTTTCGGCGGACTGTTCTCTCTGAACACCGCCAACATGCAAAGCCCCGTACTGGTCAGTTCCACAGACGGCGTAGGCACCAAACTCAAGATCGCATTCCTCATGAACCGTCACGACACGGTGGGCATCGACCTGGTGGCCATGTGCGTAAACGACATTGCGGTCCAAGGTGCCCGACCCCTGTTTTTCCTGGATTACCTGGCCACCGGAAAACTGAAAACCGACACGGTCACAGACATCATCGAAGGGATCGGCGCAGGGTGTATACAGGCCGGTTGCGCCCTCATTGGCGGAGAGACCGCCGAGATGCCCGGCTTTTACCGTGACAACGAATACGATCTGGCCGGCTTCGCCGTGGGCATTGTCGACAACAACAGGATCGTGGACGGCTCGGAAATCCGGCCCGGCAATCTGCTCATCGGCATCGCCTCCTCCGGGCTTCACAGCAACGGCTATTCTCTGGTGCGCAAAATCTGCTTCGATGAACTGGGGTTAAGTGTGGACAGCCATGTCCCCGAGCTGGGCACAGCCTTGGGAGAAGCGTTGATCACCCCCACGCGGATCTATTCGGAAACCATCCAGTCACTGGTTCGGGACCTGCCTATTCAGGGACTGGCGCACATTACCGGCGGCGGCATCATGGACAACATCATCAGAGTCATTCCCCAGGCGTGCGGCATCACCATCAAAAAGGGTTCCTGGGATATCCCGCCCATCTTCCCTTTTCTACAGGCAGCCGGCAATGTGGACGAAAAGGAGATGATGCGGACCTTCAACAATGGTATTGGACTGGTAGCGGTGGTGCCCGAAGAAAACGCCCAGGAGGTTCTCAATCGGCTGACCGGCAGCGGCGAAAAAGCGTGGGTCATCGGCGCAGTCACCAAAATTCGGAAAAACGCCCGCAGCCGGGTTCAACTGGTCTGATATCGAAAGTCACCTATCGATAAGCACAGATTAAAATCCCGGTTCCGGGATCAGGATACGAGCAAGATAAGGTGTTTGAACAGACATGTGGAGAAAAATCACCGCACCGTTAACCCGGCTGCTGCAGTGGATCGCCAACGGTCAGAAAAACCAGCCGGTCTGCAAAACCTGATCGCCCGGCATCAAGCGCCCCGGTCCGGGGCCTGCCAGAAAGAACCAGCCCCGACGATAAGACAACCCGCCGCAGGTCATCGATTAAACCGGAACGGCGCCAGCCGGCGACCGCTGTCCCGGCTTTTTTGACAAATTCGGTCGGTGGCCGCCGGCGCTTAACAGATAAAAAAAATCATGATTGTACTGGGCATAGAATCATCCTGTGATGAAACTGCAGCGGCGGTGGTATGTGACGGCCAGCAGATACGCGCTTCCGTGGTTGCTTCTCAGGTGGCCGTTCACGGCCCTTATGGCGGCGTGGTACCTGAACTGGCATCCCGAAAACACATCGAGGCCATCGTCCCGGTTGTCAGCAGGGCTGTCGCCCAGGCCGGCATCACGGCAAAACAGATCGACGGCGTGGCCGTAACCCAGGGCCCCGGGCTGGTGGGGTCGCTGCTGGTCGGTTTCTCCTTCGCCAAAGGATTTGCTTACGGCCATGGTATTCCGTGGATTGGTGTGGATCACCTGGAGGGACATATCAATTCCGTTTTTCTGGAACCGGCCCCGCCCCCATTCCCCTTTGTGGCACTGCTGGTTTCCGGAGGCCACACCAGCATCTACCATGTGACTTCCCATCTTGGGTATCAACTCATGGGACAAACCCGCGATGATGCCGTCGGCGAAGCATATGACAAAGTGGCCAAGATGCTTGGACTGGGCTACCCCGGCGGATTGATAATTGACCGTTTGGCTGCCCAGGGTGACCCAGGCAAGGTGATCTTCACCCGCCCCTTTCTCGACAAGGCCCGGTTCGACTTTTCCTTCAGCGGAATCAAATCGGCGGTGGGCAGGCACATCCAGACTCACCCGCCAATCCGTCACGCGGATCAGGCCAATATCGCCGCCGCTTTCCAGGCGGCGGTGGTGGAGGTGCTTGCCTTCAAGATCATCCATGCGGCAAGGGAAAAAGGCTGCAGGCATTTGGCCGTGGTGGGGGGTGTGGCCGCCAACCGGGGTCTGCGAGAAGCCGTCGCCCAGGATGCTGCCAAGGCGCAGATCTCCGTCCATTTCCCCTCCCCTGCGCTTTGCGGGGACAACGCGGCCATGGTTGCCGCGGTGGGCTACCACCGGTTAAAAGCCGGCGAACGATCCGGTATGGACGACGATGTCTATTCCCGAGTGAAATCCAGGCCGGTCGATTGATCGCTGACCGCTGATAGCCACAAACCACTTCGACGTGATCACCTACCTTCCCCCACCATCGCGGGCCGGGTTAAACGCCCCTGGCCGTCCGCACGGGTAACCACAAACCCCATTTTTCCTCCGCCAAAATGGCCTATTTGATTGAATCCGCCCCGCGGAGAGCCGCGGGGCGGATTCACTGCAAGGATGAAGATCGATTCCCCGTTCGCTCGCCATCACGGTTCAGGCGAATGCCAACGACTGGAAATTTTGCCAAAGTCCTTGACAAGGTGCGTTCCTATTCGTTAGGTTAATTGTCACACATAAAGAGATGTCGTCACACATAGCGGTATCTTCTTGGACAGCCAAACACCAGGACCGAATGACGCGTTAACCCGGGTATAAGAGGCGCTTCATGCCATCAAAAGGTGAAAAATACTATTTTGTTGCCTCCCTGGCTAAGGGTTTGCGGATAGTGGAGCTGTTGGCCGCCAACAGGGAAATGTCCGCATCTAAAATTGCAGGGCACTTGAATACCAGCAGAGCGGCGAGCCACCGGTTTCTAACTACCTTGCGTGATTTGGGATATGTCGAGAAGACTGAAGAAGGTCGGTTCCGCCTGACATTCAAGATCGTCGAGCTGGGCATGCAAAAACTCGACGGTTTTGAGATCCGGCATACCGTACACCCTTTCTTGCAGGAAATGGCCTGCACATTTGGGGAGACGGTCAATCTGGGACATTGGGACGGAAACGCCATTGTGCATCTGGATAAGATCAACAGCACTGAAATTTTGAGACTGGACGTCGGGTTGGGCGCAATGGCCCCCGCTTATTGCACGGGGCTGGGCAAAGCGGTGCTGGCCTTTCTGCCTGATCTCGAACTCGAGGACTTTCTTGGTTCGGTAAAATGGGTTGCGATGTCTCCGAAAACAATTACCAACCCCGAGAAGTTGAAAGCCGAAATCAAGCAGATCCGGGAGCGCGGTTACGCCATTGATGATGAAGAGCTGAGCCTCGGACTGCGCTGCGTTGCCGCGCCGGTGTTTGATTACAAGAACAGGCCGACCTATGCCTTGAGCGTGTCCGGTCCCACCCAACGGATGTCGGAAGAAAAAATACACGCGATCCAATTGAAATTGCTGCCACTGTGCCGGCAGATATCTCGAAAGATCGGCGCACCCGAAAACAGAACCAACAACTCGGTTAATCGTCAACCGAATCCCGAAGGAGGAAACGAACCATGAGCAGGAAAAAACTGACCCGTTTCGACCTCAAGAAAATGAAGCAGGACGACCAAAAGGCGGTTTGGATTACGGCATACGACTTCTGGACAGCCTCATTCGCCGAACAAGCCGGAATGGACATGATCCTGGTGGGTGATTCCCTGGGAATGTGTATTTACGGCTACAGCGGTACGGTCCCGGTGACCATGGATCAGTGCATCTGGCACAGTGAGGGGGTAAGACGCGGTGCACCCAACACATTCATTATCGGCGACATGCCGTTTTTGTCTTATCAAGTCAGTGTGGAAGAGGCTGTGCGCAATGCAGGACGGTTTCACAAGGAAGCCGGAGTGGACGCCATCAAACTGGAAGGCGGTGTCCGCGTATGTTCCCAGATACAAGCGATCGCCGACGGCGGGATGCTGGTCATGGGGCATATTGGCCTCACACCTCAGAGTTCAGGCCAGCAGGGTGGTTTCAAGGCCCAGGGACGAACTGCTGAGGCAGCCAGGGATGTCATCCAGGATGCCATGGCCATCCAGGCGGCCGGCGCTTTCGCGCTGCTGGTGGAAGCCGTGCCGCCGGAGGTCTGCGGAATTATCCGCGAAAAGCTGAGCATCCCGGTATACAGCATCGGTGCGGGGTGGGAAGCCGACGGACAGCTTATGATCTGCAGTGATGTTCTGGGTATTTTTCAGGCCTTCACTCCCAAATTCGTTAAGAAATATGAAAATCTGGGAGAGAAGACCGTCAACGCATTCAGACAATATGCCCAGGAAGCGCGCAGCGGGCAATTCCCGGGAGCGGAGCACGCATACAAAATGGTTGAGGGAGAACTTCCCAAACTCCAAAAGCTGTTAAACAAATAATGCACCAGCGGTACGCGTACATTTAACCAATTCAATATGATGGAGGTACCCATGTCTGAAGTGTTGAAAAGGATACGTGACTTCATGGAAAAAGAGGGCATCCCCGGTCGAGACGGATACGATCTGGCGGATTCGACCAAATCCTTTCCGGATGGCGCCCACTGGCGCATCGAAATCGCCGGCGTCGAACGGGCCACAACCATGCAAGCCATGATCGAAGAAGCCAAAAAACGAAATGTCATCGTTCACCGCGCCATCGCCACTGTCGGCGGATCAACCTACTGCGATTTCGAAGAACTCAAGGCCATGGCACGGATGGCCCGCGATGAAAAGATCGAATTGGTCATGGTGGTCGGCCATCGCAAGGGATGGGATGCGGGTGCCAAGGAGATGCCGACCCCGGAGGGCGGCATGCAGGGATTTCGCCTGAGGGGATCGGACAACATCTCCTACCATATTGCCGACATCATGAGAAACATCGAAGCCGGCGTGCGCGGATTTCTCGTTTATGACGAAGGCGTGTTGTTCATCCTCAACCGAATGCGCGCAGAAGGGCTGATTCCTGCCGAGACTATTTTTAAATTTTCCGTATTCGGTGGATATTGCAGTGCGGCCGGCGCCAAGGTGGTCGAATCCATGGGGGTCAACTCTTTCAATCCGCTTTCCGACGTTTCCCTGCCCATTTTGTCCTCCATCCGCAAGGCGGTGGACATCCCGCTGGACGTTTATGTGATCATCGTCGATGCCTTTGGCGGCATGTACAGGGCTTACGAGGCGCCGGAGATTGCCCGGGTCGCGGCGCCGGTCTACTTCAAGATCGAACCGGGGACCAGTGAAGGCGACATCTATAAACCCTGGGCCTTCGAGTCTTTTCATCAGGAGCTGGTGCGTGAGAAAGTCAAGGTGGCGCAGGTGATTCAGGAACTGATGACCCGCCATGCCCCGCAATTGAAGTCATCGGCGAAAGGACCGGCAGACCTGATCCTGCCGGTGGTCGATTAACACTTCCGGATCCGCCGTGGACGGGTCGAGCAAGCTGAACACGGGGGTGATTTTTACTCTTTCCGGCAACCCCCGGCCTTCGGCTTGAAGATCCGGGCGGCTGCGATTGAACTTACATTGGACCGGACTTCGCTTCCGGTCCGCGAACCACATATAATCTAAGGTGATCACCATGGACAATGTTTTTCAGGTAGCGATCAACACCCTCAATCATGCCGGAAAAATCGGCCGTATCGATAAACGGGTGATGGAAATTCTCCAGGCACCCAAGCGGATTCAGGAATTCCGTATCCCTTTGAAGCTCGAAAACGGCGGTTTTAAAGTCTTTCCCGCCTATCGCGTTCACTACTGCGATGCATTGGGGCCATGCCGCAACGGCACGCGCATCCGCCCCAACCTGACCCTCGACGAAATCAAGGCCCTGGGTCTGTTCATGACCATCAAGCACTGTGCGGCGGCCATCCCCGCCGGTGGGGCCAAGGGCGGCATTCAGGCCGATCCGGCCGAACTGACCACCAACGACATGGAGCGGCTGGTGCGGGCCTTCGTTCGCTCTTTGTCTCCGAAAGGCCCATGGGCGGACGTTCCCGGCGCCGACATCGGCACCGGTGAACAGGCCATGGCCTGGATGCTCGATGAATACGAGCAGATCACCGGAACCCACTGCCCGGCGGCCATCAACGATAAACCGGCCATTTTGGGTGGTTCGTTGGGCGGCGAAGAGGCCACCGGTCGCGGTGTATTCATCACCTTGAAAGCTGCGGCTGAAGATATGGGCCTGGCACTTTCCAAAAGCACCGCCGTCGTACAGGGTTTCGGTCAGGTCGGGTCGGCACTGGCGGGATTGCTCCATGCCGCAGGGGCTCGAATCGTGGCCGTGAGCGATGTGTTCGGTGGTGTCCGCAACACCCAGGGCATTGACATAACGGCCCTCAAGACGCACGTGGCCGAAACCGGTAAAGTGGTTGGCTTTCCCGGCACCGACCCGGTCACCAATGCGGATCTTTTTGGGCTGAACTGCGATATCATCGTGCCGGCCGCGGTGCAGAGTGTCATCCACAAAGGCAATGCCGCGGATGTGAAGGCCAAACTGATCGTCGAAGGCGCCAACGGCCCGGTGACCACCGAGGCCGACGAGATCCTGGCCGCCAAGGGAGTGGCCATCGTTCCCGATGTCGTGGCCAACAGCGGTGGCGCCACGGTCTGCCACTTCGAACGGACACAAGGGCTTTCCGACCAGTATTGGGACTTAAAGACCGTCAATGCAATGCTGGAAAAACGGATCCTTGCCGCTTACCGCGACGCCGCTGAAACCGCCCGGGCCCATGAGGGTTCGACCTTGCGAATCGGCACCTGGATCAGTGCATTGAAGAAAATTGAAAAAGCCATGCAATTGAGGGGCTGGGTGTGATTGAATCCTCCCCGCGGCTTGCCGCGGAAAGGATTCACCGTAAGGATGAAGATCGATTCCCCGTTCGCTATCGCGGGTCAACCGTTGTTTCCACGGAGGAGTTATGACGCTGTTTAAAAAAAGTGAATACCTTGAACGCCTTGACAAGACAAAGGCGCGCATGACCGAAGCCGGAATCGACGTGCTGGTGGCCTCGGATCCCGCCAATATGAACTATTTGACCGGATACGACGGCTGGTCTTTTTATGTTCCCCAATGTGTCGTGGTCAGTCTGGATGCGGATACACCACTGTGGATCGGGCGGAGGATGGACGTGGCCGGAGCACGGCACACCACCTTTCTGCCTGATTCTCAAATCATTGGATACCCGGAAAACTACATTCAGACCCTGGCGCGGCATCCTATGAATTACGTGGGAGATATGATTGCCGATCGCGGTTGGGGCAGGAAGACCGTTGGCGTAGAAATGGATGCCTATTACTTCACCGCCCGGGCCTATGCCGAGTTGCAGAAAAGCCTGCCCGATTCGCGCTTTGCCAACGCCGACCTGCTGGTCAACTGGGTCCGACTGGTCAAATCGGAGGCCGAGATCGCCCTGATGCGCGAGGCCGGCCAGATTGCCAACCGGGTAATGACCACGGCCATCGACCGTCTGGAACCGGGTGTGCGTGAGTGCGATGCCGTGGCGGCCGTTTACCAGGCTCAGGTGTCCGGGACCGAGGAATTCGGCGGGGACTACCCAGCCATCGTGCCCATGATGCCAACGGGTGAGAAGACCTCGGCACCCCACCTGACCTGGACCGATGCCCCATACGAAAGTGAGCAGATGGTCAACCTGGAATTGGCGGCCTGCCGGCATCGCTACCATTGCCCCATCGCGCGCACGGCCTATCTGGGCAAAAATCCCCCGGCAAAACTGGTTGAACTGGCCGCTCACACTGTGGAAGGGCTCAATCTCACCCTGGCGGCAATTAAGCCGGGCATGCGCGCCGAAGCGGTGGAACGCGTCTGGCGCAAACACATTGCCAAGGTCGGCCTGGAAAAGGAGTCGCGCATTGGCTACGCCATGGGCCTCAACTACCCGCCGGATTGGGGCGAGCACACCGCCAGTCTGCGACCCGGGGACCAGACCATTCTGGCACCCAACATGACCTTTCACATGATCCTGGGCATGTGGATGGACAACTATGGATTCGAATGCAGCGAATCATTCCGCGTCAGCGAAAACGGTTGCGAGACCTTCGCCGAAGTACCGCGCAAGCTGTTCGTCAAGCCATGATCTACCATGCCCGCAAAGGACAGACGAGCAGCGGGGAGGCCATCGGCATTCTCCTGTTGGATACGTCGGGGCCCTTCATCCCAGGGGATGTGGCCAACGCCACCACCTACCCCTTTCCGGTTCGCTTTCGCAAGGTAACGGGTTTCACGGTGGCGCGGGCTCTCGGCAAGGACCCCTCAGTCTACGATGAACTCAAGGCGGCAGCCCGGGAATTGATTGACCAAGGGGTTCGGGCCGTGACCGGCGACTGCGGGTTCATGGCCCTGCATCAGCAGCGCCTGGCCCGAGAACTTGGCATCCCCGTATTTTTGTCCAGTCTTCTGCAGATTCCCTTTATGCTTTCCATCCTGGGTGAGGAGAGCAAGGTCGGCGTGATCACCGCCGATGGCCGCAGCCTGGACGAATCGCTGCTGGCCGCCGTGGGGGTGGCGCATATCGATCGACTCGTGATCGAGGGACTGGAAGAACAGCCGCATTTCCATCGGTTTGCCATCCAGGAGGCGGGTACTCTGGACCCAGAACGAGTGGCTGCCGAAGTGGTGGGTGCCGGCCGGCACCTCATGGCACGGGACGCAACGGTCAAGGCCCTGCTACTGGAGTGCAGTCTGCTGCCACCCTACGCCTCGGCCCTGCAAGCCGCCGTCCAGGTGCCGGTTTTCGATTATATCACCATGATCAATTTCGTTTTCTCGGCGGTGGTAAAACGGTCCTATGACGGTTTTTTGTGAAATGGGGCCCCATGTCAAACCCAACAGGATTTCAGGATATGACCATGCAGATATCCGGCCGGATCGAACAATACCGCGATGAATTGATTACGCTGAGGCGCAGTTTTCACCAGCACCCCGAGTTGGGATTCGAAGAGCATCACACCGCCGAGGTGGTCGAATCTTATTTAAAAGACCTGGGGCTGACCACCCGGCGGGTGACGAAGACCGGGGTGGTGGCCCTTCTGGCTGGATCACGCCCCGGTCGGGTGCTGATGCTGCGGGCGGATATGGACGCGCTTCCGATCAATGAAGAAAATGACGTCGACTACCGGTCCCGAAACCCGGGGGTGATGCATGCCTGCGGCCACGACGCCCATATGGCCATGTTGCTGATCGCCGCCAAGGTGCTGTCACACAACAAAGACGCCTTCGCGGGAACCATCAAATTCGTATTTCAACCCAACGAGGAGATCGCCGGCGCACTGCGCATGATTGAGGAAGGGGTTCTTGAACACCCCACGGTCGATGCGGTGATGGGCATACATGTCTGGACGCCGGTGGAATCGGGAAAGATCGGTATAACCGCCGGTCCGGTCATGGGCGGGCTGGATGTGTTCAAAATGACCATTTTCGGCAAAGGCGGACATACCGGTGTGCCCGAGGATGCCGTCGACCCCGTGATCGCCGCAGCCAACCTGATCCAGACCGTGCAGATGATCCAGACCCGCGAGATCAGCAACCTGAAATCGACCATCATCATGTTCGGCAGGATTTCGGGAGGCACCAAGAGCAACATCATCCCGGACAAGGTTGACCTGGAAGGCTCCATCCGCTTTCTTTACAAGGGCGGACCTGACAGCATTGAACAGCCGACCGAAAGATTCCGGCGCATCGCCGAGCAGGTTTGTCAAACCCATCGCTGTACCTGCCGGATCGAAATCATCCACGAGAACATCCCCCTTATCAATCATTCCGGCCTGACGGAACTGGCCCGCCAGACCGCCGCAGAGGTATTCAAAGACAGAAATGCCGTCATCGACAACGTCACCATGGCCAGTGAGGATTTCTCGGAATTCAGCCAACGTGTGCCCGGGGTGTTTATGTTTCTAGGGGCCGGCAACGAGAAGAAAGGCACCACCTTACCCCATCACAACCCACGGTTCAACATCGATGAGGATGTGCTTTTAAACGGGGTCGCCATGCATGTACGCGGCGCCTTGAATTATCTCAGCATGAACGTAGTTTAAAGAAGGAGGTGATCGCAAAACCCTGTCCAGAACCTGAAATGGAAGTTAAACAGTTTACGGCTCGCCCCAAAGAGCCGCAGATGAAAGGAGTCCGACCATGAAAAAAAGCATTGTGCTGTTAACCGCCATTTTTATTCTCGTTCTTTCCGGCACCGCCATGGCCGCCGGTTACACCGGTCCGGCGATCAAGGCCAAACTGGCCTCCGAAGAGATTGAAGGCGACTTCATGACCGTCTGGGCGAGAAATTTTTCCGACCACATGAAAAAATGGTCCGACGGAAAAATCGATATTGAAGTCTACCCGTACGGCACCCTGGGAAATACTGGCGACATCAACGAGCTGGCTCAGATGGGCGTGGTTCAGTTCGTCTTTTCCGACCACGCCTGGATCAGCTCCTTTGTGCCCCAGGCCCAGGCGCTGGCGCTGAACTACATCTTCCCCACCGAAAAGGTGCCCGAAGTTCTCGGCTGGATGGCCGAAAACGGCGAGTTCCTTCCGCTGCTCGAAAAAGCTTTCCGCAAAAACGACCTCGTGCCGCTGGCGATCATGTTCGAAGGCTGGCAGTGGGTGAGCTCCAAAAAGGAGATCAAATCCCTGGAAGACATGCAGGGCCTCAAACTGCGTCTGATGTCTTCCAAACTGCTTGTCGAGGACTACAAGGCCTATGGGGCCAGCCCGACGCCCATGAGCTACGGTGAGGTTTACAGCGGCCTGCAGATGGGATTGATCGACGCTCAGGTCAACCCCCTGTTCGCCATTTACAGCATGAAATTCTATGAGGTGCAGGATTACCTTACCCAGCTGAAAAGCGAACCCTTTATCGGTATTCCAACCGCCAACCTGGCCTTTTTCGACAGCCTGACCCAAGAGGCCCAGGATGAAATGCGCAAGTTCTGGGTCAACGCCATCGTCCCTGCCGGCAACTGGATCACCGAGCGCAATGCCTCCGATCTAGAGAAAATGAAGCAGGCCAAGCCGGCCCTGAAAGTCAACGTTCTCGATGATGCAACCATTGCCAGATTCAAAGCGCAGGCCGAAACGGTCTATCCCCAATATCCCAAAATCGGGGGAGAAGGCGCCCAGGAGGTTTTGGATGCGCTGCTGAAAGACATCGCCAACGCCAAAAAAGCACTGGGCATCAAATAGTAAAATGACGCCTGCCTGCCGCGGCCTTCCCGGCTGCGGCAGGGCGCTATCATTCCAGCAAGTCGAGGTCAGACCCATGCAGACAGACAGTCGACCCCCGGTAAAAATTGGCCCCTTGCGAAAGTTAAACCGTGCCATCGGCAAAGTGGTTAATGCGATAGAGGTTGTCATCCTTGTTTTTTGCGTCGCCGCATTGGGAATGCTTCTGATCACCAATGTGATAGCGCGCACTTTTTTCCAGAGCATTTACTTTGCCGAGGAACTTTCCATGTTCCTGGTCATGCTGACGACGTTTACCGGCGTCAGTTATGGCGTCCGCAAGGCACGCCACATCCGCATGGGAGCCTTTCTGGATGCCATGCCCCCGAAAATGGAAAAGGTCTTTATCATCATCATCTCCCTGGTCAGCGCCGTCGTGATGGCGATTATGGCCTGGGCCTCCTGGGAATATTTGCTCAACGCCATGACCAAAGGACACATGACACCGGCACTCAGGATGCCGAAGTGGACTTTTTACGTGATCATTCCGATCGGCTTCGGGCTGGCCTGCATTCAATATATCCGGACAATCTTAAAAAATCTGATCGAGAAGGAGCCCTGGCAGTCCCCGGACCAGCAGAGCGAATACGAAGATGAACAGATCGGAGGAACGCAGATATGATCCTTTTCGCAATCAGTCTGGCGACCATGCTGCTGATCGGATTTCCTTTCATGGTGACCTTGCTGGGATCGCTGCTCTTGTACCTGTTTGTTTACATGCCGGATTTCGCACCCAGGATGATCGTCACCATGGTACAGCAGGTAATTGCAGGCGTGACCCCGCCGGCACTGGTGTGCGTTCCCATGTTCATCCTGTCGGCCAGCATCATCACCTCGGGTGAATCCGCCGGCCGCCTGATCCGCATGCTCAAGGTCTTCGTCGGTCATCTGCCCGGTGGCCTGGCCATCACCACCAATGCCGGCTGCACGCTTTTCGGGGCCGTGTCAGGGTCCACCCAGGCCACGGTTGCGGCCATCGGCGGCACCATGCGCCCCATGCTGCTGGAAGCGGGGTACAAAAGCGCATTTACCCTCGGGTTGATCATCAACGCCAGCGACATCGCTTTTTTGATCCCTCCCAGCATCGGGTTTATCGTCTACGGTGTGGCCACCAGCACCTCCATCGGCATGCTCTTTCTGGCCGGCATACTTCCCGGCCTGTTGATTCTGATTATGTTTTCGATCTACTGTTATGTCTATTCAAAGGTGAAAAAAATACCCACCCTTCCCAGAGCAGGCTGGAGCGAGCGGATGTCGGCGGTCAAGGAGGGATTGCCGGTCATGGGGTTTCCGGTAATCATCGTGGGCGGAATCTATGCGGGCATCTTGAGCCCCACCGAAGCCGCGGCAGCGGCGGTACTCTACTCACTCATTCTGGAGACCATCGTCTACCGAAGCCTGACCTTCGAACGCATCGTGGACGCATTCCTGCAGACCGGTGTGATCACCGGCGTGGTCTTCATTCTCGTGGGTGCCGGCCAGGCATTCTCCTTCCTGATCGGTTTCCTCCAGCTTCCGGCCAAGCTTTTGCCACCGCTTTTCGGAACGGACCCCTCGGTGTTGTACGTTATCGGCATCGTGGTCGTGGTTTACTTTGTGGCCTGCATGTTCGTGGACCCCATCGTGGCCATCTTCATTTTGAGTCCAGTTTTCCAGCCTTACGTGGTCGGCGCGGGCGTCGACCCCATTCTGCTGGGCACCCTGGTGACGCTTCAGGCGGCCATCGGTTCGGCCACGCCCCCTTTCGGGTGTGACATCTTCACGGCTCAGCTCATCTTTCGGCGGCCATATCTGGAGGTGATCGGCCATTCCCTGCCTTTTCTGCTGATTCTGGTCCTGGCCACGATCATCTTGATCGTCTTCCCGCAGATTGCCCTGTTCCTTCCGAACCTGGCCATGGGAAGTTGAAGCGGCGACCCCTTTGATGGAAGGAGGCACGATGTCCCGACACCTACCGACACTGCACGATGTCTATCGCGCCCATGTTCGAATAGCGCCCATGGTCGTCCAGACGCCGCTGTTGGCATCTGCCGATCTGGCGGAAAAAACCGGTGCCCGCAACGTTTTTTTGAAGCTGGAATGTTTGCAGGCAACCGGGTCCTTTAAAGTCAGAGGTGCGGCAAATAAAATTTTAAGTCTTAACGATGCGGAGAAGAAAAACGGTGTGATCACTTTTTCCACCGGCAATCATGGCAGGGCGGTGGCCCATGTGGCCGGAAAAACGGGTATCCACGCGGTGGTTTGCCTCTCGGAGCACGTCGCACCTTATCGGGCGGAAGCAATCCGCAAACTGGGGGCCGAGGTGGCGATAAAGGGCAAGTCCCAGGATGAGGCGGAGGAAAATTATTGCCGGCTGACCGCCGCCCGGGGTCATATCCCGGTGGTACCCTTTGACGATCCGATGATCATTGCCGGCCAGGGGACGATTGCACTCGAAATACTGTCCAGGCTTCCCAATGCCGACGTGTTGTTGATACCGCTTTCCGGTGGCGGCTTACTGGCAGGAATGGCCTTGGCGGCCAAAACCATCAATCCGGGTATTCATATTGTGGGAATTTCCATCGCACGGTCTCCGGCCATGCTGGAAAGCCTGAAAGCCGGCAGGCCCGTCGAGGTGGAGGAAAATGACTCCGTCGCCGATTCACTGCTGGGCGGTATCGGTCATGTCAATCGCTACACCCTGCAGCTGGTCAAAAACCATACCGACGAACACCTGGTGATTTCGGAAGCTGAAATCAAAAGCGGGATGTGCCACATTTTTGAAAATCATCGTTTGATCGTGGAAGGCGCGGCAGCCGTCGGCGTGGGTGCGTTAGTCAACCAACGGATCGATGTGAAAGGGAAAACGGTTGTCGCCCTGCTGTCCGGAAACAGTATCAATTCGAATGAATACATCTCCATTATCCGGAGTGGACGTGGCGATGCCGAAAAACAGTAATTGATGTCCACAACCAGGAGGTCCCATGCAAAAAGAGATCATTTACAGTGCGAAAGCACCGGAACCCGGCCCTTATTCCCAGGCGGTCAAATACGGCCATCTGGTTTTCGTTTCCGGGCAGACCTCGGACGACCCGATGACGCATGAGCCGATCAAGGATTCGATCGCATCCCAAACGGAGCGCATCCTCACCCATATCAAACACATTCTTGAGGCCGCCGGTTCAGACCTTGACAAAGTCCTGAAAGTCAATGTTTACCTGTCGGAATGGGAGCACAAACCAGAGATGAACATGGTTTACCGGAAATTTTTTCCACATGATCCGCCTGCCCGAATCGCAATGGCGGTAAAAGGACTGGATGCCGGATTGGATGTGGAGATCGATTGTATCGCGGGCTGCTGATTGACCGCAGGCTAACCCTCAAGGCCAGCGTTTTGCCTCCGCCGGCCACTATCGTTGACGATGGCTCGGAGAACGGAACATGGAGAAAAAATTGATCTTCCCCCAAAGCGAGTACGACCGCCGGATCCGGCGTGCCAAGGAAATGATGGATCGGCGTGGCATGGAAGCGATGCTGGTGGTCGATCCGGCCAACATGAATTATCTGACCGGCTACGAC
>NZ_JAWOHB010000113.1:0-15664 GCF_046496365.1 Desulfosarcina sp.
CACCGCGAATTTCTTGGCCGGCGATTGCACAAAGGTCTTCAGGAGTTGAAAAAATCCCCTGAGAAGCCTCGCAACATCCGCCATGCTTCCCAAGCGGATCGGACTGCCCGGGCCGAGGGTGATGACCATCCCGGAAAGCGGCGGCAGGCCGGCCATTTCATCCGCGGCCCGCAAGGCCCCTTCATCGGTTCGGATGTCGTGACCCCCTTGGCCGGGACGACCGCCGGCCTGCATGAAGGCCATTGGAAGCGTGTCGACCCCGTACGCCACGCGCAGGATGTCGCCCGCACTTTGGGCGACCCGGTCATCCCGGTCGGGCGAGAGCAGGAGCACGGACGCGCCGGGGCTCAATTCCATGGGGATCGCGGCCGTCGACCCTACCGGGGTGTGCTTGAAGACGAGCCGTTTTAAGCGCGCCTCGTCTTCCGGGGCGTTCAGGTTTCGATCCCGCTGGGGGTCGGGGTCGACCGTCCCGGCAGCCCTCTGCGGGACGGCACCTTCCTGCCTGGCGGTGATCGTGGAGATTCTCCGGGCCATGTCGTTCACGGTATGGACATCTAGAAAATCCTCCAATTCGATCGTGATCCCGAAGTGGCGTTCCGCGGCATCCATGATGATCGGCAGGCGGCTGGAGCGGATGGAGAGGTCCCTTCTCAGATCCATGTCGGGCTGGATCTCGTCTCGATTGAAGCCGGTGGCCTCCATGATGATTCGAATGAGCCGCTCCATGAGATCCGGGTCCTCGGGCGTTTCAACGGGGACAGGGGCGAGGGGGGCCTGTTTCCGGCCTTGGAAAGTTTCTCCGGGCGCTGGCGGGGAAACGAACCTCGGCTGGCCCTCAACCTTCAGATGACCTTGAACGAAGAGCTGCGCCAGTGCGCTCTTGCAGGTCAGGGCCTCCGCGGCCGGAAGGCACGTCTGGATACACGCCGCTTCAGGCAGCGTGTCCGTGATCAGATTGCTTAATATGTCACCGGGGCCCACCTCCACGAAAAGCCGCACCCCGTAGTCGTTCCACAAGGTCCGGACATTATCCATCCAATAAACGGTGGATTCCAGGTGGGCCATCAGGATTTTCTTGATCTCATCGGGATCGGACGGATACGGCCGCAGGGTCGTGTTGGAGATCACGGGAATCCGCGGCGGGTGAAAGGCAATGGTGGCGATGTAGGCCTCGAGCTCCTCATGGATGACTTTCATGACCGGGGAGTGGAAGGCCATGCTGACGCGCAAGCGGGTGGCCCGGTGGCCCTTTGCCTTCAATCTTTTGCCAAGGTCCTGGACCGCCTCGGTGCCGCCGCTCAAAACCACCTGGTTCGGCGAATTGATATTGCCGATGTGGACGTCGTCGCGTCCCTGGATCATTTCTTTCAGCAGATCCAGGGGGGCGTCCACAGCCGCCATGACGCCGGGGTCGACGTTCGCGGCCGCGGCCTTGTCCATGCAGAGGGCCCGCTTGTTGACGATACGAAACCCGTCCTCGGGCGAATAGACGCCGGCCTGGCACAAGGCGGTCAATTCGCCCAAGCTGTGGCCGGCCATGGCCACGGGGCGGATGCCCAGGGTGGTGAGATAGCGGGCCATGGCATTTTCCATGGCGAACGTGGCCGGCTGCTGCCACCGGGTCTTCTGCAGGTTTTTCTCCCGATCATGGAACATCAGGTGCAGGAGGTCGAACTCCGCGGCAGCCGCGGCCCGATCCATCCATTCCCGGATGACGGGAAATGACGCGTAGAGTTCCCGCCCCATCCCGCCATACTGGGCCCCCTGTCCGGGAAAGACAAAGGCGAGGGGTGGAACCGGAGCGTTCTCGCCCTGAATGAAGATCCCCTTGTGGGCCAACGACTTGCGCGCCCCGGGGGCGACGATTTGCCCTTGGCCCGCAGAGGCTGAATTCCGGACGAGCGTGAGCGCCTCCTCGGCGGATCGCCCCACAACGGCCAGGCGGCAGTCAAGGCCGTCCATCTCGGTCCGCAAGAAAGCCACGCCCCGGGGCGTGGAAAGATCCCTCCTTGTTCCGGTGTGGTCAGCGGGTTCTCTGTCCGGTGAGACCAGGACCGTATCCACCGCATCCATGGCCTGCTCCACCTGCACAACGAAGTTGGCACCGCCAAAGCCGAAGGCGTTGACTTCAAGTCTTCTGGGCGCGCCGGCCGTGCGCTGCCAATCGAGCGGCTCGGGGGAGATGACAAAGCCCGATCCCGCCAGATCGATTTCCGGGTCCGGATGGGTGTAATTGAGGGTGGGCGGGAAAACCCCCGCCTGCATGGCCATGACGCCTCGAATGAGGCTGTTCAGACCCGAGGCGCCCAGGGTGTGTCCGATCTGGGATTTGAACGAGGTGAGCACGGTGCGATGGGAGGCGTTAAAGACCGCCCCCAGGGCACGGACCTCCTCCGAGTCCCCTCGCCGGGTGCTCGTGGCATGGCATTCCACCAGGTCCACGGCAGCGGGGCCATAGGGCAACCCGCGGAAGGAGGCGCGGATGGCGATCTGCTGGGTGCCGCTGGCGGGCTCCACCATGCCCAGGTGGTTGTTGCTCGCGCCCATGCCGGTGATGACGGCGTGGACCGGCGCGCCTCGTGCGCGGGCCAGGCTTTCCCGCTCGATGACGATCATGGCCCCGCCTTCGCCGAGGACCATCCCGTCTCTTTCGGCATCGAAGGGGCGGGATGTCTCCTGAGCGGGCCTTTGCTTTCCGGACAGCCCGTAAAGCGCCCCCAGGGCTGAGAATTCAAGAAAATGCAGGTGGATGAGATGCTCCTCGCCGCCTCCGACGATGGCGGCATCGACGATGCCGCCGCGGATCAGTTGGATGGCGCTGTGCAGTGCCACCAGGGACGTCGCACAGGCCGCGGAAACCGAATAGCCGGGCCCCATGAATCCATACCGGTTGCAGATGAAGCCGGGCGCGGCGCAGTTGAGCCGGCCCAGCAAGGTGGTGTCGTCCGGCGCCATGCGTCCGAATTTCACCGCCTGTTCGATGGCGCGGCGCTGGTCCGGCGTGAGGTGAACGGCTTTTTCGATGCTGGCGAGAATGTCGTGAACGTACCCCCGAATGATCAGGTTGGCCAGGGTCCCCGCCGCCTCGCCCGAGTTCTGGGAGACGAGGACCGCGATGCGTTCGCGCGGGATGTCCGACGCCAGGAGGCCGGATGCCTGGATGGCCTTGTCCGCCAGCCACATGGTAATCTTGGTGGCCGTGGACATGGTCCGGAAATCATGGGGCGGAATCCCGAGTCCCTCCCGGGAGATATCGAAGTCCAGGAAAGCGCCCACCTGGCAGTAGGTCTTGTCCGCAAGCTGCGGTTTGGGATGGTAAAAAAGCGCGTGATCCCACCGCGCCGCCGGAACCCGGGTGATCCCGCTGCGCATGGCCAAACTCGCGGCCCAGACTTCCTCCGGGCTCTTGCCCAGGGTATTGAGTAGGCTCATCCCGGTGATGGCCACCCGTTCACGATCCTCTCCATGAGGGGCGCCACGCTTGGCGCCATGGCCAAGCGCGGGGGATGGCGTTTCCAGGGGTGGCGACGCGTTGGCCGCGGGGGCGAGGGGATGCAGCCCAAGAGGGCCTTGGGCCAGTTCCCGGTGAAAGGCGGCCAGCTCTTGGACTTTACCGATGAGGCCGGCACAGGCCCCACTCATGAATTGCCCGAGTTCCAGACAGGCCGTCTCCTCCAGGGCCGCTCCGCCGGGCCGGTCCAGGCCCCGGGCGGCAGCGAAGAGGCTGCGCGCGGCCATCCTTTCCATGCTCGTCCGGAAAGCGGTCTCGTCCTGGCGGCCGGCGGCAAACTCTCTTTCCATGGACAAGATCGCTTCCACGCGCGGGCTCCTCAAGGAGCGCACCCGCAGCCCGGTCTCCTGGCCTGAAACCACCGTGCCTCCCGGCGGCGATTTGAGAATCATGCGCTGGTAGAGGGTCGTCAGGGCCTGCGTTTCAGTCATCTCCCGGGTGGCCAGATAGGCGGTGCCCATCTGGATGGCGTCCGCCCCGAGCATGGCGGCCATGAACGCGGTCTCCCGATTGAAGATGCCCCCCGCAAGGATCAGGCGACAGTTCTGGAACAGGGCCGGCTGGCGCCGTTTCAGATCCAGCACCATTTGAGCAAGCGTCAGGGTGCTGTGTTGCCCCACGTGGCCGCCCGCCTCATACCCCTCGCAGATCAGGTACCGGACGCCCGCCTCGAGGGCGAGCTTCAACAGGGCCTCATCCGGAGCGATATAGATGACCTCGAAGCCGCTTTGGATCAACTCCGGCAAGGGGGAAAGATCGCCCCCCGCGATGACGACAAAACGGGGTCTGTGTTGCTTTATCCAGGCCAGATGCGTCTCCCTGAAAGGGTTCTCCGCCAAGGTGACGACATTCACCGCATAGGGGCGCCCTCGCATGATTTCCGGCAGGCGGCCCAGCCTCCGCTCAAGGGCCTGCGCGTCCATCGAGCCCAGGGCGATGGTGGGCAACCCGCCGGCATCGGCAACGCTGGCGGCGAACTCCGGGACATCCGTGATCCAGGACATGGCCCCCTGGATGAAGGGATATCGGGTCCCCATCTCTCTGGCCACGGGGCTGTCCAGGAAACAGTCCTTTTGCGCCTCAGCCCGTTGGCATGCGTTGCGCGTCTCGTCCATGAAGGCCTTGACGGCCTCCTCGGTTCCGGCCCCAAACCGCTCGACGAACGACCGCGCGAAGGCAGCCTCCACCCCCAGGGGGATGACTTCGCGCTGCGTGAATTGGCTCGCCAGGGGGTGGCGGGCCATGGCGTGCACCCGGGTAACGAATGCACGGCGGCTTTCCTCCATGGCCTCCGCGGCGCACAGGGACCCCGCGAACGTCTTGAGTTCCTTGAACGCCAGCGAATTGCCCTTGTTGAAAAGGCGGCAGGGAACCTGCAGGTTCTGGCCCAGCAAGTCGGTGGCGTCGATGCGCAGGTTGGAGAGCCGCTGGCGCTGGCGGTCGTCGATGGCAACCAGGTCCGTCAACCAATGGAGGCTCTCGAAGACGATCCCCGCCGCCCCCGTGGACAGGAAGGCTGCTGCCGCCTCGGGGGTGGCGACGCCTCCCCAGATGAGGATATCCAGAGAGCGCGATGGGGTGCGCAGCATCGCCTTGACCGCTGCATAGAGAACCAGGGTCGTCTCGGCGCTCACGAACCCGGAGGCCTCGCAACCTTTCAGGACGATGCGCTCGATTCCCGGGCTATCCTTCAAAAGTGCCGCCAGGAGATCCAGGTCCCCGATGATGGGAAAGCAACCGTGGCTTTGCGACAATTCCCTCAATCGCCGCACAAAGGCGGCTGGCGCTCCCTGAAGACGCTCTGGGGGGCACTCTACCCAGATGTTGCGGACCCCCGTCTCCTTCAATAGCGGCCCCAATGATGGATCGAAGAAGGCAGGGCCCGAAATCTTGATATCCCCGACCTGGCCGGCAGCGTCGGCATGCCGCAAGCAAGCATGCAGCTCGTCCATCCCCATCATGGAAAGATCGAAGATGGCGCTGCTTGCTGTTCGCCGCGCCATCTGAATCACCGATGGAATGATCTCAGCATGCCGCCAGACGAAACCAATGATAGGAATTCGATGCTCAGTCAATATAACCCCCCTTCCCGTACGGCGCCATGTGCACCCCAAACCATAGAAACTATAAGGATTTTCTGAATATACGATATTTCTTGTAGCTTTTTGCGCCGGCTTCCTCTATCAATCCGTTGATCGACTCGTTGTCCTCCAGGGTCCAGCCCAACTCCATGTAACGATATTTCTCTTTTTTTCTCACAATCTCATAGAGGTGGTGGAAGGCCAGCATGGGGAGCCCCAATTGTCGGTACTTCTCCTTGATCCCGAACATCAGCAACCGTAATCCGTTGATCTCTCGCCGATACAGGAAAAACTTCAGCGCACCCAGCAGGCCGATCCGCCCGTTGAGGCGCTTGAGCAACGGGTTCAAATCCGGGAAGACCAAGCAGAACGCCGCGGGTTCGTCCATGTAATAGATGAAGAAAGCCATGTCCGGATCAGCAAATTTCATCACGTTCCTTTGAATGTCCCGCATCTCATTGTCGCTCAGAGGGACAAAACCCCAATTATCGGACCAGGCGTCATTATAGATATCCCGGATGAGAGCGAACTCCGTCGCCGCATCCTCCAGGTGAGCGTGCCGGATGTGGATGCCCTTTTTGCGGGCGATCTTTTCAGCAAGGCGATCCATCCACCCGGGAAGCCGGTACTCGCCATCCAACAGAAACGTCAGCAGGTCCTTTTCTTTGGTGAAACCGCACGATTCGACCAACCCTGAATAATACGGGGGGTTGTAAGCCATCATCAAGGCAGGCGCATAATCGTATCCCTCCATGAGCAGCCCCACCTCGTAATTGGTGGATGGGCTGAGCGGGCCTCTCATGAAGGTCATCCCTTTGCGGCGAAACCACGTCTCCACGGAAGAGAAGAGGGCCGCCGCGACCTCCGGGTCGTCCGCGCATTCGAAGAATCCCCAAATGCCCATTTTTTCGTTGTGGAACTGATTGTAATGGCCGTCGATGATGCCCGCAATCCTTCCCACCGTCTCCGCCCCCCGGCGGGCCAGAAAGAGGATGCGCTCGGAAAACTCCCAGAAAGGGTGTTTGCGCAGGTCCAACATCCGACGAACCTCATGCTTGAGGGGCGGAACCCATCTGGGGTACTCAGCATAGATCCGCCAGGGCAGGTCAATGAAGTCCTTTAATTCCGAGCCTCCTGCCACCGTACTGATCTTCAACCCTGCCATGATCGTCCCCTTCGGGCGGTCTCCTGTCCGATCCGAAAAATGAATTGTGTCGGCAAATGCTGAAACCGTGTACCGGGGGGCCGTCAAAAAATCCCCCGGCACACGCGAGCCCGCATGAACTACTTCCCCCAAGCCGCCTTGGCAAACAGAGGGTAGAAGTCAAATTAGGCATCATTCGGTGTTCTGTTGTCAAGCCATTGATGGCGACGGACCTTACCAACTTGTTGCAATGCCAAAAAATTCTATTCGACGCGGCACGGAACTGCCGGCCGTACTTGGGGTCCACGGTCCAGGCCCCGTGAAATTCCATCGTGGCGCCGGCAAACACCTTGGTCTGGTGGACGATGACCGTTTCCTGCTACATCGGGTTGTTGAACGGGGTCACGCGCAGCACCGACCACCCGCTGTCCGGGTTGTGATACGTCACCCGGTCGACGATCCCGCGGAGGGTTTCGGTAATGGCTTGCAGCTGTTTCTGCATCATCCCTTGCCCGAAGGAAACTGTCCCCGTTACTGGATGCCGGCCATGGCCTTGGCGTCCTGTTTGGTTCGCATGGGTCCTTTCTCCCCTTTTTCAGAATATTTCTGGGGGCACTATCGCATAGTTCCGGCGGAGGCTGTCAACGGCCTTGCAGATAATCGGGCGGATGCTCTGGCGCTGGGAAAAACTCCATCGCTTGTCCGGGGTATAGATGATGTGGTTTAATTCAAAGGGGCACCCTGCCTAGCCGGGAGCGCACCAAACGAGTGGGGCTGGCCGTTTTGAGCCAGGTCAAACCAAAGGAAGGGGAGGGGTGCCGGGAAGTTTTTTCGGCTTTTTTACGAAGGCATCAGTGCAAGTATCGAGCAGAAAAAAGGGCGGTAAGCGAGATAATTTGGAGAAAATCTAACCGCTTACCACCCGAAGCACAGAAATTAAAACCTTATTGCGCGATATTTGATAGCGTGTAATTAATTATTTTGTAACCGTTTCGCCATCCACGCGGCCTAAAATTTCATAGCTGTCGCCTTTTACCTGAATGATGAACTCATCCAAAACGATCTGATTTTGTTCGTTGAAATAAATCTCGCGACCTTGGACGCTGTTCAGGCGACTTTTAGTCAAGGCGTCGCGCACGGCTTTAGGTTCCGTGCTGTTTGCCCTTTGCAGGGCGTCTGCAAGCAGATAAACAGTTTCGTAGCCGCTTTGCGCGAATTTGTCAGGATATTGATCGTTTACCTTTTGGTAAGCCTCTACGAAAGCCTTGTTGGTCGGGTTGTCAATGACATGCACATAGCGCGTCGGTCCAGCCATCCCCTCTGCGTTGGCTCCGGTCAGGCGCAAGAAATCGGGGTTAAAATATGCACTCGTGGGATCCAACAGCCGAACCGTTTTGGTCAGACCGATTTCGGCCATTTGATTGGTGGCGACGGCATGTTCTGCTGTGTTGGCAATCAAGGCGATTCCGTCAGGCTTGTTCGCCCGGATTTTGGTTAAGAGGGTATAATAATCCGTGGCTCCTTGGGGGTGATATTCAACGGCGACGACTTGTGCGCCCTCGGCTTCGAGCAGTTTGCTCATGGATTCAACGCCACCGCGGCCATAGTCGTCGTTTCTGGCTAAAAAGGCCCATCTCTTGATGTTCAAATCATGCACGGCGTGCTTGACAAACGCCAAGGCCATCATGTCAGAATTGTCGCAGTTGCGAAACATCCACGGGTTGTCCTGTTTGGTAATGGGTGGAGCCACTGAGATGGGCGTGACGAGCAGTACTTCGCTGCGTTTGGCAACCTCTGATGAGGCGAGTGTAGAAGGGCTGCAAAAGTCACCAATCACGGCAGAAACCTTGTCCTGCGTCATTAGTTTTTCAACTGCAGCCACCGAAAGACGCGGATTGCAGGTGCTGTCTTCCTTGTACAGCTCAATTGGGCGCTTTTCCCCGTTGATCAGCACCCCTCCCTTTTCATTGATCTGCGAGACGGCCAGATCAACACCGGTAAAGGTGCGAGTCCCGTCCGAGCCGACAGGGCCTGAAAATGGCAGCACGACGCCGATTTTGACTGGATCGGCGGCAAAGGCGGCAGTGGTTATCATCACGAAAGCGATTGCTAAGGAGAGCTTTTTCATAACAGATATCCTCCCTTTAAGTGTTTATGGAGATGTGTGGATTGGTTTTTATCGCCAGTAACAACATTTACCGTAAACCAAAGGTCAAAAGATTTCCCTCCCTTTCCATTTAGAGTATACAGGCCATTTGCATGATGCGTTCGCTCAAAATATTCAACGGTACAATCGTTTCGCTTTTCAAATCTACTTGCCATATGATTTGAATGGGAGATTCTCCATGTTCAATATAGCTGTAGACGACCTTTTGGTTATAGGGGCCTGCGGGTTGAGACTGCCAACCGAAAATCTCAATCCCCCTTGACGCCTGCGGCTTCCAGTCTTTCATGTTTAACTCAATCAGGGATCTGACGCTTTCCGGTCCACCGATGTTTTCACCATAACGCTGAATAATTGCAAAGGCCCGCGCGGCATCGTCGCCACTCCAGGCGTAGCCCTCACATAGTGCAAGGGCTGCAAGGCATACGAACAAAAAAGTGCAAGGTTTTCTCATTTTGTCAGATCCCCAGATAGGCTTCCTGCACATGGGTATGATGGATGAGTTCCACGGATCGTCCCGACAAAGTTATCTCGCCGTTTTCAATTACGTAACCGCGCGTTGAAGTTTCTAGAGCCATGTATGCATTTTGTTCCACCAGCAAAACGGAAATGCCTTTTACGTTAATATCCTTTATCATTTCGAAGATGCTCTCGACTAACAGTGGAGCTAACCCCATTGAAGGCTCGTCGAGCATCAGCAATTTTGGGCTTGCCATGAGGGCACGGCCTATGGCCAACATCTGCTGCTCGCCTCCCGAAAGACTTCCAGCCATCTGAGCCTTTCGTTCTTCAAGCCTCGGAAATAATGACAGTACATATTCCAGCGTTTCCTTGTCTTGATCCGCGTTGGGTATAGCGATTGCCCCCATTTTCAAATTTTCCATCACAGTCATGGATGGGAAAATTTGCCTGCCCTCGGGGCAGTGGGCAATACCCTTGCCAACTACCTTGTGTGGTGCCAAATTGGTTATGTCCTCTCCATTCCAGTAGATGTTGCCTTTTAGAGGGGCCATAATTCCTTGAATCGCGCGCAGTGTTGTCGATTTTCCCGCGCCGTTGGCGCCGATCAGCGCCACGATTTCCCCCTTCTCAACAGTCAGCGATACTCCTCGCAAGGCGGGAACATGGCCGTAGGATACGTGTATGTCTCTGAGCTCAAGCACTTTTCTGTCTCCCGAGATAAACCTCTACGACCTTTTTGTTGTTGCGAATGGCCTCCGGATTGCCTTCGGCAATTACCTCACCGTAATTCAGGACAAAAATTTTCTCCGAGATTTTCATCACCAGACGCATGTTGTGTTCCACTAGGCCCACAGTGATTCCCAGCGATTTTATCCTGCCGATGGTTTCCATCAACCGTAGGGATTCTTTCGGATTCATACCTGCGGCCGGTTCGTCTAACAGTAACAGTTGGGGCTCCGCAGCCAAGGCGATAGCAATATTGAGCATTTTCTGCTCGCCGTATGGAAGATTCTGTGTCTTGGTAGTGTATCGCTCTGACATGTCGAGAAACTCAAGAATCTTCATCGCCTTTTGGTAGCTTTGCGCCCGTTCTTTTCGCGCGCTACGGGAAGAGAACAATGCGCCAAGCAAAGTGGTCTTGTCGTGCAAATGACGGCCGGTTACCACTGCATCTATGACAGAGATGTCGCGAAAAATTTTGGTCTGCTGAAAAGTACGAACGAGCCCCATCCTTGCAATCTTGGGGGATGGCATCCGTGTTATCTCCTGGTCCGCAAACATGACCACCCCCGAATCGGGCACTTCAACACCGGTAATCAAGTTGAACAAGGTGGTTTTGCCGGCACCGTTCGGACCGATGATACTAACGATTTCTCCTTGATTGATGCGAAGCGAAACATCCTTGTTAGCAGTCAGTCCACCGAAACGCTTTGTAATGCCGTCAGCTTTGAGAAGTTCCATCAGGCACCGCCATATCTGGTGATTTGATTCCTATTTTCATCATGAGCCGGTTAACGATGCCAATGATCCCTTCCGGCATGAATATGACCACAACCATGAGCATCAGGCCATAGAGAACAAACTGTAGGCTGCCAGTAAACCGGAGCAATTCCGGCAAGGTGGTCAGTAAAACGGCTCCAATGATCGGTCCGGAAATGGTGGATCTGCCGCCGATGATGACCATCGTGGCAATGTAGACAGATTCGGGAAGGTGAAAGGAGTCCGGGCTGATAAAAAGCGCATAGTGCGAATACAGGCTCCCTGCGGCTCCAGCCATAGCTGTGCTTATGACGAATGCCAGCATCCGGAAGTTTCGCGGGGTTACGCCGATGGATGCCGCGAGCATGGGATCTTCGCGAGTCGCCATAAATGCGCGACCATGCTTGTGGCGCATAAGGTTAGAGGTGAGAAAAATCACAATCGCAGCCACCAAAGAGCTAAGATAGAAATAGGTGATTTTGCTTTTGAAGGAGATGGTCCAGCTGAAGAAGTGAATGTCGCCCAACCCCGGGATGCCCGGCAACCCCATAGGGCCGCGCGTTATATCGACCATGCTGATGATCAACAAAATCACGATGCCCTGAAATCCGAGTGTGGCGATAGCAAAATAGTGCCCACTGAGGCGAAGGGCCGGAATCCCGATCAGAAAGCCGAATACCCCAGCAAGTAGAATCGCCGCTGTGAAGGCAGGGAAAAAAGGGACCCCCAGCCGAAGTGTCAAAAGCGCTGATGTATATGCCCCGATGCCATAGAAAGCGGCGTGCGCAAGAGACAGCTCGCCAAGATAACCCACGATGATCCCTAAACTTACCGCAAGGATTACATGAATCGCACAGGAGATCAGGATATGGTGGTAAAAGGGCTCGTTTAGCACCAACGGGAGTAGGATAATTGCCGCGGCCCAAGCAAGGGCTTTCGCATATTTAGGCACGTGATCCTCCCTTTGTACCAAAAATCCCGGTGGGTTTGGTCAGCAAAACGATAATCATGATGGAAAAGCCGATGATGTCGAGAAATTCAGCAGGCATCAGGAAACCAGCCAGCGTCTCTACCAGTCCCAGTCCCAATCCCGCGACAATGGAGCCTGCGATGCTTCCCATCCCACCTGCGATAACCACAATGAAGGCCTTGACAATGACGTGGATCCCCATGGTGGGCTCGGTGACGAACATGGCCCCTACCATGGCGCCGGCAATGCCCGCCAACGTTGCCCCGATCATGAAGGTCAAGGTAAAAACGCGGTCAGTGTGAACCCCGACAATGCGGGCGGCCTGGAAGTTCTGGGCGGTCGCACGCATCTGGTTTCCCAGCGAGGTGTATTTGACAAAGTAGGCCAAAAAACCAACAATCACGACGGTGACCAAAAAAACCAGTAAGCGCTGCGTCGTTATGTAGACGTTCCCGATGTTGATTATCTGCTTCATGTAAGGCGACGGTATCTGGCGAAGATCGGGCCCAAAAAGGGCGTTGACCCCATAAAGCAGAAATGTCGACAAGCCTACCGTGACCAGAACGTAGTTAATCGGGTGGGGGTTGCGGCTGCGCAGCGGGTGGATAATGATTTTCTCGGTAAACAGTCCGAAACCGGCGGTGACCACGGCGGTGATCAAAATCGCCGGCAAATATGCGACCCCCATACTGTCGACCACCCAAAACGCAACGAACGCCCCCAGCATGTAAAATTCCCCATGCGCAAAATTAACCACGTCTACGATGCCGAACACCATCGTCAGGCCCAAGGCCACTAGGACATAAATGCTACCCAAAACGAGGCCGTTGATGATCAACTGGGGGATAAATTCGATCATGAGCTACTCCTTGACCAAAGAACCGTACATGGATGGTCGTCGGTCGAGAAAAAGATCGATTTCATATTCGCCCGGATTGCGTACGATTTTTTTGGTACGGCTGGCATTCGGATCGAATTCAGCCTCAAGGGTACAAACTCCGCCGAGCGCCTGCGCGACAATTTTCCCCGTCGGGTCAACAATGGCCGACATCCCTATGAAATCGACACCGCGCTCGGTCCCGACCCGGTTCGATGAAACGATCCACACGTGGTTTTCAACTGCCCGGGCCGCAATCAATTGTTCAGGGATGGCCCTGGCACCCTCGGGCCAGTTGCTAAGGCCCAAAAGTACGTCAGCCCCCTGTAAACAAAGGCTTCGCGCCATTTCGGGGAAGCGCCACTCGTAGCAAATGACAATCCCGATCACTCCAATAGGCGTAACAATTGGAAGGATTTCATCGCCCGGCAGCACGAAGCGATCCACGCCGATAAAGGGCAGATGGCTCTTTCGCCGTGTGTGTAACTGACCGCCTGGCCCGACCAGAACGACAGTGTTGTATAGGTCGGTTTCATTGCGTTCCAGAAGGCCGACGGCAATCCAGCGCCCGGTCTGCCCGGCGGCTTCGGCCAGCCGTTCGGTGAATACCCCCGGAATTGTGTCGGCAAAGCTAATGGCCTCTTCTTTATCATCAAAGCAATAGCCCGAGTTGGCGCACTCGGGGAAGACAACCAGGTCAGAGTCGACCGAAGCGGTATATTCCAAAATGGTCTTCAGATTGGCGGCCGGTTCTCCGAGACGCACATCCATCTGTACCGTTGTCACTTTCAGCATGTAAATTGCCTCACTGGTAGTTCGAAAGAGACGGTGACGTCTCCATTGACGAGTTGACATATTCGGGCGTTACCCGAGATCGAAGCTGCGATCGTGGCGTCCATCTCGGTGATGTTCTTATGGCGCGCAAGCCACCGGACGGCTCTGTCCAGAGCCGCCTGCATGGCTTCGCGCACATCCGGGCCCGATTCAAGGAAAGCCGTTTTGCTCGGGGTGCTAATGACAGGCCCATCGAGACCGCCCTGTGGGTGCCGCTGGACCGTTATTGTCACCTCGGCATCAATCTCTATCCCAGTCCCGCTCACCTCGCCTTCGCCCATTGCCGCATGCACATCGCCCAACGACAGAAGCGCTCCTTTAACATGCACGGGGAGCCATAACGTGTTACCTTGCGCCACGTCCACGCAGTCAAGGTTGCCGCCGTGTTTGCCTGGGCGCCGATTGGAAAAATCGGTGGTCGGGCTTACGCCGATGATGCCGACCATCGGTCGCAAGGGAATGGTGAGTCCTCCAGCTAGGTGCAACGGCTTTTCGCCGTCCACATCGAAAGCCTGTACGTACCGGTCGCCAAAAAGGTTTACTGATTTTAGGCCCAGTCCTGGCCGAAGCCATGCAAAGCCAGTTGGCGCAAGTCGGATCGATTCGATGAAAATCGAAAGTGCGTCACCAGGAAGGGCGTCGGTTATCGCGATCGGCCCGGTTGCGGGTAGTAACCGACCGACTTCGATCATCTGGGACCTTCCCGGGCGAAGCTGTCCGTTGGATGCGTCCCGGGTCTGGACGGTGACCGTTTGACCAGAGCTGATTTCCATCACTGGCAAAAGGTTGGGAGAAAATTTGTAGTGAATGTTTTTTTCATCGCTGGAAAGAAACATGATTTTCCTTCCTGAAGCCCATTTCGGCTGATATCTTTGAGACGGCCTCTTTGAGTCGGCTGCCCAATTGCTCCATCCGCAAAGTTGTCATTTTCACGGTAAGTGATGCGATGGCAGCCGCTCCGATCGGGTTTCCTGCTGCATCAAGAACGCAGACTCCAACAGCGCTGACGCCTTCGTCTACTTCCTGCTCGCTTACAGAATAACCCCTTTGCAGTATTTCCCTTCGCTGACGGCGCAGCGTTTCTTTGTCGATAATCGTAAAGGGGGAAATCTTTACTGGCTGGAAGTTCGATAGGTAAGATTCGAACTTTTCATCTGGAAGATGGGCCATTATGGCTTTACCTGCGGAGCCCACGTGCAGCGGTATATGCTTGCCAACATCGCAAAAAAAACTGATCCGAGCCCCCCCGCGCAGCCGATCAATAAAGACGATTTCTTTAAAATCGGCAGAGGGAACCGCAAAGGTAATGTCTTCTCCGATATCATTGGCAAGCTGCTGTAGCCGATCATGAACCAGTTCTCGCAGCCCCTGTTGGTTAAGAATCTTGGAGGACAAATCCAAAAGGGAGTGGTGGAGACGGTATTTCCGGCTGATTTCGTTTTGAGCGAGAAAATCGGTGCTAGCCAGGGTAGTCAGGGCGCGAAACGCCTTCATCTTCGGAAGGCGTGTAACTTCAACGACCTCGGCCAAGCTGGCTTCTTCAGGAAGATTGCCGAAGGCCTTGAGCACCAAAAGAACGGTTTGGGCCGACTTTATTGCGGGTGTTGAGAGTTGGTGTTCACTCATTTTGTAACGCCTCATGATACCTTATCACGTTGATTGTTATATTCTTCTTAGCTTGGCCTGGGGTGTCTTGTCAAGCTGTATTCAGATGATGAGGGAAATTCTTAAATTGTGGCCTCATTGGGCGATCCGGCGGCAAAGAATCCTCTTTGACCCCAAAAAGGCACGCCACCAGTTTTTTACGCCTGAATCACTCAAATTGGGTTTTATTGTTGCGCGTAGTGCTGGGGGGCAAATATTTTCCAGGCGAGGAGGAATTTGTGGCGACAACCTTTCCCAGCTCCGCAGCTATTTTTACCGACATCCGGCATCGGACTCGTAAAACATCTGGCAACACTGCTCTAAGTGGCTTTGAGGGGCGAACCAGACAGCGAACCTCCTCGCGCGTTGGGGGGGCTAACCTCTAACGCTAACACTAACCTACTCGGTCAAAATCCTCGCACGTGAGGGTGTTTCCTCGGGTGTTTCCTTTAGCCCAAGTTCGCCAAAATTTTTCGTAGATACCGGTGTTTCGGG
>NZ_JAWOHB010000046.1:0-56392 GCF_046496365.1 Desulfosarcina sp.
CCTCGGCGAGAACGAACGCACCTATCTGGGACCTGACCTGGCGGATCACGGCCTTTAAGAAGGAGAAAAATCATGACAACAACAACCACGGGTTCGGTGCTGGTCGTCGGCGGCGGCATCGCCGGCATTCAGGCATCGCTGGATCTGGCCGACGCCGGCTACCGGGTCGTCCTGGCGGAACAGAATTCGGCCATCGGCGGCGTCATGTCCCAGCTGGACAAGACCTTTCCCACCAACGACTGTTCCATGTGCATCATCTCGCCCAAGCTGGTCGAGGCCGGCCGCCACCTGAACATCGACCTGTTCACCATGACCGACGTGCAGTCGATCGTCGGCCAAGCGGGCAATTTCACCGTCACCCTGCGCCAACGGCCCCGATTCATCGATATGGAAAAATGCACGGCCTGCGGGGAGTGCAGCAAGGTGTGCCCCGTTGAGATACCCAACGATTTCGACCAGGGTCTGGGCGCCCGCAAGGCGGCTTTCAAGCGCTACCCTCAGGCCATGCCCAGCGCCTATACCATCGAGAAAAAGGGCACGGCACCCTGCAAGGCCGCCTGCCCGGCCAATCCCAGTTTCCAAGGATGCGTGGCCCTGATGGCCCAGGGCAAATACAAAGAGGCCTTCGAACTGTTCCGCAGCGAGCATCCCTTTCCGGGCGTCTGCGGCCGGGTCTGTCATCACCCCTGCGAAACGGCCTGCACCCGGGCCAAGGTGGACGCACCCGTTTCCATCATGGCCCTGCACCGCTTTTTGGCCGACTGGGCCAGGGAGAATGGGATCACCTTCGTCCCCGCCAAAAAAGAGTCCCGCGAAACCAAAGTGGCCGTGGTGGGCAGCGGGCCGGCCGGTTTGGCCTGCGCCTATTTCCTGGCCATCGAGGGATTTGCGGTCACGGTCTTCGAAAAGCATACGCTGCTGGGCGGCATGCTGGCCCTGGGTATCCCGGCCTACCGTCTTCCCAGGGAGATAATCGACGAGGAGATTGCCGTCCTGCGACAGCTGGGGGTGGAATTCAAGGCCGGGGTTAACCTGGGAACGGACGTCACCGTGGGCCAGTTGCGCGATCAGGGCTTCAAGGCTTTTTTCATGGCCATCGGCTCCCAGGAGTGCAAACTGCTGGGCGTTGAAGGCGAAGATTACCAGGGCGTGTTCCCCGGGGTGGATTACCTGCTGCGGACCAATTTGGGTGCAAAGATCGACCTGGGAAACCGGGTGGCGGTCATCGGCGGCGGCAACGTGGCCATGGATTCGGTACGAACCGCCCTGCGCAACGGCGCCGGGGAACCTTTTATCATCTACCGCCGCAGCGAAGCGGAGATGCCGGCCAGCGTCGAAGAGATCGAGGAGTGCCGCCAAGAGGGCATCGAGATCATGACCCTGACCAACCCGGTGCAGATCATCGCCAAGGCGGGCCGGGTCACAGCAGTCGAATGTATCCGCATGCAGTTGGGGGCACCCGACGATTCCGGCCGGCGGCGCCCGGAACCCATTGTCGGATCCGAATTCACCATCGCAGTGGACGCGGTGGTCCCGGCCATCGGCCAGGAGTCGGATTGGGCCTGTCTCACCGATGAGTGCGCCTGTACGCTCAGTGACTGGGGTACCATGAATGTGGATCCGCTGACCCTGCAATCCGGTGATCCGGACATCTTTGCGGGCGGCGATGCCGTCAGCGGCCCCAAAACCGTGGTCGAGGCCATTGCCGCCGGCAAAACCGCCGCCGAGTCCATCCGGCGTTACCTGGGCAACGAAGATCTCAAGGCCGGCCGCAAAACGCCCCTGGTCCCGGTGGAAGATGTGGACCTCGGCGCGGCGGTTCCCCTGGCACGCCAGCAGATGCCCATGGCCGACCCGGATAAGAGAAAAACAACCTTCGACGAGGTCCAGCTGGGCCTTGACGAAGCGGCCGTACAAAAAGAGGTCCAGCGCTGCCTGGCCTGCGGTGTCTGCTCGGAGTGCTACCAGTGCGTATCGGCCTGCCTGGCCGGGGCGGTATGCCACGACATGGCCGACCAGCTCCATGAAATCAACGTGGGGGCCGTCATTCTGGCCCCGGGGTTCGCCCCCTTTGATCCTTCCGTTTACCAGGCCTACAGCTATGCCGCCCACCCCAACGTGGTCACCAGCCTGGAATTCGAGCGCATCCTCTCCGCCTCCGGCCCTTACGCCGGGCACCTGGTACGGCCCTCGGACGATCAGCCGCCCAAAAAGATCGCCTGGCTGCAGTGCGTGGGGTCGCGGGACCTGAATGCCTGCGACAACGGCTACTGCTCGTCAGTTTGCTGCATGTACGCCAACAAGCAAGCGGTGATCGCCAAAGAACACAGTGACGAGGAGCTGGATACAGCCATTTTCTTCATGGACATGCGCACCTTCGGCAAGGATTTCGACAAATATACCATCCGGGCCCGGGAAGAGCACGGGGTGCGCCATATCCGCTCACGCATCCACTCAGTCTTTCCGGCCAATGACGGCAATCTGCGAATCGTTTACGCCACCGAGTCGGGCAATTGTGTGGATGAGCATTTCGACATGGTAGTCCTATCCGTGGGCCTGGCACCCAACCCCAGCGCCATATCTTTGGCCCACCGGTTGGGCGTCGATCTTAACCATTACAATCACGCGCTGACCCGCTGCCTGGCACCGGTAAGCACCAACCGGGAGGGCATATTCGTTTGCGGCGCCTTCCAGGAGCCCAAGGACATACCCCATTCGGTCATGGAGGCTTCCGCCGCCGCCGCAACCGCCAGCGGTCTGCTGTCGGATTCCCGCTGGACATTGACCCGTAAACGTGAACTGCCCCCGGAGCTGGACGTATCCGACCAGGGTCCGCGCATCGGCGTTTTCGTCTGCAACTGCGGTATCAATATCGGCGGTATCGCCGATGTGCCGGCAATCCGCGATTATGCCGCCGGCCTGCCCCACGTGGCCCACGTGGAAGACAACCTGTTCACCTGCAGCCAGGATTCCCAGGATCACATGAAAGCGATCATTCGCGAAAAGGGCATCAACCGGGTCGTGGTGGCATCCTGCTCCCCCCGCACCCACGAACCCCTCTTCCAGGAGACCATCCGGGATGCTGGTCTGAACAAGTACCTGTTCGAAATGGCCAATATCCGTGACCAGAACACCTGGGTGCATATGAACGAACCGGCCAGGGCCACCGCCAAGGCCAAGGATCTGGTGCGCATGGCCGTAGCCAAGGCCGCTCACATCGAACCACTGCACCAGCTGAGTCTGGCCATCACCAAGACCGCCCTCGTGGTGGGAGGCGGCGTGGCGGGTATGGAAGCTGCCCTGGGTGTAGCCGACCAGGGCTCCGACGTGGTACTGGTTGAAAAGGGCGCGGAGTTAGGCGGGGTGGCCAACCTGCTCAACACCACCTGGCAGGGCGAACCCATCGCCGCCTACCTGTCCGACACCATCCAGCGCGTAAAAACCCACCCGCGCATCCAGCTGTTCACCCAGACGCGGGTAATACGCACCACCGGCAGCATCGGCAACTTTTACTCCACACTGGTCTCCCCTAACGCGACGGAAACGGTTATTTCCCACGGGGCGACCATCTTGGCCACAGGCGGCGGAGAATATAAACCCAATCTCTACCTATACGGCAACCACCCCGACGTGCTCACTCACCTGGATATGGACGCAGCGGTGGCCAACAAGGACAACCGGCTGCTCCGGTCCAAAAGTGTCGCCTTCATCCAGTGCGTCGGATCTCGCGACGAAAATCGTCCTTACTGCAGCAAGATCTGTTGCACCCACAGCCTGAAAAGCGCCCTGGCCATCAAGGAAACAAGCCCCAAAACAAGGGTCACGATCCTATACCGGGACATCCGTGCATACGGTTTCCGCGAAGATCTTTACAAAGCGGCAAGGGAAGCAGGCATCCTGTTCATCCGCTACGAGGCGGAAAACCCGCCCCAGGTGGCCGCCGACGCCGACAACCACCTGGTGCTCGACACAACCGATCCCATTTTGCGTCTGCCGGTGCGTCTAAGGCCCGACCTGCTAGTGCTGGCCACCGGTGTGGTGCCCAACGCCAACCGCGAACTGTTCGAGCTGTTCAAAGTGCCGGTCAACGCCGACGGTTTTTTGGTGGAGGCGCATGCCAAGCTGCGGCCGGTGGAATTCTCCTCAGAAGGGATCTACCTGGCCGGTCTGGCACACTATCCCAAGCCCCTGGAAGAGACCATCGCCCAGGCCAAGGCCGCCTCGGCCCGTGCCATGACCCTGCTCTCCCGGGATGCCATCATGGTCGGCGGTGTGGTTGCAACCATCGATTCGGGCAAATGCGCCGCCTGCCTCACCTGTGTGCGGGCCTGTCCCTACGACATCCCCCAGGTGGACGAACACAGCCACGCGGTCATCGATCCGGCCCAGTGCCACGGTTGCGGCACCTGCGTGGCCGAGTGTCCGGGCAAGGCCATTACCCTGGCCCATTTTACCGACGACCAGCTCATCGCCAAGATCGAGGCATTGTTCCTGGCGGCCTAGGACGGAGGGGAAAAGCGTGAGGACTGTGGTCGGAAAACCGATCGCAGAACCCGCATGGCCCACGCTGGGGCAGGCCTCGGTGCCTGCCCGGGTGAAACCACAAATAAGAAAATCAGGAGGGAGAAATGACCGCTACCAACGATCCCCAGATCCTGGCATTTTGCTGCAGATACTGCTCCTATGCGGCCGCCGACCTGGCCGGTTCCATGCGCCTGGCCTACCCGGCCAGCATCAAGGTGGTTCAGGTGCCCTGCACGGGCCGGGTGGATGTGATTCATCTGCTCAAGGGTTTTGAGGCCGGCGCCGACGGCATTTATGTGGCCGGGTGAATGGATGGAGAATGTCATTTCCTGGAAGGAAATCGGAGAACACGGAAAAAAGTTGCCGCGGTGAAAAAAACCCTGCAAGCGATCGGCATCGATGGCTCGCGGGTGCAGATGTTCAATCTCTCCTCGGCCATGGCCCCGGAATTTGCACGCATCGCCCGGGAGATGACGGCCACGGTGAAGGCGCTGGGACCGCTGGGCAGCGATGCGTCAACCACCAAGCCCGCACCTCGCGTGTGAAAATGAAGAGGCAACCATGGACGTAACCCAAGCCCACGGCCTGACCACTGTTCTGGATGCCATGGCCGACGGCATCTACATCGTCAACGACGATTATGTGGTCGAGTTCATGAACAAGGCCATGATCCGGGTATTCGGCGACGGCGTCGGCAAGAAATGCCATGAGGTGATCAACCACGCCAAGGCCCCCTGCCCCTGGTGCCGGGCCAGGGAGGTGTTTGACAACCGCCAGAGCACGCAGGAAGAGGTCTATGTGCCCATGGTGGAAAAGACATACGACTTGCTGGAGATACCCCTGCACAACACCGACGGCAGTATCTCCAAGCTGAGCATCTACCGCGACATCACTCAGCGCAAAGACCAGGAATACCGGCTCAAAGTCTCCCGGGAGAGCTTTCGCAGCCTATTCGAACACGTGGCCGCCGGCGTTTACATCAGCAGCAAGGAGGGCCGCTTCCTGGATGCCAACCCGGCCCTGCTGGATATGCTGGGCTATGCGGACAAAGACGAATTTCTTGGTCTCGACCTGGCCCGGGACATCTACCTCAAGGCCGAGGAGCGGGCCCGCTTCCAGCAGATGATCGAGAAGAACGGGCGGGTTATCGATTACGAAGTGGATTTCCGCAAAAAAGACGGCACGCCCATTACCGTTATGCTCACCGCCCATGTGCGCTACGACGCCCAGGGCGGCGTAAAGGGCTACGAGGGCATCTGTGTGGACCAGTCCCAGCGCAAAAAAATGGAACAGGAGTTGAAAAATGCCCACGATTTTCTCAACAACGTCATCCAGAGCTCCCCCAACGCAATCATCGGAACGGACATGCAGGGCGACATCATCATCTGGAACCAGGGTGCCGAAGAGACCCTCGGCTATGCGGCATCCGAGACGATCGACCGGATGAAGGTGCAAGAGATGTATCCTGGAGACATGGCCCGCAAAGTGATGCAGATGATGCGCAGCGCCGACTTTGGCGGCAAGGGCAAGCTGCGCTCTTATCCCATAACCTTTAGGGCCAAGGACGGACGTTCGGTGGAAGGCAGCCTCTCGGCCAACATCATTTACGACGAGACCGGCAAGGAGATGGCCTCGGTGGGGATTTTCGTCGACCTGGAAGAACGGCTGAGCATGGAGCGCAAGCTTCACAAAACCCAGGAGCAGCTCCTGCAATCGGAAAAATTGGCCGCCATGGGCCGGCTCACCTCCCAGATCGCCCACGAACTCAACAACCCGCTCTACGGAATTATGAACACCCTGGAATTGATGAAGACCGAAATTCCGACCGGCAACAAACGCCGCAAGCTGCTGGAGATGTCCCTGTCTGAAACCGTGCGGGTCACGGATATGCTGCGCAAGATGCTTTCCTTTTCCAAACCGGATCAGGAGCAACGGTCCCCCGTGGATATCAACACGATCCTGGACGAAATTCTGCTTTTATATGAAAAACAGCTCTGGGAGCACTCGATCAAGGTGGTGCACAGCTTCGCCGACAATCTCGGAAATGTGTTTGCCTCCAAAAACCAGCTTCGCCAGGTATTTTTAAACCTGATCTCCAACGCCCGCGATGCCATGCCCGAAGGCGGCCGCCTGACGGTGGTCACCGAAGGGGACAACTACTTCGTGCACATCACCATTACAGACAACGGTGTGGGCATTAAAAAAGAACACCTGGACCTGATATTCGAAACCTTCTTTACCACCAAGACCGACAGCGTCAAAGGCGTGGGTCTGGGTTTGTCGGTGTGCTACGGTTTCATCAAGGACCACGGCGGCGATATCAAGGTGGAAAGCCGCCTGGGAGAGGGCACCACATTCAGCATTTCGCTTCCGGTATACCGGAAGAACAATGGAAACGAATAGGTTCAACACCCGGCCCATCCACAATGGGGCCAGGAAGTTAAGGCGCAAAATTCACCGATCCTTGTTTGAATCAACCCCCATTCAAACCACCGCTTTTAATCCGTCGAGATCTATCCTGAGATCCAATGGACTTGTGGTGCCTGCCGTTTCCCACTGCCCGGCCATCAGGCCGCCTGTGCCAGCCCCCGGCCAATCTGCAACGCTGATGCAGGCTGGTCGCGTTCAGACCCCGAATTTGAAAAATTTCTCCAATCCGTTTATACTGTCGCTTCATCAACGGGACAATCAACCTGAGAAATAACCGGCGGGTATCAACGGAGGAATTAGATGGTCAGCAATGATTGGATCACTGCCCACGCCCCCAGGGCGTTGGCCCGGATTCTCTCTCGACTGAAACAAGACCTGGCGATTGAAGACGGTTCACATCCAAAGGAATGGGCTGTTTTCGAGGATCGTCTGAAACACCACTGGCAGCAACTGTTTACCTTGCTCCACCACTTGTATGGCTGGCAATACGATTTTTATTATCATCTGGAAAAAATAACCCATGCAGCTGCAAAATGTTGGCTTGAGCGGCCTGCATACCTGAAAGTGCTGGATGATGAACGCGAGCGTGATCCCGACTGGTTTCAGAACCAATCCATGGTCGGCGGGGTCTTGTACGTTGATTTGTTCAGCACCAGATTGTCCAAGCTGCACGAACACATGGCCTATTTTAAAAAGCTGGGCATAACCTATCTGCACCTCATGCCGCTGTTTGCCGTGCCCCATGGTGACAACGACGGCGGCTACGCCGTCAGCGATTATCGATCCATCAATCCGGATATCGGCACCATGGAAGAGCTTGCCCAGCTCGCCCGCATACTGCACCAGGAGGGGATCAGTCTGGTTCTCGATTTTGTATTCAACCACACGTCTGACGAGCATCGATGGGCCAGACGGGCTCAGGCAGGTGATCCTGATTTTCAGGCTTATTATCATCTTTTCGATGATCGCCGGCTGCCCGATCAGTATCAGCGCCACCTGCGTGACATCTTTCCCACGGTGAGGCGGGGCAGTTTTACCTGGCATGACCCGCTCAAAAAATGGGTTTGGACCACCTTTAACAGCTATCAGTGGGACCTGAATTACAGCAATCCGGATGTGTTTTGCGCCATGCTCAAGGAGATGCTGTTCTTATCCAACCAGGGTGTGACCATTTTTCGACTGGATGCCGTGGCCTTTATCTGGAAACGTTTGGGCACCGATTGCGAGAATCAACCCGAAGCACACATGGTCGTCCAAGCGTTTAACGCCCTGGCGCGCATCGCCGCACCGGCCCTGCTATTCAAATCCGAAGCCATCGTTCATCCCGATGAAGTGATCAAATATATTGGTCAAAACGAATGCCGACTTTCCTATAATCCGACATTGATGGCACTGCTGTGGGAGGCCCTGGCCACCCGAGAGGTCAAACTGCTGGCGCATGTCATGCGCCACCGCAGCCGCCTGCCCCAGGGCTGCGCGTGGGTCAATTACCTTCGCTGCCACGATGATATCGGCTGGACATTTGACGATAGCGATGCCCGCAGCGTCGGCATCGACCCGGTCGGTCATCGACAATTTCTAAACTCCTTTTATACCGGCCGGTATGAAAATTCATTTGCCCGAGGGATATCTTTTCAATTCAATCCGGATACCGGAGATTTGCGGATATCGGGGACATTGGCCTCTTTGGCCGGCCTGGAGCAGGCACTGGAACAGGCGGATCAACGGCTCATTGAATACGCCGTGCGACGGATCAATCTGTTGCGCAGCATCATGCTCAGCGCAGGAGGGATACCGCTGATCTATTTGGGCGACGAGTGGGGTGCGCTGAACGACTATACCTACCTGTCCGATCCGGCAAAGGCCGGTGACAGTCGCTGGGTGCACCGGTCCAAGCGCAGATGGGAGGCCCGCGATGATCTAACCGATGCGGACACCCTGGAATGGCGTTTCTACAATGAATTGGTAAAACTGATCGGAATTCGTAAAACGTTGGCTGCACTTTACAACGGCGGCATGCAGGTTGTTGACGCGGGCAATCCCCACCTGTTTGCCTATGCCCGCCAACATCACGCACGGCGGGTACTCATCGTGAACAATTTCTCAGACAACCCGCAGCTTATGCCCGTTGAGCTGTTAAAAGAAATCGGGTTCGGAAACGGGGCGGCCGATCTAGTTTCCGGACGTCGCCTGGCGCCGGGCGCCCCTCTGGACCTGGATGGTTATCGTTACGTCTGGCTGGATCCCCAAACCACCTTGTAACGCAGACATCCGGGTCGCGCGTATGGGTTCGGGTCAAACCGCACAAGACGGAATCATGTCAACCAAGCCCATGGAAATTCATGCGTCTTTTGTGGGTTCAAAGGTCCGCATGGCATTGAGAAAACCAGGCAGATGGGCCAACAGATACCCCAGGCTTCGGCGGTGCTGCCAGAGGCGCTTGACAAACGTCCTGCGCCATGCCTTGTCGGAATAGAACCGTTTGACATGGGTGTTATAAAGCTGATCCAGGGCCGCTTTCGATGCGATGCCCTTGGGGATAAAGACGAAGTTCAGGCAGTTCATCAATCGCCAATTCTCCTCAAGCGTACCTTCATCACATATGGTTTTCCATACCGGTGCGCCGTGAAAGGGCGTGAATTTCGACATGTTCATATCATCGAGGCCCAGCGACATCACAAAGTCGCTGGTTTTCTGAATGGAGGCCGGCGTCTCTCCCGGAAGCCCCATCATGAACAGCCCCTTGACTCTCAAACCGGCCGACTTGATCCGATGGACCGTATCCCGAACCCCATCCAGATAGACCCCCGGCTTGTGGACTTCCAGCAGATCCGGATCCCCCGATTCGATGCCCACAGAGACCATCAGGCACCCGGCCTGGTGGAGCATGCGCAGCAGGTCATCATCGGCGTGGCCCACCCGGACAGCACAATTAAACTGGATCCCCAGGGGTTTTCTCATCAAAAGCTCGCAGAGGCGGGCAATCCGCCTGCGGTTCAGGGTGAACAGGTCGTCATAGATGTTCAGATGGCGGATACCGAACCGCGATCTTAAATAGTGCATATGATCATAGATATATGCGGCCGAATTATACCGATACCCCTGGTTGAAGACCGAACGGTCGCAATAGGCGCACTGGAACGTGCAGCCCCGGCTGGTAACCATGGTGGCCCCGGGTGTCATGGTGTAACTGAACAGGGGCAGACGATACCCCTTTGGAAATCCCGCGAGCTTTTCATAGGCCGGAAAGGGAAGATCATCCAGGTTGCGGATATGATCCCGCCGCGGATTGGTGACCACCTGGTTGTCGTGCCGCCACACCAGACCGCTGATGTCCCTCAGGTTTTGGCCTGAGGCGAGCCGGCCCATGGTGATCTCGCCTTCACCCATGGCCAGATAATCGACATCCTCAAACTGCTCGAGCAACACGCCGCCCAGTGCTGAAATATGAACCCCCCCGAAAATGGTGCCGATTTGCGGCCGAACCGCCTTGATGCCGGCAGCCAGGTCATAGGCATCCAGGAAACCGGAGGTTGTAGCCGAAAAACCCACCAGGTCCGGGTCATGGCTCAGGATCTGGTTGACAGTGGCCTGGGTGCCGGACACGGCCTGGGGGCCCAGGCAGTCGATGACGGCCACATCGTGCCCTTCCTTTTCAAGGAAGGCGGCAATGGAAAGCAGGCCAAGGGGCGCCATTCGATTGGCCACGGCGGCAAAATCTTTTTTGCCGGGCAGCCAGTTGGATCCGGCGGGGTGCACCAGAACGATTCTCACACGCGACACCTTGTTCGACTCTTGAGGTTGGCGTTCTCTTCAATGGCTGGTTAAAGGCCTGCGGACGGCGCCATCACCTTGACCAGGCGTTTGCGCATGGCTGAACGACCCCGTCAAATCAGGTTGAATTTTTTGATGCCGCCATGTACACAAAGAGTTCCGCTGATGACCGGCCCGGCACTTTTTTCCATATATGTGCTTAGGAATGATAATGCAAGCGACCTGGAATGGCGTTGATAAAATATACTGCATTTCACTGATCAACAGGACCGATCGGCAAGCGCAAGCCCGGGCCCAGTTCGCCAGGGTGGGCCTGGCCGAACGGGTTGAGTTCCTCCTTGTGGACAAGCATCCCGCAAACTGTGAGCAGGGGATCTATGAATCCCACCTTCTGTGCTTGAAAAGGGGTCTGGCAGCGGGAGCCGAGCGGATTCTCATATTTGAAGACGACGTCGTCTTTGACCGCGTCACGCCTGAAATTCTGACCCGCTGTATGGACTTTATCCACACCCACGACCGCTGGCACATGCTGCTTCTGGGCTGCATGGTCCTATACAGCAGATGCACCGCCTATTCGTCGATCCTGCAGGTCGGCTTTCGGAGTTTGACCCACGCCTGTCTGATTCACCGACGCTTTGCTGAGTTCCTCGTTCGGCATCCCTGGCAGTCGGTGGCCTACGACGATTTCCTCAAGGATCTCAAGGACAGGCAAACCTATGCCCTTTACCCTTCCATAGCCTTCCAAAGCAGTTCACGATCGGACAACGACCGCTATCTGGCCCTCGATCGCTTGCGCCGGTTCTGCGGCGGCCTGCGCGCCATACAGAAAAGAAATGAATTTTATCACCGCAACAAAATTGTGGTCATCAGCGCCCATGTGCTTGCCGCGGCATTGCTCTTTCTGGGCGCAATCCGATGATACCACGCCGGCTGATCCCTGGGATGCACCGTCTGAGAAGCCTTTCTCCAGCCGCACGCATCGGCCTCAGCGCCATATGCCTGGCCCTTTTGACGGCCATCTTCAGCCCGCTTTTGGCTGCGCTGCCCCTGCTGATGTTTATCATGGTATGCGTTGCCGCACCATTGATGCCGGCGTGCAGTCTTTTCCTGCCGGTTGTCAGTCGCGGCTTGCCGGAGAAATGCGCAGTCGCGCTCACCTTTGACGATGGACCCAATCCGGCCTCAACACCCCAATTGCTTAAATTGCTTGCCAAATATGATGCCAGGGCCACCTTCTATGTAAACGGCTGCCGGGCCGAGCAATATCCCGACCTGATCCGCTCGATGCTATCCTTGGGCCATACCATCGGAAACCACTCCTACAGCCATGACAACTTCATCATGCTTAAGGGCGGCGCGGCGCTGAATGCAGAGATCGTCAAAACCCAACGCGTGCTAAATCGCCTCGGCGTCGTGCCCCGCACCTTCAGGCCGCCCGTGGGGGTGACCAATCCAAAACTTGGAGACATTCTCGATCGACTGGGCATGTACGCCGTCAATTTCAACCGGCGGGCGGGAGACAGAGGCAACCGGCAGGTGTCGAAGCTGTCCCAAAAAATACTCAAAAGTCTTCGATCAGGCGATATTATCATGCTGCATGACATCTGGCCTCGAGACGAAGAGAAGGCCCGACACTGGCTGGTGGAAGTCGAGCGGATTTTATCCGGCATTCAAGAGAAGCACCTCAAGATTCTGCCTCTGGCAACGCTCATCGACCGTCCGGTAATGGGATTTTCTGTACATCACCCGGTGGATCGCAACGTGATGCATGAATAAGTTGTAAAAGCAGTTGCACCATAGGTTTCCGGTATTGCCGGAAGAGGAAAACCAGATGCGTCACCATTCATTTCAAAATGAAAAAGCGCTGATTGTCGGATCGGGTGTCGGCGGCCTGAGCATGGGCATTATTCTTGCCGGACTCGGCTTTTCGGTAACGGTTGTCGAAAAAAACCGCCAGCCCGGCGGCATGCTTCGAAGCTACGTCCGCCGCGGCATTCATTGCAATATGGGATTGCATTACTTGGGTGCACTGGACCAGGGGCAGGTGCTTCGACGACTGTTTGATTATCTGGGCATTACCGAAAACCTACCCCTGCAGCGTATGGGGGCGAATTCGCCGGTGGATCGCTATCTTTTCACCGATGCCGCCTCCGGATCCCGGCAATTTGATGTACCCGTCGGCCTGGATGCCTACGAAGCCGGCCTGAAGGAGGCCTTTCCCAAAGAGCAGGATCCAATCGACAGGTTCATGGCATTGGTGCGTCAAAGTGCCCGTGAGCTGGACCGCCTTGAATTCATTTTTAATACCCCGTCTGCGGACAACCTGATCGATAGGCACGATCCGCTGTGGTGTCTGCTGGACCGCATGGGGTGTTCGCCGGGCCTTAAAAGTGTGTTGAGCGTTCCCTGTGTGTGGTTTGGCGTACCGCCGCGTCGGTGTCCCCAGTTCTACCACACCATGACCCTGGCCAGCTATCTGGTTTCTGCTTGGCGCCTGAAGTGCCACGGGACCCGCATGGCCGAAGTGCTGGTCCAACGACTCATCGACCTGGGCGGAACCGTCCTTTGCGGACAGGCCGTTCGCAGCATCAACGTTCGCGAGGGCCGGGCAACAGGCCTAACCCTGAAAAACGGGACCCGGTATGACGCCCCTGTGGTGGTTGCTGCCGTGCACCCCAGCGTGGTGGTCGACCTTCTAGGACCCAAGCATGTCAAACCGTCCTATGGGCGCAGAATTGCCGGACTGGTGAACACCGGCGGCATGTTTGCCGTCAATGCCATCGTGCCGGCCGACGCGCACGTGCCCCTGCCCTACAACGTCTTCTCCATGAAAACCGATACTGCCGGATCGATCGACGACGTGATCTTCACCCAGCTGCGTTCCAGCAGCCGCCCTGAATACCTGCTGCTGTCGCTCATCACCCGGGGGTACGACGAGCTCTGGAAGCCATGGGAAAACACCCGCACCGGGCACAGGGGAGACGACTACAACGCCGCGAAATCGGCCTTGGCAAACCGCCTCATCAAAGCAGTCGAACCCGTCACCGGCCCGTTGAATGGACTCGACGTAATCGACACCTATACCCCACTGACCATCCGGGATTGGGTCAACAGCCCCAACGGCTCGGCCTACGGGGTGATGCGCTCCGACGACCAGATGCTGTCGGCCGCCCTGCTGAATCGCGCCAACGTCAAAGGGCTCTACCTGGCCGGTCAAAACGTCATGGCCCCAGGCGTCCTCGGAACGATTCTTGGATCTCTGGTTACGACCAAGTTCATCGTGGGACCGCAGCGGTTCGGCCAAGAAATCCGGCTCTGATCGGGAACGGTTAACAGGACAAGGCGCCAGAGTTACATTCGGGTCTGCAGAAGCCGCAGCGCTGACGCCGAATCAAAAAATCCTACTTAACCCGATGGTTCGTCCCCATCGGAAGGGAGCCTGGGTCACGCGCAATACAGGGTATCCAACCCATTGAACAGCCCGGTCCGGGCATCGTTGAAAGCGGTCATGCGTTGGTTGGCCTTGTCGCGTTCGCCCTGGTTCACCAGGCCGACAATTTCACGAGCCAGGCGGTGAAGGTCCTCGTGGTGCCTGCCGGCTTCGGCAAATCCAGGCAGATCGGCCAATGCTTGTCCTGCCTCGCTGTGGTACCAGTGTCCTAAATTGCAGCTTTTACAATCGGGAACCTCCGCCGGAGAAATGTCTAATTCTCCTTTGATTGCCGCAGTGAGCCGATCATACCAGACCATATGGGCCTTTTTAACCTCGGCGATGTCGAATTTTGGCGGGTCGACCTGAAAATGGGCCACCACATCGTGGAGCTTTTCGGCGAGCTGGGAAAGCTCCTTAACATTAAATGCCACCGCCATGCTGGTCTGGGTCAATTCATCCGCCGACGATTTCACATCGGCAATGTCCGCTGAAATCTGTCCGGTGACCTGAGAGCACTGGGCCACGTTCGCATTGATTTCCCCGAATCCCAAAGAGGCCTCGCGCACATTGCCGGCCACCTCCCGGGTGGTTGCCAGTTGACTGTCCACGGATGTGGCGATGGTAGCGACGATGGCGTTCACCTGGTTGATCACCTCGGAAATCTGCTGTATTTCTCCAGCGGTTTCACCAGTTGAATGCTGGATGCCTTCAATCTTGGCTTTGATCTCATGGGTGGCCTGGGCCGTCTGGCGCGCCAACTCTTTGATTTCATTGGCCACGACCGCAAAGCCCTTACCCGCCTCGCCGGCGCGGGCTGCCTCGATGGTGGCGTTGAGTGCCAACAGGTTGGTCTGTTCGGAAATTGCCGTAATCACTTCAGTCACCCTGCCGATGGCATCGGCGGCACTTCCCAAGGCATTCATTTTCGCCGATGCCTGATCCGCCTGGACCACCGCACCGTCGGCGATCGTTCGGGCCTTTTCCGAATGGCGGGCGATCGCTTGGATGGTTTCCATGGTGCCAGCCACGGCTTCCGCCACCATGGAAACGTTGGTGGTGGCTTCTTCGCTGGCCGCGGATACACTGCTCATGCTGGCACTCATCTCTTCGGCAGCCGTTGCCACCGTATTGGATCTTCCTGCGGTCAGGTCTGCACCCCGAGCCATTTGATCGGATATGCGGGTCATTTCTCCCGCTGAAAAGCGCAGGGTGTCCACACTGTTGACCACCCGCCGCAGCATGCCTTCCATTCGAACGACCAGGCGGTTCAGGGAAGCCACCAACAACCCAATTTCATCGTTTTGATCAAGGGTTAAATTGTGGGTAAAATCACCTTCGGACATCTGTTGCGCCAGCCTGACCACCTGTTTGATGGGACGGGTAATATTGCGGGTGCTGACAAATCCCAGCAGTAAAGCCAGCATAACCCCCGCGGCGATGCCGATCAGCATGGATGTCTTGGCCCTGGTCATGGCCTGACGGGCCTCTGCATTCACGGATTCGATAGAACCTTGAACCCCCGTTTCCACGTCTTTGAGTCTGGCGATGATCGTTTCTCCGATCTGGCTGGCCTCGGCGCCCAACTGCTCCAACTGTGCATAATCGTAAGGCTCGGCCGAAATCTTACTGGTAATCAGATCCGCCAGGATTTTGAATTTGGCATGAAAAGAGGCCTCGTAAAAACGAAGGGCATCGGCCAGGACCTGCCGCAGGTGTTGATCCTTGGTCGCTTCGATGATGCCGGTTTTCGTCTCGCCGCCATTTAAAATGGCCTTCCCCAAAGTGGTGAAATCGCCTGCAATCTTCTCGTGCTCACGCCAGGTGGCCTCGACCTCGTCCGGCCATTGCGCCGCCTCCAGGCTTTTGAACAACTGCAGATCGTTGGCCACGGCCATTTTCATCTCCATGGCGGCATAGATCAGCGGCCCCGATTCGGTGGCTGCCTGCAGTTTGGTGCCCACGTTGCGCATGCCGAATAGTCCCACCAAACCGACCACCACCAGAATCATGGTGATGCATGAAAAATAGATCATCTGTTTCACGAGCAATGGCAGATTCTTGAACATGTTTGCAAACCCCATACCCTTGAGCGATATTGATGGATACTGATCCAAAAGGACACAGCCGGGCCAACTGGAAAGACACCGTCCTAGGCATGTATCGACCGTGGCTAAAAAGTCTTTAATGAAATATGCAGCAGGGTTATTACCGGTGGATGCAGCGACCGGTGGGGTTTAATTGCAGCAGCCATCTCTGGAGACGACGAAGCGGCCTGAACATGAAGAACCGGATCAGCCGGCTGAATCCGCTCATCACCCGGCCAATCTCCTTTTCTATGCAAGGCTCCACGCGGCAAAAGGAGATGATGCAGCGCTCCGGGCGCAGGGTGTCGGGAAAGAGGCAGGGTCCGGTGCCGTTTTCGAGAAAAATACAGTCTGCGGGAAAAAAGCCTTCCCTGGTGAGGCAGACCGCCATGGCATCTTCAATCTCCGGCGCCATGGCGAGGATGTAGAGCAGATCCCATTCGGTGACGATGTCGGCGGGAAGGATGTTGCGGCAGCACAAGCCCCGGCATTTACCCATGCAGCTCGCCAACAGGGGGGCCGCTTTTTGGGTCAGGGCATGCTGGGCATGCCGGATGTCACGGCAGATAGCCAGTAGGGTGGTGCGCTCATTTCCATCCAGCGCGTCGATTTTCCTTCGGGCAGCCCTGAAGCTGTGTTTAAGCCCCATATTAAATAAACCGCATCATCATTTGGTCTATTATGGCATCCACATTGTCCGGCGTAATGCCGTGCTGTGCGCAAAAGGCATCCGCCTTGGCGCGCCGCTTGGGGCTGTTCATGTCGGCCAGGCGGGTAAAAATGCCCAGCCGCCGACCCACCTGGAAACGGCACTGATCATGGGGTGACAGCGCCAGAAACCGGTCCAGAGCCGCGAGGATATCAGCTTTGGCATCAGGAAGCCGACCCTGGACCTCTTCAAACAGGTTAAGAATGTGATCGCTGACGATCATGCTGGTGATACCCGCCAGGCTTTCGATGAACAACCGGATTTCGCGGATCACCTCGACATCGTTCAGCTTGACGAATCGCCCCTTGCGGTGCTCCTCAGCCAGTGGAATCCCTGCGGGGATGGCCAATGTGCGCAAACGGATGAAATCCGGGTTGATCCGGTTCAATGCATCGGCGGTTTCCGTCGCGTGGTTTTCGGACAGGTCCCTGCCCCCCAGGCCCGGCATTACATACTCGGACAGTTCCATGCCGGCCTTTTTAACCTTTTCTCCGGCCTTGATCTGGGTTTGCTTGTCCACCCCTTTTCTAACCATCTTGAGCACTGCATCAGAACCGGACTCCAGCCCGATGTGGATGCGGTTCAACCCGGCCGCACGCATCTGCCTCAGGTTGTCATCACTGATGCGGGCGATGGTATGTGAACGGGCGTAGGAGGTGATGCGCGCAACCCAGGGGAAGCGGGACCGGAGATGATTGAGGATCCGGATCAGTGCGTCGGGTTTGACCACCAGGCTGTTGGCGTCCTGCAGAAAAATGGAAGTCATTCCGCCGGCGTACCAGTTGAGTGCGGCACCAAAGGACTGCTGGTCTTCGGGCCCAAGGTCCCGCATCTGTTCATTGATCGGCTGGCGGAGAATCTGCCCGGACGGGTCGGCAAGGCGTTTCAGCGTCTGCACATGCCGGTGGAGCGCATCGATATCAGTGATAACGTGGGTTTCGGGGCGAACGGAAAAGGGCGCCCCTTTATATACCGGACAGAAGGCGCAGCGGTTCCAGGGGCAGTTGCGGGTCACCCGGACCAGCAAGCTGCCGGCCTCGCTGGGCGGTCGGATGGGGCCTTGTTCAAACCCGTGGTAACGATCCATGTCATTCCGACGTACGGCCATGGCCGATGCCTCCTGTGAGTATCCGGTTCGCCTTTATCTATACCGTCCCTCACTGGAAAAATAAACCCCTTTGACAAGCGTCGATGGCATGTCTTATGGTGGGCTCTTATTAACACACTGGATTTTGAAAGCGTCTGGGAATGGTTAAAAAACTGGTTCTTTCCCTGTTTGCAATGCTTTTTGTGGGCATCTGCACCAGCGGTCTGCTGTACATGCATCTCATTGCCTGGGCGGATCGGTCCGCGGGGACGCCGGGGATGGAGAAGCTGTTCACCGTCTCCTCCGGCCAGGGGCTCAAGAGGACTGCCAACGCCCTTCAGGAGGAGGGTCTGGTTTCAGATGCCCTGCGATTCACCGTACTGGCCAAACTGGAGAAGAAAGAAAAACTGCTCAAGGCTGGCGAGTACTTTCTGGCCACCACCATGACGCCCCGAGAGATCTTAAAACAGATGGTTGAAGGCAGGGTCCACCTTTACCGGCTAACCATTCCAGAGGGGTATAACCTGGCTCAGATTGCCGCCGCCGTCTCTGCCGCCGGCTTGGAATCGGAGAAGGCCTTTCTCGATTCCGCCCGCAATACGGAGACAGCCAAAGGATTGGGCATCGAGGCCGATAGCCTGGAAGGGTATCTGTTTCCGGACACCTACTACTTCCCGCGCGGACTGGACAGCCCGACCATCATCGCCACGATGGTCAAACAGTTCAAAGCCGCATTCAAGCCCGCCTGGGAGCAACGGGCAAAGTCCCTGGGAATGACCGTTCACGACATTGTCACGCTGGCCTCCATCATCGAAAAAGAGACCGGCGCCCCCGAAGAGCGGCCGCTGATTGCATCGGTCTTTCACAACCGGCTGAAAAAAGGCATGCGCCTGGAGACCGACCCCACGGTCATCTACGGCATCCCTGTCTTTGACGGCAATATCAAACGGCAGCACCTGGAAGCCTACACCCCTTATAACACCTATAAGATCAAAGGGCTGCCCCCAGGCCCCATCGCCAGTCCGGGTGCCCTGGCCCTTGAAGCGGCCCTGTTCCCCGCCCAAACCGACTTTCTTTATTTCGTCTCCAAAAAAGACGGGACCCACCAGTTTTCCACCACCATCAAGGAACACAACGCAGCGGTAAGAAAGTACCAGCTGAGGAAAAAAAAACCTTGAAACGCAAGGCGGGAACCCTCAGATCCGGATTTACAACCGGTGCGGCAGCCGCCGCAGCGGCCAGGGCGGCCCTCCAGTTGCTGCTGAACAAGCGGGTTCCGGCGCAGGTGGAGATCACTTTCCTGACCGGTGAAACCAGAAGGATCGCCGTTCATCAGTGCCGGCTGGTGGCACCCGGCAAGGCGCGCTGCACGGTCATCAAGGATGCCGGGGATGACCCGGACGTCACCCATGGCGCCGAAATCGGTGCCATGGTAACCCTGGAACCGCGATCGGCCATGCACCGCATCCGCATTACCGGCGGCATCGGGGTCGGTGTGGTGACCAAGCCCGGCCTCGATATCCCGCCGGGCAGTGCGGCCATCACGTCAGGACCTGTCGACATGATCACCAACAGCATCAATGCGGTGCTTGACACCGACCCCACCGATGCCGGCATTCACGTCGAGGTATTCGTCCCTCAAGGGGAGCTGCTGGCCAAAAACACCCTCAACGCCCGCCTGGGTATCCTCGGCGGCCTGTCCATCCTGGGAACCACAGGCATCGTCCGTCCCATGTCCCACGACGCCTATGCGGCCACCATCGAAAAAGCCATGGACGTGGCCCGGGCCGCCAAACTGACCCGGTTGGTGCTTACCACCGGCAGACGCAGCGAACGCTTTGCCCAGAACCGCTGGCCGGCATACGCCGAAGAGGCGTTCATTCAGATTGGTGATTTCTTCCAGACAGCCTTGGCTGCCGCCGCCGCACGCGGGTTTTCTTCGGCAACCCTGGCCGTCTTTTTCGGCAAGGCGGTAAAAATGGCCCAAAACATCCCCCACACCCACGCAGCCAAATCCGAACTGACCCTGGCTGCCCTCGCCCGCTGGACCCTGGAGCATACTGGCAACGCAGATCTGGCCGCCCGGATTGCCGCCGCGAACACCGCCCGGCACGCCTTCAATCCGCTCAAGGAAGCCGCACCGGCAGTAATCGCACGCGTGGCCGATGAAACCCGCCGCTGCGCCGAGGGGTTTTCGGACAATCGGATCCGCGTGCGCTGCGTGATTTTTGATTACGACGGCACCACAGCGGTTGACACACAGCCGGATTGCGGCTAGGGTGGCGACGCAGACACCTGATGACAGAAGACGGAAGCTTGAATTTGGCATTGAAGGATAAATCAGTGGCACCTCCCGTAACCATCATCGGCATGGGGGTCTCGCCGGAGGACCTGACATCCCGGCAACGGTCGCTCATCGAGGCCGCCGATATTCTTGTGGGTGCCAAACGGCTGCTCGGCTATTTCGGTGATCTGGCCTGCCAGCGGCGGGTTGTCGACAGGGATCTTAACGGATTGGGCGATTTTCTTCAGGCAAAGATGCCCGATAACACCATCGTGGTGCTCACCTCCGGCGATCCTCTGTTTTTTGGCATCGGCGCTTATCTGGTGCGCCGCCTGGGGGTCGGCAATGTACGAATCTTGCCCAACGTGTCCGCCGTGGCCGCCGGCTTCGCCCACCTGGGCGAACCCTGGCAAGACGTTCGCGTCGTGAGCCTGCATGGCCGCAACCATACCGGCGAACTGCTGCACCACCTGGCCGTCGGTGATACGGTGGCGGTCTACACCGACCCGGCCCACGGTCCGGCATGGCTGGCGGCAGCGTTGATCGACAATTCCATGGCGGATGTGAGCATGTGGGTGCTTGAAAACCTGGGCACACCAGACGAAAAGGTGGCCCGGATCCCACCGGACCAGGCAAAGTCCATGACCTTTTCGGACCTCAACCTGGTGATCCTGAAACCCGACCCCGGACGCCAGGTCCGGCCAGCGCTGTTTCCCGGCATGCCCGACCATTGGTTCACCCATGAAAAAGGGTTGATCACCAAGGCCGAAGTGCGCGCCGTAAGCCTTTCCCGGTTGCGCTTGTTCGACCGCGCCGTCTTCTGGGATCTGGGCGCCGGCAGCGGGTCGATCTCCATCGAAGCGGGACAGTCGATCACCCGGGGAGCGATCTTTACGGTGGAACAGAAGGCGTCACGGATCAGACAGATCCATGCAAACCGGTCACGCTTCGGCATCGGCAACATGCAGATAATCCATGCCCGTCTGCCCGATGGACTGGCCGACCTTCCCGATCCGGACCGGGTGTTCATCGGCGGCGGGGGGCCGACCCTGACCGACATCATCGGCACGGCCGCCAGGCGCCTGAAACCCGGCGGTATCATCGTGATCAACACCGTCCTGATCGACAATCTGGCAGCGGCCAGCCAAACCCTGAAAGATCTGGGTTTTGATATGGACATGGTTCAGATCCAGGTGAGCCGGGCCAGAGCCATGCCCTTCAGCCATCGCCTGGAGGCAGCCAACCCAGTCTGGATAATCACCGGCAGCCTCACCGGACAAGCCACCAGCAAAAAAGAGAGCATCCATCGTGACGCACCCATCCCCTTCCCCTGATCCGGTATCACCCACCTCGAACCCCGTGGTCTTCTGCGGCGCCGGCCCCGGGGATCCGGACCTGATCACGGTCAAGGGTCAGCAGGCCTTGGCTACGGCCGAACTGGTGGTTTACGCCGGATCACTGGTGCCCGAGGCAGTGCTTAAATGGACGTCTCCAACCTGCCGACATCTGAACAGCGCCGGCCTGCACCTGGAAGAGATGGTCGCGGCCATGACCGACGCCTGGCATGCGGGCAAAAAGGTGGTTCGCCTGCATACCGGCGACCCTTCTCTCTACGGAGCCATATTCGAACAAATGGCCGAACTATCACACCGCAGCATTCCTTACACGGTGATCCCCGGTGTCACTGCCGCCTTTGCCGCCGCCGCGGCCCTGGGGATCGAGTACACCCTGCCCGAAGTTTCCCAGACGCTGATTCTGACCCGCATGGCCGGCCGGACGCCGGTGCCGGAATCCGAATCCCTGGAGTCGCTGGCCGCCCACCGGGCCACCATGGCCATCTACCTGAGCATCTCTCTGGTGGACGAAATGACGCAGACGCTCTCCCAGGCCTACGGCCCTGAAAGCGCCTGTGCGGTGGTTTACCGGGCCAGCCAGCCCGATCAGAGAATTCACTGGACCACGACCGGGGAGCTGGCTGCAACCGTCCGCAGAGAAAAAATCACCCATACCGCCCTGGTGGTCGTCGGACGCGTGCTGGATGTAAGCCTGGATAACCTCAAACACCAATCCAGGCTCTACGATCGGCACTTCACCCACGGATGCCGGGAGGCGGAGGACGAACAGTGAAGTCGGCCCCCCGTGCAGGTACCGCCATCTGGGCGCTGACCCCCAATGGCGCCCGACTGGCCCGGTCCATCGCCCGGCAAATGTCTGGCAGCACCCGCTTCCTGTCGGCAAAGCTGGATACGGCCATCGATGGCACCATCCGATTTTCCCGGCTGAAAGATGCGATCGACCGGCATTTCGGCGGTTTTTCCAGCCACATCTTCATCATGGCCACCGGCATAGTGGTCCGCTGCATCGCCATGCACCTGGCCCACAAGACCACCGACCCTGCCGTGGTGGTCTGCGACGAGGCCGGCCGGTTCGCCGTCAGCCTCGTTTCCGGTCATTTAGGCGGTGCCAACGCGCTGGCCATGGAGGTCGCCCGGATCACCGGCGGCCTGCCGGTGATCACCACTGCCACCGATGTCAACCGGGTACCGGCCATCGATGTCATCGCCTTGGAAAACGGACTGACTATCGAAAACTCGGCTGCCATCAAGGCAGTCAACATGGCCCTGCTCACCGGCGGTCCGATCGTTGTCCACGATCCCTATGAAAAGCTGGCCTACCACTTGCCGGCAAGCCAGACCCTTCAGGCTGCCACCAATGCCTTTGACGATAACGCTGCCGGGGTATTTGTGGATCACATCCGCCTTGACCTGCCCCCCCATGTGCTGGTATTGCGACCCGGATCATTGGTGGCGGGAATGGGATGCAACCGAGGCACCAGCGTTGATGAGATGCGCAGCCTGTTGTTGGAGACGGTCGCTGTCAACAAACTGGCCGCCTCCAGCCTGCGCGCCCTGGCCACGGTGGATTTAAAGGCCGATGAACCCGGACTGCTGAACTTGGCACAGTCCCTGAATCTGAAGGTGATGCTATTTTCCCGTGACCGGCTCAAGGCGGTGGTGCAGGTGCCTACCCCATCGACCCTGGTCGAGAAACACATAGGAGTCAAAAGCGTATGCGAAGCGGCAGCCTTGCTGGCGACAAACCGGGGTCGCCTGATCGTTCCCAAACAGAAGACGGCCAACGTCACCGTGGCGGTAGCCGCAGACGGTTATATATCGTTGGCATCGGACCCGGTGCACCGCAGCACCTGAGCCAGCACGCCATCCGGGTGCTGGCGACCGTCGATGCCGTGGCCGGCTATACCACATACATCGACCTGATCCGGCCGCTGATTTCGGGAAAGCAGATCGTCAGTACCAGCATGCAAAAAGAGGTCGACCGCGTATCGGCGGCGCTGGATCTGGCTCTGGCGGGAACCGCCTGCGCCGTGGTTTCCAGCGGGGATCCGGGAGTCTACGCCATGGCCGGGCTGGTGCTTGAGATGTGCCGCCGGCGATCCATCGCCATCGGCGGTTCCGACCGGCCCGAAGACGAGGACCGTCTTTTTATCGAGGTGGTACCCGGCATTCCCGCCCTGTGCTCCGGCGCGTCGCTTCTGGGGGCTCCCTTGACCCATGACTTCGCCGCCATCTCCCTGAGCGATCTGCTCACGCCCTGGGAGACGATCGAGAAACGGGTGGAGGCGGCGGCCAGGGCCGATTTTGTGATTGTGATTTACAATCCCAAGAGCCGGCGCCGGACCGACCACCTGACCCACGCCCAGGAGATCATCCTCAGGCACCGTGATCCGGCGACACCGGTGGGTGTCGTCACCGGCGCCATGCGGGACAACCAGCGGGTGACGCTGACCACACTGGAAGCGCTGGACCGTGCGCATGTGGATATGCAGACCACCGTGTTCGTTGGCAATTCCACCACCTTCAATTACGACGGATTCATGATTACCCCGCGGGGATACGCAAAAAAGTACGACATCGCCGGGCAGCAATGTTGATTTTCGGCTGTTTATTCCAAAAAGCCATTCCGGGGTCATTTATTCCCATCGGCACGGGAAGCAATTGATGGCATTCAAAAAGGGATTTACCCAGGTTTATACCGGAGACGGCAAAGGTAAGACCACGGCCGCGCTGGGGCTGGCTTTGCGGGCCGCCGGCGCCGGGCTCAATGTCTACATCGCCCAGTTTATCAAATCCGGAGACTACAGCGAGATCAAGGCCCTGGCGTGCTTGGCTGATCGCATCACCGTGGAACAGTTCGGACTGGGCCGATTCATCAAAGCCAAACCCTCGACGGCGGATGTGGCCGCCGCCCAAAAGGGACTCCAGGCGATTCGCGCGGCGCTGACCTCCGGCAAATACCAGGTGGTAATCATGGAGGAAGGCAACGTGGCGGCCATGTGCGGTCTTTTCCCGATCGACGAAATCCTGGCCGTCATGTCGCTTAAACCCGACCATGTGGAACTGGTGATCACCGGTCGGGGCGCAGACGCGCGCGTCATCGACAGGGCCGACCTGGTAACCGAGATGCAGGCCGTCAAGCACTACTACCAGGCCGGTGTCACGGCCAGAACCGGAATCGAGAAATAGCGTCCAAGGATTCCAGGATCCAATTGCAAACACCCAGGCCTATCAACTGACATGAACGACAAACCCGACCATCCCCCCAAAGCCGCCTGCCTTGCCGTGCTGGGCACCGGCTCCGATGTAGGCAAGAGCGTCATTGCCGCAGCCCTGTGCCGGATTTTCGCGGATCAGGGTCTACGGGTGGCGCCTTACAAGGCTCAGAATATGTCCAACAACTCCGGCGTCACCCCGGAGGGGCTGGAGATGGGCCGGGCCCAGATTGTTCAGGCCGAGGCCGCCGGGATCGCCCCCCATGTGGACATGAACCCTATCCTGCTCAAGCCGACCAGCGACGTGGGCTCGCAGGTGGTGCTTTTGGGTCAAGCCATCGGCAACCAGACGGCCATGGACTACCATCGAAAAAAGGCGCACCTGATTCAGACCGCCGAGGCCGCCCTTGACCGCCTGCGTTCCAGACACGATCTGGTGGTGTTGGAGGGCGCCGGTTCCTGTGCCGAAGTGAACCTCATGGCCCATGACATCGTCAACTTCCCCATGGCGCACTATGCCGACGCGCCGGTGATCCTGGTGGGGGACATTCACCGCGGCGGAATCTTCGCCCAGCTGGTGGGTACCCTGGAGTGCCTTCCACGGCGCTTCAAGGACCGGGTGGCCGGGTTTATCATCAACCGGTTCCGCGGCGACCGGCGCCTGTTCACGGATGGCGTGCAGTGGATCGAAGATAAAACCGGACTGCCGGTTTTCGGTGTGCTGCCATGGTATGACCACATCCGTATCGACCCCGAAGATTCAGTGGTCATCGAAGGACCCAGGAGCGTTACACCTGCCGTCAACGGCAAACCGGCAGTGGCGGTGATCCGCATCCCGCACATTTCCAATTTCACCGATTTTGACCCATTGATGGCGCTGACGGGGCTGACCGTCCACTTTGTCGAAACGCCCCAGGACTTGTCCGCATTTTCGTCCGTGTTCCTGCCCGGTTCCAAAAACACCCGCTACGACCTGCAGTGGCTTAAATCGACAGGCTGGGCAACCCGGCTTGCGGATTTCAGAGCTGGCGGCGGACACATCACCGGCATCTGCGGCGGCTATCAGATGATGGGCAAACAGGTCCACGATCCCGAGGGCCTGGAGGGTCAACCGGGAACCACGGACGGGTTGGGCCTGCTCCCCGTTGAAACGATACTCAAAGCCCCTAAAACAACCACCCTCAGCCATTTTTCATGGGACGGCATCCCGGGCACCGGGTACGAGATACACATGGGCCAAACCCATTTGACAGGGGGACGGTTCCTATTGACCGTTCAAAGCAGAAACGGCAATCGGGTCGACGATCAGGAGGGGTGCACGATCGAAAACGGCCGCATCATGGGCACCTATATACACGGCCTTTTTGAGACGCCGGCGTTGGTCATCCGCTGGCTCACCGCCGTGGGGCTGCCCGGTATTGATGTTCCGATAACCGGCGGCCTGGGGTTTAAAATCAAGCAGTATGCCCTGCTGGCCGACCATTTCCAACGCCATGTGGACATGCAGCGAATCAGCGCCCTGGTGGGCCCGTTGAGAAGGTAAATTTAGGCCCGTTATGGCTCGATTTTGAATCCGCTTACAGGAGATACGGCTTCCCGACTGGTAATAATCATGAAAAACGCCGATAAAATACTGGTTCTCGGCGGCTGCCGCAGCGGTAAAAGCAGCCATGCCCTTGAGCTTGCCGAAGGCATGGGTGGTCGGCAGCGGGTGTTCGTGGCCACGTGCATACCCCACGACGACGAAATGCAGGCCCGGGTGGACCGGCACCGACATGAACGCAGCCCCACCTGGCACACCCTCGAAGTCCCCGTCGATCTGGCCGACGCCATTGCGACCCACAGCCCGTCGGCGGATGTGATCCTGATCGACTGCCTGACCCTGTGGCTGAGCAACCTGCTTATGCAAACCCAGGACGTTAACCGGATTCGGCGTTACATCGGTGGTCTGGCAGAAGCTGTAAAATCGGCCCCCCACGCGATAATACTGGTCTCAAATGAGGTGGGGGCCGGCATCGTTCCGGACAACCGGCTGGCCAGACATTACCGGGATCTGGCCGGCTGGGCCAACCAGTCCATGGCCGCCGCCTGCAACCGGGTCGTCTGGACCGTGGCCGGCATTCCCGTGACCATCAAACCCCCTTTCCAGAGCACGGCCCCATGAACGGTTTTATCGCCTCGCTCCAATTCATCACCGCCATCCCGCTGGGGAAACAGAGACCCTTCGACCCCAGAGCAATCATTATCAATTTTCCACTGGCCGGCTTGGCCATCGGCCTGGCGCTATCCCTGTTCGACCTGATCGCGTCGACCCTGTGGCCGCCTGGCCTGGCATCACTGCTGGATGTGATCTTTCTGGCTGCCGTAACCGGCGCCCTGCACCTGGACGGCCTGGCCGATGCGGCGGACGGCCTCTACGGCCAGCGCGGCCGTGAAAAAACCCTGGCCATCATGAAAGACAGCCGGGTGGGGGCCATGGCACTGGTGGCCGTGGTCTGCGTACTGCTTGTCAAAATGGCCGCTGTCGGCGCAATCAACCACAGCCGGTTTTTGGCGCTCATGATCGTTCCTGCTTACGCCCGCTCGGCAATGATTTTCGGCATGCGTTCTCTGCCCTATGCACGTGGTGATGAAGGCACCGGCAGCCGCTTTTTCGATACCCCTTTGACCCCGATGGACTTTAAATTCCTTGCCGTACCGGTCATCCTGTCTCTTTTCCTGGGATGGCGCGGACTCTTGCTGAACCTGTCTTTCGCCGCTGCGACCACCGCCCTCATCTTTCTTTACCGCAGAAAACTGGGCGGCATTACCGGCGACCTGCTCGGTGCCATGACCGAAATCACCGAAGCGGTCCTTTTTCTGGCGCTGTGTGTGGGAGGCGGCCGATGATCAACGGTCACGGGGGCAATATCTACCAGCTGGCCCACCGGCTTGGCTGCCGGCCGTCGGACATCAGCGACATGAGCGCCAATGTCAATCCCCTCGGCCCGATGCCCGAGCTGGTTGACCATCTCAAATCCAACCTGGCGGCGGTCGCGACCCTGCCAGAAGTGGACGCCGGAACGACGGTTGCGGCCTTTTCCCGATTTTACGGCATCGATCCCGGGCAGGTGGTGGCGGGCAACGGCACCACCGAACTGATCTACCGGATTCCCCGGGCCCTGGAAGCAAAAAACGCACTGGTAGTGGGTCCCACCTATTCGGACTACCGGGATGCCTGCGCGATGAATAGGGTGCACTGCGACCATCTGATCTGCCGGGAGGCAGATGATTTTGTACCGGATATCCAGGCAATCGGCCAAGCGGCGGCGAGGGCTGACCTGGTCTTTATCTGCAATCCCAACAATCCCACCGGCGCCATTGCCCGACGTGTCGACATCCATGACCTGTGCCGGTCCCTGCCCGGCACGGTCTTCGTCATTGACGAATCCTACCTGCCCTTTGCGCCGCTGCCGGCACAGGCCACCATGATCGGTACGGATCTGCCCAACGTCATGGTGCTCAACTCCATGTCCAAAGTCTTCCGGATTCCCGGATTGCGCATCGGCTTTGTCAAGGCCCCGGCCGCGCTGATGCCGCAACTGGCTGCCCTGGCCCTGCCGTGGTCGGTCAACAGCCTGGCTCAGGTGGCCGTGCAGTGGCTCATGGATCGATCCGAATTGGTAGAACGGCTTATTGCTTCCACCCGGAACATGTTAGATATAGAGAAAAGACGAATAGAAGAAGTATTCCACCAGAAGAATGGAACCCGGTGCTTCCCCTCGGCCACCTCCTTCATTCTCATGCGGCTGCCCGAAGGGTTGAACGCGCCCACGGTATGGCGGTACATGGCCGACCACCGCATCCTGATCCGGGACTGCACCAATTTTACCGGTTTGTCGGACGCCTTTATCCGCATCTCCCTAAAGAGCGAAATGGAAAACCGACGGGCAGCGGGCCTGCTGGAACAATTGATCCGCAATCACCGCAGACGGGGGAACGTCGATGCCAATTGACGGCCTGGCACTTGCCCTGACCCTGGCCGTTGCCCTGGACATGCTGCTGGGGGATCCGCTGTGGCTACCCCATCCCGTGCGCTGGATGGGCAAGGCCATCGAACGCCTGGAGCCGCGGTTCCGGCTGCTGCCCATGCGTCCGCTGGCTTCCGGCGCATTCATGGCCGCGCTGCTGGTTGCAACTGTGTGGATGGTCTGCCTGCTGCTGGTCAGGTTGGCCGCATCCGTCCATCCCTTTGCCGCGATCATTCTGCAAACGCTCATGCTCTACACCTGCATCTCAGCCCGGTCCCTTGCCGAAGCCGCCATGAACGTGGGCAGCACGCTGGCCGAATCGGGTCTTTCAGCAGGCAGGCGTGCCGTGTCGATGATCGTAGGCCGGGAGGTCGATCGGCTGGATCAAGCGGGGATAGCCCGGGCCACCGTGGAAACCGTGGCCGAAAACCTGGTGGACGGGGTTGTCTCGCCACTGTTTTTTGCCGTACTCGGAGGCGCTCCTCTGGCCATGGCCTACAAGATGGTCAACACCCTGGACTCCATGGTCGGCTACAAAAACGACCGCTATCTGCTGTTCGGCCGTTTCGCCGCCCGCATGGACGATGCGGCCAATTTCATCCCCGCACGCCTCAGCGTGCCGGTCATCGCTCTGGCCGCTCACCTGATCAATGGCCGGGGTCGGGCCGTACTGAAAATTGCCCGCCGAGACGGACGCGCCCACCCCAGTCCCAATGCCGGATTCCCTGAAGCTGCCTTTGCCGGTGCCCTGGGGCTCTGGATGGGCGGTCCCAACCGATACCACGGCCGGCTGGTAAGAAAACCCGTTATCGGCCGCGGGCTATCTGAAGCGCGACCGGTGCATATCCGGCAGGCCTGCCGATTGATGCTCGCCACGTCAACGATCATCTACGTGGTCGCAGCGGCAGCCATCCTTATCCAGCAGACAGGATTGTAGACCCGCGATGACCCACCCGAAAAAATCAAGGATACCCTTTGCGCCGCTGGAGCACCCATGCAGGCACCTTTTTCCCTTTGTCCTGGCCTGCCCCTCATTTGTTTATCCAGCCGGCTACGCGGACAACGTGCGGCTGTTGGCAGGTTTTGTGGACGAAATCCAACTGCTCTTTTTTGAAAGCCGGCCGACAAAGCGCCTCCCGTCAACCCGGCTGATTCGGGAACTGGCAAACCTGGCTGACACCGCGGACATCACCTACAACGTTCACCTTCCAGCCGATATTTTCCTGGGACATCCGGACCCATTGGAGCGTCGGCGCTCCACCGATGCGCTACAGCAGATCCTTGACCGCTGTGGACCGCTGGCGCCATCCACCTTCACGCTGCACCTGAACCGCAATCCGGACGACATCAAGCGTGTGCCGGTATCCACTTGGCAAGAATTGATGACCGATAGCCTCGCAAAGATTTTGAGACGCTTCCCTGAAAGCCGCCGGATCTCCGTTGAAACACTGGACTATCCATTCGCGCAGGTGGCACCCGTCGTCACGGGGCTGGATCTGTCCGTGTGCATGGATATGGGCCACCTCATGGTGCATGGCGTCGATCTTTTCGACTTTTTCGCAGTGTGGGAACCACGCATAACCATTATTCACCTGCACGGTGTGGACCAGGCCAGGGACCATTTGCCCCTGAACCGTCTTTCGCAGCTGCACATGGACAAGGTCCTCGCAATTTTACGAACCTTTTCGGGTGTAGTTTCCTTGGAAGTGTATTCTCAGCCGGCCCTTGACGCATCCTTGGCGCACCTGCGTGATCAGTGGCGGCAGACAGCAGGCCCGTAAATGAAAGCCAACGCAGACACAGTTGAACTGCTGGCGCCAGCCGGCACACCCGAAAAACTTGAAATTGCCGTCCATTACGGCGCCGATGCCGTCTACCTGGCCGGCAGGGATTTCAGTCTGAGAAACTTTTCCGGAAATTTTTCACTGCCGGAAATGCAGGCCGCCCGCCATTTTACCCGCCAAAACGGCGTGCGGATGTACGTGGCCGTCAACATATTCTCAAGGAACGGCGAAGCACAGGCCATTGCCGACTACCTGACCGCCCTGCAGTCTGTGGAACCGGACGCCCTGATCGTCGCCGATCCGGCCATCTTCATGCAGGCGCGCAGGCTGTTGCCCCATGTTCCCCTTCACGTGAGCACCCAGGCCAACACCACCAACACCGGCACCGCCCGCTTCTGGCGTGACCTGGGCGCCGCCCGCGTCAACGCCGCTCGGGAACTGACCTTGGAAGAGATCCGCCAGATGGCGGCGGAAAGCGGAATCGCAGTTGAGACATTTGCACACGGCGCCATGTGTATTGCTTACTCGGGCCGCTGCCTGCTGTCCGGCTATATGAAAAAAAGGGGGAGCAATCGCGGCATGTGCTGCCAGCCCTGCAGATTCCATTACACGGTTATGGAGCAGACCCGCCCCGGCCGGTACTTCCCCATCGCCGAGGATCCCCGGGGCGCCTATCTCTTCAATTCCCGGGACCTTTGCATGATCGAGCATCTGCCCCGCATGATCGAAGCGGGAGTCTGCTCGCTGAAAATAGAAGGGCGCATGAAAAGCATCCACTACCTGGCCGGTGTCGTCAAGGTTTACCGGGAAGCTTTGGATGCCTGGCTACACGACCCCAGCGACTACCGGGTCCAGGATCGTTGGATCACGGAACTGTCAGCCATCAGCCACCGGGGATACTGTACTGGATTCTACTTCGGCGACCCGGACCAGACATCCGCCAACCTGGATGACCGCATCGCCCCCGGCTATCGCTTTGTGGGCAAAGCCATCCGCCGCCATCCGGACGGCGGCACCCTTGTGCAGGTCAAAAATAAATTTTTTGCGGGAGAGGCGGTGGATGTTTTGTCTCCCCATGGTCCCACGCGGCGGGATCGGGTTGAAAGGATCGTTGACGGATACGGGAAGCCGCAGTCCCTGGCCCAGCCTGGTTCGACAGTGATCGTTGACCTTGCCACTCCCCTGGAGCGGCTTGACCTGATCCGCTGCCCGGCGGGCCTTCCGGCAGGACGGACACCGTGATCATCGTGGCCGATAACCTTTGCATTACGATGCCGACATCATCGCCTACCTGCTGCGCCCTCGAGACAACCGGCGTAATGGCAGGCAACCCAATGGCCGGACGCAGGTCGACCGAATTGTTCCAGCAGCGGCGATTCGGTCCGGCAGCGCGCCTGAACGTAAGGGCAGCGGGGATGGAAATGACACCCCGGGGGCGGATTGATCGGAGACGGGACATCGCCGGAAAGCAGCGGCGGCACATTTTTCTTTTGGGGATCAGGATCGGGGATGGCGGCAATCAGTGCCTGGGTATAGGGGTGCAGGGGCATCTCATACAACGCCCCGGCGGACGCATATTCCACGATGCGTCCCAGGTACATGACCGCGATGTGATCGGAGACGTGTTTAACAACGGCAAGATCGTGGGCAATGAACAGGTAGCTGAGACCCAGGTCTTTTTGAAGGGCCAGCAGCAGGTTGAGAATCTGGGACTGGATGGAGACATCCAGGGCCGATACCGGTTCGTCACAAACGACCAGTTTGGGATTGAGGGCGATGGCACGGGCAATGCCGATGCGTTGGCGCTGACCGCCTGAAAATTCGTGGGGGAAACGGCTGGCGGCATCGGCTGCCAGTCCGACCCGTTCAAGCAGGCCGGCCACTGCGCCGGCTCGATCCGCAGGTTTGCCGATCCGGTGAATGATGAACGGTTCGGCAAGGATATCTCCCACGGTGTGCCGGGAGTTGAGGGATTCGAATGGATCCTGGAAAATCATCTGCAGCTGACGGCGGGCACGACGAAGGGTTTTTGGACCCACCGTCAGCAGATCCTCTCCTTCAAAGACCACCCGGCCATGGGTGGGTTGATAAAGTCTGAGGATGCAGCGGCCCACAGTGGTCTTGCCGCAACCGGATTCACCCACCAGCCCTAATGTCTCTCCGGTTCCCACGGTCAGGGAGAGGCCGTCCACGGCGTATACATACCCGACGCGTTTACGCAGGACGCCGCCGTGAACGGGAAAATACATCTTCAGGTTGTCGACATAAAGCAGCGCTTCACCATTATTTGCGGCCACGGGCAGACTCCGATATCACCATCATAGCAAGAAACAGCGTGCCCAGTGTTCACCATCCACTGCCACCGGACCGGGGGTTTCCTTTTTGCACCGTTCCATCACATAGGGACAACGATTCTGAAAGCGACACCCGGGAGGCAGCTGATACAAACTGGGAACCGTGCCACGAATGATCGGCAAGGTGCTTTTGCTTTCCGATGACAACCTGGGCATGGAAGCCAATAACCCCTGGGTATAGGGATGCAGGGGGCGCTTGAAAAGCGCCATGACCGGTGCGGATTCAACAATCCATCCGGCGTACATCACCGCCACTTCCCGGCAGATCTGGGCGATCACACCCAGCGCGTGGGTGATAAACAGTACGGCCATACCGGTCTCCCTTTGCAGATCAAGAATCAATTCCAGAATCTGTGCCTGAATGGTGACATCCAGGGCTGTGGTCGGTTCATCGGCAATCAGCACATCCGGACGGCCGGCCAAAGCCATGGCAATCATGACCCGCTGGCGCATACCGCCGGAAATCTGATGGGGATACTCGTCCATGCGGGCCCGGGCCTCGGGAATGCCCACGCGGGACAAAAGGGCCACTGCCTCCGCAAAGCGCCGCCCTGCATCGATGTCCGGGCGATGCAGACTGAAGACCTCCAGCAGTTGCCGGCCGAGTCGCTGGACCGGGTTCAGGGCTGTCATGGGCTCCTGGAAGATCATAGCAATCCGGCGGCCGCGGATGCGCTGCATCCCATCCGGAGTCAACTGCAGCAAATCTTCACCCTTAAACCGGATGGAGCCGCTTTCGATGACCCCGGCAGGCCGCGGCAGCAGGCGCATGATTGAAAGCGCGGTTACGCTCTTGCCGCAGCCGGATTCTCCCACCAGCCCCAAAATGGTCCCGGCGTTCAACGCGAAACTCACCCCATCGACCGCCCGCACCCGCCCGGACTCGGTTTCAAATGAGGCCACCAGGCGTTCGACAGTTAAAATGGATGGTCCATCCTGCATGTGCATCTTCACCTGCGGTCAGGGTTTAAAGGTCTGGTCCACCAGGATGACCGGTTCGAAGGTTGTCCCATCGGCCATGGCCTGCCGGGTCTCTGCGTGGAGCGCCGGATCGAACCAGAAAAGACCGCCGCTGCCGCTGCTGAAGGCGTCGAAAAGGCTTCCCGATGTGCGCGTAGCCGGTGGATCGGGAAAGCGCCACCATCGCCAGTAGACCTCCCGGAAATAGGGCACCATGAAAGTGGGCACAAAGGCGCCGATCTCGTGAACCCGGGTCTGAATCCGGTGGGCCATGTCGATTCGCTCCGCTTCGTCCAGTGAGTTGCGGTAGACATCGATCAGGCGATCCATTTCAGGGTCGTCGGTATTGGTGACATTGTTGGTCTGCCCTTTGTGGGCGTTGGCCGAATGCCAGAATTCCCAGAAATGGGGCCGCAGCCCGGTGCTCCACCCCAACCAGGCCACATCGTGCCGTTTTTCCAGGATTTTTTTAAAGGCCGTGGAGGGGTCCAGCTTGAGCAGTTGGAGTTCGATGCCTGCTTTTTTGGCCTCCTCCTTGAGTACAACCAGACGCTGGGTGTGGTCGTCGCGGTAGTAGACCACCTCCACACTGAAGCGCCGGTCGGCTTTCGTCCAGATGCCGTCCGGCCCGCGCTGCCAGCCGGATCGGGTCATATACGCCGCCACCTTGTCGATATCGTAGCGCCGGGCCTTGATGTTGGAATTGGTGTAGGGGCCATAACCCACATAGGCGCTCTCCAGACGGACGTAATCGTTGCGCAGCACCTCGGCAATGACCTTCTCCACGTTCATGGCGTGGGCAAAGGCATAACGCAGGTTGATCGCCTGGAAAATGTCGCGGTCCAGGTTCATCCAAAGCCCCATGGCCGATTGGGGGGTGTCGTTGAAAAACCACATTTTATGCACATATCCCTTTTCCACCACCGGTGTTCGGGTCTTGATGTGCCAGTACTGGGGAATCGTGGCCGGATAGACGTCCAGCCTGCCCTTCTTGAAATACTCCCATTGAAGATTGGGGTCCCGGATCACCTTGAACAGAACCGTATCCACGTTAAAGCGGTTTTCGAAATAACGAAGTGCGTCACCCCACCATCTATTTTTGCGCGCAAAGCGCACGTAGCGCCCTTTTTTAAAGCGGTCGATCTGGTAGGGGCCGGTGTTGGGGACTACCGACCAGTTGGTCTTGCGGATGAAATTCTCCCCCAGGGGATCGAAAAAATGCCGCGGTGTGGGACCGATGCTGATTTTCAAGTGCAGATCCGGCTGCGCCTTGGTGCCGACCACAGCCAGGGTATGGTCATCGTAAACAATCACGCGGTCGATCTCGCTGGAATAGTAGTCGTTGTACCAGGGCGCGACAATAAATTGCGACCGCATGAAATCCAGCGTATAGGCGAAATCGTCGGCGGTGACCGGCACACCGTCGGACCAGCGTGCATTCGGGTTGAGCTTGAAATACATGCTTTTCTTGTCGCCGCCGTAAGCCCAGTGGGTGGCCAGTTCCGGAATGATGTTCAGCGTATTCGGGTGGATGCCGGTGAGCCCCAGCTGGTTGCCCAGGATGGCGCTCCTGAAGCTGGTGTTGGAATCGGGCCCCACCACCCGGAAGGTCAATGGGAATGACTCCAGGGCCATGTGCAGCGTTCCGCCCCGAGCCGCCTCGGGAGATGCGAACACGGGATCGCTGGCGTTGGTCAGCCACACGATGCCTTCAGGCAGCGGTTCGCGCGGCGGTTTCGGTGCCAGTTGAACGCTCGCTTTTGCCGCCTTCCCGTCCCCGGGCCCCTCTGGAGCCCCCTTTTCCGGGGAGCACCCCCAAAGCGAAAAAAGTGTGCCGAGCACCAGACCAATGATGAAAACCCGGTCCCGGTTGCAAGGCGTGCGGCTACAGATCCGAGAATTGGATAAAAAATATAAGCATTCCGCAGCGGATGATTTCAAACGGAATTTGCCCATTACTCATATACCGTATGCATTTTGGGATCAAAGGCCTCGCGGATCGCTTCTCCCACGAAGGTAACCGCCACCAGGGTGACCACCATGGCAGAAATCACCGCAAAACCCAGCCACCAGGCACTGAAGTTGGCCCAGGCCTGCTGGAGAAGCTCTCCCCAGCTGGGTGTGGGAGGCGGCAGTCCGAACCCCAGATAATCCAGTGAGGTGAGCGCCACGATACCACCTGAAATGGAAAAAGGGATGTAGGTGACGATAATCGACACGGTATTGGGCAGGATATGTCGGAAGATGATTCGCAGGTCCGAGGCCCCCATTGCCTTGGCAGCCAGCACATAGTCGCGTGCTTTTTCCTTGTAGGTGACCGTCCGAATGGTCCAGGTCATACCCATCCACCCGAAAATGACCATGATGGCGATAAGCCACCAGAAAGTCGGCACGACGATGGAAGAGATGATGATCACCACATATAAAAACGGCACCGTCGACCAGATCTCGATGATGCGCTGCAAGAGGATATCGAACCAACCGCCGAAATAGCCCATGGTGCATCCGACGCTGATGCCCACCGCATACGTTGCCACCAGCAGGCCCATTGAAAACAAAATGGCGATGCGGAAGCCGTATACCAGACGGGCCAGCACATCCCGACCGGAGGTATCGGTTCCCAGAAAATGCCGGCGTTGAATTGACGGCGGTTCGGGCGGCAGACTGTCGGGACGCAGGTCGTTTTCGAAAGGGCTGTAGGGCACCGGCGGCAGCAATACCCAGTTTGCAGAATCATGCGCCTGAAAGTGGTCGGCCAGCTCCCGATAGTTCGTTTCGTAATCGTAGGCCAATCCGAAAGTTCTGCCCGGGATGATCTCGCCATAGGTTGGGAAATACCAGTTGCCCTGATAACGAACGACCAGGGCACGATTGCTGACCAGCAGCTCGGCGCCGAAGGAGCCCAGAACCATGACCGCGAGCATAACAAACGCGTAGTAACCGCGCTTGATGGCGACAAACCGTTTGAGTTTTCTGATCGTCAGGGGGCTGATGGTCATCTTCGCATCGCTATTCGAATTTTACCCGCGGATCCACGGCGGCCACGCACATGTCGGACAGAATATTGCCCACAAGAAACAATATGCTGGAGATGGCCAGCACACCCATCACCACTGGATAGTCGCGCTCGACCACCGACTCGTAGCCCAGCAGGCCCATGCCGTCGATGTTGAATACTTTTTCCACCAAAAAAGAGCCGGACAGGATCACACTGATATTATTGCCGAAGGTGGTGGCAATGGGAATCAGGCTGTTTCTCAGTGCATGGCCGAATACGGCCCGCCGGAAGGTGAGTCCCTTGGCCATGGCCGTCCTCACATAGTCCGCCGCAAGATTGTCCATAAGGGTGTTTTTCATGAGAAACGTCATGAAGCTGAAAGCGCCGATCAGGTAGGCCAGCAGCGGCAGCAGTGAATGCCAGGCCAGATCCAGCACCTGCTCACCCAGAGACATCGTGTCGAAGTTCTCACTCACCAGCTCGCCCAAAGGAAAAAAGTCCCAGTGGGAGGCAAATACCAGGATCATCAGGATGCCCGCCACCCAGCCGGGAATGGCGTAGCCCACGAAAACAAGCACCGACGACGCATCGTCAAAGGTGCTCTTGTGGCCAATGGCCTTGGCGATACCCAGGGGAATACAGACCCCGTAGGTGGCAATCAGGGTCAACAGGCCGAAATACAGGGAAATGGGAATACGTTCCCGGATCATTGCCCATACCGGGTCGTAGTAGCGCGTGGAAATTCCCAAATCGCCCCTGATCAGCTTGCCCAGCCATGTCAGATAGCTGATCAAAACAGGTTTGTCGAACCCGTAGTATTTTTTCAACAGGTCGATCTGATCGTCTGACAGCGGCTGGCGCTGCACGGTCTCGGAAACGGCCGCTGAACCACCTTCGAGGGCTTGTTGCTGGGCCTGGGCGATAATCCGCTCAATGGGACCGCCGGGAACAAACCGGGTGATCACAAAAATCAGAACCGTGATCCCTAAAAATGTGGGCACGATCAACAGAAACCGACGAATAAAGTATGCGGTCATGGCAATATCAGTTGGTTTTGGCCGGCGATGCACCGCCCTCATCCACAGCGCCAGGAAGTGGGACAGGGTTCAGCGTTGCCGAATGAGCTGCAGCATACATGAACCCCTCTTCTTTTTCAAGCAGACAGGCACCCACCAGCGAATCCCGGAGAACCTGATTTCGTTGCGCATCGCTTGACTTTGAGCCGGGTTGCGCCTTATTTTGAGGCTTGATTTTCCGACAGCCATAGATAGCACGCCAGATCAATTTCAAGAAAGGATCCTACCCGCAATGACCGATCCAGGCTTTTCCACACCCAGAGCTGAAATCAACGCTCGCATCGACAAACTCCAGCGGCGGCTTGAACACGATGGCATCGACGGCGCCCTGATCCTGCAGAACACGGATCTGTTTTATTTCTCGGGAACCATTCAACAGTCACACCTTTACATACCTGCTCAAGGCCGCCCGCTGCTCATGGTCCGCAAAAGTCTGGAACGGGCCAGACAAGAGTCGCCCCTCTCGTCGATCCTCCCGCTTGACAGCCCCAAACAGCTGATGCGGCTGATCCAGGAAAATGGCCTGAAACCGCCGGCGGTTATGGGCATGGAACTGGATGTACTGCCGACCAATAACTATTTTTACTACCGCGAGCTTTTTCCCGAAGTGGATATTCGGGACTTTTCCATACCAATCCGAATGGTTCGGTCGGTCAAGTCCGCTTATGAACTCACTCTGATCCGCCAGGCGGCAGCCTTCTCGGACCAGGTGGCGGAATCACTGCCCAATCTGCTGAAGCCGGGAATTACCGAAATCGAACTGGCCGGGATGGTCGAGGCCCAGGCCCGCCGACTGGGCCACCAGGGTATTGTGCGCATGCGCCTGTGGGGTGCTGAGATGTTCTATGGACACCTCATGGCCGGCCCCGCCGCCGCCGTTCCCAGTTATCTGGCTTCGCCGACCGGCGGCGCATCCGTCAGCGCTGCCGTGGCGCAGGGTCCCAGCTTCCGCAAAATACGACCCAACGAACCGATTCTGTTAGATTATGTTTTTTCATGGAAGGGTTATATCAGCGACCATACGCGGATCTACGCCATCGGCCGCCTGCCGCAGGCCCTGGTGGATGCCCATGCCCATATGCTTGACCTGCAGGAACACATCAAGGCCTTGGCCAAGCCGGGCACATCTGCCGGCGAGCTGTATACGGCGGCCCTGGAGATGGCGGTCCGCAAAGGGGTGGGGGACAATTTCATGGGGGCCGGTGCCGATCGGGTCCGCTTCATCGGACACGGCGTGGGACTGGAGTTGGATGAATTCCCCTTTTTGGCCTATGGTCAGAAAACTGAATTGAAAGCGGGGATGGTAATCGCACTGGAACCAAAGCTGATTTTTCCGGGCAAAGGGGTTGTCGGAATCGAAAACACCCATGTCGTCACCCCGGTGGGTCTCGAACAGTTGACGCATGCCCAAGAACATATTATAACGATTTAGCGGGTCTGGTTGGCAGCGGTTCCAACGCCAAAAGGGAGCCGAATGCGATCTGCTCCCTTTGGTTTGAAGGATGGGTCGGAAAGGATTAGCGTTTGGAAAACTGAAACCGGGCCCGGGCGCCCTTCTGCCCGTATTTTTTTCTCTCTTTTTCTCTCGGATCCCTTTTGACGAATCCGGCCCGCTTGAGCGAAGGCCGTAATTCCGCATCAAAGAGAATCAGGGCTTTGGTGATGCCATGTCGCACCGCACCCGCCTGGCCGGAAATGCCTCCACCGTGGACTTTGATGCTTACGTCGAAGGCATCCAGATTATTGGTCAGCGACAGCGGCTGCCTCAGGATGGTCCTGGCTGTACCCACGGTAAAATATTCATCGGCCGGCCGCTCATTGACGGTAATGACACCGGTGCCGGGTTTGATCCACGTTCTGGCGATGGCGTTCTTGCGTTTGCCGGTAGCGTAATATGTTTTCTGTGTTGCCATGAAATTCCCCAGTAATCGACTTTATGCCAAGGTTCTCTTGAAATTATTGGATGCGCATCGTTTCCGGCTGCTGCGCCTCATGGGGGTGCTGATCCCCGACGTAAACCTTGAGTTTTTTGAACAGCTTGCGGCCCAAACTGTTTTTGGGCAGCATCCCCTTGACCGCAAAACGAATCACATCCTCGGGTCTTTTTTCAATCAGTTTTCTGGCGGTAATGGTCTTCAACCCGCCAATGTATCCGCTGTGCCGGTAGTAGTTTTTCTGATCCATTTTTCTACCGGTCAGCACGATTTTTTCGGCGTTGATCACCACCACCGAATCACCCAGATCCGCATGGGGGGTATAAAGTGGATTGTTTTTACCACGCAGGGTCGCGGCTATTTTCGAGGCCATTCTGCCAAGGACCGCTCCTTGGGCATCAACCACCCACCACTTGTCCTGATTGTCTGAGTTCTTTGCGCTGTAAGTATACTTTTTCACCGTTTTAACTCCTGTTCGTTGCTTAGAATCCGGAAGTATTAATAGATAATCCCTGGGGTGTCAAGGAAAAATTATGCCCCGAAAAGGGTTGCCGGGTCGGCAATTTCTTTGGCCAGTGCGGCGATTGTTTTGACAACGGCGCTGGTTTCTGCAATTGACAAGGGCCATGGAACAATTTGAAATCGAATTGAAATTTTACATTTCCGATCTTGGCGCCCAGCAGAAAAAGCTCCTCGATCGCGGCGCCGTCTGCATCGGCCCGCGCACGTTCGAACACAATGTGCGCTACGAAACCGAAGACGGCCGATTGCTGCGGAACAACTGTCTGCTGCGTCTAAGAAAAGACCAGGACATCACCTTGACCTTCAAGTCCCCGCCCCCGCAGACCGACGGCCGCTTCAAAATTTACCGTGAACTGGAAGTGCACGTGGACGATTTCGACACCACGGATGCCCTTTTGAACGCCCTGGGGTTCATTCGCAGTCAGATCTATGAAAAATGGCGTGAAACCTGGCAGTTCAAAGGTGCCACGATTTGCCTGGACACCCTTCCCTTTGGCAGTTTTATGGAGATCGAAGGTTCACCGGAAGCCATCACGCAGATCGTGGATGACTTGGGGCTGGCCTGGAAACAGCGCATTCTTGCCGGCTATCTGCGCATATTCGCGCTTCTGCGCGAAAAGGAGGCCCTGGCCTTTATGGATGCCACCTTCGCCAACTTTAAAGGCACCAACCTCGTCTTCGACCGATACCGCCATCTGTTCGAAGCAGACGATGCCATGCGCTGATTTTTATGCGGCGACAAAACTATTTTTTCCCCTGAGCCGGCCCCTTGCAGGTCACACGGGCGTCCAGACGGCCTCCAGCCTCCACCACCAGGTCCCCGCAAATGATCTCACCGGAGCATCTTCCCGTGGCGAGGATGATCAACTGACCCGACGTTTCCATCCGGCCCTCGAAACTGCCGCCGACCGTCATGGTCTGGGCTTTGGTATCTGCCGTAATGACCCCCTCCTCGCTGATAACCACGCTTTCCCCGGTCAGGGTGCCCTTTACCGATCCCTTGACCACCAGATTGCCCTTGCCCACCACAGACCCGTCTACAGTCATCCCTTTGTCGATGATGGAAAACTTATTGCCGTTGTCCTTCACATCTGCTCTCCTGATACCTGAATCCTGCACATGGGATTTACCCGTCCCGGTAATTGTTTTACCCGGATCTAAAAGCGGGCACGGGGGTCTTCTTTCTTTTCCGGCGCTTGAGGTCCGGTCAACGGTGGTTCGCCTGCCGGCGTTTTTTCGGACGCCGCCGGCGGTGCAGTCCCGCCGACGGCATCCGAAAAGTTGCCCTGCGGCAGGGTTTTGATGGCATTTCCCGAATCTGGCGAAGGGGCGGGTTGATTCAGCGCCGGGTTGCCTGACGGCGATTTGTCCGGCAGCGGCAATACACCGCTTGTCGACGGTTCACGGCCAGGCCGGACCAGCTGCGGTGCAGGCCGAGGAGCAGGCAGGTCAACAGGGAAGTCTTTTTCCAAAATTTTGGCACCGGAGCTGTCGAACACATAAACGGTAGCCGTTTTAAAGGCCGAGGGATCAACCTGTCCCATGGCCTTGATTTGCATGTCCTTGAATCTGGAAATCCTGAATACCTGTCCCCGCTCTCCTTCCGGCTTGCCGTCAACCAGGTTGACATCCGGCATGGCCAGCCACGCAGCCGGTTCCAACTGCTCGCTTTTGAGCACCACCACACATCGTCCTTCGACCGGTGACGACCCTGGGCCAGTGTTTTTTACCCGAAATTGCGCCCAAAGGGTCTGCGTACCGGAGTCGTGCTTCACCTCCAAATCGCCCAATTCAACCACCGGTTGCACCGGATCCGGGGTGGATGCGGCGGGGGCTTCATCCGGAGTGGGCCGCAGCACAACTTTGGCCGCCGGTTTCGGTGCCGCCTGGGTGGCGGCTGGCTCGGCGACAGCCGAATCCATCGATGCGGCGGGTGGTGCACTGGTTTCAACGGCATTTTCCGAACCGCCGGAAACCGTTTGACCATCTGCGGCTTCCGATGACCCGTGCTGCGGGGCCTGTTTCCGGGGTTGGGGAGTCGACAATCCCGCTTTTTCCATACGCGCTTCGGCCAGCACCAGTTCAGCGGCGATCAATTCGTGTTCGCCCTTGTAATGAACCACCAACTGGTCGGCCTCGGCAAGCTGAGCCCGGGTTCGGTGATGCCTGACTTTTTCCGCGGTGAGTTGCCATGCCAGACCGGCGCATACCAGCCCCAGGAGTGCCAGCAGGATCAACAGCATCACTGCGATTCCCTTGATTCGCTTCAAAGGAATGATCCGCCCGTCGTCCGCCACCAGCAAAAGCTGCCACCGCTTTTCGGGTTTTGCCATGGGTCAGGTTTTCCTAAGGTATCCGTTGCGAATCATGTGCACCACCGCCCATTAAAAAAGCTTCTGCTGAACAGGTATGCCCAAATGGCGATAGGCCGCATCCGACACCCGCCGCCCCGACGAGGTGCGAATGACCATACCGATTTTCAACAGGTAGGGTTCGACCACATCCACCAGGGTATCGGTTTCTTCCTGAAGGGTTGCCGCGATCGCCTCGATGCCCACCGGCCCGCCGCCGTAATAATCAACGATGGTTTTAAGGTAACGGTAATCCAGGCGGGTGAGCCCCTGGCCATCCACCCCCTCCAGCACCAGGGCCGACTCCACGGTGGATTTGGAGATGGCGCCGTCGCCTCGCACTTGCGCATAATCCCGCACCCGTTTGAGCAGCCGGTTGACGATCCGGGGCGTCCCCCTTGAGCGCTTGGCCAGTTCCAGGGCGCCGGGCTTGTCGATGGCCACATCCAGCAGGGCTGCCGATCGCGTAGTGATGTGCACCAGTTCCTCGAGGCCGTAGAAATCGAGGCTGCGGAAAATACCAAATCGGTCGCGCAACGGCGCGGACAGCAAGCCCACCCTGGTGGTCGCCCCCACCAGGGTGAAGCATTTCAGCCGGTAACGGTGGCTGCGGGCATGGATCCCCTTATCGAAAACAAAATCGACGGCAAAGTCCTCCATGGCCGGGTAGAGAAACTCCTCCACCGTTTTGGGTGTTCGATGGATTTCGTCAACGAAAAGCACATCCCCTTCACCCAGGTGCGTAAGGATGCCAATCAGGTCGCCCCCCTTTTCCAGTGCCGGCCCCGAGGTCACCGTCAGCGTCCCACCCATTTCATTGGCAATGATGTGGGCCAAGGTGGTCTTGCCCAACCCCGGCGGGCCGTGGAAAAGAACATGTTCCAACGGTTCCGACCTCAGCGTAGCCGCCTCGATGGCGATTTTCAGGGTTTCCACCACCTCGGACTGTCCCACGTATTCGTGCAGGCGTCCAGGGCGCAGGGAAAGGATGTCCGGATCCCGGTCATCGGGCTGAACGGCGCCGTCGACAATGACCGTAGCGTCTGAACGGTGAGCCAGAATTTTATCCGGCACTCGTGGGTCCATTGATTCGGGGTTAACCATTTGCAAACAACCGATCCTTCTCCGCGGCTGTGATTATTGCCGCTGCCCCCGGTATATTTCGTCAAACAACTGTTCCGCCGTGGTGATGGCCAGATTTTTTTTCATGGCGTCCGCGATCATCTGCCGCGCATCGGTGGTTTTGTAACCCAGCTGTGACACCAGAACATCCATCACCATCTGGATGAAATCATCATCAACCTGTGTCGGGCCGCCTTCTTTATCATGCCGGATGAGGGCGAACTTGTTCATCTTGCCTTGAAGAGATGCAACGATTTTATGGGCGGTGCGATCACCGATGCCGCTCAACTGCTTCAGGGTCTTGACGTCACCACTCTCGATGGCGTGAGCGATATCTCCCACCGAGATGTTCAATGCCTTGACGGCCTTGAGCGGCCCAATGGCCTCAACGGAAATGAAATACTGAAAGAATTCCTTTTCAGCCTCAAGGTTGAATCCGATAAGCACTGGTTTGGGTTGTCTATCCGTCTGGTAGTAATAAATATACAGGGAAACCTCGTCACCGGTCGCTTTTTGGGACAGGGTTTCCATCACCACCACCGGAACAAGAATTTCGTATCCCACCTGGTTCACCAACAGCAGGATGCGGTCGTGCTCTTTTTTCATCAAACGACCCTCAAGGTATCCGATCATTGCTCCCCGACCTGGCTTGCTGCGGCATTGCCCGCAAGGGGTGTCCGTGTGTGCTATGGATGCCGAAACATCCCGATTAAAGCCAATCCCAGTGCATCCGACGCATGAAACGGCCGGATGGGCGCCGGCGCGCAAAGGGTCCGGCGCACGGCCCGTTCCAATTGATCCTTGGAGGCCTTGCCGTTGCCGGTGAGAATCTGCTTGGCCTGACGTACCGGCATTTCCGTCATAGCCACCCCGCACTGGGCGGCCGCCAGCATCAGCACCCCGCAGACTTTGCCTAAAACTATGCCCGACTTGGGAAATTTTTCAAGGGAAAAGACATCCTCAAGAACGATGAGGTCAGGTTTTTCGTCTGCCAATACCTGGCTGATCCGGGTGTAAATCAGCTCCAGTCGGCAGGCAGGAGGCTCATTTTTGGATGTGGAGATGGAACCGTACGCATAACCGTGTACATTCAGGCCGTTGCCACGAACAATGCCGATACCGGTATCCGCCAGGCCGGGATCAATGCCGATCACTTTGATCATGGTCGATTAATGCATCCTGGGTTGACCAGCATTTATGTCCACCGGCGGCGTACGGATCAGAGGGATTCCAATTTTTGCTTGGCGATGCTGGCTTCATTGGTGCCAGGATGCTTGGCGACCAATTCTTTGAACACCAGACGGGCGTTATTGGTTTCTGCGATATTTAAAAAGGACAAGCCCTGTTTCAGCAGCGCCCCTGGGACTTTGTTACCGGAGGGATAATTCTCAATGACTTTCTGGTATTCAAGAATGGTCTTTTCATACCACTTTTCGCGGTAATAGGTTTCACCGATCCAAAACTGGGCGTTATCGGCATGCTGAGACTGAGGGTAGGCGGCAATGAGTTCTCCAAAACGCTGCCGGGATGCATCGAAATTCCCGTCATCAAAAGCCTTTTTGGCCTCATTGTAAAGCGCGTCGTCCGATGCCGGCTTGGCCGCGGCCGCAGTGGAAGCAGGCGCGTCGGTCACAGGCTGTTTCTGGGCGCCTTCCAGATTCAGATACTGGTCGATGATATCGATGCGTTTCTGGACAGCGGCCACATCGGTGGCCAGGCGATCCATCCGCTCCAGATTCTTCAACTGGTTTTCCTCAAATCCCTTGAGCTTCTGCTTGAGCAGATATTCCATCTCCTCGAGACGGCCCGAGAGCTGCTGGGTTTCTCCACGCAGGCCCTGAAGCTGGGCGGCCAGGCCGGCGTACTGTTCCCGCAGGGCCATCTCGTCATCCATGCGGGTCTGGGCCAACCCCTCTACCTGACTGGAAATCGTCTCTTTGACCTGGGACATGTCCTGGTTGATTTTTCCCAGCTCACGACTCTGCTTTTCAAGTTCCAGGTTTCTCCTTTCCAGAGCGGAAAGACGGTAATCCAGCGTATAGACATCCTCCTGAAGCGCACAACTGCTAAGCAAAACTGCTGCCGCGAGGCCAATCCATAGGGTTTTGTTTTGCATAGTTACCTTCCCGTGATGCTGCGCCCCTGCATGACTCGCAAGCAGCGGCGCCGGATGCCGTTCCATATAGAATATGCAGCAACGACCGAGCACCGGGCCGATTGCTGCATATTCGGTGTGTTACCTATGCGCTGGTTGGGTTGCCGGCCCGTCATCCGGCGCGGCAGAACCGTCCTGATGCGCTCACCCAGCGGTTGCGCGCATCGAAAAGAGCGGACGGTCAACTACAATCAAAATCGGGCTTACTCGATGACGAAGACGGCGCGCCTGTTTTTGGCCCACGCTTCCTCGTTGCTGCCCATGGCAACCGGCTTTTCCTCACCGTAGCTGATCGTGTTCAGTCGCGCATCGGAAACCCCCAGGTTGATGAGAAACATTTTGGCACTTTCAGCACGGCGTTCACCCAGCGCCAGGTTGTAGGCGTTGGTGCCTCTCTCATCGCAATGCCCCTCGATGACGATGTTGGCATCGGGGTTGTCCCGCAGCCACATGGCCTTTTGTTTCAGCACTTCCTGGGCCTGGCCATCCAGGGTGGCATCGTCAAAACCGAAATAAATATTCTCGTTGAGGAAGCGATTTTTAGCCATCATCATGTCACGCTGCATGGCTTCAGTCTTGAGTTGGGCCGCACGCTCTGCAGCCAGACGCTCCTCCTCCAGCTGTTTCTGACGTTCCAACGCTTTTTGTTTTTCCATTTCCGCCTGACGGGCAGCTTCATCGGCAGCCGACGTGTCGGTCGTGGACGGCTCCGTCATAACGGCCTTTTTGGCGCATGAAACGGTAAACAGCATGGCGGGCACAACAAGCAGTATAGCTAAAATGATCCACCTTTTTTTCATCATTTTCTCCTCCTTTTTCAGATACGAACATAATTTATGGGTTTAAGAGCTTCAGAGACCACTTTGGGTTGGTTTGTTCGCCAGGCAAGTTGAGCAGGCGTCCTCCTTCTTTTCAGGTGCAGACATGGTTCATGGGTTCAAGATGTCCGGAGACCACTTTGGGTTGGTTTGCTCACCGGACAAGGTCAACAGGCGTCTCTGGTCGGTCCCGTAGGCGGTCATCACGTAAATCCGGCTTTGCCCCTCACGCGTCGAACTGAAGGCAATAAGGCTGCCGTCGGGTGCCCACGTCGGCGCCTCATTGTTGCCCTGATTCTCTGTGAGCTGAATCGGCTCGCCGCCTTCGGGGTTGATCGTAAAGATATCGATGACGCCATTATTCATGGCGGAGTAAGCGATTCTGTCTCCTTTGGGAGACCAATTGGGCTGGGTGTTGTAGCGGCCCTCAAAAGTCAACCGTTGAACCCGGTCAGACACGGTGTCGTAAATGTAAATCTGGGGATTTCCCGATCGCTTGGACACGAACGCCATGCGTCTGCCGTCCGGAGACCACGTTGGCTCCACATCAATCCCCACACTGTTTGTCAATCTTTTAACCACTTTCCCATTTCCGGTCAACAAATAAATTTCCTGATCACCTGAAAATGACAGGCTGGCCGCCATTTCGAACCTGCCGGGAACCCATGCCGGCGCCACCTGCAGACCCGGTTTGTCGACTCCGGCGGCCCGTTTTTCCCACACATGCTGAATCCGGATCCGGGGCCACCTTTCCGCATAGGTGGTGTATGCAATCCACCGACCGTCCGATGACCAGTCGGGAAAAAGTGAGATACTGGCGTGATGGGTGAACCGAATGACGTTGCTGCCGTCAAAGTCACACAGGTAAATTTCCTTATGACCGGATCCATTGGAGACAAAGGCGATCTTGGAATCAAAAAAACCACGGCTGCCGGTAATGGCGAAAACCACCTCGCTGCAAAACCGCCGAGCCACCTGCCGGTGATCGTCAATGGCCCCCCGATAGCGTTTGCCTACCAGCATCTTCTCCTTGACCGTGTCGAACAGTCGCAGCTCGAATTCGGCAGCGCCATCCCGGATCACCATGCCGCCGGTTATGAGCAGTTCTGCACCGATGGCCGTCCAGTTGCGATAACGAATCCCCGATCCGGTGATATCCATTTTCTGCGGGTCTTCAAGGAAAGCCCCCGGATCACTGAGGGTGAAATAACCGGTAAAATTTAAGTAATCGGCCAGCTGTTCCATTGTGGCCTTGGCAGCCGCCATGGCTGCCGGGTCGTTAAGGCCTGTTTTGAAATCCGGCACGGCGATGGGCGTTTTTCGCAGAAACGGATTGGAAATATCGATATAGTTGTACTGAGCAGCGGCGGCCGGCCAGGGCAGCGACAAAAACAGCAGCACGGGCAGGGCTAACATCAATCGGCATCGAATCATTTAAGATGGTTTCCTTGGTTTTTTGTTTTCGGTCGCCTTCACCCGACTCGGCAATGACCGGTTATCGGCCATCGATCAACGGATGCCCTCGGGGGTGAACCGGATGGCCATGACCACATAGGGTTGCACCAGCCCATTGGGGTGGCTGTCAACCGGATTGGATTTCACGATCGCTTTGTAGGCCGATTCGTCCAGATAGGTATTTCCGGAACGGTCCGTGAAAAAAATATCCCGGATTTCGCCGTCGGGCATCACTTTGAACACAATGGCCGCCACCAGGGAATGGTCACCACCGGCCAGCTGTTCGTTGAAGGCCCAGTTTTTCTGGATCTGGAAAGCAATTTCGAGGCGGTACAGGTCGATCATTTCGGCCGTTTTCTTTCCGTCTGCGTTAAACGCGCCAGGTTTGCCGTCCGTTTTTCCGCTTGAAGGGGCGTTGTTTTTGCCGGATCCCGCCGACTTGGAGGCCTCGGTCTTGTCCACCGCCTGCCGCAGCCGTTCCAATGCGGATTGCAGTGGTTCCGGCTGAGCTTCCGGCTGAGCTTCCGGCTGAGCTTCCGGCTGCACTTCCACCTTCTCTTCCAGTTGTTCAATGGCACGCTTAACGGCCTGAGTGGACTTGAAGGTCTGTTTTTTTAACGACGTCTTGGGCTTGGGTGCCGGTTTCTCCGCCACCTTGGCGGCTGGTTTAACCGGCGGTGTCACGGTCGGTTTTTTTACGACCGCCGGCTTTTCAATTTGGGGGGCTTTTTTTTCAAGGGCAGATTTTCCGGCTGCCTCCGTATCTGCCTTTTTAAAGGATACCATGCTGACATTGATCACCGATTGGGCTGGAGGCTTTTCAAACCGCAGGCTCGGTGTAAACACAAAGAACAGCAGAAAAACCAGGTGACAGACGAGGGATATGGCCGCGGAATAAAAAAACGGCGTCTGCCTGTCGCCCCGCAGGTCCTGGCTGAAGGACACCGGAACGCGGATGTTCTTTTTCATCAGCCCTTGTTACCGGCGGGTTGGGTTTTAGCGGGTTCCTCGAAGGGGTCGGTCACCATGCCCAGTTTTTCGACCCCGGCAGCCTTAATTTCCGCCATCACGCCGACGACGATGCCATAGGGGACATCCTTGTCCGCCCGGAAAAAAACCTCCCGGTCGGTCTTCCCCGCGAGGATCTTTTCCAGCTTTTCCTTGAGAAAATCCATCCGCACCTGAAAATCGTTGATGAAGATATTGGCCTCCCGGTCGATGGTCACCGTAAGGTTTTCCTTATCGGTCTCCATGGGTTTTGCACTCACCTCGGGCAGAGCCACGTCGACCCCTTGAACCATCATGGGGGCCGTCACCATGAAAATAATAAGCAGCACCAGCATGACGTCCACGAATGGGGTCACGTTGATGTCCGACATGAGCCGATCACTGCCGCTGCCGATAGCCATGCTGCCTCCCTGTTAACGCAGGATATCCCGGTCGAGAATGTTGAGAAAGTCAGCTGAAAAACTGTGCAATTCCATCTCGATCACGCGGATCTTCTGCATGAAGTGGTTGAAAGCGATTACGGCGGGAATGGCCACTGCCAGACCCGCGGCCGTGGCCACCAGGGCTTCCGAAATACCCGGCGCCACAACCGCCAGGCTGGCCGAGCCCCGTTGCCCGATGCCATGAAAGGAGTTCATGATTCCCCACACCGTGCCAAACAGTCCGATAAAAGGGGTGGTGTTGCCGGTTGTGGCCAGAAACGGAACCATCTGGGAGATGCGGGTCATCTCCGTATTGATGGCCCGCCGAAGTGACCGTTTAACGTTGTCGGTACCTGAAAAGCCCTGATGCAGGGACGGGCTGTTCTCATCGGTGACAAGCTCGTCGCCGGGTTTGCCGCTGGTATTGAGTTTGCGCAGTTCGGCATATCCGATCCTGAAGATGCGGGCCACCGGGCTGCCGGTAAGCTGTTTGGCTTTGGTAAATGCACTGGCCAGGTCCCGGCTTTTCCAGAAGTAGTCGATGAAGATATCCGACTCCTTAAATGCCCTGCGAATATACCGGAGCTTGATGATAATGATCGACCAAGACATCACGGAGAAGAAAAGCAGCAGCAGCAGAACGAATTTCACCATCAGGCTGGCGTTGCTGATAATGTGAATATAATCCATCTGGATAGGCACCATGACCATCTCTCCAACATATTTTGTGGGTCAAACCCGTTTAGGGATTGGGCTGCCGGAAAATCGGCAACCCGCCGGTTTGGCCGGTTCAATGGTTCGCAACCCCTTGAAAATTTTTTTGTATAACTATACAAGCCGACTGGCAGTGTCAAGCAGTTTGACTTTTGAAGGACCGCGGTTCAAGGCTCTGCGCGAAGCAGGCCCGGCCGTTTCCAGCGGATTGCGCCACGTGAACCGCCGGGGGTGGATCGGCCGCCTCCCGGTCCCAAGAATCAACCCATACAGGGGAAAACGGATGGACCGCATCGCAGAATTTCTGTTTGAAAGCATGCTGTTGAAACGGGTGCACCGTACCGGCTATCAGTTCCTCGGCACGGGAAAAGAGTCCGTCGCTGAGCACACCTTCGGGGTCATGTGCATCGCCTGGACCCTGGCTCGCCTGACACCCGAAGCGGATGAGGGGCGCCTGCTGGCCATGTGTCTGATCCACGACCTGCCCGAAGCCAGAATGGGCGACCTGAACCGTGTCCAGAAACAGTATGTAACGGCTGACGAAAAAATGGCGGTGGCTCACCTGACCCGGGGACTCTCTTTCGGACCGGACATTCAGGCCCTGCTCGATGAATTCAACTCCAGTGAAACCATAGAAGCCCAATTGGCACGCGATGCGGATCAACTGGCCTTTCTGCTGGATCTGAAGTCCCTGGCGGACATGGGGTATACCGCTCCCGGCAAATGGGCCGGTCACATAAGCACACGTCTGAGGACGGCTGCAGGCATCAAACTATCTGAAAGCATAGCCAAAACTGAATGGGATTCCTGGTGGCTTAAAATATTTATTGACAGCCCTTCGGAAGAAAAATAACTTGGACTGCTTATTCAAAATTTTGGCAACCACTTCAAACGGGAGGCGAAGATGAACTGGATAACCGGCACACTGGGGTCATCCATCGGGAAAAAACTGCTGATGGCCGTCACGGGGTTTAGTTTCTGCGGATTCCTGGCGGCCCACCTGGCAGGCAACCTGACCATTTACGGTGGAGAGGATGCCTTCAACAGCTATGCTGCCCATCTTCACGCCCTGGGCCCGCTGTTGACGGTGGCGGAACTGGTCCTGCTGACTTTCTTTATCGTTCACGTAATTACCGGCCTGGTCCTCTTCTTAGGCAATCTGAAAGCCCGCCCCGTGCGCTATGCAGTCAATAAATCCGCCGGTGGGCGAACATTCGGATCCGCCACCATGCCCTACACCGGCGCCATGTTGTTGGCATTTATCATTTTTCATCTGATGAACTTCCACTTCGTGGACAAAACCAACACCACTGTTTTCACCATCGTCTCCAACGCCTTTGCCAACACCGGCTATGTGGTGGTCTACATCCTAGCCATGGTGACCGCCGCCATCCACGTCAGCCACGGTTTCTGGAGCGCCTTTCAAACGGTGGGTGCCAATCACCCCAAATACATTCCCCTGATCCGCATGACCGGCCTCGCCTTTGCGGTGGTGGTGGGCATCGGATTCGGTTTTCTGCCCATATACATTTTCCTGCTGGCCTGATGGGCCGATCCGTACGACGCCAAGGCTTCGGCCACCTTTAAACACCCAACGGGGTTGTCCACCCCAACCCGTCCAGAAAGGAAATACCATGGCACTCGATGCGAAAATACCCGGTGGACCGATCGCCGAAAAATGGGACCGGCACCGTTTTGAACTCAAACTGGTCAATCCGGCCAACAAGCGAAAATTTGACGTCATCGTCGTCGGAACCGGCCTCGCAGGCGGTTCGGCCTCGGCCACGCTGGCCGAACTGGGTTACAACGTAAAAACCTTCTGTATCCAGGACAGTCCCCGTCGGGCCCACAGCATCGCAGCCCAGGGCGGGATCAATGCCGCCAAAAACTACCCCAACGACGGCGACAGCATCTGGAGGCTGTTCTACGACACGGTCAAAGGCGGCGATTTCCGGGCCAGGGAGGCCAACGTATACCGTCTAGCGCAGGTCAGCAATGACATCATCGACCAATGTGTGGCCCAGGGCATTCCCTTCGCCCGCGATTACGGCGGCCTGCTGGACAACCGCTCATTTGGCGGCGCCCAGGTCTCCCGGACTTTCTATGCACGGGGCCAAACCGGCCAGCAGCTGCTGCTGGGGGCCTACAGCGCCCTGATGCGCCAGGTGGGTGCCGGCAAAGTCCAGATGTTTCCCCGGCGCGAAATGCTGGATGTGGTCCTGGTGGACGGCCACGCCAAGGGCATCGTCGTCCGGAACATGATCAACGGGCAGGTGGAGCGCCATGCAGCCGACGCCGTAGTGCTATGCACCGGCGGCTACGGGAATGTATTTTTCCTGTCCACGAACGCCATGGCCTCCAACGTGACCGCGGCATACCGGGCCTATAAAAAAGGGGCCTTTTTCGCCAACCCCTGCTTCACCCAGATCCACCCCACCTGCATCCCGGTGCACGGCACCTACCAGAGCAAGTTGACCTTGATGAGTGAAAGTCTGCGCAACGACGGCCGGGTTTGGGTGCCGAAACAGCCGGGCGACAACCGTAGGCCAGACCAGATTCCCGAGTCGGAGCGGGATTATTATCTGGAAAACAAATATCCCAGTTTCGGCAACCTGGTCCCCCGAGATGTGGCCTCCCGCAACGCCAAGGAACAGTGTGACCTGGGCAAGGGTGTCGGGGAGACCGGTCAGGCCGTATACCTCGATTTCGCCGACGCCATCAGGCGTGACGGCGAGGCGGTCATCGCAAAGAAATACGGCAACTTGTTCCAGATGTACGCAAAAATAACGGCGGATGACCCCTACAAGACCCCCATGATGATCTACCCGGCCATCCACTACACCATGGGCGGCCTGTGGGTGGACTACAATCTGATGAGCACCGTCCCCGGGCTCTTCGTTCTCGGCGAAGCCAATTTTTCCGACCACGGCGCCAACCGGCTGGGAGCCAGTGCCCTGATGCAGGGATTGGCGGACGGCTACTTCGTGCTGCCCTACACCATCGGCGGTTACCTGGCTGGCACCGCCAAGGCCGACGTCACCACCAACCACAAGGCCTTCGATGATTCGGAAAAGCAGGTCACCGGCCGCATCGATCGGCTGCTGTCCATCAACGGCAAGCGGACGGTGGACGATTTTCACAAAACCCTGGGCCGCATCATGTGGGAGTACTGCGGTATGGCCAGAAACAACGAAGGGCTTTCCATGGCCCGCGGGATGATTCAGGAACTGAGGGCTGAATTCTGGGAAAATGTCCGCGTGCCGGGAACTGCGGCCGACTTCAACCAGAGCCTGGAGCGCGCCGGACGCGTGGCTGATTTCCTCGAATTCGGTGAGCTGATGATCATTGACGCGCTGGCCCGCCAGGAGTCGTGCGGCGGACACTTCAATGAAAAATTCGAGACCGAGGAGCATGAAGCCCTCAGGGATGATGACCATTTCTGCCATGCGGCAGCATGGGAGCATAAAGGTGACGACCAGGAACCGAAACTGCATAAAGAGCCCCTGGTATTTGAGAACGTCAAACTCACGCAAAGGAGCTACAAGTGACAAAGACGATTGACTTGACACTGAAAGTGTGGCGCCAGAATGGAACCAACGATAAGGGGCGGTTCGAAACCTATCATGCCAAGCACATATCCACCGACATGTCCTTTCTGGAAATGCTGGATGTGGTCAACGACCAGCTGACCATCGACGACAAGGAGCCCATCGCTTTCGACCATGACTGCCGGGAAGGCATCTGCGGCATGTGCGGCTGCGTGGTGGACGGACGGGCCCATGGCGCCGAAAAGGGAACCACCTTGTGCCAGCTGCACATGCGCCACTTCGACAACGGCGATACCATTGCCATTGAGCCCTTCCGGGCCATGGCCTTCAAAGTGATCAAGGACCTCGCTGTGGACCGCAGCGCATTGGACAGGATCATCCAGGCCGGCGGTTATGTTTCGGTGAATACGGGCGGTGCCCAGGATGCCAATGCCATCCTGGTGCCCCAGGAGGTAGCCGACCTTGCCATGGACGCCGCCCAGTGCATCGGCTGCGGTGCTTGCGTTGCAGCGTGCCCCAACGCCTCAGCCATGCTTTTTGCCAGCGCCAAGATCTCCCAGCTGGCCCTTTTGCCGCAGGGACGTCCCGAAGCGGCAAAACGGGCCCTCAACATGGTCAGGACCATGGATCAACTGGGTTTTGGCAACTGCACCAATGAAACCGAATGCGAAGCCGAATGCCCCAAGGAGATCTCCATTACCAACATTGCCCGGTTGAACCGGGAATACTTCAAGGCCGGGTTCTTCTCCAGATCCATTTAGCAACCCCATGCTGATATTCCCAACCCATTCGATCCCTAACGCTCTGCCGGCCGGGTTGGCCGCACGCCCAGCCCGGCCGGCAGACCGTTGTCACCATTAAAAACCACCGGCGGCGATTGATGCCGATGCCGGAACTTCGCCGCACAGGCAGCCCAAAAATTCAGCCCCCCCGCCGTTGCTCCTGACTCCCCTGGATTATGAGTATTTAAATACAGCTAAAGTTTTTCATGGGTCTGCGGATATAGGTTCATAGAAAAAGCCCGACGCCTTTTATGAAACTTCGCCTATATGGCCCGGTTTCGTTCTCGATTCAACACCACCACCGATTGACGGGGTTGCATCATCTTCCTTAAAAGGAGCAGACCATGACCATTCAAGACGACGAAACGCTGCAGATGTACCTGGAGGAATCTATCGAGCATCTGGCGGATATCGAAACGGACTTGCTGGCCATCGAGGAAGCCGGAGCCGACATCAATGAAGATCTCGTCAACAAGGTATATCGGGCCGCACACTCCATTAAAGGCGGGGCAGGGTTCATGGGGTTGACCACCATTAAGGACCTGACCCATGAGATGGAAAATATCCTGGGCAAAATCAGAAGCCGGGACATGACCCCCACGCCCGAAATCGTCAATGTGCTCCTGATGGCATCCGACACGCTTAAATCGCTCATGAACGATGTGTTTACCAGCAATGAAGTGGATATCGCCCAGCATATCGTTGCCCTTCAGGCCATTGCCCAGGGCAAAGCGCTGCCGGCGGCAGTTGCGCCCGAGTTGAGCCCGCCTGCTTGTCCGGATCCCGAAGTGGATGCGCAAGCAGATCCGCCTGGCCATGCGGAAACGCAAAACGATCCGGAAATGGTTTTAATTGCCGCCGCCGATAACCGCACGCACATCCGGGCGGACCGCTGTGTGGTGGAAGGGCTGATTGATGAAGGCAAATATGTCTACCTGGCCCGGATCGACCTGGTGGCCGACGTAATCGAGAAAGGCAAACATTCCAATGCCTTAATTGAAGAGATGGAACAAACCGGCACCCTTATCGCCTGCAGCACACCGCCGGACAAGGTCCGCTCCATTGAACTGAAAAAGGGGCAGAGCGCACCTCCGTTCATTGTTCTGTTCGCCACGATTCTGAAACCCGAAGATATCAATGTTCTGTTCGAAATCCCCGGTCATCAGATCCATCAGGTCATGCCGGATATGACGACGCGGTGCCTCGGTACGGAATCGTCGCAACCCGCTGCGGAAGACGATGCGCCGGAGCCTGTGATTGCCGCCCGTCCGGAACCGGTGCCTGCGGTTGAAGCGAAACCGGCGGCAGCCCTTGCCCCTGGCGAAATACCCCCACCCATGCAGCAGGCAGCCACAGGCAAAAAAACAGAAACCGAAACCAGTTTGCGCGTCCATGTGAGCCTCCTGGATCAGTTGATGACGCTTGCCGGCGAGTTGGTGCTCAGCCGCAACCAATTGCTTCAATCCATGAGTTCAGAAGATCAC
>NZ_JAWOHB010000052.1:0-11944 GCF_046496365.1 Desulfosarcina sp.
CGGCAGTTGAGTACAAGGAGATCGCCCGCCTGTTGGCGCGCAATACAGTGATATCAAAAGGACTGAGTAAAAAACTGGTGCTAATGGCCGGTTACAGGAACCGCATGGTACATTTTTATCATGAGGTGACAGATGAAGAATTATACACCATCCTGACCAATAATTTACCGGATATCCACATGTTTGTTCAAGAGATGGGGGCGTTTCTGGAAGCCTATAACGCCTTCAAACGAAATGACCGCCTGTCCTGAAAAATCATTATAGTTGGATGACGAGTGCCCCCTTTATGAGGTAACGGATGAAGAGCCAACACCCAAACGATCCAGAAGGCCGCGCTGTATGTTCAGGATGCCTCTGTCAGGATCCGCCACCCGTGAGAGCAGTTTCCCGTGCGCCATTTCATCCGTCCTGAAATGATGCGGGACTATCTGACCTTGCGTGTCAACGGATTGACGTCGGCCATAAAAGCGATTGCTTAGATTTAGAAAAACTCAAGGGCAAACCCTTCCGCATTGGTCCACAGCACCCGGGCCCGCCGTTTAATGGTTTTCCGGCCATTGGTGAAAGGAATGCTGATGGTGACCACATCGCCCTGGTAGATCTGGTTTGCCGCCAGGGTCATCACGAACGCACCACCCATGCTGATGTCTTTCAGCGTTCCGGCAAAGGCTTTACCTCTAAGGGAGAAGACAACATCGCTGCTGTAGTTTTTGCGTTCATAGCGTCTTCTGAACTCACCGGTCCCCATTTGGGTGCGCTCCCTTTCGCGGTCGATCCGAATACAGCCCACTTTGACGAAGCAAAAGGCATTCCAAATGTGTTGGCTACATCCGATTTTAATTGGATTGAGAAAATGAACTATACCGAAAAACTTTTACATTTATCTGTTTTTGCAGGAAAATTGGCTGCGGCCGCAAGGTTCAACCGGGTTCGCGATACAGCGCCAGAATGCCGGAACGGGCCACCTTCTTGATGCCGATGGGCTCAAGCAGTCGCAGCAAGGCTTCGATTTTTTCCATCCTGCCCGTCACTTCGATTATGTAGTGGCTGAGCCCCGTATCCACGATTCGAGCCCTGAAATTCTCGACGATGCGCTGAATTTCAGATCGATGCTGCTCGTGTGCCTTGATGCAGATCAGGGCCATTTCCCGTCTGACCGCCTCATCGCCGGTCATGTCCCTGACCTTGATCACGTTGATCAGCCGCCGCACCTGCTTCATGATCTGCTCCATCTGGTCGGGGGTCGTGTTGGTGGTAATCGTGATGCGGGACATTTCCGGGTTGGCGGTCGGAGCACCGCAGATGGTTTCGATGTTGTACCCGCGACTGGCAAAAAGTCCGGATACCCGGGCGGTTACACCCGGTTCGTTTTCCACCAGCATGGTGATGGTGTGTTTTTCGGTTTGCATGCGATCGTCTCCACCGCGCAGGTTAAAAAGTCCACCGGAGTCAGGGAAAATGCTGCTTAATAGCAAAAAAGGGGCGCCAGGGCAAATTATTAGAAAGCAGTCCAATCAACCGCCCCGGCGATGGACACCCGGGGATTTTCCGGCATCAAACCTGTTCAACCGGGAATAGCGCCTGGGCGCCTTTTCTCAACCGGTCCCACGATCCGCAGCGGCTGGCCGGATGGGTCGACCGCTGCAGTTCTGCCAGTACGTCAGACACGTAGGCCGCTTTGCGCATCCCCACCAGAACGGTGGAGACGCCGGTGGTCGATACCAGTGCACGAATGGCTTTCTGGCTCAAACTGCCGGGTTTGGCCCAGTCATCGTCAGCCTTGGCAAGCAGGTTGAGAATTTTCTTCTCAATGGCCAGCGCATCATCGGCATAGATCGACCCCACGGCCCGCAGGGCGAGGTCGAGGGTTTTCTGGTGGGAAATGATCCAGTCGGCCAGGTCGGGATCATGGTCGGCATGGGGGGTTAAAAAGTCCATCACGCCCTGGATGCGGGGAAGGAAGATGCCGTCCTTGGCTTCGCGCCAGCGCTCATGGGAGCCAAAGGTCCGCCAGTGATGTTTGAGGGTTTCGGCAACGCATGCCTGCTGCTTGATGCGGACACGCAGACCGTCGGGGAGGTCTTCCATCCCCGGAAGAATCCTGCGCCACAACCGGGTTTCACTCTGGGCCAGATCTTTGATGCATTGGATGATATCCTTGTAATCCATGCGGCTGCGCACGTCGATGTCGGCCAGGCGCACCATCCGTCTTGCGGTAAAAGCGTTCAATGGGCGGTTGATCAGTACGCCGAGGTGTTTTTCCCGGGCTACATCCAGAACTGTCCGGCCGGTCGGTTGGTTTTTTTGGGTGGCTGCACCGGTTTCGAAAAGATTGAAAGGCAGCTGTACCACCCTAAAAAAATGACCCTGGCCGATGGATTCGGCAAGCTCCCATACACGCTCCAGCGCCGTGAATTCAGGATCATCGGCGGCTGCAGGGAAGGTATTGGAGCTGATGCCGTACGACCGGATACGACCCCGTTGCACTTCCCCCTCCAGATGCCGGAAAGCCTGATCGATCCGACGATAGTACGCCTGCGTTGCGCGCTCATGATCCATTGCCTGCCGGTGCGCCCACCCCAAGAAGTACTCGGGGTTGTGGAGCAGGTATACATCCAGCGTTTCCAACCCCAGCCGATCCAAAGACCGACCGATCTGGTCGGCGAGAAAGACCGGGTGAATGCAGTGTTCCAAGCCATCCGCGTATTCCACAACCTCTTCAAAGCCATTGCCGTCGCGTTTGCGCTGCTGATTCAGCGCATAGTTGTTTCCCTGAAGGTAGCCGCCCTTGGAGACAACCACGACCTGCTCCCGGGCGATGCGGCCCGATGCGACGAGGTCGGCGAGTATCTCACCGACCAGTTGCTCCGACCCGCCGTCGGCGTAGCTGGCGCTGGTATCGATGAGATTGATCCCGGCGGTCAGGGCTTCTTGAAGGGCTTGGGCATGGGCGCTCACACCGGAACTGACCCGGTAGCAGCCAAACCCAACGCGGCTCACCAAAAGGTCTGTGTTTCCGAGTCGGTTGAATGTCAGACGGGGAAACTGCTCGGCAAGGGACTGTGTACCGGCGGGTGTGGCGTATCCGGAAATCATGGCGCGCTCCTTTCGTCGGTGCCTCTCCCCAAACGGGCGGACGCGGTGGGTTATGTTTGCCGGCGTTCGGAAAGGGTTTTTCGTTCAGCCTGCAATTCAGCAAGCAACCGCACCAACGGCCAGGTTTCAGACGTCGGCGTCAGGACCGCCCACAAAGGCGGCTGCATACCGGTCTTGCGGCAGACGGTCATCAGGCCATGAAGCTGGTTTTCCGTGATGCCGGAGACGATGATGGCACGGGGAAGATCCGATCCCGAGCCCCCTCCGCTTCCATCGGGTAGCCCGAGCAAAGCCAACAGGGTCTCTTCTTGATGGTCTTGGTTGGCCCAGACACGGGCAACGTCCTGGAGGCCGGCCAATTGGAGAACGGCCATGAATTTGGGCTGGGCCGAAGCGGGAAATCCGCAGAGCAGAAGCTTGGGGGGACCGTACATGCGGTTGTCCGAGTGTTGGACCTTTTCAAAAGCACCGTTCGTCATGGTATAGCTCCGGTGGTGTCGTTGTGGCTGGCCGGGCCAGGGGTCAATCCAAAGCGGCCGTCTACCCGATCATGGATGCCCAGGGATGGCGAATTTCAATCGCCCGGTTCAGGTAACATTTTCCAGCTCCAAATGACGTTCAAGCCATTTTTCGATGACCTGCAAATGGGTTCAAACACCCCCACAGCCTGTCATCCGGGCATGCTTGCGGGTGCCGGGATACTGCCGGCACAACGCGGGCCTGACGTCATGGATGGTGCACGCATACCGATCCCGGTCAGGCAGCCTTTTCAACCAGGGGCATGTCTGCGCAAATTGGTTGGTCCCCGGCCTGATCCAGATGCGGCAGGCGGTGACCCGGCCATTGTGCCGGACCGTTCCCACCCAGTCGAGGATATCGGTTCTTTCCAGTTCCTGCCAGCGTTGATAATCGGCCAGGCTGCACCCGTCATGGTAGTTCAACGTCCGGCAGCAATGACCGCACTGGATGCAAACAAAGTCCGCCATATCCGTCTTGACCCAGATACCGGGCGACGAGGCCGGTCGGGAGCCTGAAGCGGCTGTGGCCGATGCCCCGAACACCTGGGTGCTGATGCGGGCCAGGCGCTCCGGATCCGGTGGCGACCGCTGCAACTGATCCAGGATGCGCTGTTTGAGATCATCCTCACTGGCTGGGATCAGCTTGGCCTGGCTGTGGATTTTGGCCCACAGGGTTCGGTTGCCCGTATCACGCATGATATAGGCCGCTTCACCAAAAACCATGGGCCATATCACCGCCAGCAGGTTGAACTGGGAAGGATATTGTGCAAAAGCCATACGAACGGCGTCCAGCGTCTCGTTGATCGTGAGAAAGAGCCTCTCTTTGTCCGGCATTTCAGCTCCCCTATTTTTAAACCCGGGCTGGAAACGCAATGGAACGATAAAGGCTACCACGCTTAACAAATTTTCACAAACCCATGGCTCGTCTGTGCTCGGCATGGCCACCAAAATTTCTTGATTCTCATATTGACGCAAGCGAGCTTTTACAATAAGTTCGTGCCAATTATCCTGTAACCGTCGATTTATCGCACCAATTCCATAACCAGGGGAAAATGCATGCACGACCACCAACCGGGTGCGCAAGCACCAGGATATAGTCCGGTCAACCGGTCTAAAAAACCGAAAAGGAGCACATGAACCTATTTTTCCTGTCCACACTGATCATTGTGTCAGGCGGCATACTGCCCCTTTTTTTGTCGAGGCACTTTAACCTGATGAAAATCACCGGGGTACTCGGCATCGGCACCGGATGCGCACTGGGTGCTCTCGACGCCTTGTCCAAGCTATCTCACGATGGATCCGCCAGCGCATCGATGGAATACATGAATGCGATCGCACTCGCCTTTTCAATTGACGGATTGTCCGCCTTTTTTCTGCTGGCCATCTTTGCGATTTGTCTGCTGGCGGCAATCTATAGCTTCCACTACATGGACAACGCGGAAAAGGCGCTTCAAACGGCCACCAACTACTTTTTCTTCAGTCTATTGGCCTCCTCGATGGCCCTGGTGGTGGCGGCCGACAACATGATCACCTTCATGCTCGCCTGGGAAGTCATGTCCATCGCCTCCTTCTTCCTGGTGATCCATGATCATCAGACGCCGGAAAACAGACAAGCCGGCTACCTCTATTTTATCTTTTCCCATGTGGGTGCCATGTTCATCCTGGCGGCTTTCGGCGTCCTCTACGGACATACCGGCAGTTTCGGGTTTGATGCGGCCGGTCTTTCCGATTCGACCAAGATTCTGATTTTTGTGCTTGCCTTTATCGGTTTCGGTTCCAAAGCCGGTGTGTTTCCCTTTCACGTCTGGCTGCCGCATGCCCATCCGGCGGCACCATCGCACATTTCCGCGGTCATGTCCGGTGTAATGATTAAAACCGGCATCTACGGTATCCTCCGAATATACAGCATCCTGAATCTGCATACGCCGCTGTTCGGAGAGATGGTGTTAACTGCCGGAATGATAACCGGTATCCTGGGGGTGGTATACGCGCTCGGTCAGAACGATATCAAAAGGCTTTTGGCCTATTCAAGCGTTGAAAACATAGGCATCATATTGATCGGCCTGGGAGTTGGGATGATTGGGGTGGCGCTGGGCAATCCGATCATGGCCGTGCTCGGTTTTTGCGGTGGGCTGCTGCATGTGTTGAACCATTCCATCTTCAAGTCCTTGCTGTTCATGGGTGCCGGCGTCGTGGTTCATAAAACAGGGACCCGATCCATCAATATGCTGGGAGGCCTGCTTAAAAACATGAAGATCACCGGCGCTGCTTTTCTCATCGGATCCCTGGCCATCTCGGGGCTTCCGCCCTTTAACGGTTTTGTAGGTGAATTTTTCATCTACATGGGCGGATTCAGAGGGGTGGCAGCCGACTCCCGGGCTTTTGTGGTCAGCCTGGCTGCCATTGTCAGCCTGGCGGTTATCGGTGGATTGGCCCTGGCCTGTTTTACGCGGTTGATGGGCATTGTATTCCAGGGCGAACCTAGAAGCCGGGCCGCTGTGAATGCCAATGAAAAAGGTCCCGCCATGCTGGTCCCCATGATCATCCTGGCCGGCGCCTGCCTGATCATCGGCTTCTACCCGGGTGCATTCATGTTCATGGCCTTGAAAGCGATGGCACCGCTCAATCTGGGATATGGCCGTATCCCGATTGAGCCCTTTGCCCAGATGTCCAGCCACATAACCATGGCGGCCACGCTGTTCTTAGCGCTTTTCTTAGCTGCCCTGGCTTTCCGCAAGCTTCTGTACCAGGGCAAATCCATCGGCCGTTCCGGCACCTGGGGCTGCGGATTCACTCAGCCCACGACCCGGATGCAATACACCGGAACCTCCTATGCCGCTTCGATCCTGGAATTTTTCAAGCCGGCAGCACCGCTTGAAGAGACCCATCCACCGGTTAACGGCCTCTTTCCGGAAAAAACCTATTACCGGAGCCGGGTGCATGACATCATCGAGTTGAACATGCACCGGACCATCGTGAATCCAGTACTGTGGCTGTTCGAGAAGCTACGCTGGATTCAGCACGGTGATATTCATCTGTACATCGGCTACATCCTTGCAGCCATCGTGATCCTGCTGTTTTTCGTTTAGAATGAGATGCCTTGAATTTATATACGGTTAAGGACCGTGGCCATGCGTGTCGACCCAATAAAAAATGAGAAAATTCTATGATTGAATCCATCCTGCTGTGGATATTTGCCGTGGTGACAGCACCATTTTTCGCCGGTGTCATTTTTAAGGTGAAAGCCTTTTTCGGCGGCCGCAAGGGTTCTCCGGTATTGATCAACTACTACACGCTGATCAAACTGTTTAAAAAAGGATCGGTGTACAGCACCAGCACCACCTTTATCTTCAGGTTGGGGCCGCTGGTTTCCTTGGGATCCGCAGCCACTGCGCTGCTTTTTTTGCCCATCGCCGGACATCTGCCGGTCCTCTCCTTTAACGGGGATGTGATTTTCATTCTTTACCTGCTGGGAATCGGGCGTTTTTTCACCATCGCCGCCGCCATGGACACCGCTTCACCTTTCGAGGGTATGGGAGCAGCCCGGGAGGCCTATTTCCCGATTATCTGCGAAGCCAGCACCTTCATGATCCTGATCCTGTTTTACCGGCTGACCGGCGACCTGAACCTGGCCGCCTATTTTTCCGGCGGACAGCCCTTCGGCTTTTGGCAGACCGCCGGATCGCCGATACTCTTCGTGGTCATCGCTTTTTTCATCATCCTGCTCACGGAGAATGCCCGGGTACCGGTGGATGACCCGGCGACGCATCTGGAGTTGACCATGATTCACGAGGTGATGGTGCTGGATCACAGCGGTCCCGATTTGGGCTGCATCGAAATGGGTGCGTTTCTCAAGCTGTTTTTCTACGCATCCATTGTCTCACGCCTGATTTTCCCTTTTGAAATGGGGAACGCGGCCTTCAACCTGGCCCTGTTTTCACTTGGCCTGCTGAGCGTCTATGTAGCTGTGGGCGTCACCGAATCGGTCACGGCACGCTACCGCATGGACAGGGTGCCCAAATTTGTGCTTACCTCTTTTGCCCTGGCCTTTTTTGCAACCGTCATCACCCTGGAGTTTTTAAAATGATTCATCCGGTCGATACCATTTTATCCCTGGCGCTGCTGTCGATCCTCTTTTCTTTCGGATCCAGTCGCCTGCCGGGCCTGATCAAGGTGCTGGCATTTCAAGGAGTTGTGGTGTGCATCGTACCCCTTTTCATCGGCCAGGGCATGTCCACCGGCGGCATCGTCTTCACCATTGTCACCTTGAGCATCCGCGGCATCATCATTCCCGGGTGCATCTACCTGGCCATCAAACGGGTCGCCATCGCGCGCGAGGTTGAACCCATCGTCGGCTACCACGCCTCCATCCTGGCCGGACTGCTGCTTATCGTGGGGGCCACGTTTGCCAGCCACCGCATCAATGTACCCTACGGCAGCGTGAGCGCCCTGCTGCTGCCCACAGCCATCTCACTGCTGGGAGCGGGCATGTTTCTGCTCATGGCCCGGCGCAACGCCATTGCCATGGTTCTGGGTTACATCATGATGGAAAATGGCATCTACCTGGTGGGCACCACCTTCTCCGTGCGGGCCCGCCACATCGTGGAATTCGGCATTCTGCTGGACGTACTGGCCGGCGTGATGATCATGGCCGTCATCCTGCAGAACATCAAACAGACCTTTGACGACGTGGACACGGCACGCTTGCGAACCTTAAAGGAATAGGTGGCCATTTCATGCTTGAGATCGTTTTTCTGATACCCCTTTTCACCGGCACCGCCGCCTTCTTTCTTCCCGCTAAGATCGGGCGGCCCCTGCTGGTATTCACCGGAGCGATTCACCTGATCCTGTCAGTGATGGTATGGTCCGGTGGGCTGTTGCCAATGCTTCCCGAATACTTTGCCGTGACGCCCGAAGGGCTGCTCTCCCTGCTGGTGATTTCCCTGCTCTTTTTCCTGATTTCCATCTATACCATTGCCTATCTCAAGGCGTCCGCCCTCCAGAGGGAACACATCTTCACCGGATCCATGCTGCTGTTTCTGTCCACCATGACCATGGTAACCCTCTCGGACCATATTATGGTCATGTGGATCGCCATCGAGGCCACCACCCTGGCCAGCGCACCACTGATCTACACGCACCGTTCCGCAGCCTCACTGGAGGCGACCTGGAAGTATGTGCTGATCTGCTCGGTGGGCATTGCCATGGCACTTCTGGGCTCGGTTTTGGTTACCGTGGCCATGGACGTGGGCCAGGTGGACGCGCCGATCTCCTTTTCGGCCATGGCGGCGGTGGCTACACGCATGGATCCCATGTGGTTGAAAGCCGGCTTCGTCTTCATTCTGGTCGGCTACGGCACAAAGATGGGGCTGGCACCCATGCATACCTGGTTGCCCGATGCCCACAGCGAGGCCCCCAGTCCGGCATCTGCCCTGCTTTCCGGCGTGCTGCTCAACTGCGCCTATCTGGGGATCTTCAAAACCAACAAGATCATGCACGCTGCCGGCCTGGCCGATTTTTCCGGCCCGATCCTCATTGTCTTCGGCCTGGTCTCCATCGTGGCCGCAGCCACCTTTATTCTCAAACAGACCGAATACAAACGCATGCTGGCCTACTCCAGCATCGAGAACATGGGCATCATCGCCTTCGGCACCGGCATCGGCGGGCTGGGTGCCTACGGAGCGATGGTCTGTCTGATCCACCACAGTCTGATCAAATCCAGTCTCTTTCTCACCTCCGGCAATATTCTGCTGGGCTTCGGCAGCCGGATCATCAACCAGACCGGCAATCTGGCAGGCCGCATGCCCAAAACCTTTGTGGCCTTTTTTGGCGGTTTCGCAGGGATTTCAGGCTTCCCACCTTTCGGCATCTTTATCGGCGAACTGTTTATTATCATGGGTGCGTTTCGAACCGGGCACTATGTGGGCGCGGGTGTGTTTATCCTCAGCCTGTGCGTGATCTTTGCCGGATTTGCCAACAACATCATGAAAATTTCCTTTGAACCCTCGGATGCAGTTATCCGGATCAAGGAAGAAGCCAGTCTGATCTGGCCGCAATATGCGCTGTTGACCCTGTCCATAGGGCTCTGTTTCTGGATGCCGGACACCTTGTACCGGACGATTATGGATGCGGTGAGCGCCATCGGTGGAGGGTTTTAATGACCATGAATTTCAAAACGATCGTCAACGGAAAAGCCATCGCTATTGAAGACATCCCCCATCTCTCATTGGATGACTTTTCGACCCAGGCAGTTGAGATCGTCTCCGGTGGCGGCAGCGTGGTCCAGTTTTTCGCTTTCGAAACCCACGGCAGCATCCGACTATTGGCCGTATTGCGCACCGATGTACTGCTTGTCGCCTTGTGCGATGCGCCGGAAAGCTATGCGTCACTGACAAAGAAATGTGAACCGTTTCATATGTTCGAGAGGGAAATCGCCGAGCAATACGGCATCCGGCCCGAGGGCCATCCGTGGCTGAAAATGGTGCGCTACCAACCCAACTGCCGCGGCGCGGCGGATGTCTTCGGCAACGACTACAGCCAGGACATTCCAGGAAAATACGACTATTATGCGGTAGCAGGCGATGAGATCCACGAGGTGGCCGTTGGTCCGGTGCATGCCGGCGTGATCGAGCCCGGTCATTTCCGTTTCAACTGCATCGGTGAACGGGTGCTGAACCTGGAAATCCAGCTGGGTTACCAGCATCGGGGAGCGGAAGAACTGCTTCTGCAGGCGGACCGCAAACGGCTGCCGTTCATCGCCGAAAACATCGCCGGCGACACCTCCGTGGGCCATGGCCTGTGCCACGCCCAGGCCATGGAAGCCCTGGCCGGCACCCCTACCGACGACGGTTCCAGAATCATCCGCACCATCGGCCTGGAACTGGAGCGCATTGCCAACCATGTGGGTGATCTGGGCGCCTTGAGCGGCGACGTGGCCTTTCTGCCGCCGGCCAACTACTGCGGTCGCATGCGCGGCGATTTTCTCAACATGTCCCTGGTGATGTGCGGCAACCGCTTCGGCAAAGGGTTGGTAAGGCCCGGCGGCGTCCGATTCCCCTTGAACGACGACAACCGCCGTGATCTGAGCGCCCGCATCAGGGAGCTCAAACCCCAGGTAAAACATGTCATCCAACTGTTGCAGTCAACATCCAGCGTCCGCTCCCGTTTTGAAGGCTGCGGCGCAGTGAGTCGATCCGATGCACAAAAACTGGGCCTTGTGGGACCTGCCGGCCGCGCCTGCGGCATCCCTTACGATGTCCGGCGAAGCTTCCCCACCGAGCAATACGGCAAGCTGAACATTCCTGAAAACAGTGAACCTACGGGAGATGTGTGGGCCCGGGCCAAGGTGCGTGCAGACGAGGTGATGCAGTCCATTGACATCATCGAATCGCTGCTGAGCAGACCGGTGGAGACCGCAGTCATCGACGCGGCCGACATGGTCCTGGCGCCGGATTCGTTTGTGGTTACGCTCAACGAGGCCTGGCGGGGAGAACTGTCCCACTGCACCGTAACGGATGCTGCCGGCGGCATCCGTCGCTACAAGATCAAGGACCCATCCTTCCACAATTGGAACGGCCTGTCCATGTCCTTGAGAAATACTGGGATTTCAGATTTCCCGCTCAACAACAAGAGCTATAACCTGTCCTATTGCGGGTTTGATCTTTAAGCTGAGAATTTCTCTTTTATTAAAACACCGACACATGATCGTGGCACAGTGAGTCCATTATGCTAAACATACTGAGAAACAGGTTCGAACAAGGGTGCAAAACATCCAAGTACCCGAAGGAAAAAGTCCAACTGCCGCCCCGCTACCGGGGTCGGCCGCAAATCCATCCGGATGCACCGGCGGATGTGGCTGCCGCATGTGCGGCGGCCTGCCCCCAGGAGGCCATCGACCCGGCTGGCAGGACCATCGACATGGGCCGCTGCGTCTTCTGCGGAACCTGCGAGCGCCTGTCCAAGGGTCGCTTCGTGACCTTCACCCAGGATTTCGCCATCGCCGTGGCCGAGAAGGAACATCTGATCACTGCGGGTGATATTCCGACCCTTGCCGAACACTCCCGGCAGCATCTTAAAAAGCTTTTCGGACGCTCACTCCAGCTTCGCCAGGTATCGGCGGCCGGCTGCAATGCCTGTGAAGCAGACCTGAACGTGCTGGCCACACCGTTTTTCGATCTGGCCCGATTCGGAATCAACTTCGTGGCCTCCCCGCGGCATGCCGACGGCATCGTGGTGACCGGCCCGATTTCGCGCAACATGAAAACCGCTCTGCTGCAGACCTACGAGGCCACCCCAAAGCCGCGGGTGGTGATTGCAGTGGGCAGCTGCCC
>NZ_JAWOHB010000069.1:0-3149 GCF_046496365.1 Desulfosarcina sp.
GAGATGGCGACGTTTGATGTGGTGGGCGATTCCATGCACAATGCCGAACTGGGCATGGCGCTTTTGAATCAGATGATTACGCCCGGCGGGAAAATAGCGCTGCAATTCGGCGTTCGTAAATTTGCACGCCGGTTATCACGGGAAAAGGGCCGGCAGGTGCTGGATCGATTCGTATACAATGCCTTTGCCCGCCAGGGCTGGATGGTTCCCAACCAGTACTGGACGCCCGGTGCTTTTGCACCCATGGCCATCACGGGCAAATATTACATGCACTACGGCCGGGACTTCCTGCCGCCCCGTGAGCTGGGAAGGGAAAACGCCCGGCGCATGCTCAAGGAACTGATGCTGGACAATCTCGGGATCTGTCGGTTTCATCGGGCCTGGGCGGAAACGCTGCTTCCCGACATCGTGGAAAATATCTTCGGGGAAAGGGATGCGTTCCTACGTTCCATCAGCCTTACCGCCAGCCGCATCACCAGCAGGAATGCATCGGTGTTCTGGGAATCTGAACGCAACATGGACATGGTGTTCGAATTTTTGAAAAACAAAAAGCAGATCGACAAGACTAAAGACCCGGAACTGGACCGCTGGGTTGAATTTTTTACACGGGATAAGCATGCCGCTGCCTACGAATTCTGGTATGACATGCACAAAGGCATCCATGAAATGCTTCGGGAATATCCTGTGTGACGAGACATGTGCCGGAAACGTCGGTTAAGTGATTTATTATTGGGAGGAGTGGATGAAACAAAAAGAACATGCCTGCCGATTATGCGAAGAAAAGTGGCACGCCTTTGAGGAACAGAATGTTTACGAAGTGCTTCAGTCCGGAGCGGATGGGCTGGACCAACAGGAGGCGGACCGGCGGCTTGCATATTACGGCCCCAACACGCTGCCCGTCAAGGAACCGCCCACGATCTGGGCCATCCTTCTGCATCAGGTCCTCAACCCCCTGATCTTCATCCTGCTGGCCGCTGCCGTGGCGTCTGTGGTCATAGGCGAAGGCGCAGATGCCGTGTTTATTCTCATCGTCATTGCCTTGAACAGCGGTCTGGGGGCCTACCAGGAGTATCGAGCTGAAAAGAGCGCCGCCGGCCTGCAGCGCCTGCTCAAGATTACGGCGCGGGTGCGCAGAGGGTCCGGGGAGATGGAGATTCAGGCCGAAAAGGTGGTGCCGGGCGACATTGTACTACTGGAATCCGGCAACAAGGTGCCGGCCGACCTGCGTCTGGTACAGGTCAACAACCTCGCGGCCGATGAAAGTTTTCTGACCGGCGAGTCCATCGCTTCGGAGAAGACCACCGGACCCCTGCCTGAGGAGACCGTTGTGAGTGACCGCAAGAACATGGTCTTTGCCGGATCGACCATCACCTCCGGCAGGGGGGATGGGATCGTCGTTGGCACCGGCACCGAGACCCAGGTGGGCATCATCGCTCAAACCGTCACGGCGTCGGAAAGCGGCAAACCGCCGCTGGTGCTGCGGATGGAAAGGTTCGTCAAACACATCAGCATCCTGGTGCTGGTCATCAGTGCCGGTCTTGCATTCCTTTTGTGGATCCAGGGCCAGAATCTTGCGGTGATTTTTTTCTTTGTTGTGGCTCTGACGGTTTCGGCCATTCCCGAAGGACTTCCCGTCGCGCTCACGGTTGCGCTCTCCATCGCCACCAAACGAATGTCCGACCGAAAGGTCATCGTCCGCAAGCTCACCGCGGTTGAAAGCCTGGGGAGCTGCACGGTTATCGCCAGCGACAAGACAGGCACCCTGACCGTCAACCAGCAGACCGTCCGTACCGTGGTTTTGGCGGATGGGCGGACCTTCGAATTTTCCGGAGAAGGCTATAACGGCGAAGGTGATGTTTCGGAGAGCGGCAGCGGCAAAAAGGGTTCCCCAGCTGATGAGGACCAGCTGAACCGGCTGGCCGAATTGGCGATTTTGGCCAACGAGGGATCGCTTGTCCAGGAAGAAAACGGCTGGAAACATCGCGGGGACGCCATGGATGTGGCCTTCCTGGCCATGGGTTACAAGTTGGGCCTGAATCCGGAACAGGTAAAGAATCAGGTCCGTGTTACCCGGGAAGTTCCATATGAATCCGAGCAGAAATATGCGGCGGTCTTTTTTGAAAAAGACGGCACCGGGCATGTGGCTGCAAAGGGCGCAGTGGAAACGATTCTGGATTTTTGCAGCGGCATGGTTCGGGACGCCAAGCCGGCGGAACTTGACCGGGAAGACGTCGAGCAGCAAGCGGAAGCCATGGCGAAACAAGGGCTTCGTGTATTGGCCGTTGCCGGTGGTGAAACCCAAGACACGCCAACCGGCGGTTCTGCTGATGAAGAATCCCTTTCCGGTCTGCTTTTTTACGGACTGGTGGGATTCATCGATCCCCTTCGCCCCGAAGCCGTCGAATCGGTGAAAATTTGCAAGACCGCCGGCATAAAGGTCATGATGATCACCGGAGATCATTCCGCCACCGCCGGCGCCATCGCCAGGGAGCTGGGGCTGTCCGATCGCGATAAGCCGGTGGTGACCGGCGCGCAGTTGAGCAAGGCCGGATCGCCGGACAGTCCGGCTTTCGAAAAGCTGGTGGCGTCGTCCCAGGTGTTTGCCAGGGTGTCTCCGACCCAGAAGCTGGAAATCGTCGATGTGCTGATCCGCCGGGGGGAATTTGTCGCTGTCACCGGCGACGGGGTCAACGACGCCCCGGCGCTTCGAAGGGCCAACATCGGCGTGGCCATGGGCTCGGGCACGGATGTAGCCAAGGAAGTAGGCTCCATGATCGTTGCCGACGACAATTTTGCCTCCATCGTGGCCGGCGTGGAAGAAGGACGCTTTGCCTACGACAACGTGCGCAAGGTGATTTATCTGCTCATCTCCACCGGCGCGGCGGAAGTGCTGATGTTTGTCACGGCGATTTTCGCGGGCCTGCCCATTCCGCTTTTAGCGGTGCAGTTGCTGTGGCTCAATCTGGTCACCAACGGCATTCAGGACGTTGCCCTGGCCTTTGAGGGAGGAGAGCCGGGCGCCATGAAACGAAGGCCTCGAAGGCCCGAGGAAACGATTTTCAACCCCCAGATGGTCTGGCAGACCATTGTTTCGGGACTGACCATCGGCACCCTGACCCTTGGAGCCTGGTACTGGATGGTGCACGTGG
>NZ_JAWOHB010000087.1:0-3058 GCF_046496365.1 Desulfosarcina sp.
GCCCGCGGTACCCTGGTGGACCTCACTGCGCAAAAGGAAGCCGAGGCGGAAAAGGAAAAACTTCAGCAAAAACTGCTTCAGGCCCAAAAGATGGAATCGGTGGGCCGCTTGGCCGGAGGGGTGGCCCATGATTTCAACAACATGCTCAGCGTGATCCTCGGCTACACCGAGATAGGCTTGGAGCAGGTCGAGCCGGACCACCCGCTGCATGCCGGTTTGCGTGAAATCCAGAAAGCCTCCAGGCGATCCGCCGACATTACGCGGCAACTGCTGGCCTTTGCCCGCAAACAGACCATCGCCCCCAAGGTGCTCGATTTGAACGCCACCGTCGAAGGGATGCTCAAGATGCTGCGGCGGCTCATCGGCGAGGACATCGACCTGGCCTGGCAGCCGGCGACCAACCTGTGGCCGGTGCGGATGGACCCGTCTCAAGTCGATCAGATTCTGGCCAATCTGTGCGTCAACGCTCGCGACGCCATCACGGACGTGGGTAAAATCACCATCGAAACGGGAACGGCAACGCTGGATGAAGGCTATTGCGCCGACCACCCGGGTTGTGTCCCCGGCTACTTTGTGATGCTGATGGTCAGTGACGACGGCTGCGGCATGGACCAGGAGATTCAAGCCAGTCTGTTCGAACCCTTTTTCACCACCAAGGGCGTGGACAAGGGCACCGGTCTGGGCCTTGCCACGGTCTACGGCATCGTCAAGCAGAACAACGGCTTTATCGATGTCGCCAGCCAGCCGGGCCAGGGGACGATTTTCAGAATCTACCTGCCGCGGCATGAAGGACCGCTGACGCCGGTCCTTTCCAAAGATCCGTTGACGCCCGATGCCCAGGGCAGCGAAACCATCCTGCTGGTAGAGGACGAACCGTCGATCTTAAGAATGACCCGAATGATGCTTGAGCGGATGGGCTACAAGGTCCTTACGGCCGGCACACCGGGAGAAGCGATCGCTCTTGCCCGTGAACACGCCGGCGAGATTCACCTGCTCATGACCGATGTGGTCATGCCCGAGATGAACGGCCGGGACCTGGCCAGAAACCTGCTGTCGCTTTATCCGAACCTCAAGCGATTGTTCATGTCCGGCTATACAGCGAATGTGATCGCCCACCATGGCGTATTGGATGAAGGCGTGCAGTTTATTCAGAAACCGTTCGCAAAGCAGGATCTGGCAATCAAGGTTCGGGAGGTGCTGGATGAAGCGAAATAGGCAACTCAAGGATAATTTTCCTATCTTTCACCCATGGTGGCCCTCCACACACGCAGCACTACCCGGCGAAGGTGTGAATTGGAATGCGTCGCCTAATAACGATTCAGCCATGATATAACAGGCGCTCGGGCGACTTCAGAACCGGTACAGCTGCAACTCATCAATGAAACGGTGGTGTTCCTACCGGTCCACCGACACCGTTGATCCCCCATCGGAAAAACGGGGCTTGACCATCCGGGACTCATCCGCGTAGGTGCACCCGTACACCCGGCCGAAGAACTGCTTTACCAGGTATGTCACGCGATCCTTTCCATATCCCCAGTCCGGCACGATGATGTCAGGCTTGAACGACCGGATGAAGCGCTCGATCTTCTGGTGCTCTCCAGCGGTTCCTTGGAGTCTTCGACTACCCTGTGTAGTGATAATTGGAATTGGCCCTTCCAACACCTGTATGGCGACATTGGCAAGCTAACACGCGAATCGGTGGGGTCATTTTTTAGGGGATAGCCACCTCTTACTTGCAGAACCACATAATTCCGGACGACCGAACTGCGTAAAATCTCAATCGAGCCACTGAAACAAAAAGTATTTCTTAGTCCTTTGGTATGCAGCCTTACGATCAACAAATTTCCATCCCAATTTCAAGCCGCCACCACCATTTGCCCCCATAACTTCCAGACCACCCGAAAAGGGTCATATGTGACCATTGGTTAAATAGGACCCTTTTATTTGCCAGTGCATTCCTGCGCCAAATGGCGTTAACCAACTAAATATATATATAAACCATCATAAGGGTGATATCTCCCTATCTATAGATGTCTGGCACAAAGATTGTATCAACATGAGGTAGTGAATGGCAGCACAAGGGTTCCCGTGGACCCCACTCCAACGCCGGCATGCATCTTCCATTCGAGCCGATGGCGATGAAAATTTGAGCCCGCCAATGTTTATCAAGGAAAGAATATGAGTCAGGAGAACGAACAACATCAGCATGATCAAACACCCCACCCGGACAAACCGGCAGAGGAAAATGGCCTCAAAGATCCGGTCTGTGGCATGCACGTCGACAAGGATACCCCCTTTCAAACCGAACAGGGGGGAGAGAAAATCTATTTCTGCAGCGAAAGTTGCCTGATAAAATTTCAGAAAAATCCCTCGGCGTACCAGGCAAAACCTGAACATCCTGCCACGGGTGATCAACCGGAATCCCATGCGCCCCGCAAAGGGACTGATCTTTACACCTGTCCCATGCACCCGGAAGTGGAGCAGGCCGGGCCGGGCAGCTGCCCGAAATGCGGCATGGCCCTGGAACCAAAGGGTGAGGCGGGTCAGGAGGAAGAAAACCCGGAACTGGCCGACATGCGCCGCCGATTCTGGGTCAGCCTGGTCCTTACGCTTCCGGTCTTTATTGTGGCCATGGGGGACATGATTCCCGGTAACCCATTGGCACGGGTAGCATCGAAAAATCTTCTTATATGGGTTGAACTGTTGTTGGCGACACCGGTCGTCTTCTGGGGCGGCTGGCCATTTCTGGTACGGGGCTGGCAGTCTGTCGTATCCTGGAATCTCAATATGTTCACCCTGATTGGATTGGGCGTGTCGGTTGCTTACCTCTACAGCCTGATCGCGGCAATCATCCCTGAAATTTTCCCGGCCTCCTTCAGGGGAAAAGAGGGTACGGTGGCTGTCTATTTTGAAGCGGCGGCCGTCATCACCACCCTGATTCTGCTGGGGCAGGTGCTGGAATTGAAGGCCCGCAGCCAGACGAGCTCAGCCATCAAGGCCCTGCTGGGGCTGGCTCCTAAAACCGCCAGAATCATTCGGGATGACGGCGCTGAAGCGG
>NZ_JAWOHB010000132.1:0-43791 GCF_046496365.1 Desulfosarcina sp.
CGATCTTTCCTTTTTTTGTCATCAATCTGGTGATGGGACTCACCCGCATGCGCCTGCTCACTTTTTTCTGGGTATCACAAATCGGTATGCTGGCTGGAACCATTGTTTATGTCAATGCCGGCAAGGAACTGGCCAAGATCGATTCCTTGTCCGGCATTCTGTCACCGGGGGTTCTTGTATCATTTGCGGCACTCGGCCTTTTCCCAATCATTGTTAAAAAACTGCTGGAGGTTTACAAAAAAAGATTCAAGACGGCTTCGCAGACCCTCGAGAAAAAGATCAAAGAAAGCGGCATCCGGTTCATACTGGCCGCCTTGCTAGTGTTCACGGTATTGATCACTTGGACAGGGGTTGGGAATACGGCATCATTCGACCACTCATATGCAGGCTATAATGCCCTCTTGAAAAGGTTCGTGAATGATGGCCGCGTGGACTATAAAGGTCTGATATCCGATCCCGAGGCGCTCGAGCGATATCTGGAAGACGCCGCTGGTGTTGGCAAATCCCAATTCAATGATTGGGAGGAATCAGAGCAGTTGTCCTTTCTGATCAACCTTTACAACGCGGCCACCTTGAAGCTGATTGTTGACCACTATCCGGTCAAGAGCATCAAAAAAATTGGCAGTCTATTCAAGGGGCCATGGGATCAGCCGGTTGTCAGGCTATTCGGCGAGGCAATCACACTGAACAATCTTGAACACGACATCATTCGCAAACAGTATAGCGAACCACGTATTCACCTGGCTTTGGTTTGTGCCGCCAAGGGCTGTCCCAAGCTGCGCAGCGAAGCCTATATCGCTGAAAAACTGGATGAGCAGCTCGACGACCAATCAAGAGATTACCTATCCAGTCCGGCTGGCCTGCATATCGACCGGGAAAGACAGATTGTCTATTTCTCATCGCTCTTTAAATGGTATGGAGATGATTTTATCGCCGGATATTCACCCGCTTCAGAATTCCCCGGCCTGGACCGAACCGTGCGTGCTGTAGCGAATTTTTCCAGTCGCTATCTTCCTGCATCATACCGCAATTATTTGAAAGCAGGCGGATATTCCGTCAAGTACCTGGATTACGACTGGTCACTAAACGAGTAGGTGGCACAAACAAATCAGACCTTCCCCAACGCATTCATTCATGGGAGTCGAAATATGTCAAAAGCTGATAATGACCAAGCGATTCTGAGTCCGTGGGATACGCACAACCAAAATTTGGTTGCTCTTGTGCATCCCCCGAATTGGGAAAATCCCAAGCCGGCATCGACTTACAACCTGGTGGTCATCGGCGCAGGGACCGCTGGTCTCGTATGTGCGGCAGGGGCGGCCGGCCTGGGAGCCAAAGTCGCCCTGATTGAACGTCACCTGATGGGTGGCGACTGTTTGAACGTCGGCTGCGTTCCGTCCAAGGCCTTGATTCGTGCAGCACGGGCTGCCGCTGCCGTTCGCGATGCCGGAGAATTTGGAGTAATTATCCCTGATGGTGTGAAAATTGATTTTGGCCAAGCCATGGAACGCATGCGCCGACTGCGTGCATCCATTGCCCCTCACGATTCGGTCAAGCGCTTCAGCGACATGGGGATTGATGTGTTTATCGGCGACGGCCGGTTTGTCGACACGCACTCGGTTGAAGTCGCTGGAGAACGCTTGTCTTTCAAAAAAGCAGTCATTGCCACCGGTGCGCGGGCGGCGGCACCTCCCATCGATGGGTTGGATACGGTGAGCTATCTGACCAATGAAAACATTTTTTCCCTGACGGAACTTCCCAAGCGACTGGCCGTCATCGGTGCAGGCCCCATCGGCTGCGAAATGGCTCAGGCATTTGCACGTTTTGGATCGGAAGTGCTGCTGGTGGAAACCGCCCATGGCATCCTGCCCAGGGAAGATGCCGATGCATCCGGCATCGTCCTGGAATCCATGCTCAAGGATGGGGTAAAACTCCTGTGCTGCGGCAAAGCATTGAAACTGGCCAAGGATGCGAACGACAAAATCCGCCTTACTGTCGAATCCCATGGCAAAAATTATGACGAAGTCGTCGACCGATTGCTTGTCGCAGTGGGCCGCGCTCCAAACGTCGAGAATTTGGGATTGGAGGATGCAGACGTCGCCTATACCAGAAAAGGCGTCCAGGTCAATAACCGACTGCAAACGACCAACACCGATATTTACGCGGCCGGCGATATCTGTTCGCCCTACCAGTTTACCCATGCGGCCGACTTCATGGCACGCATCGTCATTCGCAATGCACTCTTTTTCGGTCGGGCCAGCACCGACGACTTGGTCATACCCTGGTGCACCTATACCGAACCTGAAATCGCCCATGTCGGGCTCTACGAGAAACAGGCTCAGGAAAAAGGGATCGAGATCGACACTTTCACGCGGGAGTTGAGCGACGTTGACCGATCGATTCTCGAAGGCCATACCAATGGATTGGTTCGGGTGCATGTGCGTAAAGGTACGGATAAAATTGTCGGTGCTACCATTGTGGCGTCCAACGCCGGCGATATGATCTCGGAGATCAACCTGGCCATGACCCACAAACTGGGTCTCAAGCACATCGCCAACACCATTCATCCCTATCCGACCCAGGCTGAAGCCATCCGGCAAATTGGAGACGCATACAATCGTACAAGGTTGACGCCCCTTGCTAAATCAATTTTTTCGCGATTGATGGCCTGGCGCAGATGATGCCCGGCACCTATGCATTCATGGACAAGAAAGGAATCATATAATGAGCAAACCTTACTACGAACAGCGAGACCTGGAAGATTTTCCAAATATCGGTGAGTATGCCCCGGAGCCTGGCACCAAATTTTTTGAATACTACACGACAGCCACCAGCGCCGGAAAATTGACCGAAAGGGAAAAAGCGCTGATCGCACTGGCCGTGGCCACTGTCAGACACTGCCCCTATTGCATTGACGCCTATACGAACAAATGCCTCTCACTGGGTGTGGGCAACGACGAAATGATGGAGGCGGTTCATGTGGGAGCGGCGATGGTGGCCGGCGACACCTTGGCCCATGCCACCCAGATGCGCAAGATCATCAAGAAAAAGGAGATGTAAGATGATTCAGCCAGCACCACGAGCCAGTTCCACGGATGAATTCATCAAGCGCTTGATCGACTGTGGCGTTTTTCCGCTCCAGGCTTCCGGCATCGAAATTCTCCAGATGAACATCACGCGGCAATGCAACCTGACTTGTAAACATTGCCATGTCCAGGCCGGTCCCCAGCGCAAAGAGGCGATGAGCCGGGAAACGATTATCGAGTGTATCAAGGTGGCCAGTCGGCCTGAAATTACCACCATCGACATTACCGGTGGCGCACCGGAAATGCATCCGGATCTCGAGTGGTTGATCGGCGAACTCGCCTCTTTAAACAAACGTCTGATCGTACGCAGCAACCTGGTCGTCATGCTTGAACCGGCCTACCGGCATTACATGGACGTTTTTGCCGCCAACAACGTCGAACTGGTCGGCTCCTTGCCCGACTACAATGCCCAAAAGGCCGATCGCCAGCGCGGTGCGGGGACATTCGAATTGGTCATAGAGGCCATCAGAGCGTTAAACCTAAGATCCTTTGGTGTGCCTGGCAGCGGCCTGGCGCTGCATCTCGTGCACAATCCGGTAGGCGCATTCCTGCCGGGACCCCAACACGCACTGGAGGCGGAATACCGTCGCGTCCTGCGTGATAAGCACAACCTTGAATTCAACACATTGTTCTGTCTGGTCAACAGCCCCATCGGCCGTTATCGCGATTACTTGAAGCGCAGCGAAAATCTATCGGATTACATGCGTACCTTGCAATGCGCCTTCAATCCGCAAAACCTGGACAGTATTATGTGCCGCACGACAATTTCGGTGGGATGGGATGGACGCTTGTATGACTGCGATTTTAACCAGATGCTCAATCTACCGGTCAACAGCGGTTCACCCAACCACATCGAAAAGTTTGATTTTGACCGGCTGGCCAAACGCGAAATCGTTGTCCGCAGTCACTGTTTTTCCTGTACGGCGGGAGCCGGTTCATCCTGCCAGGGTGCGTTAGCCCCATGAAACGTCAGGATATTATCCGAAGATCACAAGGCGCATGAGATAGATGACATCAAGAATCGAGGAACGATCTGATATTCAACTATACAAATAAGGTAATCCATCGATTAACGGATTAACCTAACGAGGTTGATATGAAAAATAAACCAAATTGCACACTGAAGGCTTTAGTGATCGTTTTCATATACGTGCTTTTTATTGCATCCCCTGCAGCTTCGTCGGTAGTAAAAGATGGGGGTAAGATTTACATCGTGGACCGGACGGGAGAGCGATGGGACATTACCCAGGCTGTTTCCATTGGGTATGATCCCAACAATTTTGAATTTGGAATCGGTCGTGATGCATTCCAAACCCTGGATGAGCGTCATTGGACGACCAAAACTGGAGCAGCTAATCCCGCCATGCGCGTTATCGGTGTTGCCGAAAATGGGGATGCCCATGCATATTCGGTGGGGAAACTGCGCCACCACGAAACCGCCAACACGACCCTGGGGTCCCGAGCCATTGTCGCCGGGTACTGACCGTTGGTCGATCTGGCGGCTGTGTACAACCGTGAAATAGATGGGAACACCATCACGATCACCCCTTCGGGATGGACCTACAAAAGAACGTTTGTACTGGTTGATAAAGAGACGGGAACGCTCTGGTACCCCAAAAAGGGTGGGCTGATGGGAATTCAGGGGCACTATTTCAAACGATGGCTTCCCGAATTGAAATCCTCCGACACAAAATGGTCAAATTGGAAGAAAACGCACCCCACTTCCAAGCTAATGAGATGATTCATAATACCAACCAAGGACAACAGAAAGGACACCATCATGGCAAGATTACCGATAATTACCCATGAAAAAGCGGATCAAGATACAAAAAACACCTATGACGCCATTGCATCGAAATTTGGCATGGTACCGAACATCTTTAAAGGCATGGCCAACAGTGCAGTAACCTTGAACGCCTACTTGAAGCTTGACGAAATGATCACCGGAGGAAACTTCTCTACCCTTGAGCAAGATATTGTAAGGATCGTGGTCAGCCAGGCCAACGGTTGTGATTATTGTATTGCCGCTCATACCATGGGCCTGTCCTCAAAAGGAATGGATACCAACGAGATCCTCAATATCCGTAAAGGCGCCGCCTCGGATGCCAAGCACAAAGCGCTGGCAGACTTCACCTTAAAGGTACTTGAAACAAAAGGTTTCGTGAGCGACGATGATCTTGAATCGTTTAAGAAAGCTGGATTCACCGATACGCATGCAGCTGAGGTTACCGTTATCATCGCTCAAAAGACGTTATCGAATTTCTTTAATCATATTAACGATACGGATCTTGATTTGCCGGCCGCACCGACCGTCTAAAGATTCCAAACCAACAATCCCAGATGACTAATGGGTACCGCCAAGCTTGATGGAATCGTAAAAAGTCGAAATCTCAGATTTATTGTCATCTCCGCGGAGGCGGAGATCCATAAGTTTCAAATAGTTATAGCCTCCCACCTCCACGGGAGCGACACATCAGGAACTTTTTACGAGGCCATCAAGCTTCTTGCTTATGAAAGTTCAAAAACCCATTCAATGCTATTAAAAGATGACCTTTTCAATCGTCTTGGTGGAATTTCACTTACGTTGCTCGATCTTACCTTTAGAGCTGCATTTACCGCTTTAACGAGTATATTCGTATTTTCTAAAAGTTGGGTATAAGGTAGCTGCTTCAGATTCTCTCTATCCGTATGCGAAAATTTGCCACCACCAACAGGGATTTTTTCTTCTTGTAGCGATAATCGCGCTTGTCATGACTTTGCGAACGGTCATGATACGCTTCACACTCCCGGGGTGGAGACGGCTGCGCCGCCGAACGCTCAATGAGCTTGTCCAGCTCCCCGCGGTCCAACCAGACGCCCGGGCATTCGGGACAATAGCCGACCTCGATGCATGGACGGTCGGCCATCACTGGACTGACCTATATGGTCGGCAGGTAGCGCTATCACATTGTTATATAAGAAAATTAGCGCCCACTACATCACGTGGTTTGCTCTATCCATATTTTCAGATTGGTGACAATCACAATATGTGGGCATTCCATATGTATCATCATAAGATCAGGTATTAGCTATCTGCCCTTACCTTCCCCAGAAGTAATATTTTTGTGTCTCCATTTGTTTTGAAACTTGCAAAAAGAAGATATGGGGCGAGAACCATTATCCCACCAAAGAATCCCAACACACCCAATGCAAGCCCTCCAAGAGTGAAATGGTGGCGCCAAGCGAGCCACAGGCCCGAAAGAATTAGAAAGCACATAAAGTCCAGATTAAACTGTCCGGGCCAGGTCATTGCTGCCATATCGCCAAAGAAAATCGGCAGCAGATTCCAACCATGGTTGAAAATCACAATACCCGTGTAACCGATGATACCTGTGGTGAGAATGCCCAGCAGAATTTGAAATGCACCCATCGTTTTTCTCCCTTCAAAATAGTTTGAATTCAATTTCTGGTTATAGTAATCGTTTTAGGTAAGGAAGCCCACCAGTGAGGATCCAATTGATTTTCAAACTGAAAATAATCTTCCGATAATGAGTTTGACCTTGGAAAAAGATTTAATGAAGGCAAGCTTTTTCACCACGATCTCAACGCTTGGAACACCTCTTGATTTAACAACCCAAGAACTCCGAATTGAGTCTCTTTTTCCAGTGGGTGAAAAAAACAACAAATGTTTCCTCTTGAAATTTAGATGAAAGCAGACAAAATACTGGGATGGTGGCGTTTGACGAGAAACTTGGTACAGCTCCTACATATGCCAACCGGCCTAAATTTTGAAAAACACAAAACTGGCAAAAAAATAACGAGGCAAACAAAATCCATTAAAAAATGATAATGAACCAATAGGAGGAGCGGTAATGGACGAAAAGCTGCGTATCATGACGGAAAACCCTCTTAATGCGGAAACACCTATCGAAAGGCTGCGCACTTGGATTACAGACAACAAAGTTTTTTTCAAGCGCAATCAGGGGATGTTTCCTGAGAGTCCGGTTGATCTGGACAACTGGTCATTAACTGTTGATGGCTTGGTAGGTGAAGAACTTGAATTAAAATTTGCCGATATCCTTGGGATGCCGAAGGTAGAGATGGCGAATACCTTGGAGTGTTCCGGCAACAGTCGCTCGCTTCTACCCAAAAAAGCTTCTGGGAATCCGTGGACCATTGGTGGTGTTGGTAATGCTATATGGGGTGGGATCTGGCTAAAAACTTTATTGAATAAGGCGGGAATCAGGCCGAATGCTAAACATGTCTGTTTTGAAGGATTTGATATTCCCAAAGGAAAAACGCAAATTAAATTTATCCGAAGCATACCGGTTGAAAAAGCCCTGGATTCAACTCTTCTTGCATATGAAATGAATGGAGACCCGCTGCCGCTTGAACATGGATTCCCCTTGCGTGCGCTCGCTTTAGGATGGACGGGTGCCAACTGTGTAAAATGGTTAACTAAGATTACTTTAATTCGTGCACCAGTGGAAGGCTTTTTCATGGATAAAGTTTATCGAATTTTCCAGAAGGGTGAAGAAGCCGCGTCCGGAAAGGTTGTTACAAACATAAAAATCAAATCAATTATTACCCAGCCGTTGAGTCATGAACAGGTTCCTGCGGGGATGACGCCAATACGGGGTGCTGCTTATGCTGGTGAAGACGGAGTAAAGCAGGTGGAGGTTTCCATTGACAATGGGCAGACATGGAATCCTGCAAAGTTAATCGGACTTGAAGCACCGTATGCCTGGCGGCACTGGGAGTATCTGTGGGATACCAAACAGAAAGGGGCTGTTACCATCTTGTCAAGGGCAGCCAGCACAAGCGGGGAACGGCAGCCCGATACGGCAACCTGGAATGTTCTCGGCTATTGTAATAATGGCATACAGGAACATGGTGTTACGATTCAGGTTGTATAGATCGAGATTGATGATTATATCCGCTGCCATGAACAATGGAATATTTCCTTCCTCGGAGTTGCGCGCGACGATGAGACAGGAGCCTGAAGCTGCACTAAGAGCGACCTGACAATGATGAATTGGCCTGGATCGCATAGGGCCCAGCTGACGGTCGGACTTCTGCAACCGGTTGACCGCCCTCCACCCGCGCCTTGAGCCCTCCTTCCAGAAAAACCGCCTCAACGCTCTCTCTGCGCAGCCTTTCGGTCAGGGACTGGTTGACTGAACCGCCCTTGACGCAATTGATTACCGTGTGGCTCTCGGCAGGCAACTCTTTGACCCAGGCGTCGAGTTTCTCCGGATCGCGGTACACGGCACCGGAGATGCATCGCGGGTCGGCCTCGGCATCCGCTTTGCGGCGGACGTCCAGAAGGATCATCGGATCGGGGCCAGACAGGCGTTGGTTCAATTCGTTGATTCCGATTGAATGTGTCACGATAGGTCCCCTGTTCTTTTATTAAAGGGTCAATCTCCAAATCACGCCTGCCGCAGCGCCCACAGGTACCAGATAGTGGACGGGAATATGAAATTTCTGCAGCAGCAATAGCGAGATCCCAGCGGATGCCAGTGCAAAAAGATCGATACCGCCGTTGGGTATTATCACCTTATGCCCGAACCAGACCGCCAGGTTGAGCACCACACCCACCACGGCAGCGGTGACGCCGGTGAGGGCGGCCTGGAGGCGCTGGTTGCCGGCCATGGCCTCGATGAACGGCGCACCGGAGAGGATGAAGAAAAAGCAGGGCAGAAAGGTCACATAGGTGGTGATCAGGGCACCGAGGATTCCCGCTGTTAAAGGATGGAGTCCTCCGGGGAGGTTCCAGGCCGCCAGGAACCCCGCGTACTGGGTCACCATGATCAGCGGTCCGGGGGTGGATTCAGCCAGACCGAGGCCGATCAGCATCTGCTGGGTGGAGAGCCATCCACTGGACACGGCAACGCCGGTGATATAGCTCAGCACGGCGTAAGCACCGCCGAAGGTGACGAAGGCGGCCTTTGTAAAAAACAGGCCAAGTTGTGTCAGTGTGTCGTCCTGCCCGCGCCAAGCCCAGATGCCGCCGACCGGCACCGCCCACAAGACGAAGCAGACCAGAAAGACCCGGATGACATGGATGAGCGACGGCCGACGCCGCTTACCGCTGTCGGGTTCACCCTCGATGCGGCATTCATGGGTTTGCTCGTCGAAGCTGCCCTTGCAAAAAATCTGTGGCAACCGTCGCTGCAGGAGCAAACCGCCGAGTGCGGCTGCGGCCACGATATAGGGGAATGGGATGTTTAGGAAAAAAATGGAGATGAAGGCCAAGGCGGCAAATACGTAGAGCACATAATGCTTCAACGCCTTTTTGCCGATGCGCAGCACCGCTTCGATGACAACGGCCACCACCACCGGCTGGATGCCGTAGAAGGCGGCGGCCACCGCCGGGATGTCGATGTGCGCCACGGCCAGGTAGCTGAGCAGCAGCATCACGAAGATGGAGGGAATCACGAACAGGGAACCGGCGGCGATCCCTCCCCATGTGCCATGCAGCCGCCAACCGATGTAGATAGCCAGTTGCTGGGCCTCGGGTCCGGGCAGCAGCATGCAGAAATTGAGTGCCCGCAGAAACGGGTTTTCACCGATCCATTGGCGGCGTTCCACCACTTCTTGATGCATGATGGCGATCTGACCGGCCGGACCGCCGAAACTGATAAATCCCAACTTTGTCCAGAACTTAAGGGCTTCTTTGAATGAAACCGTCGGTGAGGGAATTGGCTTGGGTGGCGTCGCCATGCATCCTCCTTGGTATCGACCGATATTGAATATCTGTGCGTTTATGCTTTTCCTTTTTCCGACAAGGACCGGCGCTCATCGTCCGCAAGCACCTGGGCATGTTTCACGAAAATCCTTTTCCGATTCTCCGAGTGATGTGGATTGTTTTCATTGTGATGGGTCATGGTAGACCTTCTTCTCGTATGCGGGCCCCTGAATATCTCGGCCGAAAATCGCAAACCCAACGGTGCCGATAATCCCGAAAACGAATGCCGTTAGCAGGTTCGTCTGCGGGCTGATTTGCCATAAAAACGCTCCGCCCAAAGCAGCGAAGGCGACGAAAACATCCCGGATCAGATAATAGAGCCCAAACATCCCGGCCTTGCAGCCCTCCGGGGAAAGGTCCATGATCAGGGACTTGCGTGTGGGCTCACCGAACTCCTTGAGCCCCCGCAGGATAAACGCCACGAGCAGCCATTCGAAAGAGCGACTGAAAAGCAACACCAGGGGAAACAGGGTAAAAAAAACAAAGGTGGCGAGCACAAAGGGTTTCTTGGTACTGCGGTCGGCCAAGTAGGCCACCGGGATGTATACCAGCACTGCCGTAGCCATTTCGATTGTGGTCAGCCAACCGAACTGCAGGGCCGATACCGGAGCCGCGATCACCTTCATGCTCCAGACGACCACGAAAGCATAGGGGATCTGTTCGCAGAACCGGATGAGAATATCGGTGACCAGCAAGCCCTTCATGGCCGGATTCATCAGCCGAAACAGTTTCAACGGATTCTTCTCCGGCGTCAGGCTGCAGGCATCGCCTGAAGACCGCGCATCCGGTGTATCGTCTTCGATCATTCGCTGCTGCAGGAGCAGCGCCACGATAGACATGATCAGGGCCACGCCGAAGGCGAACCGGACACCGTCACGCTCGCCCCATATGCCGATAAACAGCCCGCCGAGCAGGGGGCCAAGCGCCATGGGGATGCGGCGTACCAGCGAATGCATGGTTACGCCCATGGTGCGCTTATTGGTGGGCAGGACTTTGTACATCAGACTCATGGTGGCCGGCAGCGATATGGCCGACCAAGAAATAAAAAGCACTGATCCGACCAGCACCGCCTGCCAGGCCGGGACCAGGATCACCAGGGAAAACCCGACCATGGCCACCAGGTTGAAGATCAACAACGACTTCTTCGTGCCCAGACGATCGGACAGGTAACCTCCGGGAAAGGAGTAGAGGGCCGAAAGCAGGTTGTCCATGGCCTGAAGAAGACCGATGGCCAGCACACCACTTCCCAGGGCCAGCATATAAATTGGCAGAAAACGCTCGGCCATGCGCTCGCCCATGCCCACCAATACCACCATCGCCAGAACGCCGACGGTGCTGCGCTGCAGGGCGAGAAAACCGGAGATCCTGGCGGTGCTGCCCGTTATGCGTTCACGGAGTGCCATGGTGGGTTTCCTTTATTCGTCCCTGGCCGAAGCGAGTTGGCACCAGGCATAAAGTGCGTCGTAGACCTCGAACTGCCTCTCGATGTTTTCTCCCTGGAACATATCGAACCTCAAATCTCCTGAATTAGGCGTATCTGTGTTGGCTTTAACGGATTTAAAAACAGCTGCCTTATCCACGTAGCGTCGGATCAGCCAACCGCAGGCGATGCGGTCCACAAAAAGGTTTTTGCGTGTAACCCAGATTTTTCCTTTCAGGCTATCAAGCTTGACGGTGCCGTAAAAAGTCCAATATCTGCGTTACGCTTCATCCCTCGTCACTGCGGCGTACGTTAAGTACGCCGCATTCCTCGGGATTCGCAAGCCTTGATCCTGGGTCTAGAGGGCCGCTTTGATGGCCTTTCTGCTGGCGTTGATCAGTTCTCCGATGATCGGATCGATCCTGCGGTCGGCGCCATAGCGGCCGACCGCAGGTGTTGATCGATATTATCGAATCCGTGTATTGCCAGCCGTCAGCATGGCGTTTAGGGTATCTGCGGGGAATTTGGCTTTGCTCAACAGAATCATGGCCGCGATGATATATGGTTTGTAACTCGCTTCCATATACATGGGCTTGCGATAGCGGTCGAACACGCTGGCCGCGACCTCGCCTTCCTTACAACTCACACCGGTAATGTCGGCGGGCAGGCAGTGCATGTACAGGGCGCTACCCTGGTGGGTCTTGGCCATCAAGGATTCGGTGCACTCCCAATCCTTGAAATTGGCATTTTGTCCCAGCAGCTCTTTTTCCAGGGTTTTGATGCCGTCAAAGTCACCCTCGCCATAAAGGTTGGTGCGCTTTTCCATGGCGGAAAAGGGTGCCCAGCTTTTGGGGTAGACAACATGCGCGTCGGTGAACGCTTCGGCCATGGAATTGGTCTTTGAAAACTTTCCTCCGCCTTTGGCTGCATTTACCTCGGCGACCGCTTCGACTTCTGGCATCACTTCGTAACCTTCCGGGCTTGCCAGAGTGACTTCCATGCCGAAACGGGTCATGAGTCCAATCACACCTTGGGGAACGGAAAGGGGCTTGCCATAAGAAGGACTGTAGGCCCAGCTCATGGCCAGTTTTTTGCCCTTGAGATTGTCCGCACCGCCGAAGTGATGAATCAGATGCAGCATATCGGCCATGGACTGGGTTGGGTGGTCGATGTCGCACTGCAGGTTGACCAGGGAGGGGCGCTGTTCAAGAACCCCTTCCAGGTATCCCTGTTGCACCGCTTCGGAAACTTCACGCATGTAGGTGTTGCCTTTGCCGATGTACATATCATCCCGAATACCGATGACATCGGCCATAAATGATACCATATTGGCCGTCTCGCGCACGGTCTCACCGTGGGCTACCTGGGATTTGCCTTCATCCAGGTCCTGAACCTCAAGTCCCAGCAGATTGCATGCACTGGAAAAACTGAAGCGTGTGCGTGTGGACTGGTCACGAAACAAGGAAATTCCTAAACCGCTGTCAAACAGCCGGCAGGAGACGTTCTGCGCTCGAAGGCCCCGCAGAATATCGGCCACGAGAAATGTAGCCTGGATTTCCTGATCGCTCTTCTCCCAGGTAAGCAGAAAGTCGTTCAGATACATGGCCTGGTAATCCAGTTGGGATAGTTCGCGTATGAGGTTCTTAATTTTTAAGGTGTCCATCTAATTTCCTCCTTTTGCTTATACATTAAAAATATTGATCCGTAGGTGGGTCTGAACAAAACGAAACCCATCATTTTAACGCTGGTGTCCCTTTTTAGATTTGCACGTTGCTGGCCGCTATGGGCGACATCGCAAAACAAGAAGAGAGAGTCGTGAATCGAATGTACGAGGATGCAGCCGCTACGGAATGATATGTGTGCCGCTGCCGCTTAGTACAGCTTCTTTAATAAATTCGGGCGCCGTGATAATCACTTCTTTGCCGCCTGATTTGAGAAATTTCAATGCGGCCTGAATCTTGGGTAGCATACTGCCCGGAGCAAAGTGCCCCGCTTCGATATAGGCCTCCGCCTGGCTCATGGTCATGGTGTTCAAGGCCTGCTGGTCCGGCTTGCCAAAATTCAAGGCGACCTCCTTCACGGCCGTTGAAATTATCAACAGATCGGCGTTCAACTGTCCGGCCAGTAAGCTCGAGGCCAGGTCCTTGTCGATCACCGCATCCACACCGTCCAAATCCTTGCCGCTGCGCACCACCGGTATGCCGCCGCCACCGGCGGCCACCACGTGGTAGCCCGCATCCAGCAGCGATTCGATCACCGGCCGTTCGACGATTTCATGGGGAGCCGGTGACGGTACCACGCGGCGGTAACCCCGGCCGGCATCCTGGACCAGAGACCAGTCCGGGTACTCACGGCGGATGGCCTCAATCTGGGATTCATCGAAAAATTCTCCTACAGGTTTGGCCGGTGAACCGAACGCAGGATCATCTTTGTCCACCACCACCTGGGTCACCACGGTCACACACTGACCCGCAAGGCCCCGGGCGGCCAACTCATTGTTCAGGGCCTGCTGGATCTGGTATCCGATGGAGCCCTGTGTGTCGGCAACGACATTGACCAGGGGAACCAGGTGAAGACCGGTTTCTCGGCGGGCAACTTCGGACCGCCTCATGATGAACCCCACCTGTGGGCCGTTTCCATGAGAGATCAGGACTTGCCAACCCTGGCCGATGAGATCAGCCACATGCTTAACGGTCTCCCGGATCGCGTCGTGCTGATCTTCGACTCTCTGCAAGTCTTTGCTTTTAATCAGCGAGTTGCCGCCGATAGCGACAAAAGCCAGTTTCGCTTTCATGACCCGTTACTCCATTTTTTCGAGATAAATTGCTGGCAGAGCGGCATAGAAAGACGCACAACGCACCAGGTCGGCTTTCCAAGTTTTCTCGTTTGGTGCATGGGCCTGCGCCTCTTTACCTGGTCCGAAACCGATGCAGGGGATGCCCAGCAGCCCCATGATGGAGACACCGTTCGTGGAAAAGGTCCATTTGTCGACGTGGGGCGGTTGATCGAAAAGACGGCGATAGGTTTCCGCGGACGCCTGGGTCACCGGGTGGTTTTCCGGCAGAACCCAGGAGGGAAAGTAGCAGTCCGTGGGATAGACCAGCCCGGTGTAAGAGGGTTTGTCATAAGTGTACATAGACACCTCAGCGTTGGCGTCAATGGCCGCAGGAAGGTCTCGAATCTGCTGCAGGGCCAACTCCTTGTCTTCCCCGACCGTGAGACGACGATCGATGGAAATCGTGCATCCGTCGGCAACGGCACATCTGGATGGCGAGGTGTAGAAAATTTCGGAAACCGTCAATGAACCTTTGCCCAGGAAGGCATCGGTTGTCAATCGCGTGTGAAGTTGCTCGAGCTCACCCAGAATCTTTCCCATTTTGAAAATGGCGTTGTCCCCTCGCTCGGGAGCGGAGCCGTGAGCGCTGATGCCCTTGACTTCGACTTTAATTTCCATGCGCCCACGTTGACCGCGGTAAATGCCACCGTCGGTGGGTTCTGTGGAAACCACGAAGTCCGGTTTCAGCCCCGATTCCTTGATGATATACTGCCAGCACAAACCGTCACAATCCTCTTCCTGCACGGTTCCCACCACGACCAGCGTGTAGCCGTTTTCAAGCCCCAAGTCTTTGATGATCTTGCCGGCGTATACCATGGAGGCCATGCCACCTTCCTGGTCGCTGGCGCCGCGCCCGCCGATGGTCTCCTCGTCTTCGTAGCCCTCGTAGGGATCGAATTCCCAGTTGTCCCGGTTGCCCACGCCCACGGTGTCGATGTGGGCATCCATGGCGATAACGGTTTTCCCGCTGCCGATATATCCTAATACATTGCCCATGGGATCAATTTCGACCCTGTCGAAGCCCACCGTTTCCATCTCTTCCTTGATTCGCAGTACGACCTCCTTCTCTTGGCAGCTTTCGCTGGGGATGCGGATCATGTCCCTTAAAAAGGCGGTCATCTGGGGTTTGTATTTCTCGGCCAAGGCAGTGATTTTTTTATAATCCAATTGCGTCATTTTTGTATCCTTCTGTTAAATTTAATTTATTAGGACCGTTTTGGAATTTGTGTGGATCCAGCTAAAGATCGAATTATTGCGGTGACAACAAAGCCGGGCATTTACCGTACCATAGAATTTCTCGATAGTTGACGGGATCAGTCGCTCCTTCGGTGTTGAAAAACAGCAACTTGGAATCTGGGCCGATGTCCAGAGCCTCTTTGATTTCCTTAAAAGCGCTGTGGTTGGCCAAAAGATCCAGCAAGCCGATGCCCACCGAACCGGATTCTCCGGCCTCTACGGAACTGTCTCCACCGACGGGATTGGCCAAGATGCGTATGCCATTGGCCGCCACGTAATTGTCACAGCAGACGTAACCGCTTGGAAAATCTCTAAGAATAGGCCAGCCGATCAGGTTGGGCTCACCGCAGGCTAACCCGGCCATGATCGTATTAAGATCGCCGGTCACGGCATGCGGTTGACCGTCACCGGCGGTGGCAGAGGCGAAAATACAGGCCGCGTTGTTAGGCTCCATGATGATGAACCGCGGCGGCCGGGCACGAAACTTGTTGACCATGTAGCCGACGACGGCTCCTGACATCGCCCCGACCCCGGCCTGAATAAATACGTGCGTGGGCGCTGTGTTTTGCTCGGCCATCTGATCCACGGCCTCCTTGCACATGGTCATATAGCCCTGCATGATCCAAAGCGGGATCTCTTCATATCCTTCCCAGGAGGTATCCTGTATCATCTGCCAGCCGTTTTTTTCAGCCTGGCTATTGGCCAGGCGCACGGCATCGTCATAGTTAAGGTTGGTCACTTCCACCGAGGCGCCGTGGGCGCGAATGGTTTCTACGCGGGACGGGACAGTGCCTTTGGGCATGTAGATCACGGCCTCCTGGCCGAACTGCTGCGCGGCCCAGGCGATACCGCGGCCGTGGTTGCCGTCCGTGGCAGTGGTCAAGATCATGCGGCCGATGCGGCTACGGACCTCGTCGCTGACCAAGTACGGGTAGTCGGTTTCCTCCAGGCGCATATTCAGCTTCTGGCAAATCAGGCGTGCCACAGCATAACTGCCTCCCAGCACCTTAAAGGCCTTGAGATCGAACCGGGTGGATTCATCCTTGACGAAAATGTCACCGACGCCCCATCTCTGTGCCAGCCCGTTGAGTGATACTAATTGTGTCGGCATGTAATTGGGAAGTTGCTGGTGAAAACGGTGCACCATGCCGGCGATTTCTTCCGAGAAATTTTTGGGAACGACGCCTGACTTAGGCTCTTGGATGAAGGATTGAAATCGATATTCGGGAATTTGTATTAACATGGAGACACCTCACGGTTAATTTTCACGAACTTCAAGCACGCAGTCGATAACCGATTCCATCGTTTCAGCAAGGTTTTTGCCGTAATGCGCTTTGGGATGATCGGATGCATTACCGTCGACTGCCGGATTCAATGGATTGAATTCAGAAAAAGGTTTGGAAAGGAAAGCAAAGTCAATGACATCGACGTTTATGCAGATGCAGCCATACCATCCAGGAAAAAAAAGAATCAGGCCAGTCCCAACATGCGCGGAATGAGTAATACCAGGCCGCTCCAATAGGCGATGATGAACAAAGCGATCATCACGACTACGATAAACGGCCAAATAGCCCTGGTCAATTGTTCAAGGGAAAGCTTGCTGATGCCGCAGGCAACGAACAGACACGCCCCGACCGGAGGAGTCATCAAGGCCAAATTGAGCGAAAGCACCATAATAATGCCAAAGTGGATCGGGTGGATTCCCAGATTATTGACCGCGATGGGATGGAGAATCGGCCCCAGAATAATCAGCGCAGCCGCAATATCCATGAACATCCCAACAATCAACATAAGGACGAGAATTAGCAGCAAGACGACGTGAGGGTTATTGCTGATGCTCAATAAACCGGCAGCAACCGCTTCGGGAACGCGTTCCATGGTCAACACCCATCCGAGAATCGAGGCTGATCCGATGATCAGGAACACCACGCCAGTTGTCTTGCCTGTCTGATAGAGAAGTTCGGGAATATCATTGAGTTTAAGCGTTCGCAGGACAAAGAATCCGATGACGAACGCATACCCTACAGCCACAGCGGCCGCTTCAGTGGGGGTAAAGATTCCGGTCAGGATCCCCCCTAAAATAATGATCGGCATCAACAAGGGAATGATGGCATCTTTGGTTGCATTCAAAACTTCTTTCAGGTTGCTGCGTGGGTTTTTGGGATAATTACGCTTCTTGGCGATATATCCGGCCATGATCATGAGAAAGGCAGCGATGAGGAGGCCGGGCAGGAAGCCTGCCGCAAACAAACCTGCAATGGATACGCTCATCAGCGACCCGTAAATAACCATCATATTGCTGGGAGGAATGGTTGGCCCAATAATCGAGGAAGCTGCTGTAACCGCCGCACTGTAATCTTTGTCATAGCCTTCGTCGACCATTGCCGGAATCAGCATGGTTCCGATGGCCGCCGTATCCGAAACAGCCGCACCGGTCATACCGGAAAAAAAGATGCTGGCCATAATGTTGGCATGAGCCAACCCACCCCGCAAATGGCCGACCAGAACATTCGAAAACTTCACCAGCCGATGGGTGATGCCGGTTTTATTCATGATAGCGCCGGCGAAAATAAAAAATGGCATGGCCATCAAGGTAAACATGTCAAGCCCCGCATAAAACCGCTGACAAACCATTTTAAAGATGAAGACATCCGAACCGGGATTAAGCAGGACGGGAAGTTGTGAAATTCCTCCCAGCTTGGCCAATGACAGGACCGCTGTAATTCCAAGGGCAAACCCGATAGGCGTTCCCAGCAAAAGCAGGCCAAAAAAAACCAGACTGATAAACGTTAACATCGGACATCACCTCATGTTACCGAAATTGCACACCCCTTATAGTTATATTAAATATCCACCATGCCCTTGATATCGGGGCCTTCTTTTTTAGCAAAAAGATCGACTACTATCTGCAAGACCGTCTGGATCATCGCTAACGCACCGGCAACCGGGATAGCCGAGAGTGACCAGACCATGCTGACCCCATATTTTGAGAGAATTGGAGAAAGCTGGGCCTTCCCCTCGATCGCCATGAAATACCCAAATTTGGTGAGGACCCACAGGAACCACAACACCAAAAGATTGACCAGAACCGCCGTATATTTTTGCACCGAATAGGGTAGTCGGGTGATGAGATAGTCAATACCCAAATGTTCTCTGCGCATGACGCCGATGCTTATGGCAAGCGAAGCCGCCCAGATCATGAGATACCGGGCAACTTCCTCGGACCAGGAAAGCGGTATGCGCAGCACGTAGCGAAAAAGTACGCCGAGCAGCACTACAAAGGTCATGGCGCCAATGGCCGCAATACAGGGGTAGGCCGCCAATCGCTCAACCAAGTTGCTCACTTTTTGAGCGACAGAAACGATCGAAGGGGTCTGCATTGTTTTCATCATCCAAAAACAAATTTGAAAGGTCCACGGAAATGACGATTACATTCTGTTCCTTACTTGATCATCAAGCTTTTTTTGGCCTCCTCAATGGCTGCCAGATATTTGTCAATCCACTGCGTTCCCTGCTCCCCAAGGGAGCTGGCGAAAAATTTCTTCGCCGCGGGGATAGAGATTTCTCTGAATTTCTCTATTTCTTCGGGTGTGGGCGTGTACACTTCCATTTTTGCGGCAATGGTCGGTAAACCTTTTTCAGTGGCCGTAACCAACCGGTCAATCCCGCGTCCTGCAATAGCGGCCACATCAGCGGCCCCTTGAACGGCGGTTTTTTCTTCTGGTGTCAACCGGTTAAACCACGCATCGTTGATCACCAGAACGTACAGTCCGCCCATGTGGTTTGACAGAGTCATATATTTTTGCACTTCATAAATTTTGCCCAGGTTGATAACCGTGATCGGGTTATGCTGACCATCAACAACACCCATCTGAAGCGCGGTGTAGGTTTCCGCCCAGGCCACCGGGGTGGCTGCAGCGCCAAGGGTATTCATGAATTCCATGTGCAGGGGGTTGTTCATCGTCCTTATTTTCAGCCCTTTCATGTCTTCGGGCGTCTTGATCGGACGCTTTGAATTGGTGAGCTCGAAAAATCCCTGGGGAATGAAGGCGAGGACGCGCATTCCTGTTTTTGTTCGAATATCTTCGGCAAGTTCTTTGCCGAAAGAACCATCAAACAGGGCACAGCCGACTTCATAGGAATTATAGGCAAACGGCATGCTGGTGATATCAATCAAAGGATAAAATGGTGCAATGCCTCCAACCGAAGCAATATAGCTCTGAGTGATGCCCGCTTTTACCTGTTCCATCGTTTCACGCTCATTGCCCAGCGTGCCATTAGGATAAATTTCAACGGTGATCTGACCACCCGTTCTGGCTTCCAACTCATTTTTTAATACCGCAGCGACCGCGGCCGTCGCGACATCGAAGGGGGTCTGGGGGTTTAAATGCGCTATTTTGATCACTTTGGGCGCAGCATAAAGCACATTTGCAGCCATGAAAAAAATTGCCAAGACAGTTAGTAAAACGCTGGTTTTTTTAAACATACGTATATCCTTTCTGAAAGGGTTCGGTAGATCCTCAAGGAAAAATTGTTTCCTCATCACAATATGGGAGTACAAAAAAACAGTACTTCGCCTTTTAAGACAATCGTATTGCGGAAACTATTCTTTATACAGGGGATAGGAACGGACGGCTACCAAGTGGAGGCCTGAGAGAAGAGGTCTACGAAGGATTTTTGTATCATCCCCCCCTGTGAAGTGCAAAAACAATATAAGTCAACAAGAAATTTGTTGCAACAGAAAATTGGTGGAAACCGTATCGGCTGCTGGGTTGTTTCAAGAAAAACCGATCCAAGATCTTCCATTAATTGTTGGATTCGCTCTTTGATAGCAGTGAATAAAAGGTATCGACAAGGCCAATATGAGCACCATTGGTCTCCTGGGCCCTTTTTTCAGGGCAAGCACCCACATCTTGTGTAGTCTATTGCGCTTTGCATTGGTAAGGTTTACTCAACGAAGTTAATTAGATTCATGAATAGGACAATCATGGTTGAGTTTTTCCTTTGGCCTCATCAAGCACCTGTCGAATCATCTTGGCCAATTCGGATTTGACAATTGGTTTCATCAGCAAGCCCTTTATTCCAAAATCTGCGGCATTTTCCTGGCTGATCCGTTCACTGAATCCCGTGAGAATGATGACCGGCATGTCTGGTCTGATTGACAAGAGTTTGCGAGCAAATTGATCTCCAGTCATGTTCGGCATCGTCATGTCCGTAATAACCAAATCATAGGCATCCGGATTTGCTTTGAAGGCTTCCAATGCGTCAACGCTGCTTATTCGTGAAGTTACTTGATAACCGAGACGTTCAAGGATTTGTTTTTCAAGTCGCATTATCGGTTCTTCGTCGTCAACCAACAGAATGCGTTCATCGCCTGCAAATATGCTTGAGACCTTTTCCAGCGATACGGCTTCAGGCGATTTTTCCATCAGAGGCAGGTATACGTTGATGGTTGTCCCTATTCCTGCTTCACTGTACACTTTGATATCGCCATTGTATTGTTTGACGATTCCATGAACCACAGAAAGCCCGAGACCAGTTCCCTTGCCTTGCCCCTTGGTGGTAAAATATGGATCGAAAATCTTGTCCACTATTTTTGGGTCGATACCGCATCCCGTGTCGGAGACGGACAGCATGACATATTGACCGGGCCGGAGCAGGCTGTGCGCTGACTCGTCACGATCTATCTCTATCGCCCTTAACTGAACGGATATTTTTCCGCCCGTTGGCTCCACGGCATGGTAGGCGTTGGTGATCAGATTCATAGCAATCTGATGAATTTGTGTCGGGTCCGCCATTACCATGCCGCAGTCGCTTGAAATGTTTCGGGTAATTTCGATATTCGCAGGAATCGTTGCGCGACAAAGCTTGAGCACCTCCTTTAACACCTGCTGAACCCGAACCGGTATCTTCTTGTGTTCAGATTGGCGGCTGAAAGCAAGAATTTGTTTCACAAGATCACTGCCTCTTTTGCCGGCGTTGTATATTTCTTCAGCATTTTCATGCTCCTGACTGTCAGGTGCAAGGTCTTCCATCAGCAGTTCAGCCAGGCCGACGATGGGGAACAAAAGATTATTGAAATCGTGGGCGATGCCACCGGCAAGACTGCCAATGGATTCAATTTTCTGGGCTTGCTGAATGCGCATTGCAGCTTGCTCGCGTTCGGTTATATCGCGCATGATCCCCAGATTGCCGATCCATTGGCCGCTCTCATCAAAAAGTTTTGCCCCGAATGTCTCACCGGAAAACTCTCTTCCGCTTTTATCCCGATAGCGGGTGACATATAAATTTTCAGGATTTATAGACTTATTTTCGAACACGGAAGTTCCGGTTTCGATATATCCACTTTGGCTGGCGTAAAGAATTTGGGTGGATTTACCCAGCAACGCTTCCGGTTTGTAGCCGAATGTGGATCCCATGCCCTTATTTGCCAACTGAATTTCACGCTGCGTGTTGGTTATAACTACGCCATCGGGTATCGTATTGAACATGGTTTCAAAAAGTCGTTTCTGGTTAATAAGCTCACTTTCCGATTTTTTCCGCTCGGTAATATCTCGGGCAATGCCGAGCACACCGATAATGCTGCCGTCAGAATCATGCATCGGCGTTTTGATGGTTTCAAACAACCCACTGAATCCACTCGCGGCGAAAGTGAGTTCTTCTTCGTTTTTACTTGGCCGGCGGGCCTTCATTGCTACGCGGTCATAAGTACGAAAAGAATCCGCAAGATCCTTATCCACAAAATCGTAGTCTGTTTTACCGATAATTTCAGATTCTTTTGCACCGAAAAACCGTTCAAATACCGGGTTACAGCTGAGGTAAATGCCCTCTTGATCCTTTAACCAGACCAAATCCGGAATGCTGTTCACCAATGTGCGCAGATGAGATCTGGATTGAATTAATTCTTTTTCGGCCAGCTTCCGTTCTGTTGTTACTTCTGTATAGGTGATCATACCACCAATGGAACCGTTGGCCGTATACCAAGGCCGACATTCCCATCGGTTGTAGGTAGTTGACCCATCCGGGCGTTTAAAATGGTCGTCATCGTTGCGTTCTGTAGCGCCTTCAAGAACGCGTTGATGTATATCTTTCCACCGTTGCGGCATTTCTGGAAAGACTTCATAGTGATGTTTGCCCACTATGTTCTTATCCGCCACATTATAATCTTGAAGGTAACGGTCGCTGACTGCGATATATCTCAAGTTCCGGTCATAAACGGCAATTGCGTTTGGATCGTGCTTTATTATCTGTTGCATGATCCGTTCACTCTCCAGCAGTTTCCTTTCGGCCTGTTTGCGTTCAGTGACGTCACGCGCAACTGAATAGGTATCTCCTTTTTCAAGATTCGGATGAGAAACCCAACTTAACCATTTATAGCTTCCATCCTTGCACCGGTAACGGTTTTCGAAGTAGATGACTTTGGCACCCTTGTGCAACGTTTGATTAATTACGGTACGGGTCACATCGATGTCATCAGGGTGAATGAAATCGAAAAACGGTCTGCTCAAAAGCTCTTCCTCAACATATCCAAGTATCTCCGTAAATGCTGGATTGACTTTGATGAAGGTCGCCGTGTTGATATCGGCGATGCAGATCATGTCCAGAGACATAGCAAAAATTTGGGCCAACTCCCCCTCTGTCCGCTTCAGATCCGTGATATCACCCCGAACGCGCTGCTCCATTTCTTCATAGGTCGGTTTTGCAGACATATAGCTCCTAAAGTCCAGGAAACCTCGCCTGGCATATTTTCTACTTTCCGATTCCTTCAACTCAAGGATACTTGCATCATCTTTAACATCAGGCAGATATCAAGGATAATGGCTGCATCCTCTACGAGATCGGTTTCAAATTATTCAAGTTTCAGAGAATTGCACGAACCAAGTGATAAGGAAGGTATTTGATGTTGAAAGTCTCCCCCCTGTCCACAGGGGAGATGTTAAATGCGTAATGATAAGTCGTATCAGTCTCACAGGAATCGGGAAAATAGTTCGACCGATTTACCCTGTTTTATTTACCCCTTGGTGGGTATAGTGGTGGGTACGCCCAATTCAAAGCAATAATAAAGGCACCCACATTTTCTTGTAAGTGCCTGATTTAATTTATGGTAGCGGGGACAGGATTCGAACCTGTGACCTTCGGGTTATGAGCCCGACGAGCTACCAGACTGCTCCACCCCGCATCAGATTTAAAAACGTATAATAAGAGAATCGCCTTGAATTGTCAACAACGGATTGGGAGAAAACTTAAATTTCGAGTTTCGCCCAAGATCGCCATGGAAATGGCCAGGGATTGCATCCGGTTGGGGACAAATACGAAAAAGGGGTTCATGTTGGGCTGGACGCCGCTCCGACAAATACTCGGAACGTTGACCCACTGCCTGCGTACTGCAGCCTTGCCTGGCAAACAGGCATTAACGGTCTGCCCAGGACATGATCGCCTTTCGGATGGACTCCCGTTGCGCACCCTGGTCTTGACATCGCACCATGACCCGTTTGTTCCGGCCGGTGTTCCCGGAGACGACCGTCACCGCTGAGTTGGCCACAGAGAGTAAATCCGCCAGGAATTCTCCGCAGGCTTTGTTGGCGGCATTGTCCACCGGTGGTGCGGTGAGATTGATCTTCAGCGCGTCGCCGTAAAGGCCGGCAACCCGGTTTCTGGAGGATCGGGGCTGGACACGAATTTTAAAAATCAGTCCATCGGGTTTGTCCTGGATTAATATGGGCATGGATCAACTGCTTTCGCTGATCAGATCACGGATGAAAGAGGGCGGGCGGACAACCTTGCCCTGGGCGTTGATAAATGCGTGCCGGGTATATCCCGTCGTGTGGACCACAGCACCGTCCTGGCTGGTGATGGCGTAATCGAACTGCATGCCGGCACGAAAGCCGGTGTTCAGCGTGGCTTCGATAAAGACCACGTCATCGTAGCGCGCCGGGTTGACGTACTTGCATTTGACCTCGGAGACGGGCAGCATGAGGCCCCGCGCTTCGATCTCCCGGTAAGGCAGTCCCAGATGACGGAACAGTTCGGTCCGGCCGATCTCAAACCAACGCAGGTAATTGGCGTGGTAGACCACACCCATGGTATCGGTGTCGCCGTAAATCACCCGGTAGGCGGTACGGTGGGATAGAATTTTGGAAACTTGATTCATGGTTCCGGGGTTAACGCTCAAATCTGAAATGAATGAATTTCAGTTGATCTACCATCCCTCAACTCACCAACCCCTCGATCTGCCGTCAGGATGTTTTCAAAAATCACCTTGAGTTCGTCGTAGGCTGTCGCCACGGGAAACTGGGGATATTCATCGATCACAGGCTGCGGGGGGCGGAAAAGGATTCCCTGGTGGGCCTCCTTGAGCATGTTGATATCATTGTAGGAGTCGCCCATAGCCAGCACCTGGTATTCCAGACCTTTAAAGGCCTGCACCACCTTGCGCTTACCGTCGGCCTGCCGCAGGTTGTAGCCGGCGATGGCGCCCCCGGCGTCAATCGTCAGACCGTGGCACAAGAGCGTCGGCCAGCCGAGCTTGGCCATCAGCGGTCGGGCGAACTCTACAAAGGTATCGGAAACGATGATCACCTGGGTAAGGGCCCGCAGCCAGTCCAGAAACTGCAGGGCGCCCGGCAGCGGGTCCATGGTGGCGATGACATCGGTGATATCCTTCAGCTTGAGGCCGTTGGCCTTGAGTATGGACAGGCGCTGCTTCATCAGCACATCATAATCGGAGACATCCCGGGTGGTGAGACGAAGCCCTTCAATGCCTGTACGCTCGGCGACGTTGATCCATATTTCCGGAACGAAAACGCCTTCCAGGTCTGAGCAGATTAAGTACATGTCACCTCTTACTAGTTTGGGGCCATGGCTGGGATCGTCTTCCTAATCCTGGCCGTCTTCGTCTTCAATGCGGATCAGCATGGGCGTGCCTGCGACCACATCCAGGGCTCCGATTTCGGACAACGCCCGAATCACATCCGCCTCCCTGGCATGGTGGGTCAGCATGACCACCGGCACAGACCCGTTGGTTTTCCTTCCCTTCTGGTGAACAAATTTCAGGCTGATGGCACATTTACCAAGGATGCCGGCGATGGCGGCCAGTACACCGGGCCGGTCCATGGCATCGAACCGGAAGTAATAGTTGGTTACGATATCGTCCATGGGCATCACGGCAATGGCCCGGATCTTATCCGCTTGAAAGCCCATGATCGGCACCCGCCCGGCGCCGTCTGAAGCCAGGTTTCTGGCAATATCCACGATGTCGGACACTACGGCGCTGGCAGTGGGCATCATGCCCGCTCCGTGACCGTAGAGCAGGATATCGCCCACCGCATCGGCAGATACGCTGATGGCATTGAGTGTGCCGTTGACATTGGAGAGCATATTGTCGAACGGGATCATGGTGGGATGAACCCGGGCCTCCACCGCCTGCCCGTCAAACTTGGCAATGGCCAGCAGTTTGATGCGGTAGCCGAACTGGGCGGCGAACTCGATGTCCATGGGAGTTATTCTTGAGATACCCTCGATGTATACATCATCAAAATTAATCCGCATGCCGAAAGCAAGGGCCGAGAGAATGGCCAATTTGTGGGCCGCGTCCTGCCCCTCGACATCCAGGGTCGGATCGGCTTCGGCATAGCCCTTGGCCTGGGCTTCGGCCAGGGCAGTTTCGAAAACCAGGCCCTCGTCGGTAATCTTGGACAGGATGTAATTGCAGGTTCCGTTGAGAATGCCGGTCATGGCGCTGATCCGATTGCCCACCAGAGATTCTCTGATCGTTTTGATGATGGGCATGCAGCCGCCAACGCTGGCCTCGTAGGCCAAGTCCACGCCACGCGCAACGGCGGCGGCGATGATTGCATTGCCGTGCTTGGCCAGCAGGGCCTTGTTGGCGGTCACCACGTGTTTATCCATGTCGATGGCCTCAAGGATCAGCTTTTTCGCAATCCCTTCCCCACCGATGGTCTCCACGACGATATCCACCGTGGGATCGGCGATGGCCGCGGCCGCATCAGAGATCATCACCCCGGGTTGCAGGCCGAGGCCGCGATCTTTGTGGGTGTCGATGTCAGCCACATATTTAAGATTGAGCACACATCCAATGCGGTCCCGGATGATATCCCCATTTTCCAGCAGCAGGCGGGCCACACCCGTCCCCACTGTTCCGCATCCTAAAATGGCAATGTTAACCTGTTTCATCGGTTATCTGTTCCTGAACCGTATTGGTGTTCATAAAACACCGCAAGTAGTTATAATTAATTCGGCAATGTCTTATGACAACGGTCTGAAAGTCAACAGAAAAGAGACTTCGCGCCCACACAGAAAAGTCGTCGGCCCTGAAATTTCCAGCCCCATAGGCCTCTTGGCTGCAAGAATGCCGGGCCTGTTTGACAATATCGAATCAGGCATCATTTTTGTTAATCCATCAACCGTTTTCAAGTAAGGAGTTAAATTATGGTCTATACATGCAAGAACTGCGGAGCAGTGGCGAAATCCCCGGGACATCTGTGCAATCCATGCAATGACAAAGAAAAGTGCAGTTTCTGCGGCACGCCAGATGTAGAACCAAAGCACGTCTGCAAGGACAAGCTGGCGGCGATGAAATACGTGTGCAATGGCTGCGGTCGGGTGGCAATGGAAGAGAACCATCTGTGTAAGCCGGCACCCATCAAATAATCAGCAGCGCATTGGCCTGGGCGAGACCGCCAAAAGTTATCTGCCAGCCAAACAGAACGGCCAGGCCCGCATGCGCTGAGACCGCGTGATAAAACGGGCAGCACCGGCCTAAGGTGTTCTTCCTTTGTGATGCGGCCACCATCGACGGGTTGGACGGGGGCCGAATCACCACCACCACCGACGACGCAACCTTCGCTGCGGTCAATTCCCAGCGCGGCGCCATTTAGGTGGTGGCCGTGGCCGTGGCTGGTTCTGGCCTGGGGGGTGCCGGCAACCAACATCAAGTCCATCAACGGCATCGATTTGCCGGCTGCCCCGAATCCCGGTCGCTTTCGGCCCTTGGGGACGGTAGGGTCCCCACCCGTTGGAATCGCCCGGGCGAACGCCGCTGGCCATTGTCACAGGACATTTGCATTCCCGCCCGTAATCGGATATTTTATTTCCAATGCTTACCTGCCACAAGGTGGCCAAATGACCATCGGACAACTTGCTCAACGCTGTTCGGCCTGCATTCATGAGCGGTACAACGACTATCAGGATCGTTTTCAGCGCATCACGCTGCTCGCCCCTTTGCGGTTTATGAACCGCCAGTGGGCGCAGGTCCAGGTCGACACCACCGAGAGGCTGAATCTGTACGCAGCAGCCGTTGATCAATCCGAATCCAGCATCCGCGGCCTGCTGAAAGAACGCTTCGATGAGGAGGAGCTATGGGCCGCCGCCAAGGCGGATTATTCTACCCGCATCGCCGGAAGGGCCGACCGGGAACTGGCTGAAACCTTTTTCAATTCGGTCACCCGGCGCATCTTCGACACCGTCGGCGTAAACCGCCACATTGAGTTCGTCCCCGATGACTCCGCACCGCTTCGGCCGCCTCCAACCGAATCGGTTGTGAGGACCTACCCGTTGAATGGTCCCATTGAAGGGGTGCTCCGAAAAATCATATCCGATTACGGGGAGATCCGACTCAACACCGCGGCGTTGAAAAGCGTGTTGCCCAGGATCGTGGAAAGGGTTGAAAACCGTCTCGGGGACGGGTGCGATCACAACCGCCCGGTTCGTATCGAAATGCTCGGCCACATCTTCTATCGGGGTCAGGGCGCCTATCTCATTGGACGCATCATCGCGGACAGGCAGCTTATTCCGCTGGTCATGGCACTTTTGCATGCACATGCAGGTGTGGTGGTGGACGCCCTTTTGCTGGACTCGGACGGGGTTAGCATTGTTTTTTCATACACCCGCTCGGCCTTTCACGTGCAGCTGGAAAAACCCGCCGAACTGGTCGATTTTCTCAAATCCATCATGCCGGCCAAACCCGAAGCAGAGATCTACTCCGCCATCGGGCACTTCAAACACGGTAAAACCATACTTTATCGGGATGTCTGCAAGCACACGGCCCAATGCACCGACGAACGCTTTCGCATATCATCGGGCAAACGCGGCATGGTCATGGTGGTGTTTGACATGGCCGGTCATGACATGGTGGTCAAGCTTATCCGGGACCGCTTCGACAATCCCAAGAAGATCACCCGCCATCGGGTCGTTGCGCAGTATGACTTTGTATTCAAGCATTATCGCGTCGGGCGGCTCATCGAAGCCCATTCCTTTGAGCACCTTTCCTTCGACTGCTGCTGGTTTTCCGACGATCTGCTCACTGCGCTCACGGCCGATGCCGGACAAACGGTTCACCTTGAGAACGATCAGGTGATCATCGACCATGCCTATCTGGAGCGCAGGGTCAAACCGCTGGACATCTACCTGCTGCAGGAGACCGCTGAGAAAGCTGCATCGGCGGTGGTGGACTTCGGTGCCGCCATCAAGGACCTCGCCTTCGGCAACATCTTTCCCGGCGACATGCTGCTGAAAAACTTCGGCGTCACCCGCCACGGTCGGGTTGTTTTTTATGATTACGACGAAATCGTACCGCTGACCGAGTGCCGATTCAGGAAAATCCCCCAGGCCAGAACATACCTGGAGGAGATGGCCGATGAACCCTGGTATGCAGTGGATGAAAACGACGTTTTTCCCGAAGAATTTGCACGTTTTCTCGGGCTCTCCACAAACCACCGGGATCTGTTTTTGCACCATCACGCGGATCTGCTGACACCGGCCTTCTGGATAGCGGTTCAGGATGAAATTCGTTCAGGGCATATCCGCCACATCCGGCCTTATCACCCCCGGTACCAGTTGGGCCATTAACCATCGCGTCACCATGGGATTACAAGGAGGAATCAGATGAACACCGCCCCTATTTCAGAAGGGATCACCGTCCATGCGCCGGTCACCGACGCATTCAGTCGCATCCTCACCCCCGAAGCACTGGCATTTGTGCGCACGCTGGCCCGCCGGTTCGAAGGCCGCCGCCGCGAACTGATGACCCGCCGGGGGCAGGTCCAGGCCGACATTGACGCCGGCAATCTGCCGGATTTTCTCCCGGAAACCAGGCATATCCGCGAGGGCGACTGGCACGTGGCCCCGGTGCCCGGCGACCTTTCCGACCGGCGGGTGGAGATCACCGGCCCGGTGGATCGCAAAATGGTCATCAACGCGCTCAATTCCGGCGCGAAAACATTTATGGCCGACTTCGAAGACAGCCACAGCCCTACGTGGACGAACACCATCGACGGCCAGATCAACCTGCGCGATGCCGTCAACCGGACCATCGAATTTGAAAGCCCGGACAAGACCTACCGCCTCGACAACCGGACCGCCACACTCCTTGTCCGCCCGCGCGGCTGGCACCTGGTGGAAAAGCATGTCCAGGTGGACGGACAACCCGTCTCAGCCAGCCTGTTCGACTTCGGTCTATTTTTCTTTCACAACGCCAGAACCCTTCTGGACAGCGGCAGCGGCCCCTATTTCTACCTGCCCAAGCTGGAAAGCCACCTTGAGGCAAGGCTGTGGAACGACGTCTTTATCGCCGCTCAGAACGCGCTGAACATCCCCACAGGCACCATTAAAGCCACAGTTCTCATCGAGACCATTCTGGCTGCCTTCGAGATGGATGAAATTCTCTACGAGTTGAGGGATCACAGTGCCGGACTCAACTGTGGGCGCTGGGATTACATTTTCAGCTTCATCAAACGCTTCAAGAATGTTCCCGGGTACCTGTTCCCGGATCGGGCCCAGATTACCATGACCCGCCACTGCATGCGGTCTTACTCCCTGCTGGCCATCAAGACCTGCCACCGCCGCGGCGCCCATGCCATCGGCGGGATGGCCGCACAGATTCCCATCAAGAACGACCCGGAAAAAAATCGTCAGGCCCTGGATAAGGTGCGGGCCGACAAAACCCGCGAAGCCACCGACGGTCACGACGGGACCTGGGTTGCCCATCCGGGTCTGGTGCCCATTGCCTTGGAGGAGTTCGACAAGACCATGCCCGCACCCCACCAGATCGACCGCTTGAGAAAAGACGTTCACGTCACGGTGGCCGACCTGTTGAAGCTGCCGGCCGGCACCATCACCGAACAGGGCATGCGCACCAACATCAGCGTGGGTATCCAGTACATGGCCAACTGGCTCTCGGGCTTGGGTTGCGTGCCCCTATACGACCTCATGGAAGACGCGGCCACCGCTGAAATCTCGCGCACCCAGCTGTGGCAGTGGACCAAACACCCGGATGCGGTGCTTGACGACGGGCGTAAAGTCACCCGGGATCTTTTCAGTTCGATGCTGAAAGCGGAGCTGGAAACGATCAAGACCGAGGTTGGCGATACACGCTTTGAACGTGGCAATTACGAACAGGCCGGCAGCCTGTTCGATGAAATCGTCACCGCCGACAGCCTGGCCGAATTTCTGACCCTGGCTGCCTATAACCACCTGGTGGGTTAGGACTATATACAGCTCATTTTTAAAGCAACACTTTATCCAAGCGAAAAAACCACCCGATTCAGATAGGAATTTAAATTACCCATTTAAAACGGTACTTATCCGGGGAGACAAAATGAAAACCATTGAAGAGAAGGCCGAAGAAATCTGCCAACGGCTGACATGTCACGAAGTGGTAGCCGAGGAACGCGAAGAACTGGAGGCCCACTGGGCCAATGATCCCCGCTGGAAGGGAATTGTACGCCCTTATTCGGCCGAAGAGGTGCTCAAGCTGCGCGGCAACCTGACCATTGCCTACACCTTTGCCGCCATCGGCGCCAAACGCCTCTGGTACCTGATCAACCACGAGGACTACGTTCCGGCGCTGGGTGCGCTGACGGGCAATCAGGCGGTCCAGCAGGTGGAGGCGGGTCTCAAGGCAATTTACCTGAGCGGATGGCAGGTGGCTGCCGACGCCAACCTGGCCGGAGAAATGTATCCGGACCAGAGCCTCTACCCGTCAAACAGCGTGCCGGCGGTTGTCAGGCGCATCAACAACGCCCTGCGCAGGGCTGACCAGATTCAGGTGCTGGATGGACGCAAAAATGGCCCCTACTGGTTCGCCCCCATCGTTGCCGATGCCGAAGCCGGTTTCGGCGGCCCCCTCAACGCCTTCGAATTGATGAAGCAGATGATCGAAGCCGGTGCCGCAGGGGTGCACTTCGAAGACCAGCTATCATCGGCCAAGAAGTGCGGCCACATGGGCGGCAAGGTGCTGGTTCCCACCCAAGAGGCGGTGGCGAAACTGGCGGCAGCCAGACTGGCCGCCGATGTGTGCGGGGTTCCGACCATCCTCGTGGCCAGAACGGATGCGGATGCCGCCAGACTGGTCACCAGCGACATCGACCCGCGTGACCGGCCCTTCATACTCGACCAGCCTCGCTCCAGCGAGGGCTTCCACTATGTAAGAAACGGTGTCGAAGCGGCCATTGCGCGCGGCCTGGCTTACGCCCCGTACGCTGACATGGTCTGGTGTGAAACATCCAAACCGGATCTGGCCCAGGCCAGACGGTTTGCCGAAGGCATCCACCGGCAGTACCCCGACAAACTGCTGGCCTACAACTGCTCGCCGTCGTTCAACTGGAAAGCCAACCTGGATGATGCCACCATTGCAACCTTTCAACAGGAACTGGGTGCCATGGGCTACAAGTTCCAGTTCGTCACCCTGGCCGGATTCCATGCCCTTAATTTAGGCATGTTCGACCTGGCCGTGAACTACCGCAAAACCGGCATGCAGGCCTACTCCCGGTTTCAGGAAGAGGAGTTCAGATTCGGCAGGGAGGACGGCTATATGGCCACCACCCACCAAAAATTCGTAGGAGCCGGCTATTTTGACCGCCTGATAGACACGATCAGCGCTGGCGCATCTTCTGTAGGTGCCATGTCCGGTAGTACCGAGGAAGCGCAGTTTAAATAGCGAACCGGTCCACAAGGTGGCGCCGGATTTCAGTTCGTCACCCAGGCCGATCCGTCGGCGCATGTGGAGATTTGCGTCGATGGATGCAGGGCAGGAAGTTGAATTCGATGGCGCTTTTATTCGGACTCGACATGATATCTTTTTAATTCTTTTTTTAAAAAAAAGGTTGATTATCGCAACGTATTTATGTCAAACATATGCATAAATACAGCATATTTTTTTAAAACAATTTAATCGGAGTTATATTCAGAAGTGACTTTTTAAATTTCACCAGCATTCATTAAAAAAGGAGATTCTAATGCCGGCTAAAAAGAAAATCGATGGTCCCAAGTTAATTAACATGGTCGAAACCGGAATCCATCAGCAAGAGATCATGAAAGTATTTAAATTCAATACCGCGGCGCAATTGAGGGCACACTATCTGGAAGCATTGATGAAGGCCGGAAAAGCGCCGGAAATCAAAACCGGACGTGGAAAAGCAAAAGCGAATCCAAGTAAAGAAGTGTTGGTTAGTAAACGGGGAAGTGTTGTGATTCCAAAGACAATGATTGACGAAATGGGTTTTTCGGCAGGTAATCAGTTCACCGTCCGCAAGACTAAATCGGGAATATCTTTGAAACTGACCGGAAAATAGTTTCATCTTTCGGGTTGCTGTGCCCAAAAAAAACAGCCCGATAAAGTCTGCTTTTTTCTTTGGGCACAGCAATCGGCCTATATCAGCATCTCCATCATCTGTCTGATCTGGTCAGCGAACACATCGGTGTTGAAACAATACCTCAACTCAAGAAATTGCTGTCGCAGGCGCGACACTTCTTCCTTGACCCGCTTGTCCTCCATGACAACATCACGTATCAATTGCGCCAGCTGCTGAAATCCTTGGGCCTGCATACCGAAGCGGGTCATCTCCGACACCCCCATGCGAAGCATGCCTGAGGCCGAGAAACTTTCGTCCGCGGGCCCCGCCTGGTAATTGCAGATAATGTTGTTGGCTTCTAAGCGTCGGGCAATCTGCGGCCCCTTGGCGTAACCGACATCGACCAGCACCTGATGCGTTTCCGTGTAGCCGATCTGCGGATCTCCGGCCACATCAAGGCCGCAGTCGTTCAATGCCCGGGCAAAGACCTTGGCATTGGCAATGACCGCACGCTGGTAGTCATCTTTGAAGTGATTCATCTCATAAACGGCCATCAGCAGCCCCACCATCGTGCCCAGATGGTGATTGGAGACCGATCCGGGAAACGTTCGCCGTTCAATGGCCTCCCAAAGGGGGTAACCTGCATCGGTTTCCGTATAGCCGCCGGCCACCACCCCCCGCTGCGTCCCGAAAAAAGTTTTGTGGGTGGAGCCGGTAACCAGGTCCGCCCCTTCGCTGAACGGGTCCTGAAAATGCGGCCCAACCAGTCCCAACACATGGGCCATGTCGTACATCACCACCGCGTCGATACCCTGCTGGTCCAGAAAAGCACGCACCTGCCGGACCGGTTCCTTGCAGATCACCATGCTTTTACCGAAGATAATCAGTTCCGGACGGTACTGGTCGATGCGTTTCAGCATGGCCGGCACATCAATGCGAAAGGGGTTTTCAGTCAGCACCGGGAAATTGACCACCGCCGGCCGTTCGGTTGCAGGGTCACGGGCCACGAAATCCCTGAGGGCGCCCATGGGCTGCGCACTGAGGTGACCACCTTTGCCGATATGATTGTTCATCACGTAACGCATCCGCCGGGGCTCACGCTTGCGGTCGGCACGGTTGACATAATCCAGCATGGCACTGTACACAGCCGTGTTGGCCATCTGGCCGCTGATGACCCGAGTCTCCACCTCGGCACAGCCGAAATAACGCTTCAGCTCCTCGACCAGCATTGCCTCGACCGCATCGATAAAATCGCATCCCTGGTAATAAAACACCTCGGCATCGTAGTAGGCCTTGAGCTTGCGGTGCTCGGCGTAGCGGAAGGATGGATCCGAAATCGAGAGCAGACGCACCAGGGGCGAAGCCGTCATTTCCGAGGGAATCAGGTTGATGCACGCCTGCTGCCGCCAACGGTGGTTTTCCGTGGCCATATTCAGCAGCCGCAGGGCGTCTGATCGGGAATTATCCGATTCAATGACCTTCGCGGCGCGTCCATGGTCAAAGGTGATCGGGCGGGTATAGGGCGGGGATTCACTGCGCATATGGTAAGGAACTGCCACGGCGGAAACCTCCTTGCCACGGATTTCCACGCGTAACGCATCCTGGTCCAGAACATCGCTGTCCAGGTAGGCCAGGCAGATGGAACGCCGGCGGGTGTTGTCGCTCGGACCGGCATACACTCCCTCGCCTTCGACTTCCCAGTAAGGTACCATGGTTCCGCTGGTGATGGTACCCACATCCTGACCGTCTTTGTACACCCTGGCTCCCTGCCGGGCAATGCCGCGGTCGGCAAGCGCCAACGGGCGGATGATCCGGGGCAGATCACCCAGAGCTGAAAAATCCCTGAATAGAATTTTCTGAAAGGCGTCATGCTGGCGTACCAGGGCCTGGCGCCCCACAAAATCACCCTTTAGTGGTGAAAAACTGACCCCGAATTTAGCCAGTGGGCAGGCAAAAATGGGGATTTCCGCACCGTCGGGGTCCATACCCAGTTCGTGGCCGTAAAGGGGCAGGCCTGCCTCCAGCCGCAGGGTGTCCCGGGCACCCAACCCGACGGGGGTGGCACCCTTGTCAACCAACACCTCCCAGATTTCGGCTGCTGCATCCGCCGGGATGAAAAGCTCGAATCCCAAGGGTTCCCCGGTGTACCCGGTGCGGGCCAGCAGAACTGCGGCACCGGCTATCGTGACTGTACTCAGGGCGTTTCTCGCCGGCTCCGGCAATCGTCCGGCCTCAATGACGTCGGACACCATCGATCGGGATAAAGGTCCCTGAAGCGACAGCATGGCCATTTCGCCGCTGCGGTCGATAAGTTCCACCCGATCGAACCCCTTGAGCAAGGTCTGGAAATGCCGCCAATCCTTGTCCCGGTTCCCGGCATTGACCACCAGCAGATATTCGTCCTCCACGAAGCGATAGAGATAGGCATCGTCCACCGCGGTGCCGGCTGGGGTGGGTATGAGGGTATATTGGGCGCCTTTGTCCACACTGTCCAGTGCCGCAGCGTTATTGGTCAAGGCATATTGCAGAAATTCGAGGGCCCGGGAACCCCGAAACACGAAGCGACCCATGTGAGAGACATCGAACAGACCGGCGCTTCTGCGGGTGGCCAGGTGCTCGGCCAGAATGCCCGTGCCGTACATCACCGGCATGTCCCAGCCGCCGAAGGGCACCATCTGGGCCCCTGACTTGACGTGGCAGTCATATAAAACCGTGCGTTTGAGTTCGGTCATGTCTTTTCTCCTCGGAAGAATTTCCAGGTTGGTGAACGGGTCCGCGTCAAAGTGATTCCGGCACAAACGCCACCACCTCATCGATGAGCGCCGCATCGGTAAAAAGCATCACCAGCCGATCGAGGCCCAGGGCGTTGCCGGCAGCCGGCGGGATGCTGTTCAGGGCCTGGAGAAACGGTTCGGCGATCGGATAGGCGGATTTCCCGTTGGACCTGCGCAAACGGTTTTCGGATTCAAAGCGAATACGCTGCTCTGAAGGATCGGTAAGTTCCGTGAAGGCGTTGCACAGTTCCATGCCGGCAATATAAAGTTCGAAACGTTCTGCCAGCGACCGGTCGGCCGGTTTGAGACGGGCCAGAGCGCCACAGGCCGCCGGATAGTCATACAGCAACAATGGCCGTTCCAATCCGAGTTGGGGTTCGATGTCAAGGCCCATGATCTCATCGAAACAATCCCGTTCCAGTGCCTGCCGGGCAGACATCCTACCGTAGCGCTGGAATGCCTCGTTCACCGTCAGCCGATCCCAGGGCGGCGTCAGGTCGACCGTCTGTCCCTGGTATACAAGCAGGCTGCCGATGCCCATTTTCCCGGCCAGAAAACAGATCAATTCTTCGCACTGACGCATCAGGTCGCGGTAATTAAAGCCCGCTGCATACCATTCCAGAAGGGTCATTTCCGGCAGGTGACGGCTCCCACGCTCCCCTTTGCGGAAACAGCGGCAGATCTGGAATATTTTCTCGTAGCCGGATGCCAGCAGCCGCTTCATGCAAAGCTCCGGCGATGTCTGCAAAAACCAGTCTCCCGATTCCTGAGCATCGATGTGCGCCTCGGGTGCCGGTGCGGGAATACGCAGGGGCGTCTCTATTTCCAGAAACCCTCCGGCACTGAAAAAGTCGCGCACATGCGCGATGATGCGGGCCCGTCGTTCCAGGTTGGATCGAATGGCGGATTGTGGCGAAAAATACATGCGATCACATCGGTCATTGAATTGATGGGTGCTATGATGGACCGGTTTTTTCTTTGATTACATCGGCGGACCGATCCTGAAGATAAACCTTGTCGTACTTGGCCGTTTCGGCCTCTTCGTACCACGCGTAGCCCTGCTTCAGGCAGGTCTGGCAGGATTTTCGTGGAATGTGTACAGCCAGGATATGTTTCATCCCCCTGGCGGTGGAATCGATTTTCAGGGCACCACCGCAAGCGTCGCAGACCCGGAGGGTCTCCTGCTGGGTTTCATGGATGTTGTCCGTGTCGTAGTAAATGTTACGCTCCCGGTTCATAAACTGGTTATCCCCCCGGTACATCTCTGCAAGATGCCGCCGCTGGCGCCAGTTCTCAAGCACCTTGTCACCGGTCTTGTGCACCCAGCGGGTCACTTCCGGGCTCTGGCGTATCCGGATGGGATCGAAGTCGGGCTCCTTCAGGTGGCTGTAGTCCATACCGGCCATGGCCAGGATGATGCCGGCATTCACGTAGGGCAGCGCCCCTTCGATGGCATAACCGCCTTCCAACACGGCGATGTCGGGCTTCAGCAGGGTGGTGAGCTCCGCATAACCCTGCGCGGAAAAATTCATATTGGTGATGGGGTCGGAGTAATGGTTGTCCTGTCCGGCGGAATTGACCACGATCTCCGGCTGGAATTCTTTGAGAATGGGCAAAACCACTTCACGAATGACATGCAGGATCCCTTCCCCGGAAGTATGGGGCGGCAGGGGGATGTTGATGGTGCTTCCAACGGCGTTGGCACCGCCCAGTTCACTTAAAAAACCCGAGCCGGGATAAAGCGTGCGGCCATCCTGGTGGATGGAGATGAACAGGGTATCGGGATCATGCCAGTAAATGTCCTGGGTGCCGTCACCGTGGTGACAGTCCGTATCCACGATGGCCACCCGATTGACTCCATAGGCCTGGCGGACAAATTCGACCATGATGGCTTCGATATTGACGTTACAGAACCCTCGGGCGCCGTGGACCACCCGATTGGCATGATGCCCCGGCGGTCGCACCAGGGCAAACCCGCGCTCAACCTGCTTGTCCATCACGGCCATGGCGATGGTCTTGGCCCCGCCGGCGCTGATGAAATGGGACTCGGTCATTACTGCCCACAGGTCCGGCACACAAAAGTGAACCCGCTGAACATCCTTTTTGGTGACCACGTCGGGTTTGTATTCGATGATGCCGTCGATGTCGAGGATGCCCTCCTCGAAAACCTGATCCTGCGTGTACAGCAATCGCTCCTCACGCTCCGGGTGGGTGGGACTGATGGCCCAGTCGAATGCGGGGAAGAAGACCAAACCGGTTTTATTTCTGGCGCGCAGCATGCCGGGCTCCAATGCCTAAAATTCGTTTTTTAGAAAACGGGGATATCGCTCCCCGGACGTATTTAGATCGTCAGACAAACGAGCTGTCCATGATCTTTTCCGCGATGGGATCGTAACCATGGATCAATCCAGGTTTGACCTGGACCGTCACCCGTATGTTCCTGCCGGTGGTGTAAAAGCCGCGAACCATGTTAAAGGACATGGCTTCGATGACTTCCAGTTCCAGGTGTTCGGGATTGGCACCCCGGGCGATGGCCTTTTGGCGAAGCAGATCCAGGGCCGCGGCGATGGCATCTTCCTTGGTGTAGGTTGACGGAATCACCGTGCTGAAATTTTCCTCCGGCGAGGTGGCGATTTCCCGTTCGGTATCGGCAAAGAGGATCACCTCGCAAGTGGTGCGGGCCAGACCCGCACCGATGGCATTGGCCACCTTCCACCGGGGAACCACAGCCACCCGGCTGTTGCTCAAACGCTCCAAACCTTTGGCAAACCAGTGAGCCGGCCCACCCAGAACCAGAATAAGCATGGGCTGCAGGCGATGGCCTTCCCACAATTCGTGGACCGTATACACCGGTTTGGCGTTGATCCGGTCGACCATGGCTGCGGCTTCATCCAGAATCGTGCGGCAGGCCTGCTCAAAGATCCGATTGGCCGCATCCTGGAGATCCGTTCCCAGTGCATCGGCCACACGCTGGATGCCTTCACGGGCTTTCTCCAGGTCGCCGCCGTCACCCATACCCAGAAGAAAAATGGCGTCCGTGGGGGTGGGCACCGGTCCGCCGTAGGCCATCGCTAAACCCAGCCGATCGGGACCGATATGGATTTTCCCGTCCGCCACCCGAACGGCGCTGTCACCACCGACACCGATGGAAACGGTTTCCAGGGAGCGGATCAGGGTCTTGTGGTCCCCGATAGTGATGCCCATGGGGTCCAGCAGCGGCACCCCGTTGACCAGCACCGCCATGTCCGTGGTGGTGCCGCCGATATCCAGCACCAAACACGCTTCATCTTTGGGTGCAAAGGCCACAGACCCCATGACGCTGGCCGCCGGTCCGGAAAGGATGGTCTGGGCCGGATGGTCGATCGAGGCGTCGAAGCGCATGTTTCCGCCATCGGGTTTGAGAATGCGAATGGGTACATTGAGCCCTTTTTTGGCCAGCGAATTGACCACGGCCTCGAAAAAATCCTTGTGGATGGGATAGACCGCAGCGTTGAGGAACGTGGTGGCAATGCGGCGCGGGAAGTTGAGGCTTCCCGAAATGCGGTGGCCAAGGAACACCTTTTCGAAGCGATCGGCAATGAGACCACCGATGGCCAGTTCGTGAGCAGGGTTTCTGACGGAAAATTTGGAGACCACGCCGACATAGCGGATACCTTGTTTTAAAAGCCCGTCGGCCACGGTCAGCACCGCGGCCTCATCGATGGGGGTGATTTCCCGTCCCCGGTGGTCGATGGCCCCCGCCACGGTGTGGTAATGCAACCCGGTTCGGAACAGTTCGGGATCCATTCCCGGTCCGGCAGCGACGATCATCCCCACCTCAGGAATGCAGCCCTGTACGATGCGGTTGGTAGCCAGGGTGGTGGAAAGAACGGCTCGACGGATGCGGGCGGGGTCGACACCCTCAGTAATTGCTTCAAGTCCCGTGAGCACCGTGGTAAACAAGTTCGAGGGGTCGGTGGGCACCTTGACCTGCCGCACCAGTCCCTCCCGCCCAAGAAGAACAACATCCGTATGCGTACCGCCTACATCCAACCCGATGATCATGGTGCCATCCTGACTTGTGGTTTGGTTGACGCCGCCGAGGGAGAGAAGTTTCACGGTATCCAAAATCAGCACCCCTGTCAACCATGCTCCATGGGACGAACAGCGTCCCGGCGTAAAATAGGTTGACGCCGCAGGAATAACTGGGATAGACGTTCGTGTTTACGCATAAACGTTCGCCGGCAGACGCAACCGGGGATCATTCGCAAGCGGCGGATCTCACTTCAGGTCAAGGGTGCGGCGGCTATCAACACGCATGCGCGGCACCGCGGGGATATCAACGGTGAAAGCGCACCGGCCCGGGTCAAAAACTGCCATTTGCGCATGGCTACCATCGGCAGCGGGACTTCCCGAAAGGTTAATTCAACTAATGAGCCGACCCAGCATACAATTGATCAGAGGGTTCAAGGACATTTTGCCCGGTGAGACCGAGCTGTGGCAGCATATCGAGCGCACCGCCGTCGCCCTGTTCGAGGACTTCGGCTACCGGGAAATCCGCATTCCCATCATTGAAAAAACCGAGCTGTTTGCACGCAGCATCGGCGAGGACACGGACATCGTTGAAAAAGAGATGTACACCTTTGGGGACCGCAAAGGTGATCTGCTGACCCTGCGGCCGGAGGCCACGGCATCCATCTGCCGGTCCTACATCCAACACAAAATGTATGCCCAGGATCCGGTCCGCAAATTCTACACCATCGGCCCCATGTTCCGCCGCGAAAGGCCCCAGAAAGGCCGCTATCGTCAGTTCTACCAGATCGATGCCGAGATCTTCGGCGTTGAGGCCCCTTATGCGGATGTGGAGCTGATTTTCCTGCTACGCACCCTGTTCGAGCGTCTTAAGGTGACCGACACCACGGCCCACATCAACTCTTTAGGCTGTCCTGCGTGCCGGCCGCGGTTCAAGGATGCCCTGGCCGACATGCTGACCGCTGCGGCCGCTTCCCTGTGCAGCGACTGCATGCGCAGGAAAGACCGCAACCCCTTGCGGGTTCTGGACTGCAAGGCTCCCGGCTGCAGGGAAACCATGCGCAGCGCGCCGTCCATCCTCGACTATCTGTGCGATGCCTGCCGCAGCCATTTCTCAACGGTCACCGACATGCTCACCCAGCTACGGGTTCCTTTCAAGGTGGACAAGCAGCTGGTTCGCGGCCTGGACTATTACACGCGCACCGCCTTCGAAATCCAGACCGGCGCCCTGGGGGCCCAGAGCGCCGTAGCCGGTGGTGGTCGGTATGACGGACTGGTCGGTTCCCTGGGTGGACCGGAAACGCCGGCCATCGGTTTTGCCATCGGCCTCGACCGCCTGGCGGAAATCGTCTCCCTGAACAATCCGGCTGCGGTTCGGAAACCGGACCTGTTTATCGCCGCGCTGGGTGAACCGGCAAGGAAGCTTGCCTACGGATGGTCCACCGCCCTGGGGCTCGCGGGCATCAGCGCCAGCATGGATTTCGGCGACAAGAGTTTGAAGGCCCAACTGAAGCAGGCCAACCGCTTAGGCGCCGATCAGGTGCTTATTATAGGGCAAAGTGAGCTGGATGCGGGTGCGGTGGTTTTGCGGGACATGGCCGCCCAGACCCAGCGTGAGATTCCCGTGAAGGCGATCGTAGCTGCGTTGATTGAAACATTCTGCAAACCAGGCGCCCGCTGAGGCGGTCCGGCGGTTATCATTTTTTGAAAGGAGCATTCCATTGGCTGACATCCTCGGCGACATGAGAAGAACCCATCACTGCAACGCCCTGACTCCCCGGAACATGGGCGAAGAAGTGACGCTGATGGGCTGGGTCCTGCGGCGGCGGGATCACGGCGGCGTCATTTTCATCGACCTTCGTGACCGTGAAGGCATTACCCAGGTGGTCTTCAACCCGGAGATCAATCCGGATGTCCATGCCAAGGCCCATGCCATTCGAAGCGAATTCGTCCTGGGCGTCCGCGGTCGGGTCGAACCCAGGCCCGACGGCATGATCAACGCCAAACTGCCCACCGGCGAAATCGAAGTGCTGGTGGATGAATTGAAAATACTCAATCCGGCCACAACGCCGCCATTCATGATCGAGGACAACGTGGAGGTCTCCGAACCCCTCCGGTTGAAAAAGCGCTACCTGGATCTGCGGCGTCCTGCACTTCAGCACAACCTCATCATCCGACACAAGGCCGGCGCAGCGGTGCGGCGTTTTCTCAACGACAACGGGTTCCTGGACATCGAAACCCCGGTGCTCACCAAAAGTACCCCCGAAGGCGCCCGGGACTATCTGGTTCCCAGTCGTGTCAACCCCGGCCAGTTTTATGCCCTGCCCCAGTCACCCCAGCTGTTCAAGCAGCTGCTCATGATCTCCGGGTTCGATCGCTATTATCAGATCGTGCGCTGCTTCCGGGACGAAGATCTGCGGGCCGACCGGCAACCGGAGTTCACCCAGATCGATATGGAAATGTCCTTCGTCGGCGAGGAAGATCTCATGGCCATCAGCGAGGGAATGATGGCCAGCCTGTTCAAGGAGGTCATGGGTCTGCCGCTGTCTTGCCCCTTTCCCCGACTGACCTACACCGAGGCAATGGCCCGCTATGGCCTGGACAAGCCTGACACCCGCTTCGCTCTGGAACTAAATGACATTTCAGACATCGTGAAAGACTCCGGCTTCAAGGTCTTTTCCAGTGTGGTAAAAAACGGAGGTATCGTCAAAGCCCTGAACGCCAAGGGCTGCATCGATTTTTCACGCAAGGAGATCGACGATCTGACCGCTTTCGTCGCCGTTTACAGAGCCAGGGGCCTGGCCTGGATCAAAGTGCGCGCGGACGCCTGGCAGTCCCCCATCGCCAAGTTCTTCACTGACGAGGAAAAAGACAAGCTGACCGAACGCATCGGCATGGCCCCCGGAGACCTGGTCTTTTTCGTTGCCGATCAGCCCAGGGTCACCAATGAAGCCCTCGGGCATCTGCGCAACCACCTGGGCAGGCGACTGGGACTGATCGACGACAGCCGATTTAGCTTTGTATGGGTCACCCACTTCCCCATGTTCGAATATGACGACGTTGAAAAACGCTATCAGGCCCTGCACCACCCGTTCACCGCCCCCCTGGAGGAGGACTACGACCGCCTGGAAAGCGCTCCTTTGACCGTTTGCTCAAGGGCCTACGATCTGGTGCTCAACGGATTCGAGGTCGGCGGCGGCAGCATCCGTATCCACGACATGGAACTTCAGCAGCGGGTCTTTTCTGCTCTGGGCATGGAGCCGGGGGCCTACAGGGAGAAATTCGGTTTTCTGTTGGAGGCCCTGGAGTCCGGGGCTCCGCCCCACGGGGGTATCGCCTTCGGCTTTGACCGCCTGGTGATGCTGCTGTGCGGCGAGTCATCCATCCGCGACGTCATTGCTTTTCCCAAAACCCAGCGGGCCGCCTGCCTGCTCACCAATGCCCCGTCTGGGGCGGCCAAAGCCCAACTGGACGAACTTTCCCTGAGGATTCAGCTCACGGCGGCCGGAACCCAAGAGAACCGCGCCGGCTGAGATCGATTCCGAAACAAGCATTACCGTTTCCACCACCCGAAGATGACTGCCCCTTCGGGTGTTTTGTTTGGCTGCGGGACAATCCTTGACACCTGCCCGACCATCAACTATCTCATGATGGTACTCGTGACGTGCGACCGGCCGCAAAGAGAAGAAGACGGCCTTGACCCGGGTTCAATATTCATCCATGCTTCAGGAGCATTTATGGCACAGGAGCATTGTTACGAATGAACCTTATTGAAAGCCCCGAAAAGATGCGCGCCTGGTCGGATGCGCAACGGAGCCGGCAGAAAACCATTGGGTTTGTGCCGACCATGGGGGCGCTGCATGCCGGACACATAAGCCTGGTCGAGGCGGCTGTACGAGACAATGACCTGGGAGTTGCCAGTATTTTTGTCAATCCCACGCAGTTCGCGCCCCACGAGGATTTTAATCAATATCCGCGTCCGTTCGAGGATGATCTTGCCAGCCTGCAGGCGGCAGGGATAAACACCATCTATGCGCCCACAGGCGCCGACATGTATCCTCGGGACTATTCCACCTATGTGCTGGTGGAACAAGTCAGCGAAGGCCTGTG
>NZ_JAWOHB010000137.1:0-18976 GCF_046496365.1 Desulfosarcina sp.
CTTCTGCTCGTACCAGGAGAGGACCATGGAGAGCGGCAGGTCGTTGACGCCGCATTCGAAGGCCCCGGCCAGGGCAACGGCGATCTGGATGGCCGAATAGGCGTCGTTGCACTGCCCCACGTCCAGCAGTCTGGGAATACCGCCGATGTCACCCATCTCCTTGTCGAACAAACGGAACTTGCCGCAGGCAAGGGTCAGCACCACGCAGTCCTTGGGCACCTTCTCCACGAACTCGGTATAATAATTGCGCCCCGGTTTGGCGCCGTCACAACCACCCACCAGGAAGAAGTGGCGGATGGCTTTTTTCTTGACAGCTTCAATGACCGTGGGGGCCACACCCAGGACCGCCTGGCGGCCGAATCCGACCATGACCTGCTTGCCGGGAACATCGGATTCAAAACCGGGCAGCTCCAAGGCTTTGTTGATCGCCGGGGTGAAGTCCTTGTCGGCGATGTGGGTCATTCCTGGCCATCCCACCAGTCCAGTGGTGAAGATATTGTCCTGGTAGGACTCCCTGGGCTTCTGGATGCAGTTGGTGGTCATGACGATGGCACCGGGAAACGCGGCAAACTCTTTGGCCTGATTCTGCCAGGCGGTACCATAGTGGCCATAGAAATGACTGTGCTTCTTCAATTCCGGATAGCCGTGGCAGGGCAGCATTTCGCCGTGGGTGTACACGTTGATCCCCTTGCCCCGGGTCTGTTCGAGGATGTCATTCAGGTCCTTCAGGTCGTGGCCGGAAACGAGAATGGCTTTACCTTTTTTGGCACCCAGGGGCACGGCCGTGGGCACGGGATGGCCGTAGGTGCCGGTGTTGCCGGCATCCAGCAGCTCCATGGCCCGCAGGTTCACCTCGCCGCATTTGAGGGCCAGCCCCAGGTAGTCGTCAACACCCAGCGTGTGGTCAAGGGTTGCCGCCAGACCCTGGTAAATATATGCGTAAACCTTCTCGTCCTCCTGGCCCAGGATGCGGGCATGGTCGACATAGGCGGCCAGGCCTTTGATGCCGTATACGATCAGCTCCCGCAGGGAGAGGATGTCCGGGTTGACGGCAGGATCGGATTTGACACCCACCTTTTCGCCCTGGGCCACCAGGTCCGTCTGGGCAGCCGCGGGAACGAAGGTGGCCGGGCCATCGGCCAGGGCCACATTGCCGCCGGCAGCCTTGACCTTGGCCTTGAGCGCCTCACGATGGGTGACGGCCGCGTTGATCAGGGCGACAAACCGGGCCGGGTCGAAATCCACATTGGTCAGGGTCGAAAAGATGGCTTCACAGGTGAAGCGGTTGACGGCCGGGTCGCTGACGTTGACCTTGGCCCCTTCGACCGCCACCTGGGCGATCCCCTTGGTCGCATAAATGAGAAGGTCCTGAAGGGCGGCGACGTCGGGCTGTTTGCCGCATACGCCGATCTGGGTGCATCCTTCGCCTTTGGCCGTCTGCTCGCATTGAAAACAAAACATGGTGTTTCCTCCTTGGTTGTGTGTGTTGTGACTAGGGTCAGCGTTGCCCGGGCCTTATGTCCTTGCAGCCGAAGCGCCTATTACCGGTCTGGTTATCTTCTACCCTCATCCGTGTGAATTGCCCTTGACCTGGGTCAAGATCTTCTTTTTTTTTCACCGGCCCATGCGCCGGGTCGTGTGGCTGATTTCAATGGGTCATGGCCGGCCGATATACCTTGACTTATATCAAGGAACCAAGCAGATATATCGTTTTGGGAACAATCGTTTTTTCGAAAAGTTCAGCAGCAGGCCGGCGAAGAAAAGTGCGGCGCGTAAGCAGCGCATAGGGCAGCCGATGCATTGGCTACCATTGCAATGTTCGATCTTGAAGTAGTAAGCAGAATAATAATGCAGTGTCGGCTGACCGGCAACATAAAGGGTGGCGCCAGATGAAAAAAATCAGCCGGATCCTAACGATCACCCCGCTATTCAAGGGATTGACGGAACAGCAGATCGATGAGATCAGCGCCATTGCCATCGACCGGCGGTACCGACGGGGAGAGTCCATCTTCATGGAGGGCGACCTAGCGGATGGATTCTACATCGTCGCCGACGGCCAGGTAAAAATTTTCAAGACATCCCTGGATGGCAAGGAGCAGATTCTGCACATTTATGGGCCGGGCAACCTTTTCGGCGAAGTACCGGTATTCTCCGGCTCCCGGTTTCCGGCCAATGCCGAGTCCCTGTCCGGCAGCCATATTCTCTTTCTGCCGCGCAATGCTTTCGTGCGCCTGATCGCCGCCCACCCGTCCCTGTCCATGAACATGCTCGCTGAGCTATCCATGCGATTGCGGCAGTTTACCGTCCAGATCGAAAATCTCTCACTTAAAGAGGTCCCTTCCCGCCTTGCCTCCTACCTGATCTATCTGGCCAGGGAGCAGGATAATCAGAAACACGTGACTCTGGCTATTTCCAAAGGACAGTTGGCCAGTCTGCTGGGCACCATTCCCGAAACGCTCTCACGGATTTTTGCCAAAATGTCCGCTCAGGACCTGATCCGGGTCGAGGGCAAGGAGATCTATCTGCTGGACCCGCTCGGACTGGAGGATCTGTCCGCAGCCGGAAAGCTGACCGAATAAAAAACCCTGCATTTTTATGTTGACACATTGTGGTAGCTATTTTACCTTTAGCGCCATGAAAGCGCTGCAACGTCACCATCGCCCATTTTTAACCGGGCGTTTTCTATGCCTGGTGGTCATGGCGATCCTGCTGGCCAACCCTGTCCTGGCAACTGTTTCAGCGGCGTTTGCTTGCAATGGCCGGAACTGCTGCTGCGCGGATGACGGTGGGACAGCCACGGTCACGTTTCGCAGCATCGCCCCCGCGCAGGCAGACTGCTGCCGGCCAACGGGTGCAGCGCCATGCCGCATGTCCGCAAACAGCCTGCCGGACGCAGCGCCGGCACTGGTTCACACGCCTGATCGTCAATCCATGGATACTGTCCTGCTGCTTTGGGGCAACGGCCGCACAGCGGCCGACCGCATGCACTTATCCCCGCCCGGTCCAGGGGTCACCCGCGTCCCGGCGTCAGCGGCCCCACCGGTCTACCTGCGAACCTGCCGTCTGATCTGTTGATCGTTTCTTCTGATCCCCCGGGTTGTCAATCGCATTGATTTCTGTCCGCGGCGGCGCTGCGCAGCGCCGCAAGGATGACAATCGACCCCCCGTTCGCTCGCCTACCCCGCCGCAAGCGGCGGGGTTTGGGCTCGTTACCGTGGTTCAACAGCAACCAACGCATTGAGGAGCACCGTTCATGACTGCAAAGATTAAATCATCGCAAGCCAGCAACCTAGCAGCCAAGAGAGCCGTCGTGATGAACACCGACAAAAAGAACCCGACCCCCATCGTCATCGCAGCCGTGGTCGTCATCGCCCTGGCTGCCGGCCTGGGCTTCTTCCTGTTCCCGGACGGCGCGCCCCCGAGGATCACGACCAACTCCCCGCCGGACGCCCCGATCCCCGAGAAGGGCCGTTTCACCTATCCGGTCAGCCTGTTCGATGACGAGAAAGCCCGCCATTTTCAATATGCCGACACCGAAAGCAAGACCACAATCGGCTATTTCATCCTGAAAAGCACCGATGGCGTCATCCGTGCGGCCTTCGATGCATGCGATGTCTGTTGGCGGGCCGGCAAGGGCTATTACCAGGAAGGCGGCAGCATGGTCTGCCGCAACTGCGGACGTCGCTTCGAGTCGGGGATGGTCAACGAGGTCCAGGGGGGCTGTAATCCGGCGCCGCTGAAACGGACCATCCAGGGCGACCAGGTGGTGATCCTGGAGGACGATCTGAAAAAGGGACAGACTTATTTTAACTTCTCCAAAGAGGCTTAAATCATGCGCCTGACCGATATTTCCATAAAAAACCTCATGCGGCGCAAGGCCAAAGCCGGTTTTATCATGGCCGGCCTGGTGGTGGGTGTGGCCGCCATGGTGGCGGTGATCGGCTTCGTGCGCACCATGACGGCCGAAATCAATCACAAGATGGAGCGCTACGGGGCCAACATTCTGATTCTGCCCAAAACCGAAGATCTTCAACTCAGCTATGGCGGGATCAATCTGGGCGGCGTATCCGTCGGCGTGCAGCCGATCCACCAGGCGGACCTGCATCGCCTGACCACCATCAAAAACGCCGCCAACATTGCCGCTGCCGGGCCGACGCTGCTGGGTGTGGTTTCCGCCAACGGCCGCGACGTACTATTGGCCGGCATCGACATGAACCGCGTCGACGTCCTCAAACCCTGGTGGAGCCTGTCCGGCAAACTGCCCGACGGCAATGCCGTGCTGGCCGGCGCCCAAACCGCCAGTTTGCTGAACCTGACCATCGGCCGGGCGGTCGACATCAACGGCAGGCAGATGTACGTATCCGGCATTCTGGGCACCACCGGCAGCCAGGACGACCAGCTGCTGTTTGCAGAACTGTCGACCTCCCAGGCCATCTTGGGTAGACAGGGCCAGATCTCCATGGTGGAGGTGGCGGCCCTGTGCCACGACTGCCCCATCGACGATATGGTTCAACAAATCTCGGATGCGCTTCCCGGTGCCAAAGTCATGGCCATCCAGCAGGTGGTCAAAGGGCGCATGGACACGCTGCACCGCTTCAGTGCCTTCTCGATGGGCATGTCGGCAGTGGTCATCCTGGTGGGCAGCCTGGTGGTGCTCACCACCATGATGAGCAGCGTCCGCGAACGCAAGGAGGAAATCGGCATTTTCCGGGCCATGGGGTTTCGCAAAAGCCATGTGATGGGCATCATCTTTTCCGAAGCGGCCATCATCTCCGGCCCAGCCGGTCTCCTCGGCTATCTGGCGGGAACCGGGGCCACGTTCATTGCCGTGCGGTTTTTTTCAGACATGGGCCATGCATCGACCGCCTGGGATCCGCTGCTGTGCGGCGGCGCAATCCTGTTGGCCATGGTCGTGGGCCTGACGGCCAGTGTCTATCCGGCAATCATGGCCGCCCGACTGGATCCCAACTCCGCCCTGCGGTCATTGTAGGAGGGTATTCATGAGCAGTATCCACGCCAACCAACTGGGCAAATCCTATGGCCGGGGCAGCGCGGTTGTCCATGCCCTGGCCGACGTCAGCTTTGCCATCGACAGCGGGGCTTTCGTGGGCGTCATGGGAGAATCGGGGGCCGGCAAATCCACCCTGCTCTCCATCCTCGGTGCCATGAACACCCCCTCAACGGGAACGTTGACCGTTGACGGCATCGATGTCTACGATCTGAAATCGGAGCAGCGCGCCGATTTTCGCCGTGAATTTCTGGGGTTTGTTTTCCAGAGCTTCCACTTGATCCCCTATCTGACCCTGCTGGAAAACGTCATGCTGCCGTTGACCACCATCCGCATGTCCAAATCGGAAAAGCGGTGCAAGGCCCAGGCTGCACTCGACCGGGTGGGTTTGGGACCAAAGGGCGGGCGCCTGCCCGGCGAAGCCTCGGGTGGAGAAAAGGAGCGTTGCGCCATCGCCCGGGCCATCGTCAACGACCCGCCGGTGCTTCTGGCCGACGAGCCCACCGGCAACCTGGACACCCGCACCACCGATGCGATCATGGATCTGTTCACGGGGCTCAACGCCGAAGGCATGACCATTGTGATGGTCACCCACAGCCCCCGCTGCGCGGCCCATGTGCAGCGAGTCCTCAACGTGGCCGACGGGCGGCTGCAGGGTGGCCGGTAACACCCGCAAAAAAAACAGGGGCCAAGGGGTCAAGGATTCGAGGGGTCAAGTGAGAAAAAGGAACATTCATCGTCCAGGGTTCAATCTTCCCCCCGTGTCGGAAATGCCTGCCGGCCGCCTCCGGTTCATGGGAACCGCTCTCAACGCGGCTTACTTGCGGTCCATCTTCTGCTTGAGTTTCTTTTCGATCTCGGCAAACAGGTCCTGCTTTTTCCGGTCCTGCTGAGCCTTGATGGATGCAACCTTTTCCTGCATCGCGTCGCGGCCCTGCTTGAATTTCTTCAATTCCTGCTCAAGCCGGCTCTCTTCGTAATCCCGCGGCAGCTCCTCGATGGCCAGATGGTTGCCAACCACGATGCGGTCATTGAATCCGCTTTGGACCGTGTCGACGATTCCCGGCTCCTTGAGTCGGTTGAGCAGGAAGCTGCCCTTTTCGTCCGAATAGTCCAGCAGCCGGCAGACAGCCTCCAATGACGGTGGTGCGCCGTCGCGATGATCCAGCACCCGCACAGCCGCCACAAACAGATGCGCAGTGGTATATAAATCGTTCGCCTTCATGATGGTCAATCTCTGCCTTGTATGGTTTCAGGGCCAATTTCTTGACAACCCCCGGCAAGGAGAGTACCATTTGTTGTTGAATTGTCAAGCGCCAACCGGCCCACGGATTACGGGGGCCGGCATTCCTTCAAACCATTGTTTTTTATGTTTGTTAACAATTTTACGCATGCCATCGGCGCAGCCGGTGTCGACCATGCGAACCAGGCAATCGGGAGATGAAACCATGACGGAAATTATCGATGTAACCGCGAGAGAAATTCTGGATTCCAGGGGCAACCCGACCGTGGAGGTGGAGATGATGCTGGCCTGCGGCGCCACCGGCCGCGCGGCGGTTCCCTCCGGCGCATCCACGGGCACACGCGAAGCCCTGGAACTGCGCAATACACGCGCCAAGCGCTACGGCGGCAAGGGAGTGGTCACGGCGGTTAAAAATGTCAACACCACCATCGCCGATGAAATCCGTGGGATGGATGCCTCCGATCAATTGACCCTGGACGCCTGCATGCTGGCACTGGACGGCACGGCCAACAAATCCAAACTGGGCGCCAATGCCATTCTGGGTGTCTCCATGGCTGCATCCCGCGCGGCTGCCAACGCCTTTGGCCTGCCCCTATTCCGCTACCTGGGCGGCGTGAATGCCAGAATCCTGCCCGTGCCCATGATGAATGTGGTCAACGGCGGGGCCCATGCCGCCAACAACCTGGACATACAGGAATTCATGATCGTCCCCTTCGGTGCCAAAAGCATAACCGAGGCCATCCAGATGGGCGCCGAGACCTTCCACGCCCTGAAAAAAATTCTCAAATCCAAGGGATTGAGCACGGCAGTGGGCGATGAAGGCGGCTTCGCACCGGATTTTAAATCCACTGAAGAAGCCCTCGACTTTATCATGGAAGCGATCAAGGCTGCCGGCTATACGCCCGGCAAGGATATGGGGCTGGCTCTGGATGTGGCCGCCAGCGAATTCTACCAAAATAAAAAATATGTCCTCAAGGGTGAGAGCAAATCCCTGTCCGCAGTTGAAATGGTGGATTATTTCGAGAACCTGATTGAGAAATACCCCATCTTGTCCATCGAAGATGGCCTGGCCGAACAGGACTGGGAGAACTGGGTGGTAATGACCGACCGCCTGGACGAGTACATTCAGATCGTGGGCGACGACATCTTCGTCACCAATCCGACTATTTTTGCCAAGGGCATTGAAGACGGCATCGCCAACTCGATTCTGATTAAACTCAACCAGATCGGCACGGTCAGCGAAACCCTGGATGCCATCGAGATGGCCAGGCAGGCCGGGTACACCACCGTGATATCCCACCGCAGCGGTGAAACCGAGGACGCGTTCATTGCCGATCTGGCCGTGGCGGTCAACAGCGGACAGATCAAGACCGGTTCCCTGTCGCGGTCAGACCGCATCGCCAAGTACAACCAGCTGATTCGTATCGAAGAAGCCCTGGGCAAAGGGGGCCGGTTTGCACAGGATATCTTCGTTGCCGATTAGATGCCGTGGCCGCCGGTTCCGGTTTCGCGCTACCGGTATTTTTGAAATGGCGTCCAGCAGGGGTAAGCCACCCATGAAAACAAGATCGATGACTCCGGCACGGGCTGCTTTATTAACGGCCGCCTTTGGGGTGGTTTTTATCACTGCGGCCTTGACCGGCCCGGCCGGCGCCCATGTCCTTGAAGGCCCCCATATTCTGGAGCTCACCGCTGAGGCCATGGGCAGCATAGCCACCCTTCAGGTGGACCAGAAGTTGATGATCTATCCCCAAACGCCGGAAGCGACACCCACCACCCTGGATGAAACCGCCACCTATGTGCTGCCGGAAAGGTTCCGGTCGGACATCCTTTCCGAACAGGTCCAACGGACCCACCTGGTCTTTGGCGACCATGGGCTGACCGTAATCGACGGTCGCATGGCTGTTGACGAAACCCCCTACGATCTATACCAGCGGCTGCTGCGCAGCCGGACCCGGCCTCGCCTGATGCGCACACTCAACCGGCTGGGCGTCGAAACCGCCATAGCCAGCCTGGGCCGACTGGACGAAAAGGTGGTGTTCGTTGTGGGCGCCCGCTACCCCGATGAATCGGTCTCCCAGCTGGCTGTCGACAAAGAGACATTTTTACCCATCCGGCTGCTGCTGACGGAAGGCGAGCAGCAGCCGGATGGCAGCCGTCTGGAAATTTTTTACCACAACTGGCAGAAAAGCCAGAGCGGCTGGTTTCCATGGCAGGTTCTTTTTTACCTCAACGGCCGCCTTGCCCGCGAGATCCGGGTGACCGGCCTGCGCCTGAACCCATCCATCCCTGCGGATATGATGGATCTGGAAGCATTGAAAGCTTCGGTTGCGGCCCGCGACGCCGATGCTGCCCATGGGCACACGCAGGAAGCCGTGGAAGCGGTGCAGCAGGGGGTCGAGGACGTGCAGAAAAAATTTGAGTAGCCGGTTTTACAAACCGGTCAAATATGCTACAGGCAGTCGCATCGGACGTTTTACGAAACCGTCATAAACGCACGGCTGAGGTTTTCAATGGGTTACGACACCAAGTATATTTTCGTTACCGGGGGCGTTTTGTCTTCCCTGGGCAAGGGCCTGGCATCGGCGTCCATCGGCGCACTGCTGGAGAGCCGGGGGCTGACCGTCACCATCCAGAAGCTGGACCCTTATATCAACGTGGACCCGGGAACCATGAACCCGTTTCAGCATGGGGAGGTCTTCGTCACCGATGACGGCACCGAAACAGACCTGGACCTGGGCCACTATGAACGGTTCACCCATGCCAAGCTGGGCAGGGACAACAACTTCACCACGGGGAAAATCTACCACAGCGTCATCACCAAGGAGCGCCAGGGAGAATACTTAGGCGGTACGGTGCAGGTCATCCCCCACATAACCGATGAAATCAAGACCAGCATCCGCAAGGCATCCAAAAATGTGGATGTGGTCATCGTTGAAATCGGCGGCACCATCGGCGACATCGAAAGCCTGCCTTTCCTGGAAGCCATCCGCCAGTTCCACAACGATGCGGGCAAGAACAACGTCATCTACATTCACTTGACCCTGGTGCCCTACATCGGCACGGCCGGAGAGGTGAAGACCAAACCCACCCAGCACAGCGTCAAGGAGCTTCGCAGCATCGGCATCCAGCCGGACATCCTGTTGTGCCGCACCGACCGTATGCTGAATGCAGACATCAAGGCCAAAATCGCCATGTTCTGCAATGTGGGTGCCGATGCCGTCATCACGGCGAAGGACGTCAACTGCATCTATGAAGTTCCCCTGCTGTTCCATCAGGAGGGGCTGGACAACAAAATCGTTGAACTGCTCAATATCTGGACCCGGGCTCCCCGGCTTGAGAATTGGGAGACCCTGTGCCGGCAGATGAATGACCCCACCTACACGGTTACCATTGCCATTGTCGGCAAGTATGTGGACCTGACCGAATCCTACAAGAGCCTCAACGAAGCCCTGATCCACGGCGGCATCCCCAACCGGACCCGGGTCAATCTGAAATTTGTGGATTCGGAAACCATCGACGCCAACACCTGCAGCCTGAGCCTGGAAGGGGTGGATGGCGTGCTGGTGCCCGGTGGCTTCGGCTCACGGGGAGTGGAGGGCAAGATCTGCGCGGCACGGTACGCCCGGGAGAACAAGATACCCTATTTCGGCATCTGTCTGGGCATGCAGATCGCCGTCATCGAATTTTCCCGCAGCATTGCCGGCCTGAAGATGGCCAACAGCACCGAATTCGATCTGAGTACGCCCGATCCGGTGATCTATCTCATGGCAGAATGGTTCGACGACAAATCCGGTACCGTCCAGAGGCGCGACGTCCACTCGGACAAAGGCGGCACCATGCGTCTGGGAGCCTATCCCTGCAAGCTGGAAAAGGAAACCCTGGCCTACCGGGCCTACGGCATGGAAATCATTTCCGAACGCCATCGCCACCGTTATGAATTCAACAATGCCTATATTGAAAAGCTGGAAAAAGCCGGCCTCAACATCTCAGGCATGGCCCCGTCGGGCGAACTGGTGGAAATCGTTGAAATCGAGGATCACCCCTGGTATCTGGGATGCCAGTTCCACCCGGAGTTCAAGTCCCGCCCCATGACCCCGCACCCCCTGTTTCGCAGCTTCATCGCCGCCGCCCTGAAATACTCAGGCAGCCGGGAGATCGAAAAAAAGTAAGAGCCAGGAGGAAAAGGGCGGCTCTTAGCTGATAGCTGTTAGCTGTTGGGAAGAGCTAAGCGCCAAGAGCCAACCCTTGTATCCCCTACAGGCAGAGTTCATTTTTCAAGATTTCATCAATCTTGCGTGAAAGGCCTTCGAGGTTATAGGGCTTTTGGATAAAACCGTTGCATCCACGATCCATCAACTCCATGGCCTGGCCGTCAATACTGAAACCGCTTGCCAACAGGACCTTTACATCGGGATTGATCTGCCTGAGCAGATCAAAGGTTTCGCGGCCGCCGGTGCCGGGCATGATGAGGTCCAGAATCACCAGGTCGACGCCACCGGAATTGGCCCGGTAAAGCGCTATGGCCTCATCGCCGCTCCTGGCAGCGATGACCCGGTAGCCCATCCGCCCGATCATCTCCGTCCCGATGTCGAGAACAATATCCTCGTCATCCACGACAAGTATCGTCCCCTTGCCGAATTTGATCTTGGCATCATTCTGGTCTGCATCAGAAATTTCACGTTTTGACAGGGGCAGATAAATGGTGAATGTCGTTCCCTGCCCCGTTTCCGAGGCCACTTCGATATAGCCGGCATGGGCCTTGATGATGCCGTATGCCGAGGACAGGCCCAAACCCGTGCCTCTGCCCATCTCCTTGGTGGTAAAAAACGGATCGAAAATACGGGTTTGCGTTTCTGAATTCATTCCGTGGCCGGTATCGGTGACCTGCAGCCGGGCATATTGGCCGGGTTCCATCTTGTATGGCTTTTGCCCCTTGTCCCGGTACTGGACGATCGACGCTTCCAGGCTGATATCACCGCCATCAGGCATCGCATCCGCCGAATTGATCAACAGGTTGAATAACACCTGCTCGATCTGGGATCTGTCGATGTCCACCAGGATCCGCGTTGCTGACAGATCCAGGTTGACGGTAACCGCCTTTTTTGTGCGCCCGAAGATTTCGGCGGTTTCGCGTACAATTTGGTTCAAATCGACAACTTTAAGCTCAAACTTCCCCTTGCGTGCATATCCAAGCAGTTGGCTGGTAAGCTTGGAACCGCTCTGGATAAGCTTCTCGATCTTCTTGAGTTTATCATAATGGGGGCTTGTGGGTTCCGTGTCGAGCATCATAATTGAGATGTTTCCCAGAATTCCCATCATCAGGTTGTTGAAATCATGGGCCAGGCCGCCGGCAAGTGTTCCGATTGCTTCCATGCGCTGGGCGAACTGCAGTTGGGTTTCCATCCGCCTGCGGTCACTGATGTCTCGAAGTATTTGCAAAATTCCGGCGGGTTTGCCTGCATTGTCTTCGTATCGGGAGATACTGATACTGACATCTATTCTGCGGCCATCACGGGTATAGCGCTGGGTCTCATATCCATGGCGGGTGGTCCCCTTTTCAATGACATCTTTGACGATGGCGGTGGTTTTTTCCTCGGCGGACGCGGGGATGAACGGTATCTGTCGACCTTTGATGTCATCCAGCGGCCACCCAAACAACTGCGTAAAAACAGGGCTTACATAGGTCGTTCGCTGGGCTGTATCGCATATGACGATCGCATCGGCAGAGGAGTGCAGCAAGGACCGGTAGAGTTCTTTGGATCGTTCCGCCTCTTCGTATAAACTGCGATATCTTTTTTCACTCTTGAAGAGGGCTGATTCGGCCTTCTTGCGTTCATTGATGTCGATGAGGCTGCCTTCCACATATAGGATTGAACCATCGGCGCCTCTGACGGTGCGAGAATGGTTCTCGACCCAGATCACCGATTGATCATAGCGGCGCATCTCCACCTCATAAACATTCTTGACTCCGGATATTTCGATGACCGTTTGCCATTTGGAGCGGTCTACCGGGTGGGCATACATTTTTTCTGCATTTTGGGATAAAAAATCCGCTTTGGAGGGATATCCAAGCATTCTGACCAATGTGGAATTGGCATCGATAGCCTGGCCATCGAATGTTGTCCGATAAAGACCAACAGGGACGCCGTCGAACAGGCCTTTGAAATGCGCTTCACTCTCCTTTAACGATTTTTGGGCCGTTTTCAATTCTGAGACCCGACATTCGATGTCCCCGAAGAGCTTCTGCAGCTGCAGTCGCATCGACTCGAAAGATCGGGCCAGCACACCTATCTCGTCTTGGCGATTGATCAGGGCAGGCCCAACTTCTGATTCCCATTGACCGCCTCCGAGATGTTCGGCGGTCCTGGCCAGCATGGCTATTGGCAGCATATAGTGCAGCGCCGACCGCCGGCCGACCAGATAAACACAAAAGAACGTTGCCGAGAGAAACACGGTGATGGCGATGCCCGCGACCATCAGCTGGTCGGATAAAAACTGATGGAAACTGGCGTTGATTACCCTGGCTTTCTGCTCCATGGCGGCAACGGGAGCCGTGAATTCATCAATGGTGGTTGTGGCGGCGACCATAAGGGGTTGCCCATGTAAGGAACCCTTTACCGGTGTCATGGTCATATATTTTTGCTCAAGGGAGCCATCGGGCTTAATCCAGTCGTAGTAGCCTGAAACCTCATCACCCGGCAAGGAACGTTCAAAGATGGCCCACCAGGATGGGATCTCATCCGATAAGAACGCCATTTTCCGGTTTACCAGATTAGGATTTGGATGAATGCGCATAATCCCGGTTTCCGCCTCATACAGGCAGACATATCCGGTCTGCCCGACCTGCTGCAAGGCAAGGGCCTGGAACTGGTCGGACTGCTGGAGATCCTGCATACGCATTGCCGGGTTGAAGGATAAAAAAAGCGCTATCTGTCTAGCTGCGTTCCTGGCCGTATCCCGAATGATCTGTTGACCCAGCCTTTCCAGTTCTGCCTTGGCATCCGCGTTCAGTTCATGGGTTGAATCGGACAACAGCTGGAAAATGTGTCGCTGGGCAAAATATCCGCCCGTGATTGCAAACACAAAAAACAAAAGGACCGGGATGAGAGAAATCAGCAGATATTGTTTGGTAAATTCCCTGGCCATGGATGTTGAAGGCCTTGTGCTTTTTTGCATGGACGGAACCTTCAGCTGAAGTGAGCGCTGTGTTTTAAGTTTATGAAAGCATTATTGGTCGCATGGTATGATTTCTTTAATGCCCGCGATTTGGGATAGGCAACAATTTGCCGGTCGAAAATCAGGCCCAGGGTAAACCGGGCCCATCAATTTGGGTCAAGAAAAATCTGAAGCGGCCGAAAAACCACCTAAGCGTATCCGCGCTTGGGTGGTTCAGAACCGAGCCCGGATTAAGAATCAGATCACACCGGGTGATCCCAACCCTGCCTTTGTGATTGATTCAGACACCATTTTCTACCCTAAAAGGTTTTAAGCAATCTTTTTATCCAGCCATCAAAGGAGCCTTCAAAATGAAATTCAATCTGCAGTCCATCTCGGCAAAACTGATACTCGGCGGCGTAACCGCCGTTGTGGTGCCATTGATCATCGTGGGATATCTATCTTTTTCAAAAGCCCAAACCGCACTGCAGGATCTGTCGATGAACCAGGCCCAGGGCATTGCATCCGATCTGGCACGATTGACCCGCAACATACTTGATTCTGAAAAGGGCAAGGCCGCATCCATGGCCAGCCAGAAACGGGTTAGAGACCTTGCGCTTTCCGTAAAAGAGTCCGGACTGGATGCATCCACCGATGGCGTTGAAGATGCTTTTAAGGCGCTGAAAAGACAATTTGAAAGTATGGGAGACCAATATCAGGGCGTTTTCATTGCCGATGCCAGCGGAAAGGTATTTACAGGCATTCTTGAAAATGGGGCGGCCTATAAGGGGATTAACATTTCAGACAGTGAATTTTTCTTACGGGCCAGGCAGACAGGCGAAGCGATTGTCAGTGAAATGACTGTTTCCAAAGCCACCGGCAAACCGGTCGTCACCATCTGTGCACCCATCAAATCCGACAACGGCCAGTTCCTTGGCATTCTGGGAACCGTTATCAAGGCCGAGCATTTCACGAACCTGGTTGCCAGCCGAAAAATCGGCCAAACCGGCTATGGCTATATGATGGATAATAAGGGTATCGTCCTGGCGCACCCCACCGCCGAACATGTGCTCAAACTGGATGTAAACAGCATCCCGGATATGGCCTCCATCAACAAGCGGATGATGGCCGGTGAAACCGGAGTGGAGGAATATACATTCAAAGGCGTCCTCAAAATCGCGGGATTCGCCCCGGTAAGCGTGAACGGGTGGTCCATCGGCGCGACGCAGAACGAAGATGAGTTCCAGGCCGCCTCGGTTTCTATCCGCAATTCGAATGTGCTGGTGGCCGCCGTCGCCGGCCTCTTGACGGCCATCTTCGTCCTGTTCGCCGCGCGATCCATTGTCAGACCGATCAATGCCGCCGTCGCCGGTCTTAAAGACATCGCCCAGGGCGAAGGCGACCTGACCATGCGTCTGGAAGCCAGCACCCGGGACGAAGTCGGTGAACTGGCCAGATGGTTCAACGTCTTCATCGAAAAACTGCAGGGAATCATCAGGGAGATCACCGACGGTGTCCAGACGCTGTCTTCATCATCCACAGAACTTTCGGCCATTTCCGAACAGATGACCCAGGGCATTCAGACTGTGTCCGACAAGTCCAACACCGTATCCGCCGCCGCCGAAGAGATGAACGCCAACATGAACAATGTGGCCGCAGCCATGGAGCAGTCCGCCACCAACACCAACATGGTGGCCACGGCATCCGAAGAGATGTCCGCCACCATCGGTGAAATCGCCCAGAATGCCGAAAAGGCCCGGGGGATCTCCGATGAAGCGACCCACAAGGCGTCCAGCGCATCGACAAATATGGATCAGCTGGGGGCTGCGGCCAATTCCATCGGCAAGGTCATTGAGACCATCACCGACATTTCAGAGCAGGTGAACCTGCTGGCCCTCAATGCCACCATCGAGGCCGCCCGGGCCGGCGAAGCCGGCAAGGGTTTTGCGGTGGTTGCCAACGAGATCAAGGAACTGGCCAAGCAGACCGCCGCGGCGACCCAGGACATCAAGGAAAAAATCGAAGGCATTCAGGGAACCACCTCCACGACTGTGGGTCAGATCACGGAGATCACCCAGGTCATCAACTCGGTCAATGATGTGGTGGCCAATATCGCCACCGCCGTCGAGCAGCAGTCGGCGGCCACCAGAGAGATTGCTTCCAACGTGGCCCAGGCGTCCCGGGGTATCCAGGAGGTCAACGAAAATGTCAACCAGAGCACGGCGGTGTCCGGTGAAATATCCAGGGACATCGCCGGAGTCAGCCTATCCATGAATGAAATGTCCACCAGCAGCGGCCAGGTCAACCTCAGCGCCCAGGAGTTATCCAAGCTTTCCGAGAATCTCAAGCATCTGGTGGATCAGTTCAAAATCTGACCCATCGGCGGGCGGCGCTAACCGACCTCACCGGTTCGCGCCGCCCGCTTATTTCACCGCCGACAGCCTTGCAGCGCCCTCACGAGGCTGCCCGCACACGGATATGGGGATTCCAATCAGCGCATGGAAACGCGCTAGCGGCCACACCCGGCTGCACCCGTTGCCGGCAGATTCCGTCAGATGCTCCGCCCAGCCTCCTCAGCCTCGCTCTGGGCCAGCATGAGGTTGCGCGGTGATTTGGCATCGCCGATGACGATGACTTCGACTTTTCGGCGATCCAGCATCGGTTTGGCTTCACGCACCGCGGTCATGGCTTCGGCGACCACCACGGTATCAAACCCCTTGAGCGTCACCGGGGTGCCGGCACTGGTGAAAACCACGCCATCGTCGCTGAAGATCTTGACCGCCACCTGCTTAAACAGATGGACCGAGTCGCGTTTGAGCCGCTCCCGGAGGTAGAAGCGGTCGTTGCTGGACATCTCCTCGCCAAAGTGCCGCCTGCGGTTGAGCACCGCCACCTCACGGCCCTTCTCCGCCAGGAAATCCGCGGTCACCAGTCCGGCCTGGCCGCCGCCCAGGATGATCACCCGGTCGCCGGTGATCTTGCCCTCCAGCACTTCGGTCACCGTGCACAGGTCCATTGTGGTGGTGAACAACCCCTTGATGATGGGCATGTCCGGCAGGCTGCCCGACGCCAGGATCACGGCCTGCGGATCGACTGCGTCCAGCAGGGCCTCGTCCAGCCGGGTGTTGAGCCGCAGGGCCACACCCAGGCGCTCCACTTCATGGATGAGGTAATTGATCACGTCCATGATCTCGCCGCGGCCGGGAGGCTTGGCGGCCAGTCGCAGCAGACCGCCGAGGCCGGCCGTTTCCTCGACCAGCGTCACCGTATGGCCCCGCATGGCCGCCATGCGCGCCGCCGCCAATCCCGCAGGACCGCCGCCCAGCACCAGCACGCGCCTGGGCTGAGACCTCTTTTCGTCTGCGGCCATCAAATACTCGCGACCCACATCGGGATTGACCACGCAGCCGCCGGGCTCAAGGGCCAGCACCGCATGAATGCAGCCCAGGCAGCAGCCGATACACGGTCGGATGGCGTTCAGGTTCCCCGCACGGGCTTTCTCCGGCAGCATGGGGTCGGCGATCAGGGCACGGCCCATGGCCACCACATCGGCCCGCCCCTCTTTGAGGATACAGTCGGCCAGTTCTGGGCTTTTGATCCGGCCCACCCCCACCACGGGAATATTGACGACCTGTTTGACGGCCTGGGCCAGGCCCACGAAGCAGCCGTGTTCCACATACATGGAGGGGATGGTCAGCTGTGTGGAACCGTAAACGCCGGCAGACACGTGCAGATAGTCCGCTCCGTTCTTTTCCAGAATCGGGGCCAGACGCAGGGCGTCGTCCAGGGTCCAGCCGCCGTCGATGTAGTCTTCACCGTTGATGCGCAGGCCGACTGGGAAATCGGCGCCCGCCTTGGCCTTGATATCGGCCAGCAGTTCCAGGAAAAAGCGGATGCGGTTCTCAAAGCTGCCACCGTACCGGTCTTCACGATGATTGGAATTGAGGGCCAGAAACTGATTGATCAGGTAGCCGTGGGCCCCGTGGACCTCGACGAAATCGAACCCGGCGTCCCGGCAGCGCCGGGCGGCGTCACCGAAAGCGCCCACCAGTTCGGCAATATCTTCGACCGACAATTCCCGGGGAACCCCCTTGACCACCGCCGGCGCGGGAATGGCTGACGGCGCCACCTTGCGATCGTGGTAGGACTGGCGCCCGCCGTGCATGAGCTGGACGCCGAAGCAGGTGTCGAAGGCTTTGACCGTCGCGACCATCTTTTGGAGAGCCGGGATGCAGGCATCGTCCCACAGGGCGGGCAGACCGGGAAGCTCCAGACCCGTGGGATGCACACCGGCGCCGCCCACCAGGATCATGCCGGCGCCTCCCCTGGCGCGGGCCGCCAGGTAGCCGGTCAGCTGGTCGGTGACGAAGTTGTTTTCATCCACGCCGAAATTGATGCTCATGGCCGACATGAGCAGGCGGTTCTTGGCCGTCATGCGTCCGATTTGAATGGGGGCGAAAAGATGCTTGAGAATGGTCATGGAACCCTCCGGAAAATAGATGCCGATTAAAAAGTAAAACCGGTCGGTCTTATCGTTGAAAAGGGGGTATACACCTTTTGGATGGGCCCGTCAATTGGCCCTCAATTCAGGAGCCAAGAGCAACAGGGCAGCTCTTAGCTGTTGGCTGTTGGTAAAACCAAGAGCCAAGTACCAAGAGCTATGAGCCAAGAGCCAAGTACCAAGAGCCAAGAGCCAACAGCCAATCGGCGAACGGGTTATTTTTTCTAAAGAACCAGAAAAATAAACCGAACCATGGGAAACATTGGCAGCAGCCGGTTGAAGTTACCGGCAAGATTTCAAATCCTGAGTGCCAGCGCAAAACCCGATGGAGTGAGTGGTCGAAATGAATATTCTTACTGTTATTCCTGCACGTTACGGATCTTCAAGATTCCCTGGCAAACCGATGGTCCAGCATGTCTACGAACGGTCCTGCCTGGCCGGCTGCACAGACCGTGTGCTTGTCGCCACCGATGACCGCCGCATAGCGGATGCGGTAGCCGGCTTTGGGGGCGAAGTGATCATGACCGCCCCCGATCATCCCTCGGGAACGGACCGCGTGGTTGAAGTGTCACGCCATATCCGGGCCGATATCTACATCAATGTGCAGGGGGATGAACCCTTGATCCGTCCGGGTGACATCGACCTGTTGGTCCGGAACATGCTGGAGGACCCGTCCTGCCAGGTGGGTACGCTCTGCCACCCGATTCCCATTGAGGAAGCCCTGGATACCAACACGGTCAAGATGATCGTTTCCCACAGCGGCAATGCGTTGTATTTCAGCCGGGGGCTTATTCCGTACGTTGCCAATACCACCTATCAACCGGAATATTTAAAGCACATCGGTATCTATGCCTATCGCGCAGAATTATTGGCCCGGTATACTACCTTACCGCTATCGGCGTTGGAAAACCGGGAACGCCTGGAGCAGTTGCGACTGTTGGAAGCCGATTTTCCCATCAAGGCCGTGCGGACGACACGCACCGGTCCAGGTGTCGACACGCCGGCTTGTCTGGAAAAAGTAAGAAGGATCATGGCGCACGACTATTCACAGCATGTTGCGCTTTGC
>NZ_JAWOHB010000192.1:0-2952 GCF_046496365.1 Desulfosarcina sp.
AACCCTGATCTGGCTTACCGAAGGGCCCGCCGCCGGCCACGTGGGCATCGAGATTCCCGGAGACGGAGGCGATTTTGTGCGCCGGTGCTGCAAGATGGCCACCGGCTCGGGCAAGACCATCGTCATGGCCATGGCCATCGCCTGGCACATTCTCAACAAGGTGGCCAACCCCCAGGACGTCCGCTTCTCCAAACACGTGCTGGTGGTGGCGCCGGGGCTGACGGTGAAAAGCCGCCTATCGGTGCTGGAGCCTTCGGGCGTCGGCAATTACTACGAGGCGTTCAACATCGTGCCGTCATCCTTGCTGGACCGGCTGCGCCAGGGCAAGGTGCTGGTGCGCAACTGGCACGCCTTGGCCTGGGAAAGCGAGGAGCAGCTCAAGAAGCGGCGCAGCGTGGACAAGCGCGGCGCCAAGAGCGACGAGGCCTACACCCGCGAGGTGCTCGGCGAAATGGCCGGCGCCCGCAACCTGCTGGTGATCAACGACGAGGCCCACCATGCCTGGCGCGTCAACTGGGAGGCCGAAGGCAAGTACCTGCGCAGCCGGGACCTGAAGGACAGCGCCCGGGAAGCCTCGGACGCCTTCGCCCTCGATGACAGCGAGAGGGTGACCGCCTGGGCGAAAAACGACCACCTGGGTTTCGAGGTGCAGTACGTCCACCACGGCGTGGTGCGCAAGTATCGCCCGGATTTTATCGTCCGGCTGGCCGGCGGCCGTCACGGCCCACGGCGGATTCGGGTGCTGGCGGGCCGCGGTGGTGAGCCGGCCGGGGGAGATTCGGGATCTGCTCGGGTGAGCGACCTCTCCAATCAGGGATTATGCGCCATTTGTCTCGTGAAAGCGAAAAGACGAGACAGTGCGCAGCTTGTTGAGAATCCGCGAGACGCAACCTGAAAAACCCCGAAGGCAGGTCAGGTGACCATGAAGATCCAGGCGGTGGTGATCACAGGCGTGTTTTTTCTGGCGGCATGGGTCTTGCGGATGATGAATGTCGCTCTTCCGAATTGGTTGCAATACACCGCTCTTGGAATGATCGTATCCTACTGGCTCGTGATGATGATCTTTTTCATGGCAAAGGATGGTTTCCACCGCAGCGCGGAAGACGACGACCCGGAAGCGAAACCGGAAGATCCGCAGATCCTGCGTTTCGCCCTTCTGGTTGTCCTCATTGTGATGTTCGGACTGTTCCTCCACATCCGTTTTTGCTCCTCCGTTCCGGCCGACCATCTACCGTCCTCAACCGTTCCGCGGTAAAGCCCCGCGATAAGCGGAACAACCCGAACCGGTTCACATAAAGCGGCATTCCATCCATATTTCTCTCCCCGGTTTAGCTGGCAGAGCCCTCAGGGAAAAGCGTCGCGACGGTGTCCATGAACACGGTCAGAATCGGCCCGAACGACAGGCTGCCACCCATCAGCAGGCCCACCGAAGCCGTTTCCAGCAGCTCCTGCCGGCTGGCGCCGGCCTCCACCGCCTGGGCCGCGCGGGCGGCCACGCAGTACTCGGAGCCATGGGCAATCCCGATGGCCAGGCACATCAACGTCTTGGTCTTGCGGTCCAGAATCCCCGGTTGCAGCGCGTTTTCATTGAGCCCGGTGAATACCTTCAGGGTTGCCTTGTCGGCCTTGGCAAACCGCCCCACGGCCTCCTTGAATCCGTCGAGAAATTTCTTGGGATCTTCGATCATGGCTTTCTTTCCTCCTTTTTCCAGTGGTAGTAGCGTAGTAGGGGATATAGAATGTCCCGCTTTTACGCGCTTTTACGCTTTTATTGGCCAACGTTTGGCATGAAACGCGACGGCTTTTTGCCGTCGCCTTGATGCCGTGGTTAGCCCCTTAATACGCGAAAAGCTCTTGCAAACAATTGATAATTTTAATCTGCGCGCTTTGGGAAACTATACCAACTCTTTGAATTAACCTGGATTTGTCAACGGCTCTCATTTGGTCAAGCAAGATCAATCCTTTTTTACCCTGAAATGTATATTGAATTCTGGTTGGATAGCTAAATCCTTTGGATGTCATTGGAGCAACAATCGCTGTTTTCAGCGCAGACATTTCATCAGGGGAGATAACAACACAAGGCCTTGTTTTCTTAATTTCAGAACCTAGTGTCGGATCAAGTTGAACCAGCCAAATCTCAAATCTATGAACATCTTTTTTTACCATTCCCAGTCCTCTTCATTTACCAACGGGGCATCCAACCATGCCTGATCCGCTTCGTTAGGTTCTTGGGATTTAAGGGCTTTATCAAATTGTTCTTTCCATCCTTCCCTATTCTTCTTAACAGGTTGAATTAACAATCCGTCGTCGATTATTTTAAATTCCAATTGTTTGTCTTCTAATCGGGCCTGTTCGATTACCGCCTTTGGAATACGGATACCTTGTGAATTTCCTATTCTGATTAAAGTCGCCATTTTCACCTCCAATTGTGGGTATAATGTAATTACATTATACCCACAAAAAATCTATTGTCAAATCCACTGCTGTCCAAAATAACTGAGAACAGGCCGTTTGTCTGTTGAAAAATCCCGTAATTACGGCCGAGTGTAGTAGTGTAGTAGGGGACGTCTCTAACATGTAGTAGGGGACGTCTCTAACTATCTAAATCAATTTTTTTGTCCGCGGCCAAAGACTCGCCCCGCTCAATGGCCTTGCTGACCGCCGCCGTGCTGATGCCGAATCGTCGCGCCATTTCGATGGACGGGAGGCCCAGACGCCGTACCGCCCAGTAGCAGGTCAGCGCCCGGGCCATGGACCGGGGCCTCTGCCGGCCACCGGAAAGCACCTGTTCCGGCGTTGCCCCGCAAACAGCCCCGGCCCGGTGCAGAATACGGTCGAAGTCCCATCCTTCCCGCCGCAGGGCGTAGCGTGTATCAAACGATTCGCGCGATGTGGAAACCACCTTTTCAACGAAACCTGTATCGCCCAGGATGCGACAGTCGCCTTTGGTCC
>NZ_JAWOHB010000198.1:0-3785 GCF_046496365.1 Desulfosarcina sp.
GAGGTACCGAACGCACATCCAGGGCCGGATGCGCGGCGGCAGGCGACAGCCATGGTGGCCCAGGTAGGGGCAGGCCTCCTTCAGATCCGATGCCGCCTGGCAGGCGGGAATGGGGCAATCGAGGAGGTGAAAAAGCAGTAGGTCCTTGAAGTCGAACCACACCGTGTGGTTGATGCAGCACGGTTCGGGGCAGAAACGGCAGGTCCGGCGGCACAGGTCGGCCATCAGGGGCGTCAGTTCGTCGAGGCCGCGGCCGATCGCCGCGGCTGTGGCCACAGCCGCTTTCAACACCCGGCGATGCCTGGCCAGCAACATGGCCAGGGCGCAGTTGGATTCATGCCACGTCCAGGCATTGCCTGGCAAGGCGGGCGTGGCACGTTCAAGCCGCGGAGCGTTTGACATGGCGCACCCCTGCCGCCGTCAACTTGCGAAACCACCCGTCAATGGTCTCATCGGCGGACCCCACATTCATCTTAGCTGCCACCATCATCCTGGTGCAAGCAATAATTTCGACAGGTTGTGGACAATGCACCAGCCCCAATTGAAATCGAGATGGATCACGTGATAAGCGGCACCCCGATATTCCACCCGCAACAGCTTACCCATCGTGGCAAACGTTTCGAATAGATGAAACAACCAGGCAGCCAACTTGCCTTGATCGGGTATCCTCGTCCAGAACATGCCCGGCCCGTCAAATACTAATATTTAAGATGCGACCGCATTGGTACCACAAACGGAATAGTTGAAAATCTGGTGCAAGACGCTGAATAGTTGAGAAATATAATTGATTAATCAATAAGATATGGTATTTTATATTCGGTGCCAATGGGAAATGCAGATAGTCCGCTTATGCCCTCAGGTACCTGACGGTTTTTATTTTTCAACAGCAATAAAATAAAAACTAAACGATCCAAGAAAGGAGCCAACCATGAAAACAGAATACAAATATAACCGCCTCGATAAGAATGACGCTGCTGTTTTGCTCGTCGATCACCAGTCTGGGCTTACGAATCTTGTTCAAGATTTTTCGCCGGATGACTTCAAGAATAATGTCTTAGCTTTGGCCGACACAGCCAAGTATTTCAAACTGCCCACCATTTTGACGACTAGTTTTGAAGATGGTCCAAACGGGCCACTCGTGCCTGAATTAAAGCAACTTTTTCCTGATGCCCCGTATATCGCGCGTCCAGGTCAAATTAACGCTTGGGACAACGAAGATTTTTTGAAGGCAATCAAAGCGACGGGCAAGAAGCAGTTGATTATTGCGGGTATTGTGACGGAAGTTTGCGTTGCATTCCCTGCGTTGTCCGCCCGCGAAGAGGGTTACGAAGTATTTATTGTTACCGACGCCTCGGGAACATTCAATCAGACAACCAGAGATGCCGCTTGGGCGCGAATGGAAGCCGCTGGTTGCCAACTCATGACATGGTTTGGCACTGCTTGCGAGCTGCATCGGGACTGGCGCAACGATGTCGAGGGTCTTGGGGCGCTCTTCTCAAACCATCTTCCATCCTATCGCTGCCTCATTACCAGTTATGCGGCGGGTAAGCATAGCATCAAATAAAAGGGCCGAACAAGTCGGTGCACTCAACGCTCAACCGCGTCACGCCGGATGCTTGCCGCTTCGCGGCGGCATCCGGCGCGCCACGGTACGAGCGCATGGAGATGGAACCCAGAGTGACCCATTCGCAAAAAAAGGAGAGCCGGTCGGAGGGTTCCTGCATGGCCAGGGTGTACAGCAGGGGCAGGTAGTGTTCGCGGGTCGGTATGGCCAGGCGGGCGCTGTCACCCCGCAACGGATAGTCGATCAGGGCATGGTGGTCGCCGGCCGCGATCAGCGCCTTCATCTTGCCGCCGGCGGCCACGGCCCAGTCAAAGCCCTCATCCTGCCGGGCCATGGCCCGCAGGTTGTGAACCATGTTGCCGCTGCCGATGACCAGGACGCCATCGCTGCGCAGGAATGTGAGCTGCCTGCCCAGCCGAAAGTGAAAGTCGGGCGGCTGGTCGAAGTCGAGGCTCAGCTGCACCACCGGGATCTCCGCCGTGGGGAACATGCGGCACAGGACCGACCAGGTGCCATGGTCCAGCCCCCAGCTGAAATCCAAATGGACCACCGGGTCGGCAAGGGTGTTTAAATTGTCCAATGGGGATGCTGGGCTACCCACTCACCGACCGTTTCGCGCAGCCAGTCTTCAAGTCCGCGGACCATATAAAACGTGGGGCTGAGAAGATCCGCATGCGGTGCGATCACCCCCTCACGCACGGCGATACGGGCCAGCTCGGTATACGGATAAATCCGCAGGCCGACCGTCAGCTTGAGCGCATCCAGCTTCAGACGATCGGCAAAGGTCAGGCTTTCCAGCACCGTATCCCGGGTCTCGCCGGGTCCGCCCAACAGGAGGAATCCCATGCAGCCGATCCCGGCATCGGCCAGCAGCCGGCTGGCACGCTGGATATCATCCGGCGAAAAGCGCTTGTGCATGCGGTCCAGGATCTGGCGGGCGCCGCTCTCGAAGCCCAGTGAGACGTCCCGGCAACCGGCTCGCGCCATGGACCGAACCAGGCTTGCGGTCACCCCGCCGGGGTACAGGATGGCCCGCCACTGAATGTCCAGGTGCGCCTCGGTCATGCGCTGGCAGAGCTCCTGCGCATAACTTGTGGGCAGGTTGAAGATGTTGTCCACGAAAAAGACGCGCGAATAGCCTGCCCTGCGCCAGCGGCGCAGGGCATCGACGACCGCTGCCGGGGAGCGTTTGCGGATCAGGCGGCCTTCGATGGTCGACGTCGAGCAGTAGCTGCAGTTCAGCGGGCAGCCCCGTCGGGTCTGGATGGGCAGATAATAGTCCGGGTCCCGGGCGAGGCGGGGATCGAATAGTTCCGGCCCGGGAAGTGCAAACCGGTCCAGGTCGCGGAGACCGTCCGGCGGCGTCTGGCGCCCTTTTCCCCGAACGACCAGGCCGGGCACGTCTTCCAGCGGGGCCCGCGATCCAAGTCGTTCCAGCAGCATGACCGCGGCGGCTTCGCCTTCGCCCTGAATCCCCATCTCCGCACCGGTATAGTCCAGTATGGCCTGCGGAAAGATGCTGTAGCCGGCACCCCCCAGCACGATGGGTGCCCGGGCGTGTGCCCGGCAGAACGCCACAACCTCCCGGGCCGGTTCCAGCAGAAACCGGGGCGATAGGCTGACCTGGTCGTCGATGTTGCGAATGGAAATGCCGATGACCTCGAACGCTGCTTCGGCCAGGGCCTCCCGGAGCGGGGACTGCCACTCCCCGGTGCCCATCAGGTCGAGAAACCGCACCGCATGACCGGCGGCACCCAGGGCCGCCGCCACGCTGCCGAGTCCCATGGGCAGGGCAGGCATATTAATTTTTTCCGTATTGGCCGAAATCAGCAGAACACGCATTGAAACCTCGCTTCACGGCAACCCGCCAGATGGATGTACCGAGATAGATGCAGAAGGTATTCATCTGTGTCCCCCGGCAGGTGGTTGGTCATCAGGCAAACCGCTCCTGCCGATGCCGCGCCAGGTTGTCCTGCGCCGGCCAGAAGCGTTGCGCTTCCGGTTTGAAGATGGGACGCTCCACCAGGGTCAGCACATGCCCGGGCATGTTGCTGTCGATCCGGACACGGTCCGACACGAGCACTTCATACCGGTTGCCGACACTCATCAGCCCTTCGTCGAAGGACCAGTGGCACAAGCGGCAAAGACAGAGTCCGTTGGTGGGAAAATCATCGTGGCTCTCGCTCCAGGGCAAGATGTGGGCCGCCTCGACCACGGTATG
>NZ_JAWOHB010000019.1:0-2596 GCF_046496365.1 Desulfosarcina sp.
GGTCCGCAGGCTGCTCCCCACACTCTGCGAGGGTGGCTTCGTCGAGAGAGCCGACAACGTACTGGCCTTCGGCCTGCCGGGTCGTGGCAAGACCCACCTCGTGTGCTTGACCCAGAAAGTCCAGTACTGCAGATGAACCGTCAGCGGGTCTTTGATCACAACCGTGGTGGTCTTTGCCTCGGCGATGATGCCTTCGATCCGGTCCCGATCCCAGGATGGGTCCGGTGCCAGGACGAAGAGGGCCAGATCGATCGGTTTTTCCACCCGGATGCACCCGCTGCTGTATGCCCTCGCCGTCCGCTGAAACAGGTGGCGGTCCGGTGTGTCGTGCAAATATACGCTGAAATCGTTAGGGAAAATGAACTTGATACGTCCCAATGAATTCCAGGGCCCCGGGCGTTGCCGCAGTCGCCCGGGAAAATTTCCGGCGTGTATCGTGGACCAGTCGATGAGGGTCGGATCCAAGGGCGCCGCCGATTCCTTCCATCCGCCGATCAACTCGAAGTGGTGCGATGCGATGTAGCCGGGATCCTTCTTGATCTTCGGCAGAATCTTGCGCGCCAGCACGCCCCGGGGAACATTCCAATAGGGGTTGATCACCAGATAGGTCATGTTTTTGCTGAACACCGGCGTCTTGGTGTAGGCCTCTCCGACAATGACCGGCATCTCCATCACCTTTCGCCCCTCCTGGAAAGCTTCAAGCTGAAAGGCGGGGGGGTTGACAATGATGTGCCGTCGGCCCAGATCCCTTGGAAGCCAACGCCAGCGCTCCATGTTGACCAAAACGCAGCGCAGCCGGTCTTGCGGGGATCGGTTCAGAGCGGCAAGGGTTTGCCGGCCGATGGCGCCGTCCGGGGAAAGCCCGTGCCGACGCTGAAACCGGATGACCGCTTCCTGCAGTCGGTCGTCAAAGACCGCAGCGCCCTCACCGCTTTCTTCAGGACCCGCAAGGTCGCCCTCGACGATGAGACGCGCCCGAACTTGTTCGATTCTGGCAGATTGGTCGCCAATTCGGAGTGTTTCCCCCGGTTCAATCTCCCGCCACTGTCCCGAAGCAATCGCCGTCCGAAGCCGCCGGGCCTCGTCCATGGCGGCACGGTAGCCGTCGCCGACCGGGGCCAGCGCCTCGACGGCGTTGTCCACATCCTGCGCTGTGGTGATGCCGGCCAGCAGTCCGAAGACCTCATTTTTTTTCCTCGGAGAGATCCAATGGGGATAAATCGTCTCCGGATCAATCTTTCCGCTGGCCAGGTGGTTTCCAAAAGTAACGAAGGCATCGGAGAGCACGATTTCCATCCCGGCCAGTTCCTTGGCGTCGATACTCCACGGTCGCTCCGCCGAAGCCGGTTTCAACCACTCCGAAAGGCAGGTAAAATGGTAATCCCGGGGAAAAAGGCCATGCCGCTCAGCGTTCCCGAGAACCGCCAGCAGCTCCCGGGCAGCTTCGCAAGGCCCTTCCTCGGACACCCACACCGGTCGGTCATCGCGCCTGTGATAAAAGTCGACCAGATCCTTGCCGGCATGAATCGGTTCGCAGCCCACCCATACCTGCTGGCTCTTGGTGGCCGCCTCGAGCCAGCCGCGAAGAAATTGCGAGACTTCACCGGTTTCCGGCAAAGCATGGCCCGGGCCGGGATTGGCCATGAGAAACAAAAACAACAGTATCTTAAACGTCTTCATGCCAGACATCGAACTCATCGCCGACCTTCCACTTTTCCACATCAGCGCGGGAATCGAGCCATGCGATAATTTTATTCAACCTCGCATCGGGATCCTCCGAGCGTCGGCCAAGCTCCACGACAACCTCCAGTCTATCCTCCTTGCCGCTGCCACCACAGCCGCATTCATTGGCAATGATGGCCTCGTCAATAAAGGCATCGAGAAATTCATCGAATTCGTCTTTGCGGTTGCGCGTGATGATGATCTGGCGCCCCCACTCCGCGTATTCTCCCACATGCAGTTTCTTGCGAAGTCGTTTTTTCATTTTTTCCCTTTCAAATGCTTCTTACCCCAAAAAACAGTCCCAAGAAGCCACAAAGATAAAGGCCTTGTATCTTGCAAGGATCTCCGGCACAAGCTAAAAACAGAACCTTGAAAGGAGACCAATTCATGACTCACGGCGACACCCACCGCAAAACCATCGGCTACATCCTGTGGATCTTCGGTTTTACCGGCAGCCACCGTTTTTATTATGGTAAACCGGTGACCGGCACCCTCTGGTTCTTCACCCTCGGCCTGCTGGGCATCGGCTGGCTCATCGACCTGTTTCTCATCCCGTCCATGGACCGCCAGGCGGACCTGCGCTTTGCCGCCGGCCCCAGGGATTACACCGTCGCCTGGGTGTTGCTCACCTTTCTGGGGTTGTTCGGAGCCCACCGGTTTTACATGGGAAAATGGATCAGCGCCATCATCTACCTGTTCACCGGAGCCCTTGTCGGGGTGGGATATCTTTACGATCTGTGGACTCTGAACGATCAGGTCACGCAGGTGAATCGACGATAGCGCTCCGGCCATCAGACCTTTTGGCCATCCTTCTTTCAGCAATCTTTCATTTCATCAGCAGCAAACTGACGGCCATCACCAGCATCCCGGCAAT
>NZ_JAWOHB010000058.1:0-88490 GCF_046496365.1 Desulfosarcina sp.
ACCGCAAGATAGGCGAGCAAGACCCACAGCGGGGTCATGCCCCCTTCGCCGAGAGACAGCAGCAGTGCCGGCACTGCGCTGAGGATTGGGCCCAGAGAGGTTTGCGACCGATTCCTTCATCGGCTCGAAAAAGGCCCATCCCGTCAGGACAAGGACGGCGACAACCCCCCCCACGACCAGCCCCGCCGGTAATTTTCGACCACCCGTCAGAGATCGTATCCACGAAATCAATGGATTGACTGTGAGCGAAACCAGTATATTGAGAAGGAAGGACAACAAAATGGGAGCCAGCAGCGCGTATGATTGGATGAAAGCGAACAAACCCGCGCCCAGGAACAACGAAAAGGGGCGCCGAGGGCACCCCTTTTGCTCATGGTAATGAATGAGTCGGCAACGTCACGGATGCAGCGCTGCCGTTTGCAGATAAAAAAGATTCTTAGTTCTGGGTATCTACTTTCCCTGGTTTAGTAGGGTCTTGATCCTGCTGGTTTTTGAGGGTGTCGCCCGAATCTCCTTTATTCCATGCTGGAGCCACGCCATAGTGGGTCTCCAGGTCGCGCTGGTAGTCACTGTCCGTAGCCTCTGCTGTCTGCTGCGGAACATTTTCGAGCTTAGACTGGTCAACGGTCAATATGGCCTCTTCATCGCCAAATTCAAACGCGCTCAGCGGAGCTGCAACTTCTTTGCCGCCCATGCCGAGAATGCCGCCTCTGGAAAAAGTGACGAATTGTACTTCACCGGACTGCTTGTCAATCGTGATTTTTTCAATTTCACCAATCGCTTTTCCCTCTTGGGAAACGACTGTCATCCCTTGAAGCTTATCGGCAGTTATCATGTGACCGGACTGCATTTCACCGGTCTGCTGCTGAGTTAAACCTTCCTGCCGTTGAGCGTCAGATTTCATACCCTGATGAGTCCCTGCCTTCTGTTGAGAGTCGGATTTCATACCAGTCTTATCAGCGGCATACAGTGGCATGGCAAAGGCTAATGCTGCGGACGTGATAAAAGCAATTGTGGCTTTCTTCATGGTGTTCATGTTGTTTCTCCTTAGATAGATGAATCGAGATTTGTTGTTGGTGCAATCTTGCACCCTTCTCTTTGCGTTTCTCTTCCCTCTGTCCGACGGGTCACACCCGTTTTCGCCCCTGAAGCACCTGGATCACCACCACAATGATGGCGATGACCAGCAGGGCGTGGATGACACCGCCAAACGTGGTGCCGGTCAACAGTCCCAGCGCCCACAAAACCAGTAGAATCACAAATATGGTCCAAAGCATGGTGACCTCCTTTTTTTTAACGCCCTCAAATTCCGTTGACAGGCGTTCGTGTTTACTTCCCGCCGACGTTTTTGATCTCGCCGGTCTTTTCCTGGACTTTACCGCCAACATTTTCGGCCTGGCCTTCGGCTTCCAGGTCGCGGTTTCCGACTGTTTTTCCGACGCCCTGCTTGATCTTACCCTTCACCTGGTGCCACTTGCCTTCCGCCTTGTCCTGGGTGCCTGGTTTCATGGTATGCCGCCCTGCCGAAAAAATGCTTTAAAACCATTTAGAGAAGGTAAAGTGGAAAGTACGTCATAAGCAGCGGCGCAAACAGAACAGGAAGGCAACAGTGACTCGAACCCGCATCGTATCGTTACGGGAAATGTTACCATCGTGCCGGAAAAACACAAGGTTGGATGATTACGGGGATAATCTGGGTACAAACCAGATATTATGAAGAGTATCGGGGTCAAACCTTGAAATGTGAATTTAATTCCTGATTTTGGAGTATCGGGGTCAAACCTTGAAATGTGAATTTAATTCCTGATTTTGATCTTTAAGCCTTTGTTCGACCCCCATTTTGTCATTGATCGCCTTTACACTTTTGCTGATTGAAGAATAGGTAAGCTCAAATAGGTCCCCGATTTTCTGATTGTTCCAGTTGGGCAATGGCGGCGCTCAATCAAGAAAAATCGCCTATGTTTTGGAAGGCTGGAATTGATGGATGTCCGCCGACGGGCTGTTATGGATGCCTTATTTGGGCCGGGCCACATGCCACTGCATGTCCCCGCGCTTGCCGGAGGGACGGCTGGCAAGCATCTCGAAGTCACATTTGTCAAGCATGGCGCTGATGGCCGCCTTGTCCAGGTAGTTTGTCGCGGTGCCGTTGATTTTGAGTTTGAGTCGCTCCAGATGCCAGGTCCAGGGGGGGGTCGAGGATGGGGGCATCACCGACCGTATGATCAGGCAGCCGCCGGGAAGCATACGCTCATGGATGCGTTGCAGGGTCTTTTCCAGCTCCCACGGTTTCAGAAAGTGGGCCACATCCAGCATGGTTGCCAAATCGATCAGCACTTCCACGGGTGGGAGGTCGGGGGCCCATCCGATGCAGATGCGTCCCCGATCTCCCAATGCCAGGGCGGCCACACGCACCCGCTCGGGGTCGGGATCGATGCCGTAAATGGTGGCGCCGGGGTAACGTTCGGCCATCCAGCAGGCCGGGACCCCATATCCGCAGCCCACATCCAGGATGTTGACGATGTCGGTTTTTTTCGGCACCAGCGTCGCGATCTCATCAAAGAGCGGGTCCAGACGCTCTTTTAACTGGGCGAACATGCGCGGGTAGGGTTCCATATTGCGATAACGCCAGGCGATGCCGCCGGTCTCCGCGGGCAGACTTTCGAAGCGCCGTTTCAGCAGCGGCGGCAGAATCAACAGGGCGCCGACCAGGCAATAACCGATGCCGAAAAAGGAGATCAATCCGGCGCTTTTCAGCAGGTTGTGGTCGGCGACCAGCAAGACGGCAAAACCGACCAATGTCGATGCGGCAGCCATGCAAATCGCCGTTCGCACCAACGCAAAATGGGGATGGTCGAAGCGCTGGTAGCGCTGGTAGCCCCGCACCATGAAGAGGGTGTAGTCGACGCCCATGCCCAGGATGATCACCGACAGCATCAAGGCCGGAATGTCCAGGGGACGGCCCATGACACCCAATGTGCCCAGGGTGCAGACAAAGGCGAAGGCCATTGGCAGCAGGGCGGTAAAAAGCAGACCCGCATCGGCGAAGAAAACCACCAGCAGTAAGATCAGGCTGACCCCGATGATCAGCAGCATTTTGAAGAACGTGCCGAACAGCAGTTGTCCCATGCGTTCAGAAAATAGGGCCGGGTCGAAAACAAAGCAGATGCTGGACATCCGGCTGTAAAAACGCTGGCTGTCGAACCCTTCGCGTGCTGTGATCCGGGTGACCTGGCGCCACTGGCCGTCGGCTTTGTCTTTGGAGATGCCCAGCAGCGGCAGCACCCTTTCCGGGATGCCCGTTAAGTCGGGCGGGTCGCCAGCGAGCTTATGCAGAAACGGGGCAAAGGCGCTGTAGGTGAATCCCAGGGATTCTCCTTGGCGGATGAACCGTCCGGATACCTCCCGGACGCGTTCTTCGGTCCAGAACTGCCGCCATGCACGGAAGTTTTCCCTCCTGATGTCGCTTCCCGGGAAGAACCGGGAAGGCGTCACCGGTTTCTGGATGCTGCCGGCATGGGTTTCGGTTTCCAGGTGGGCCAGCAGCTGGTCATTTTTTTCCTGCAGTGAATTCAGGTCATTCGCCTCGGTCATCAGGTAGACACTGGAAAAAATATCACCCCAGACACGGGTCATCAACTCGTCGGCTGAACGCGTCTCCCGGCTGACGCTGTTCATGGCTTTCAGGTTGGTACTGAAATGGGGCCGGATGAAAACGGCCAAAAGCGCCGCCGTGAGCAGGGCTAGCGCCAGCCCGGATTTTCCGGTCGATGCCAGACGGTTCACGATCGTGGATAGACGCCGCCGGGTGGTCGCCGCAGCGGGGCGTTGATCCCGCAGGATCCGGGGGAAGACGCTGTGTACGAACAGGAAGGAAAAGCCGATACCCATGGCCGTGAACTGCCCCAGCTGTTCAAAGACGGTGAAACCGCTGAAGGCCAGGACACCGAAGGCGCCGATGGAGGTGAGCACTGCCAAAAGACCCACGGCCCGGACCTCCTCAGAAGCCTGTTTTCCGCTGTTCCTGCCGCCCTTGTCCACAAAAAGCATGTAGGCGATGCCGTGGTCGACAGTGATGGAGATGATTGCGCCGCCGAAGCCCAGCACCATGATGGAGATGCTGTCATGGACCAGGGAGAAAACGAAAAAGGCCAGTACCGTTCCAGCCAGGGCGGGCAGCAGGGCCAGGAGTCCCACCACGGGATTGGAAAAGGCGGCCAGCAGCAGCACGCTGATGCCCAGCGTGGCCCACAGGACGGCCCGGTGCACATCCCGCCTGATGATGGTCTCGTTGTCCAGAGCGGCCTTGAACGCACCGCTGGGTGTCAGGGTGATTTCTTCGCCGAAATCCTGCTTCAGATCCGTTTGCAGTTCCTGAAAAAATCGGGCCAGGGATCGGGCCACGGTCGTGTCCGTACTGGAACCGGCCGGAGTGGCCAGGATAAGCAGATGGTGCTGGTCCGCGGAGCGTATCCGGCCATGGCGGATGGTCGCGCCGGGAACGGGATTCAGGGCGGTCAGCCGCTCCAGGACGATGTGCCGCAGTCCCAGCGGGTCGGCGGCCACAGTTGATGCCTGACCGATGCCGTCCATCTGGTAAAGGTCATCCCGAACCTGGGTCAGGGCCTGTCGGATCCGCTCGTCCGACAACAGGGGGGCAATCTGACGCTGCAGCTCCCCGGCGGTGAACAGCACCGGCAGGCGCTGGGTGACCTGGTCGGCCAGCTCGGCCAGACCTTGCTGTATGGGCTGAGTGCCCACCTGGGCAAACAGGCCGCTTTGCAGCAACCGGGCTTCGACCCTTTCCGCAGCAGCCAGCAGCGGGATATCATCCTTGGCTGTGGAACCGATATCGATGGCGATCTGATCCTTTATGGGATTTTTTTCGAAGATGTGGATGCCGTCGGCGATGACCGGGTCATTCCTGGGCAGGGACTGGACAATGTCTGTATCGATGGTGATCCGCTGGAAGGCGATCAGGAACAGGGCCGCGCCGGCGATCATTACCGCCAGCATTGCAAAAATGTTGATGGGTGCTTTCATTTGCATTCAGATCGTCTAATTGCCTGTGTGGCGGCCATCACCGTCGGCCGCCCCATCGCTCCCGGATATTGCCGTGGTGACACGCTGCGATGAACACGGCGGTCAGCACCACGCCGAAAATTCCCACCCACGCGCCGTCCTGGACAATCGCTGTCCCGGCAGCCAGCACCGCCACCATGGCAAAGGATGATAGAAAAGGCGTGCGCCACATCAGGTGCGCCGCTCCCCAGGCGAGGACGCCGAGGGCCGCCCATGCCGGTGCGCTGACGGCCGTGAAACCTAAATAGTTGGCTACCCCCTTGCCTCCCTTGAATCCGTGAAAGCAGGGGAATCGGTTGCCCAGGATCAGCGCGAATCCGATCCAGGGCACCTGCCACAAGGGCAGCAGCGTGCTGGCCACCAGGGCCACGGCAACCGCCCGCCCTATGTCCAGGAGCAGGACCATCAGCGCCCAGCCGATGCCGGCCTGACGATAGACATTGGTGGCACCGGGATTGCCGCTGCCGTGGTGCCGCGGATCGTCGCGCCCGGTGATTCGAAACACCAGGATGGAGAAATTCACCGAACCGGCCACGTAGACGGCTGAAAACAGCAAAACAGACATCGGCAGGCCGGTCATGGCAGACCATCGGCATTCAGCAAGGTGAACAGGTGTTCATCAATGGGTGCATGAATCGCGGTCAGTTGTTTTCCGCCGGTCGTTACCAATTGGCTTGATGCCGCGGCCACGTCAATCACCCGAAGGGTGGCCCAGGATTCTGCCAGATTGATTCCCAGGGCCTTGGCCGCCGCTTCCTTGGTGCTCCAAACCCGCAGAGCCGCTTCTGCCAGTCCCAGGCTCGAGCGGCGGACCACGGCCTGTTCATCGCCGCCCATGTACAGGTGGATTGCGTTTAGCGGCTTTTCCGACAGCGGCTCCACATCTACCCCTACCGGTCGATCGGCGGCTACGGCGATGGTGAAGCGCCGGTCGTGGGAAACCGCGCAAAAGGGCAGGGTTCCGTCGGCCAGCGGACAGCGGGGAGAGGGGTCGTTTACTGCGACGGTTTCAATCTCCCGGGATTGCCGGCGGTCGCCGTCGCCTGAAAGCCTGCGGCTGAGTCGTTTGAGGGCCAGTCGGGCGGACAGATATCCCTTCGCCCGGTCCGGGGCCATGGGTGTCAGACGCTGAGTTTCGTTTCCGGATAGTGCGGCTGCGGCAAAATCCGCCACGGCCCTGCGTTCCAGCACGACCATTGCCGACACGCGGCTGTGAAAAGCGGTCAGGGTGTCTGCGGGCGTTGTCTGCCGGAATCCTTGTGGTGGGACAACACGGCCGCCGCTGACGTCACGCATATGGACGCCGCTGGCAGATTCACGCAATGCGCCGGTGTCGTCGTAAACGAAGATGTCGAACACGAAAGGCGCATTGCCGGTCTGTACCGGCACCACCCGAACCGTGTAGACCTCGTTCATGCGAGTGGGTTGGATGATGGTGCGCCGGTGCATATAAACGGGAAAGGCCACGATGCCGCAAAAGCGCTGGCACCAGACGCAGGCTGCATGAAAGGCTGCATCCAGCACATACGGGGATCCCAGGCAAAGGTCACTGCGCGGGTCGGGCGGCCGGGGTGAACGCACGCGTGCCAGGGCGCCGTCCGTCGAAAGCAACAGCGTTTCACAGATGTTGCGGTAGGCCGGGCCGAAGGGGACCAGTTCGCGGTAGATGCGATCCGGGTCCACGGCGGTGCAGACACCGCTGAGGGCTGCGGCTGCATCCAGGGGCGTTTCAGGCACTGACGGATCATCGCGCCCGATTACCAGCGAGACGTGTTCCACGGTGCGGGAGATTTTTGCTTGGGGGGATGTAAAACGGGTGGACAGTATGGCGCGAAGTGATCCGTCGCCAGCGTGGGCTACCTGATTGATAGCCGTCAACGGGTGTTGCGTGTCAAGGTGGAGGAATTTGTTGAAGTGTATGTCCGCGAGCCGGCGGCCGTCCTTTTCCGGGAAACGACCACACGTGTCCGCGACGAGTTGTTGCATGGCTTCCACCGCCGCAAGCACAGGCCGGTTGTCGACATGATGATCCTGAAAAAAAGGCGGCGGCGAAAGGGTTATGGGAAAGAATTCTGTCTTCACGGTTTTGGAAAGATGTCCCACAGATGGACGGTTCTGGGATCCACCTCCACGGGTGTACCCACCAGGTTGACCGCACAGTGGCGGGTGAATCCCTTGCAGACGATATCACCGGATGCCTGGTGGGTGATCACATAGTCGAACTGAAGCCGCACGCGCTCGAGAACCGACGGCCGGGTATGCACCCACATGGCGTCGTCGTAATACAAGGGCCGGAAATAGTCGATGTCCACCTTGATGATGGGGTAAACATAGCCGCTTGCTTCCACCTCTTTATACGGGTAAGCGGCATCGCGCATCAGCGTGGCTCGTCCGAATTCGAAATAGCGCAGGTAATTGGCGTGATAGACCACCTGGGAGCGATCCGTGTCCGCATACAGGGTGCGGGTCTCGCAGCGGTGCCAGACGATGCCGCCGATGCAGTCCCTGACATACTGGGGGTGCGCATTGACGGGCTCCGGCACAAAGGGCTTGGGTTTCATCTCAAACTCCCCGGAAGACGACGCAGCAGTTGGTTCCCCCGAAGCCGAAGGCGTTGGAAAGGAGCGTGGTGTGGGAATGGCGCCGGGCTGCGTCGGGAACCACATCCACGTCGGCAAATTCGGGGTCGGGAATGTGGTTGATCGTGGGCAGGATGATACCCTGCTGCATGCCTTCGATGGCCAGGGCGGCTTCGATGGCCGCGGCAGCACCCAGCGTGTGGCCGATCTGGGATTTATTGGACGACACTGGAATGGCCGCCAGCGAACTGCCGAACACCTCACGCAGGCTCTCGATCTCCACGGCGTCACCTTTCTGGGTGGAGGTGCCGTGGGCATTGACGTAGCCGATCTCCGCGGGTCGTATCTGTGCGTCGTCGATGGCCTGTGCAATTGCCCGCACGATCGTCTCGCGGTTGGGCAGGGTAAAATGATGGGCATCGGAGGTCCAGCCGACCCCCAGCACCTCGGCCCTGGGGGTCAGGTGGTATGGTTTCAAGGCCGCTTCGGCGGCCAGGACCAGTACGCCGCCCCCCTCGCCCAGCACGATGCCCCGCCGATCCACAGAAAACGGCCGCGATGCCTGAGTGGGATCGGCGAAGGCCCGGTCGTTGGGTCCCACCTTGATGGTGGCCCACATGTTGGCAAAGCCCTGGACGATCTCCGGAGTCAGGCAGGTTTCGACCCCCCCGGCCAGGACGAAGTCGCACTCGCCGTCCCGGATCATGCGGGCGCCGATGCCGATGGCGTGGTTGCCCGAGGCACAAGCCCCCTGGGGAGAAAAAATCGGGCCGGTAAACCCCAGCAGCATACCTGCCTTGCCTGCCGGCAAATTGGCGCACAGGTTGGGCAAAAGATAAGGGCTGATCTTGGTGGGCCCCTGCGTGACGTAACTGTCCATGGCGATGCGGTAGGCGTCGGCGCCGTTCAATGCCGAGCCCATCAGGCAGGCGGTCCTGGGACCAGTCACGGCATCGATTTGCAAACCGGCGTGGTCCAGCGCCCGCTTGCACAGCACCATGGTGAGCAGCACGTAGTCCGCGTTCCAGTTGCGCCCGTCCATCTTATCGATATAGGGCAGGTCCCGGGGAGTCCAGTCCGGGATCTCCCCCACCACGTTGCTGCGCGAGGAGGTCTTGCAGCGGGTGATCCGGCGGAAGCCGGCCTCTCCGCGCACGGCCCGCTGCCAGGTGGCTTCGAAGGTGCTTCCCAGGCAGGTGGCTGCATCGTACCCGACTACGAACACACGTCTGTTTAACGGTGGTTTCATGGGACCTGGTTATCCTATGCTGAAATTATCCGGTTTTTTTAATTGCCGCTTTTCAGGTAGTGCGTGTCAGCTGTCAGGTGAAAATAAGGTCTCGTCCATCAATTTCCACCCCGCTTGAATACCATACATGCATTGCAACCGCCAAACCCGAATGCATTTTTGAGCACATATTCCTGGTCCACCTGCCGGCCGGTTTCGACCACGCAGTCTAGGCCGATGGCCGGATCCGGCGTGTAGTTGATGGTGGGGGGCAGCATGCCTGTCTGCATCCCCTTGAGGGCTAAAATCGACTCGATGGCGCTGGCCGCTCCCATGGCATGGCCAAGCATGGATTTGTTGGCTGTAACCGGAGGCACACGCTTGCCGAAGACCTGATGCAGGGCATCGGCTTCCACCTGGTCGCCCAGGCGCGTGGAGGCGGCGTGGGCGTTGACGGCGCTGATCAGGTTTGCTGTTATGCCGGCATCTTGGATGCTTTGGGTGATGCAGCGCCGGACCGTTTCCAGATTCGGCGCCACGTGGTGAAAGGCATCCGAGGTCATGGCCCAGCCGGCGATTTCCGCGGCGTAATCCAGTCCGTGGGCAGCCGCAAAGGACTTTTTGGCAATGATGATGCAGCCTGCCCCTTCGGATACCACGAATCCCCGCCGATTGAGGGAAAAGGGCCGACTGGCCTGTTGGGGCGGCTCCTCGGTTTCACCCTCTTTGGGTATGAACGCACCGCCCATGGTGCCGAAGCCGGCCACGATGGGTTCGGTCAGGGGGAAATCCACCGCCCCGCAGATGGCTGCGTCAGCGCGGCCGTCGTTGATCAGCATGGCACCTACGATCATGGAGGTGACCCCCGTGGCGCAGGCCGTGATCGTGGCGCTGATGGGGCCCGTGGCACCGGTGTACATGGAAATCTTGCCGCCGACCATGTTGATGCAGGCGTTGGGATTGACGAATGGCGGCGGCAGCTTGTTCCGGCCCATCAGGCTTCGATCCGCGTCCAGCAGGGTATCAAGACCACCGATGGCGCTGCTGAAGGTGACGGCGGTGCGCGGGGCGAGATCCGGCGAGATCGCGATGCCGCTTTTCTCCAATGCCCGGGAGACTGTCAACAGGGCGTATTTGAAAATTGGTGAAGGCCAGCGGGCCTTTTCGCGGGGTTTCAAAAAATCGCAGGGCAGGTGATCGATATCCGGCGTCTGTCCGGCGATGCGCACGGGAAATCCGTCCATCAAAGGAAAGCGGGTCAACGGACCGATGCCGCTTGTGCCGGCCAGGGCGCGCTGCCACTGATCTTCGAGATCGATCCCCAGGGGAGAGATCGCATCATAACCGAGAATGACCACGGGGTCGCTGAACATGACTTCAACCTGATTTAACAGTTGCTCAATGGTTGAGCAGGTGCGCATGACCACAGGCAGTGATGCGGCCTTGCAGAAGGACCATCACCAGGGAATAAATTGGTAGAGTTTGGCAAACATTTCGTAGATTTCGATCCAATTCTGAAGATCCCGGGTGCTTTGCATGTGTGCGCGTTTGTTAACCATCACCCAACTCATGTGGGCCGCGCCGTCTTTACAGGTGCTGCAGTCCCGCGTTTCCGAGGTGCAACAGCGATGCATGGTCTCAAGGTCCGACGCCCAGCGGATGAAATTGGTCAGCCGCCGGGGTTTGGGGTTGCGCTGGTCCAATGGGTCGGTTACCGATGGGCATTCCATCCAGCCGAAGGGACGCCCCAGCATTTTACCCGTGGTGATGATCTCGTGATAGTATCTCGAGGAGATCACCGTTTCCGGATAGCGATCCAGCACTTGGTCCATTTCAAAGCGGATCCGGGTCAACTCCTGGGGCTGCCAGTGGAACCCGTCAACCCCTTCGTCGTTGGAAAGCAGCTGCATGTGGACCTTAAGGCCCGCGTCCCGAATTTTTTTGATTATCCGTTCGGTCTTGCCCAGCTGTTTGGGGGTGATTGTATACAGGTAGTAGGCGTGCGGGTCTCCCGCATAATTACGGCTGGATATCGAAAAGGCGTCTTTCCCGCGCAGTACTTTTTCATCCGCCTCGTCACCCCAGAGGCTGATGCCCAGCATCATGTCAGGGAAACGGTCCCGGGACACCTTGATGATGCCGTTGGTGGCACAGAAGGTAGGCAGGCGCCTGTAGAACGCTTCCACCCGGTCCATGCACAGGGTCGGTTCGCCGCCGATGAGAATGGCCAGGTTGACCCCGCGGGTCGTCTCCTTGTCCACGAAGGCTTCCCAGCGGGTGAGGTCCATCTCTTCCCTGGCTGCCTCGTGTTCACCGGAGGAGAAAAAAAAGCAGCCCTTGCAGCGCAGGTTGCAGCGATTGGTCACATCGTAGATCGAGCTGCGGATGTTGAGTCTGGAAATGCGTTTATACCGGGCGTACCATTGGTCGTCCAGCAGCGAGCTGACGGTTTTCATAGAAAAGGTCCTTCAATTGGCAGTCAGTTCCACACCGGGGGGAGGAACAGTCTGGTTGCACAGGTTCTTGCCTTTTGCATAACCGTTGACCCACACGGCCAGGTAGGTGTCGACAAAATCCAGCCATGATTTAAAGGTGCCAGGATCAATGGCGTGGCGGAACAGCCGGGCGGTGACCACGGCGCTGGCCGCTGCGTAGTGCCGGCAGTCCGCGCAGTTCGTATCCGGCACGCAGCAGGCCGCGTCGCGGTTCCAGGTCAGGTCTGTGCGGTATTGGCGAAAGGAACGGCCCAGGCCCACATCCGTGCTTGGATTCTGGCGGGGATAGGGGCATCCGAACAGGTCGTGGAGCCCTTTTTCGTGGGTGTGGACCATGGCACTGTACCAGGAGAACAGGACCGTTTGCGGGTATTTTCTCAACAGATCAAGCATGGTTCGCCGGGTGTCGGCCAAACTCAGGGGTGTGTGGCGAAGGTTGCCGGTGTAACCCACCGGCGCACTGAACATGTTGAACGTCAGCGTGGCCCCGTGGTCGGCCAGCATCCGGACCACCTCCTCGGCCTGGTCGATGTTGTGACGGGTAAAGGTGTAGACGAAGGCCGCCCGCGGATCGCCGGCATAATTATTCAGCTGGCGGGCCAGCATACCTTTTGCATTGCGGGTTTTCTGGCTGGAGGCGTCGTTGCCCCACACGGAAAGATGAATGCGGTAGCCGACAGATTCGGGAATCCGCTTGAGACCGTTGGTGGCGATGCATCCTGAAGGGATCTCATCGTAGCAGGCCTGGCACAGTTCCGCCACCAGGGAGGGTTCTGCGCCGGCCAGCACCACAAAGGTAATGCCCCGGTCTTTCTCGGCACGCATCAGCCGTCGCCAGTCTTCCGGATTTGAATTGTCCCGCGTGTTCTGTTTTTCCCCTTCGTAGTAGTAACAGCCGTTGCAGCGGATGTTGCATCGCCGGGTCATGTCGTAAGTGGATTCGCGCAGGAAGAAGTACTTGCGCACCTTCTCCCAGCGCGCGTTGACCTCGGGATCCGCGATCAGGTCCGAAAATTTCCAGGTTTGTGTCCCGTCCATGGTTGGTGCTGCTCTCCGAAATGAATCCACGCGCGATTAACTTAACATTCAGGTCCGGTTATCAATCGGCACTGCAAGGCGGTCATGCGGCCAGTTTCTTGTGGATATATTCCCCGATCAACCGCACGGTGGTAAGTTTGGGGTAATCGTCCTCGTCAATCCGAACCGAATATTCATCGCGCAGGACCAGGGCCACGGTGGCCAGATCCATGCTGTCGATGCCCACCTCATCAACCAGATCGATATCCGGATCGAACGTGTCGGCGGTGATATCTTCCAGTTTGAGTTCATCAATCATGATCTTTGCGATGCGCAGGATGATTGTATCAGTTTCCATGGCCATGTTTGTCAGTCTCCTTTAAAAAACCGAAATAGGTGCACATCCCTGTTTCAGGGACAGGTTCTACTGTTTGTCTGCACGCAGCCGGATCAGACCGCTGCAAATCAGGCCCTCATCACCGCTGATACGGAAGCTGTGGCTGCTGTTTACAGCGCCGGTCTTTATCGTCAGGATCAGGGCCTGATCGGGGCGGATCATCCGCTTGAAGCGCACCCGGCTTACCTGCGCGACCGGCGACGTCTGATCCAGCGCCCGGCACAACAGGTCGTGGACCATGCCCAGTTGGGCAACTCCCGGGAGCACCGGCGCTTCGGGGAAATGACCGTCAAACCAGGGTGAGCCCGCCGGAACCCGCACATGGGCCACCATTTCCCCATCTGTCATCTGCTTGTCAAGCGACCGTTCATACCACATTGTCATTGGTTTTTCTAACCTGCTTTTGAAAGCGTATAAAACTGTCCGACCGACAGGGGGCTCAGCGGATCAGGTGCTCCCACAACGGGCCTGAAAACCCCTTTTGATACATGCGCGCGATGGTGGCGGCGGTTTCCCGGCCGCCTGAACCAACCACCCAATTGGCACGGCCGGCTGCTTTTTCGTTGACCCGCTGCAGGATTTCGTCGTCACCCATGTTGCCGCCGTTGAAAAAAACCGGTGCGAGCAGATCCCTTTGCGCGTCGAGATACCCTTTTTCAGCACACTGATGAAACAGCGCGGTGTGGGGATAAACCCGCATTCCGCAGAAAAAAAATAGAACCGCTTTACGAAGCGTGTCAATCTGGGTCAGGGTCTCTTCGAGGGTCTGCCGGGTTTCGCCGGGTCCACCCAGCAAAAAGTAATGGGCCACGTGACGGCCGGCCGCCAGCGCCGCCTCGTGGACGGCCAATACCTGGTCGACCGTGAAGGGCTTGCCGTAGGACCGCAGAACCTTATCGGACAGGGAATCGGTGCCGAACTCCACATGCTTCAAACCCGCTTGGGCCAATGTTTCGAAGTATCCGTCGGGCATGGGCAAAGGGGTGAAAAATGCCCCCCAGGGAATGGTCAGGCCGGCGCGTATGAATGCCCCGGCCACTTCCAGCGAGTGATCGATGTCGGCATTGAACGAGGAATCGGTGATATACAGGTAACGGGCCCCTTTAGCTTCCAGGGCCAGGGCTGTTCTTGCCGCATCACGCGGTGCCACCCGTCGCAGTTTGCGTCCCTCGATAAGCGGGTAGGTGCAGTAGATGCACCCGAAAGGGCACCCCCGTTTGGTCTGCAGGTTCAGTATGCCGCCGTGGGCGAGGTACCAGCGCTGGTGCGCCGAAAGATGCTCCAAACGCGGTCTGCGTTCACCGGTCCAGGGAGCCGGGAAAGGAATTTCTTCCTCAGCGGGTGTGATTACGCCGGGCAGACCCTTTGGGTGCTGACCGGCTTCCAGCGCATCGATCAAACCATTCAATCGCTCGCCCTCACCCACGATGCCGAAATCCGCCCCCAGCTCCCCCAAAATCCGTCCGGGAAACAAGGTGAACCCGCTTCCTCCAAGCACCACCGGCGCATGGGACGCCTGACGCACGGTCGTCATCACCGCCCGATAGCCGCCGATGAATCCGACGGGATCGGAGGTGTCGGTGTTGTCGATATTACGCAGGGAGATCCCGATTAGGTGCGGATCACATTCACGGATGCGGTCGGCCAGCACACCCGGACCGTCCAGGACGTTGAGGTCTGCGATGTGGACCTGGTGTCTGCCATGGATGGATGCGGCCACGTGATCCAGGCCGATGGGATAAACCGGATAGGGCGCTTTGAGTGTGTTCGCGGAAATCAGCAGGATCTTCATTGCAATATCGTCAAACCATCAAAGAAACAGACGGCATGGAATCTAATTGACTGTCCGTGAAGTCGGGTCATTGATGAAGTCGGCCAGTGCCCGTACCGAAGCGAATACCCGGGCGCCCAGCTCGCGATTGTCGATGGCCAGTCCGTAATCCTTTTCCACCAGCATCACCATCTCCAGTACGTCGATGGAGTCGATACCCAGCCGCCCACCCACCAGGTGTTCGTCCGGATCGATCGTTTGCGGTGCGACGTCCTGAAGATTGAGGGCCGCGACAATTTTCTCACGCAATTCATCTATCAATTCATCCATGGGGCATTTCCTTTACAGGCCTGATGCTTTCGTGGTATATCCTGCCACCTAAAAAAACGACATACTATATATTGATTAACATCCTTTTCAAGCCTTTTTGCGCACCATGTCGACTGTCGATCCAAATCACGTCCGCCTGAACGCCCAAGCACTGCTTCCCCATCGCGGCCGGATGCTGTTGGTGGGCGAGATCCTGTCGCTGGATGCCGAACAGGCAACGACGCTGTCCATTGCCCGCCGGGACTGGCCGCTTGTCAACAAAGGGGTGGTCAATCCACTGATCCTGGTGGAACTGGTGGCGCAGACCGCCGGTGTCCACAACGGTCTGAGACGGCTGCAGGCGCGAGGCGAAGGTTCGGAAACCCGGGGATGGCTCGTGGGCGTTAAAAATGCGGTCTTCCATGTGGAAGCCATCGTCCTCGGTGAGCCGGTGACGACGACCACTAGAAATGCGTTTGCGTTCGACAACCTGCGTGAGATCACTGGCACCGCATCCATCAACGGCCGGCTGGCTGCCGAGGTGACCCTTCAGGTGGTGGAGGCGGGCGACTGACCGATGGCGAACAGGAAGGAAAAATGAACGATGCGCAAAAAAGACCCGTTGCCCTGGTGACGGGCGGCTCCAAAGGCATCGGCAGGGCGATCTGTCTGGAGATGGCCCGCTGCGGGCATGACGTGGTGGTCAATTATCTTTCAGATGAAGAGGGCGCCGCCGACACCTTGGCGCAAGTGCGGCGCCTGGGCGGAGACGGCCGGATTCTGGGCTTCGATGTGCGTGACGCGCCAGGCTCTCAGCAGGCCATTGAAACCCTGCTGGCTGATCTGGAATCCCTGGATGTGCTGGTGAACAATGCCGGCGTTGCCGCTGACGGGCTCTTCCTGATGATGTCCCGCGAAAATTGGAAAAAAGTGGTGGACACGACCCTGGACGGCTTCTACAATGTCACCCGGCCGATCATCGAAAAAATGATTCGCCAGCGCCGGGGCAATGTGGTCTCGATTGCCTCGGTGTCCGGTCTGATGGCCAATCGGGGCCAGGCCAATTACAGCGCAGCCAAGGCCGGCCTTATCGGTGCCAGCCGCAGCCTGGCAGCCGAGGTCGCCCGGCTGGGCATCCGGGTTAATGTGGTGGCGCCGGGGCTGATCGAAACCGACATGATCAAAGACCTGCCGTTGACCCATATCAAGGCCATGATTCCCATGGCCCGGGTGGGCAAGCCCGAGGAAGTGGCCCGGGTGGTGCGGTTTCTCTGCTCGGAGGATGCATCCTATATCAGCGGTCAAGTAATCGGCGTCAATGGCGGCATGTGTTAGGTGTCCCCCCTTGCGATTGGATTTACATTGAGATGGATGGTTTTCATCAATAATCATTGCGTATGCAATCCTTCTGCTGTGCGGGTGAAACGCTTTGGCGTCCGCTGCCTGGGCGCCGCCCTGGTGATGGTCGCCGCTTTGTGCCTGGGCTGGGCGGACTCCTGGGAAAGCATCCGTGCTGCCGCCAGCGGCGTAGACAGCATCAGCGCCGACTTCATTCAAGAGAAGCACCTGCCGATTCTGGCCAAACCGCTCGTATCCGAAGGACGCCTTTTATACCGGCGTTCCAATGCGCTGCGATGGGAATACACGTCACCGGTGAAAAGCGTCCTGCTTCTGCAAGACGGTAATGCCAGGCGCTTTGTTCAGTCCGACGATGGACTGGTTGAAGATGCCAGTGTCCGCCTGCAGGCCATGCAGCTCGTTATGCCGGAAATCAGCGGCTGGCTGGCTGGCCGCTTTCAGGACAATCCGCTTTTCGACGCCAGCCTCAATGGCATCAATTCAATCCTGCTGGTGCCAAAGGATCCGGGGATGGCCCGGTTCATCCAGCGGATCGAGTTGCTGATGTCCGACCGGCCGGGGGTGATCAGGCAGGTGATGATTTTCGAAAGCGACGCTGCATTCACCCGCATGGTGTTCAGCAACGCACAGGTCAATCCGGCTCTGGATGACCGTCTTTTTCATGAAGCGCAATGAAGCTGATGTCGTTGGTGGTCATACTGCTGCTGATTGCCTGTGCCCCGATTCCGCCCATTCAGCCGGTGGATGCCGACCTTCAATTCCGCATCGAAACCGGTTGCCGATCCATCTACCCAGTCGGCCGCTGGCAGCTGGTGCATACCATCCATGCCCGCCTTCATCATGGCCATCAGGCCGCACTGACCGGCGTGATCATCCTGTCCACAGCTGATTCACAGGTTCATTGTGTACTGATGACCCTTGAAGGGTTCGTGCTTTTCGAAGCTGTGGACGATGGCGATGTATCGGTCAAGCGCGCCTTCGGACCATTCGACAACCCAGAATTCGCCGCGGGTGTGATGCGAGACATCCGGCTCATTTTTCTTGCGCCTGCAGGCCAGATGCAGGCTGCCGGAAACTTTGCGGACGGCGCCGTGGGATGCCGCTACCGATCAGACGATAACCGGTTTATCGATGTGATCAATGCGGCCGATGGAAGCTGGCGAATTCAGCAGTACGACCCCTTGAAGACCGTGGTTGGCGATGCGATCGACCCAAGCGGGTTTTCACCGCAGCTGACGCTCGAGGCTGCTGGAAAGCCCGCCTACACGCTGGTGATGAAACTTGTGGAAGCCGTCCCGATGCATTAAACTGAGGTTCTCCTCAAAGGGATTGTCGATGAAATTCAAACTGATCTATCCCCGCTGGCCAAAACTGATGCGCCAGACCGAGTTTCACCTGCCGCCGCACGGCCCGGTGGTCTTTGCCGCCACGTTGCCGCCTGATGTGGATGTGGAATTCGTCGATGAAAACCTTGAATCCCTTGACCTCGATGCATCCGTTGACGTGGTGGGCATCTCCATGATGCTTACCGCCCAGGTCAAACGCGGATGGGAGATAGCCGATCTGTACCGGGCCCAAGGCGTTCCGGTGATATTCGGCGGTATCGCCACCATGCTCCACGCCGAAGAGACGCAGGCCCACGCCGATGCGGTCTTCCTGGGCGAGGCCGAAGGACGCATGCCGCAGGTGATTGCCGACCTGAAGGCCGGCAGGTTGAAAAAAACCTACAACTACCTGGCCGACCCGCCCCCGGTTGAGCTGGTGGGGACAGCCCGGCGGGATATCTTGAAAAGGGAGCTGTACAATTACCGGGGCATCCAGATGGTTGACCTGGTGCACGCCTCCCGGGGGTGCCGGTACAACTGCTACCCGTGCTGCGTGGCCTATCTGGGTGGGCGGCAGTTCCGGCCCCGCCCCATCGACAAGGCGGTCGCCGAGATGGCGGCCATCGACAACAACCGCATGTTTATCGTGGACAACTCGCTGGCTCAAGACACCCGCTGGGAGATGGATCTGTTCCGGGAAATGATCCCTTTGAAAAAGAAGTGGTGCTGCCATCCCATCGAGGACGATCCCAGCGTACTGGACCTGGCCGCCCAGGCAGGTGCCTGGTATGTCTATCAGGCAGTGTTCGACACCTCGGATTATATTCGCGAGCGGATCAAGCGCTACCATGACCATGGCATCGGTGTGGAGGGGACCATTTTGTTGGGGCTGGACAACCACACCGAAGACAGTATTCTGCGGCTGATCGATTTTCTTCTGGAGATTGACCTTGACCTGGCCGAGTTCACTGTACTTACGCCCTTTCCCCACACAAAGGCTTACGACGACTTGAAACGGAAGAACCGGATCCTCTCCGTTGACTGGAACGAATACACGGCCGACAAGGTCGTGTTCCAGCCCAAGCACATGCGCGCCGACAGGCTCCAGGAGCTGTTGACCTTTGCCTGGGACGCCTTTTACCGGACCGAGTCCCAAAGCATGAAAATGTCCAATCTGTTCCAGCAGGTGATGCGTAAAGAAAAGGCGGACGGCACCTACCGCCCCCGCGACCGGGACTTGGCGCAGCAGGCGTTCGGCCGAACCGTCTAAGGCCGATGCAGGCCGGTGGCGTGGTCAAAAATTGATGATTGGATTTATTGGGCCAGGGATTCTGGACAGCACTGTTCTTATTCAACCGATTGACGGGGTAGGCAGCGATGGGACTCAAGGAACACGAATACATCCGGCAGACGCTGGAGCGCTACACCAACTGCAAGCTGGAAAATTTTTGCAGCCACGTGCTGATCACCAATTTCCGCCAGTACATCAAGGCGTTTGCCGAACAGACCGGTTGTGAAATCCTTGAAGGCAATTTTCGGATCGTCAATGCACCTGATCTGGACTGCACCATGATCGATTTTGGCATCGGTTCACCGCAGGCGGCCCTGGTGATCAACGGTCTGGCGTACCTGGACAACTTGAAGTCGGTGATCATGCTGGGGATGTGCGGCGGCATTGACGACATCCTGGAAGTGGGCGACTTCGTGGTGCCTACGGCCGCCATCCGGGGGGAGGGAACCAGCCGCCATTACCTGCCCGTTGAATTTCCGGCCCTGCCGGCCATGTCCGTGAACCTGTTGTGCATCGGTGCCGTCAAGGCCCGCAAGATCACCCCCCGCTGCGGCATCGTTTACACCACGGATCGTCGCTTGTGGGAATTCGATGATAATTTCGTGGAGCACCTGCGCTGCCAGCGGATTCTGGCCATCGAGATGGAACTGGCAACGCTTTTCTCCGTGGCCTACCGTTATGAGGTGCCCATCGGTTCAATCATGCTGGTGTCCGACATGCCTTTGCAGCGCCGGGGTATCAAGGATAAAAAGATGCACGAGGAGATTTACAAGCACCACATGAACATCCACCTCGACATTGCTCAGGATGCCATTTCCAATCTCAGGGCACGCTGGCCGGATGTTGAGCGGCAGCTGCACAGCGAGTGGTAGCGGTTCGGGAAAAATTTTGCGTCAGGAAAAACGCGCACGCACAGGCCGCCATCCGGCAGCCGGCACATGTGCACTTCCGCCGGCAAGGCAAAGGGCCATTTTTTCAGATCGGGTATGTTTGTGCGAGCGGGCGAACAAAATGAAAGCGGATCGGGTTTCCGAGCCCCAGTGACCGCGGCTGCGGTCCGAGGCACCTTGATGACGGCTATGTCGGCGGGATCACTTCCAGTTCGATTTTGGAGAAGTCATCCTTGCGGAAGGAGAGGTGGTAGCCGCGCACCTTGATGTTGATCCTGTCGCCGGATGTCTCCACATCCTCCAGTTCGATAATGCTGCCCGGTGTGATGTCGAGTTTTTTCAGCTTGTCCACAATGCTGCCCTTGCCTTTGACGCGGACCAGCCGGGCCACCTGCCCGGACTCGAGGCTTTCCAGGGTGATTGTTTCCCGCCGGGCCTCCTGGAACTGTTTTTGACGCTTTTTCAGATCATCCAGGCATCTGGAGATGGCGTTTTCGCACCCGGACAGGGCATCATCCCGCTCGCAGAACTGGCGGAAGCCACCGATCCACTCCTCCCCCCCCCGGGGGCAGATCTGAACGAACTCCACGAAGCGCACCAGCCGGTCGATGATGACCGGTGAAACGGCATGCTCCATCTTGCAGGCGTTGTCTTCCGCCTCCTGCTCATCGACATCCAGCACCTTGGTAAAAAAGTCTTTCAGGATTTCATGGCGGCGTACGATGTCGCGGGCCAGGGTTTCACCGGCTGGGGTCAAGGTGATCACATCGTAGGGTGCATAGTTGATATGGCCCTTTTCCGCCAGCAGACGCAAGGCGCCGGTGACGGACGCGCTGTTGACCCCCATGCGGACGGCAATGTCCTTTGCCCGTGCGGCTTTCTTATCGGAGACAATATGGTATATGGTCTCGAGATAATCTTCCATATTGGCGCTCAGTCGCTTGCTTTTCGGCATGGCATTACTTATGTTCGATGCACATTCGGTTAGGAGAGATACGGTTCCGATCTCCCTGGTCGCGGCTGCCTGATCCGGCAGCAGGCGGTTTCGGCTGCCATGGGAGTTTACACGTGTCTCCGAAAATGTGTCAAGGTGATTTTAAAATACCTAAAAATATCGGAAAATTAATTATCATGGCCATCAAGCGGTGGCTGGTTTCTGCATTTGACCCCATAAGGAGGATCCGATGACGGACAACAGTGCGCTGGATATTCTCAAAAATGCAATCCTACTGGAAAAGCGGGGACAATCGTTTTATCAGACGGCGGCGAATCAATCGCAGAACAGCGATGTGAGGGAGTTCTTCGAAACCATGGCTGCCGAAGAGGTCCAGCATGTCAAGATCCTTTCCGACCAGTTCAAAGCACTCAAGGAAACCGGAAAATTCAAAACAGCGGATCGGTCACAATTGAGCACCATCTCGCAAAATGTGTTGACGCCTGAGGTCATGGCGCGCATTGCCGCCGCAGATTTCGAAGCCGCTGCCATCTCAGCGGCCATGCTCATGGAAGAACGCGCCATCTCCCTGTATGCCCAGCGGGGGGGCGAGACCCAGGATCCGCAAGAGAAAAAACTCTACCAGTGGCTGGCCGACTGGGAAAAGGAGCACCTTGAGTTCCTCGCCGGCATCGACGCGGAGTTAAGGGAACGCATATGGAACGATAGGGGTTTTTGGCCCTTCTAAACCCACTGACGCATTCGCGGGTTTTTTTCCTGGAGATGATGGAATTCCTGAATATTAAGGAGGTACGCCAACATGTGTGAAGCCAATGCATATATGGTCAGAGAAGGCGAAGAAATCCTGCTGATGGAATCGGTCGACCTGGTGCAGCCTGAACCGGACGGCACCTTTCGTCTGGTGGGGATTTTCGGTGACCAGATCAGCGTCAAGGGAAGGCTCAAACGGATGAATCTGGTGGACCACCGGATTCTTTTCGAAGCGTAAAGGGGGCAAGGTCGTACTTGCGGCACCCTTTGATGCCTGCCTCACCGTTGCGGGTATAGAGGCGTACACCCCACCCGTCCAACGCCGGCTGGTCCGTTTTATTCGTCGACAAGCTTGGCAATGGCCAGAGCGCACGCGTTCACGGCTTCATCAGGCCCATCCAAGTTGACAATATGATTTTCAAGATCAAAATCTACGATCGTGCAGCCGTGGTTTTCAACCGTCATCTTGAGCACATTCAAAAATGTTGCTTCATCCATAATCGTCGTCCTTCCCATCCGTCATCCCGGGCGAAAACAGCCGCAGCCGATGACGAACGTTCGGCAATGTACTGTCAAGCTTTTTATGACAATCTATGTGACCTGGGCATGCCTGTCAAGGAACAAGGGCCAGTCATGCCTATTTAAATGAGGCGTTCAGTGGCCATGAGCGCGCCGCCGGCAGCGATAGCACCACCTGATGCAGGGCGCCTGTCGATCCGCGCCCGACATCTGACCCGTATTTACACGGTCGGTTCGGTGCAGGTGAGCGCTATCGACGGGATCAATCTCTCCGTTACCCGCGGTCAGTTCGTGGTGCTCAAAGGCGACAGCGGTTCGGGAAAAAGTACGCTGTTGTCGCTGCTGGCCGGGCTGGACCGGCTTACCACCGGAGAGCTGACCGTGGCCGGCCGCAACCTGAATCAGGGCAGTGAAGCCGAACTGACCGACTTTCGACGCCACACCGTCGGTATGGTCTTTCAGGCTTTCAACCTGCTGCCTACGTTGACCGTACTGGAAAACGTCTGTCTGCCTGGTCTCCTGGCCGGTCGTGGCTACCATACGGTACGCGCCAAGGCCAGGGAACTGCTCGAATGGCTTGGCCTGGGAGACCGCCTCGGCCACCAGCCGAGTCAGCTCTCCGGTGGAGAAATGCAGCGCACCGCCATCGCTCGGGCGCTGATCAATGATCCGGCCATTGTTCTGGCCGACGAGCCTACGGGCAACCTGGATTCACGCAATGCCCGCACGGTCATGGCCCTGCTGGCAGACCTGAACCGCCGGTTCGAACGGACCGTTGTGATTGCCACCCACAGCGACCTGGCTGACGCATACGCCACCATGGTGCTCAGGCTGCAAGACGGCCGTGTGGCTACATGAAGAATACCCTGGCGGCGATGCCAAATGACCTGCGTCTGTTTGGCTGGTTTATTCTGCGCCACCAGCGCAGCCACCTGGGCCGGACCCTGGCGGTGCTGCTGGGAATTGCCCTGGGTGCGGCGGTCTTCACCAGCGTCCGCCTGGCCGTACAGGCCACCATCGATTCCTATTCGCGCAGCATGGACCTGATCGCCGGCAGCAGCGACCTGACTCTGTTGCGCCCCGGCGGCCGGGTACCCGACATGCTCGTTGCTGCGCTGATGCGGCACCCGGACGTTCAGTCGGCGTCGCCGGTATTGTCCGCCTATGTCCGGCCGATCGACCATGAAACCCCTTTTCTGTTGATGGGTTTGGATCCCGTCCTGGACCGCGACCTGCGCAGCTGGACGGTTCGAGCCCCAGGCGGAGGCGGGGAGGCCGACTGGGCGTCGATGATGACCCAGCCCTTTAGCTTGCTGATCGGGCAACAATTGGGCGAGCAGTTTGGCTGGCGGGAGGGTCAATCGATCAAGCTGGTTCACTCCCGGCAGACCCTGGATTTCAAGGTGCTGGCCCAGTTGGATACCCAAGGGCTGGCCCTGGTTGAGGGCGGCCGCATCGCCCTGTGCGACATTGCCACCTTCCAGGAATTCACCGGCCAGTTCGGCCTGGCGGACCGCATCGATATACGGTTGAAGCCTGACGCTGCGGGGGACGCATCGACCATTCTGCAACCGCTGCTGCCCGCCGGCGCCGTCATGCAGTCGCCCTCGGCACCCAGTGAAAGCGGGCAGGGGATGATCCGGGGCTACCAGCTCAGTCTCACCTTCTTGAGCTTCGTATCCCTGTTCGTGGGCATGTTTCTGGTATACAGCCTGGTAGCGCTCAATGCTGCCGCCCGTCGACGCGAGCTGGCGGTCATGCGGGCCACCGGTGCGTCGGGGCGGCTGCTCTTTTTCCTGTTCGTGGGCGAGGGGGCTTTTATCGGCCTGTGCGGATGGCTGTTGGCCCTGCCGATCAGCAGCCTGCTGGTCAAAACCCTGCTGGCCGGTGTCAGCCGGACCGTGTCCGTGCTTTTCGTTCGTGTGCAGGTGGATGGGCTGACCTTGGACCCCTGGGAAATATTGCTCTCCCTTGGTGTCACCCTGACCGTGGCGATTCTGGCTGCCCTGCAGCCGGCTCGTGAGGCCATGCGCGTACCCCCGCGCGAAGCGCTGGACATCGCCCCCACCGCCAATATCCGGCCACAGCTGATACGACGCATGGCCTTGGGAGGCGTCGGCCTGCTGGTGCTGGTCTATCCCATCGCCCGACTTCCCAGTCCACCGTCGATCTCCCTGCCCGGATACCTGGCGGCGTTGCTGCTGTTTGTCGGCTTCGCGCTCTTGGCCCCCCTGATGCTGCAGCAATTCGGTCGGCTGCTGCCGCCGCGGCTGCTGCGTCTGGGCGGCCAACCGGCCTTCCTAGCCGCCGGCTATCTCAAACAGAGCGGTGTCCAGACGGCGATATCCGTGGGCGCGTTGATCACGGCGGTGGCCCTTTTCACGGCCCTGGTGGTCATGATCCACAGCTTCCGCAGCACCGTGGCCCTGTGGGTGCAGCAAAGCATCGCCGGCGACATCTACGTCCGACCCAGACTGGCCGAACTGAATCGTTTCCGGGACCCGTTGCCGCCCCGGGTCGTTGCAGCGGTACAGGCACTGCCGGTTCCCGTGGAGCTGGTGCCCACGCATCGCCTGGAACTGCAGGTCAACGGACACCAACACCTATTCGAGGCCATGGATTACGGCGCCTATGCACGGCGCAGTCGATTTATCTGGATGGGCGGCGACACCCGGCGGACCGAAGCCGATTTGATCGCCGGCAAGGGCGTTGCGGTATCCGAGGTATTCGCCAACAGCACCGGTCTGAGAACCGGCGACCGCTATCGGGTGCAGATTGGAAGTCATCTGCTCGACGCGCCGATCCTGGGCGTCTTTCGCGACTATCGCACCCGGGGCGGCGCGGTGTATTATTCGCTGACCCACTACCAACGGCGCTTCGACGATCCAACCTGGAGCGGCGTGCAGATCAATTTTTCCGAGCGCGGCCCCGGTCTGGCGGGTGCCGTCGACCGGGTGCGCACCTCGCTTTTGAACTGCTGTGGGGAGACGATAGAGATGATTGAGGGCCAAAGCCTGCGCCAGGCAGTCCTGCGCATATTCGACGAAACATTTGCCATCACCACCGTCCTGCTGCTGATTGCCCTGGTGGTGGCTGCCCTGGGGATCGCCACGACCCTGGCCGTGCTGGTACTTCAGCGCCGCCGACAGCTCAACACCATCCGCGCCGTGGGCGGCAGCGCCGCCCAGCTGCGGCAGATGATTTTCTGGGAAGCGGGACTGATCGTGATGGTTGGCCAGGCGGCCGGGCTGGCCTGCGGGTTCATTCTGTCGACCCTGCTGATTTTCGTCGTCAACCGGCAATCGTTCGGATGGACCTTTGTCTACCAGGTCGACTGGCCGTCTCTACTGATGGCCGTGCCGTTGATTTTCGCTGCAGCCCTGCTGGCCGCCCTGCCGGCGGTCAACTTGGCCCTGAGCGTGTCACCGGCCATGCTGCTTCGCGGAGGAACGCGCCAATAATTTTGATTGGAAAGGAATTAACAAAATGGGACCCTGCAGGCACGATGGCCTTCTCATCCGGACCGTGTTCCTGATTGCGTTTACCGCCTTTGGGGCGACCGCGGCGGACGACGGATTCAAGCAGGTCACCGGTCCCTGCCGGTTCTCCTTTCCCGCCGATCATGGCCCCCACACGGATTACCGCACCGAATGGTGGTATTACACGGGTAATGTGACCGATGGCGACAACCGCCGCTTCGGCTTTCAGTTGACCTTCTTCCGCAGCGGGCTGCGACCGCCCGATGAACGCAAACAGTGGCCGGATCCGGCCTCGGCCTGGCGCACCGACCAGATCTACCTGGCTCATGCCGCAATCAGCGACATCGGCGGCGGCCGCCATCTGCAGGCCGAACGCATGGCCCGCCCGGTGCTCTCCATGGCCGGGGTGGGCCAGGTGGGCGGCATGGTAACCATCCACCTCCATGGCTGGCAGGCGGTTATTGCGCCCCAGGGTCACCGCCTGCAGGCCAGCGCCGATGCATTTGCTCTGGCCCTCGACCTGACCTCGGACAAGCCTGTGGTCATGCACGGAGATGGCGGCTACAGCCGCAAAGGAGAGTCGTCCGAGCGGGCCAGCTGCTACTACTCCTTTACCCGCCTGAAGGCCGCAGGCACCCTGACGGTGGACGGAAACCACCATGAGGTGCAGGGATCGGCCTGGATGGACCACGAATTCAGCACGGCGCCACTGCAGCCGGGAATCGCCGGTTGGGATTGGTTCGGCCTTCAGTTGAGTGACCGGACCGAGCTTATGATCTTTTTGCTGCGTCATGGGGATGGAACCCTGAATCCGGCCTCCGGCGGCACATTCGTTGCGCCTTCAGGACGCACGCAGACCCTGCGGCCCACTGACCTGCGCATTCAGCCGCTGTCGCATTGGACCAGTCCCCACAGCGGCGCACGCTACCCGGTAAAGTGGCGGGTGGCCGTGGTCCCGCTGGACTTGGAATTGATCCTCAGGGCCAACCTGGACGACCAGGAGATGCGCACCCCGAAAAGCACCAATTTGGTATATTGGGAAGGCAGTGTTCAAGCCAAAGGCACCCGCAACGAAAAGGCGATCGACGGCCTCGGTTATGTGGAGCTGACCGGTTATGCCCAACCATTCGATGCGCCCATGTAAGCCATTGATGCCTGCTGTTTCCCCAACCCAATGGTAAGTCAGGCAAATTTAGCTTGCAAGCCGCCATGGTATGATATATTGTCATACTGCATACCGGGGGTGGTTAAATGGCAGCATCAAAAATCGCAATTACAATGGATGACAAGACACTTAAACGTTTAGATATTCTTGTTAAATCGAAATTTTTTCCAAACCGGAGCAAGGCTATCCAGCAGGCTGTCAACGAAAAACTCATGCGCATTGAGAAAAGCCGTCTGGCCCAGGAGTGCGCCAAACTGAATCCAGAATTCGAACAATCCTTGGCGGAGAAAGGCTTCCTGCCGGAGTTGGAAGAATGGCCACAATACTGAGGGGTGACATCCACTGGGCATATTTGAACCCAGAAATTGGCAGCGAACAGGGCAGCTTGCGCCCTGTTCTTATTTTAAGCCACAATGTGTTCAATGAGAGATCCGGTACTGTCATTGCTGTGGCAATCACCAGTCAACCACAAAGGGCTGGCTATCCGCTGACCCTGGAACTTGTGGATACCGATCTGCCCAAAAAATCTTGGGTGAAGCTCAGTCAGATTCGAACGTTTTCAACGCAGCGGATCGGCAAGAAAATAGCAAAAGCACCTGAGGAGGAATTAACGCTCATTATTGACGGATTAAATGAGATTATAGGCGGTTAACCTGGTGCTGGTCGCGGTTGAGGCGTCATGCTTGTGGGCCGCTACCAAAAATTCAGTAGATCGGGAACCCCCTAAGAAATTGAGGTGCCCGGTATTCGGGTTGAAACCGAGATAAACCAAAAGGAGGTGCTCGTGATCCATCAATTCGACACGGTGATTGTCGGCTCCGGCGGTGCCGGACTCTACGCCGCACTGGAGGCCAGTCAGCAGTCCAAAACAGCGGTTCTCTCCAAGCTTTATCCCATCCGCAGCCATACCGGTGCCGCCCAGGGCGGCATCAGCGCCGCATTGGGTAATGTGGAAGAGGACAAACCCGAATGGCACGCCTTCGACACGGTCAAGGGTGGTGACTACCTCGTCGATCAGCAGGCGGCCAAAATTCTTACCGAAGAGGCTGTCCAGGCAGTCTACGATTTGGAAAACCGCGGCCTGCCATTCAACCGTACACCCGAGGGACGCATCGACCAGCGCCGCTTCGGCGGGCATACGCGCAATTTTGGCCAGGGGCCCGTTCGTCGGGCCTGCTATGCTGCCGATCGCACGGGTCACATGATCCTGCAGACCCTCTATCAGCAGTGCATCAAAAATGAGGTCGCCTTTTTCGACGAGTTTCAGGTCGTGGATCTGCTCCTGGACGGGAGCACCTCCCAGGGCGTCGTGGCCGTGGAACTGGCCACCGGCGAGCTGCATGTCTTCGCCGCCAAGGCTGTCCTGTTCGCCACCGGCGGTTTTGGGCGCATTTTCAAGATCACCTCCAACGCCTACGCCAATACCGGCGACGGTCCGGCGGTATGCGCCCGGCGCGGGATTCCACTAGAAGACATGGAGTTCTTCCAGTTTCATCCCACCGGCATCATGGGGCTGGGCATCCTTATTTCCGAGGCGGTGCGCGGCGAGGGCGGCATCCTGCGCAACCGCGACGGGGAGCGCTTCATGCAGCGCTACTCGCCCACACTGCTGGACCTGGCCCCCCGGGACATTGTCGCCCGATCCATTCTGACTGAGATCCGCGCCGGCCAGGGAATTCGTGGGGACCGTCAGATTGACGATTACGTCCATCTGGACGCCACGCACCTGGGCAAAGCGGTCCTGTCCAGCAAACTGCCCGACATTACCGGCTTCTGCAACACCTACCTGGGTATCGATCCGGCCGAAACGCCCATACCGGTGCTGCCCACGGCGCACTATGCCATGGGCGGCATCCCCACGGACGTGCACGGGCGGGTGATCATGGACGCTGCCGGAACCATCGTCGACGGCCTATACGCGGCCGGGGAATGTGCATGCGTTTCCGTGCACGGGGCCAATCGTCTGGGGACCAACAGCCTTTTAGACCTGGTGGTGTTCGGCCGGCGGGCGGGACAGCACATCGGCGATTACGTGAAGCAGGCCGATATGCCCCAGCCGGATGCAGCCGCCGCCGACGAGGCGCGTGCCTTTATCGAACGCCTGACCGACGGTTCATCCGGTCCCCACGGCGGGCACATCACCGATGAGATGCAGACCACCATGATGGAAAAAGTGGGAATCTATCGCAATGAGAAAGAGATGCAGGCGGCCGTGGATCACATTCAGGCCCTGCGGCAGCGCTATCGCTCCGTGCGTGTGCAGGATACTGCCAAGCCGTTCAACACCGACCTGCTGGAAATCATCGAGCTGGGCAACCTGCTGGATCTATCGCTGCTGACGGCAGCGGCGGCTCTCGACCGCCGGGAGAGCCGCGGGGCCCACAGCCGGGAGGACTTCTCGCAAAGAGACGACGACAACTGGCTCAAGCACTCCCTGGCCTATTTAGAAGGGGATACGGTCAGGCTTGACCATAAAGCGGTGGACACATCCATCTGGGAACCCAAACCGCGTACGTATTGATTCCAAGGAGCCGATCATGAATATCATCCTCAACATCCAGCGTTACAACCCCGACGTCGACGACGCCCCCTACTTTCAGGAATTCAAGGTGAAGGTGGGTCCCAACCAGCGGCTGCTGGATGCACTGATGCTGGTCAAACGCTTTCAGGACGGCAGTCTGGGCTTTCGCAAGAGCTGCGCCCACGGCGTCTGCGGGTCGGATGCCATGCGCATAAACGGCAAGGATGGCCTGGCCTGCAAGACCCTAGTCAAGGAGGTGGCCCAAAAGGACGGCGATACCGTCGTGCTGGAACCACTCAGGTACCTGCCGGTTCAGCGTGATCTGATTGTCGATCAGGCCGAGTTTTTCAAGAAATACCGGGCGGTCAAGCCATTTTTGATCAATGACGAACCGGTGGCTGAAAAAGAACGCATTCAGTCCCAGGATGAACGCATGCAATTCGATGACACCACCAACTGCATCCTGTGCGCGTCGTGCTACTCGGCCTGTCCGGTATTGGGCGACAATACCAATTTCCTCGGACCGGCGGCTATCTCCCAGGCCTACCGCTTTATCGCCGACACGCGTGATCGTGGATTCGAGGCGCGTTTGCCCGTGCTGGATCAACCCGACGGCGTGTGGTCCTGCCAGAACCATTTCAAATGCACGCAAGCATGCCCGCGCTCCATTTTGATCACCAAGCGGATCAACCAGACCAAACGAATGATCGAGAAACACAATGAGAAAAAGGCCGACAACTGAATGCGACGTCTCAGTGGGGCGTATCGAAAGCGTCCAGCAGCATTTCGGGATGATCGGCATCGCCATCCCCTTTGGCTTCGGGGTGGCTGTTGATGAACCGGGCGCAGGCGTTCCAGCGCAGGACGGCATCCTGGTTGTCGGGGTCGCAACCGGACAGCGCTTCACCGTAGGATTTTATGGCTTTGACGAACCAGTCATAAGCCACGGCGCCTGAACCGGGCCCACCCTGATTGAAATGAAATTTGGCCCGGCGCTCGAACACAATCCCGCTATAGTAGGATTTGCAGTAGGCGCTGTCCAGCCGGGTCACCAGATCCCGGGCCTGTTCAAACGATGGGTTGAGCCCGCTTTCGGAAAACTTGTCGGTCAATGCCAGCAGAAGGAGGATCAGGGCCTCCTGATTGTCGGGGGCGACCGCCAGGATATCCAGGCAGATGCTCTCCGCCCCGTCCGGCTCATTGAGCAGACGATAGCGTTCGGCCATTTCGAGCGCGGCTGGAACCGCTTCGGGTTTGAGGGCTTTCAGTTCGACCATATTGACCTTCCTTCCGGTTAAGTTGACGGCAGCCATCGATGTCTGGGAACCATTAGTATACGAAGTATTCACTTATTTACAAGAGGCGGCCACCATCCAACACCCTTTCGAAAAGAAAAGAAAAAAAAGGTCATCCGCGTCCTCACGCAATTCGCACACCACACCACGGGCCAGCAGGCCGCCGCCCAGAACCAAGGGCGTCATTGTTGGCGCTTCCATCGAGGGAAAATTTCGCAGCCGAGGGTTACCTTGCTGCGGTATAGATGTCGTTTACCCGGTCCCAGTTGACCACATTGAAAAAGGCGGCGACATAATCCGGCCGGCGGTTCTGGTATTTCAGGTAGTAGGCATGCTCCCAGACATCAATGCCCATGAGCGGTGTTTTTCCCTGGCTGATCGGGTTATCCTGGTTGGGCGTCGCCACGATCTCCAGGCTGCCCCGGTCCAGCACCAGCCAGGTCCACCCGCTGCCGAAAAGCAGGGCGGCGGTATTTGAAAAGGTCTCTTTGAATTTCTCACGGCTGCCGAATCGTTTTGCGACGGCATCGGCGATGGGCCCGCCAAAAGCAACCTCCTTTTTCAACAGTGGCCACCAGAACGAGTGGTTGACATGCCCCCCACCGTGATTGCGCACAGCCGTTCGGATACTCTCGGGGATCGCGTGCAGGTCTTTTAAGAGTTCGTCGGCACGTTTGGCGTGGAACGCTGCATGCTCCTTGAGGGCGGCATTCAGCTTGTCCACATAGGTCTGATGGTGTTTTGTATGATGAATTTCCATGGTTCGGGAATCCAAATAAGGTTCCAGGGCGTCATATGCATAGGGAAGTTCGGGCAGAGTGTGGTTCATGGTCTCCTCCAGTTTTGACTAAAGTTTTATCTGGGGCGGTAGTCGTCCACCGCAGCCAGTTATCGTTTTAAGATCTTGTATTTGTGAACGAATGCGTTCAGCGGGCCATAGGGTCACGCTGACGGATCCATCCATAAGGGCATATAATAGGGACCCATAGATCATCGGTCAAATCAATAGATACGATGGCATAATAGATCGATCGATTATGCAAGGCGTTCCCGTTGGGCTGAAGGAAAAGGGCCGCGGTGGGTGTATTATTGGCGCCAACCCGACCGGATCTGTGCCGCCGTCGTCCCGGGGATCAGCAGTATGATCACACCGGCCACAATCACGATGGTGCCGGCAATCTCCAGCGGCGTGAGGATTTCAGCCAGAAAGAGGCGGGCGTAGACCACGGCAAATGCAATTTCGGACATCACCAGAATGGTGGCCATGCCGGCGGGCAAACGCCCCAGTGCGAAGGTGAAGGCGAAAAAACCGCCAGCCGTGGAGATGCCAGTCAACCCGGCGAACCATACCCACCCGATGGATGGCAGCCGGGGAATGAAACGGTCGCCGGTAAGCAGCTGGAACGGCAGCAGAATCAGGGCCGCGATTCCGAAGGCCCAGGACAAGGTGACCAGGGCGCTGTAACCCGTGCGCAGGGCCTTGCCGAAAAGGCTCCAACCGGCATACAGGCAAGGCACCAAAAAACCGACCAGAATGCCCCCGGCGGTGACATCCGGGGCGTCGGCCTTGAGAAGCCCGGAGACCAGAACCGTTCCCACGGCGATGATGGCCAGGCAGAAGAGCTTTAATTCGGTGAGCGGCTCTTTCCAGACGATCCGGGCCGCTACCAGAACGATGGCCGGCATGGCGGCCTGCTGAATGGTGGTGATGGCCGCCCCGTTGAGGCGGTAGCCCAAATTGAGGACCACGTGGAAAAATCCCAGACTGATGCCCATTCCCAGCAACCGCAACCCATCCGCCCGGCGGATCACAATCCGGTCGCGGTCAACACTCACGGCCAGGGTGAAAAAGACGGCAAAAGCGGCGGTATCCCGCCAGAACGCCAGGCAGAGGGACGAGACCGGGCCAGCGGCCATGATGAGCTTGACGAAGATTCCCGATGCGCCCCAGCAGGCGGCCGCAAGCAGCACGGCAAGGACACCGGAAACTGTTGTGAGACGTTGAGCGGATTGGGATGACGGCATTTTATTCCTGCCTGGTTGTCAGTGCCAGCCCTGCTGCATGTCGTCCAGGGTTTTAAGGGTTTCTTCCGGCAGCGGTTCCGGCCGATGGGCCATCTTTTTCAAGGTTACTTCCTGAAGCCGCTGCTCGAATGTCCTGGCACCGGCGCTGCGCCACTGGTCATAGACCATGCGCTCGAAGATCTCGGAGTATTTTATCTTTTTAAAATTCTTGAGGGTATGGGGATCCTGGAGATAATGTCCGCCCGGACCCACGCGGTGGATCACGCCCAGCGCCAGGGTCTCCTCGGTCACGGGGATGCCCTGCATGTAATGGTTTACCGAATCGACGATGTCGTGGACCAGCACCATGAATTCCGGTGAGGCCAAGGATCCGTGGTCCATCCAGCTGCTGCAGTCGTGCACAAGTCCCGAGCCGGCCGTGGCGGCGGAAAGAATCTGGAGTGCAGCCTCGGCGCCGGCCTGGGCGTCACAGAATTTGGCGTCCGTGGCGCCGGCGGTGCCGAAGAAGGGCAGCTTGTAATTCTGGGCCATCTGAGCCATGGCCGCGGTCATCAGGCTCATCTCCACGGCACCGTAGGAGAAGACCGTGGAACGCATGTCCATGATGGTGGTGAAAGCCCCGTAGATAAAGGGCGCGCCTGGAGCCACCAGCTGGTGGACCACCAGACCGCTGAGGGATTCGGCACTGGCCTGAACCAGGGCACCGGCGAAGGTGGCCGGGGAACTGCCGCAGCACTGGGGTGCCGGAAAATTGATCAGTGGGATGCGTTTCTCGGCACAGTACATGATCTTGTCGATGGCCGGGTCGAAATAGACCAGGGGTGAAATGGGCTCAGAGTAGTGCACGATGGTGGGTGCCTCGTCGAACTTCTCCTTGCCGCCGCACAGCAGCAGGGCCATGTCATAAGTGTCCTTGACGCTGTTGGTGTCCTTGCAGCAGAACACGAGGGGTTTCTTGCAGTTTTCAAACACCTTGCGGGCGATGACCCGGTCGGCGATGTCGGCAGGCACGTCGTCGGCCATGCCGATGGTCATGCACCACTGAAAGTTGGGCAGGGCATCGCACAGGGCCGCCGTGGCTTTGACGTTGTCGCTGACAAAACGGGTGCGCTGATGGGTTTTGGGATCCAGGTAGTCCACACAGTCCAGGCTGGGGCCGAAATAGCTCTTGTCCCGCTCCAGGAAGATGGTGCGTTCACCGGTGCGCTTGGCCAGAACGATGCGGGAAGGGGCTTTGCGGATGGCATCTTCCACCAGCCACCCCGGAATCTTGACCCGGTCGCCGTTGACCCTGGCGCCGCCGCCGGCCAGGATTTCCAGGGCTTTCGGGTGCGTGATCTTGATGCCCGTGCGCTCCAGCACATCCAGCGTGGCCATATGAATCTGGGCAATCTGGGCGTCGTTGACGACCTGAAGACGGGGTTTAAAGTAGAGTTCATCCGTTGTCATTCCCATGGTATGTCTCCTCAATTTGATTTATCGCTATGCCATGCCGAATCGGTGCATCCGTGCAAATAAGGCCAGGCACATGTCAGGTGCGGAAAAGGATGTGAAGAAATGATCATCACCGGACTGCAGCCCCATCGTATCGTTACGCCCTCTTTTTCGTTTCGTACATGTCATCGAGCACCTTTTTTAGGTAGCTGCCTCTGGCTTTCAGGAGCTTGGAGCCGCGGGTGATTTTACACAGGCTGATCTTGTGTTCAGCGGCAATCCTGCGCTGGGTCTTGCCTGCGTATAGATCCTTGAGCAGTTGCCAGCGCAAGGTCAGGGTGTCGATTTCACTGGGGGTAAAGATTTCCCGGAAAAGCACTTCCATCTCTTTGCGGTCATCTGTCCGGGCGAAGATATCGATCAGTTCACGGGTGACGGTTTTCATGGGGTCGGCCTTTTGGGTCGCGGCTGGAGGCAGCCGAATGGATCCGATTGGGTTTTCATTGTCGGGTGCAGGAAAAAGGTCTTGATTTTACCTGCCTCCCTATATACTTAAGGAGCGTTTGTTTTTGTTTCTGCTCATCAGTACATAAAGAAAATCCTGTGGAAAGGAAAGGAAAAAGGTACATGAGAAAGTGTTTGTGCGCCCTTGCCGTCATACTGGTATTGGTTGGGTGGGTTGTCGGGGGTTCTGCGGCCGCATCCGAACAGATTCTCATCGGCATCTCCAAAATTGTCTCCCATCCGGCGCTGGATGCTATAGAGAAGGGGATTCAGGAAGTGGTCTCCGCCAAATACCCGCATGCCCGATTTGACCTGCAGAACGCCAATGGCGAGATGTCCACGGCCGCTTCCATCGCCCAGAAGTTCAAAGCCGAAAATGTGACCCTGGCCGTCGGCATCGCCACGCCCACGGCCCAGGCTCTGGTCAATGTACTTAAGGATCGTCCGGTGGTATACAGTGCAGTCACCGATCCGGTGGGTGCGGGGTTGATCGGGTCAACCCAAAAGGGTGAGAAGAATGTCACCGGCATCTCCGACATGACCCCGGTAAAGGCCCAGATTGAACTGCTCAACCGCATCAAGCCCATTCAGACACTTGGCCACGTCTATGCCAGCAGCGAAGCCAATGCCGTAAGCCTGGCCGCCATTGCCAAGCAGGTGTGCCAGGAGATGGGCATCAAGTTCGTTGAAACCACCGTATCCAACTCCGCCGAGGTGAAGCAGGCCGTCCAGACCATCGCGGGTCGGGTGGACGGCATCTACATCTCCAATGACAACACCGTGGTGTCGGCCTTGGCCGCCGTGACCAGCGTGGCCAATAAATATAAAATCCCGGTCATGTCCGCCGACCCCAGCAGCGCTGAGACCACGCCGGTGTTGGCCGCCTGGGGGTTCGACTACTACAAGATGGGCAAGGCCACCGGCCGCCTGGTGATTCGAATTCTCGAGGGCGAAAAGCCTGAAACCATCCCCACTATTTTCATGACCGATGCGTCCGACGTGGATCTGCTGATCAACCTGGATGTGGCCGACGATCTGGGCTTGGGCTTCCCGGAAGATGTCATCGTCAAGGCCAACACCATTGTCGAGGACGGCCAACTGATCAAACAGTAAGTTGCAGACCCTGACACGCGAACATCTGAACACAAAGGAAGGCGGAAGGCCGGGAAATACCGGTTTTCCGCCTTTTTCGCCGCTGCCAACCCGAAGGCTGACTCACCATGCTTGAAGGAATCTTTGTCGAAGGGTTGATATACGCCATCATGGCTCTGGGGGTGTTTTTCACCTTCCGTATCCTCGATTTCCCGGACCTTACCGTCGACGGCAGCTTCCCCATGGGCGCGGTGATCATGGCCACGGCCCTCACCGGTGGCGTCCACCCGCTTGTGGGGCTGCTGATGGCTTTTGCCGGCGGGGTGCTGGCCGGATTCGTCACCGCGGCCATCCACAACCGGCTCAAGGTGCCCCACCTTCTGGCCGGCATCCTGACCATGACCATGCTCTATTCGGTTAATATCCGCATTCTGGACAACCGGGCCAACCTGCCGCTTCTGCGCGTGGATACGATCATCACGCAGGTCACCGCGGCCACACGCCATATTATCGCCCCCGACTGGGCCGCGCTGATTTTCTTCGCCATGGTCGTTCTGGCGATCAAGTTTGCCCTGGATCTGTTCTTTCACACGGATATGGGGTTGGTGTTCGGCGCCCTGGGCAACAACGAACAGATGGTCAAGGTCCAGGGGGTCAATCCAGCCACCCTCAAAGTTATCGGCGTGGGCCTCTCCAATGGGCTGGTGGCGCTGTCCGGCGCTTTCGCTGCCCAGTACCAGGGCTTTGCCGACGTTAATCTGGGCCAGGGGATCGTCGTGTCCGGTCTGGCTTCGGTCATGCTGGGCGAGTTTATCATCAAATCCAACCGCATCGGTATGCTTACCCTGCGCGTGATCCTGGGCGCGATCCTGTTCAAGGCCATCATGTATCTGGGCCGCTTCTACGGCTACTATGTCAACATGACCCCCAACGACCTGAAGCTGATCGCCGGCGTTCTGATCATCGCCTCCCTGGCCGTGACCAACTACCGCCGTATTCGCGGAAAAGGGGGAACCGCCGCATGATTCGCCTCAAGGATCTCAACTGCACCTTTCATGTGGGTACACCCAGCGCTAAAACGGTGATCCGGGACCTGAACCTGACGGTGGATGCCGGTGAATTTGTCACCATCATCGGCAGCAACGGCGCCGGCAAGACCACCTTGTTCAACCTGATTTCAGGCAACCTGTCACCCACATCCGGCAGTGTTTTCATCAAGGGGGTGGATGTCACCGGCCATCCGGAGTACAAACGGGCCGGAACCATGGGTCGGATTTTCCAAGATCCGCTGGCCGGCACCGCCTCCAACATGACGTTGGAAGACAACATGATGATTACCTGCAAAAAGGGCTTCAAGTGGCCGGTGATCAGCCTCAACCGCAAGACGCGGGCCCGTTTCAAGCGCCAGCTGGTGAAACTGGAGATGGGGCTGGAATCGCGCATGAAGGAGAACGTCAGCACCCTGTCAGGGGGGCAGCGCCAGGCATTGACCCTGCTGATGATGGTACTCTCCAATCCGTCTATCGCGCTGCTGGACGAGCACACGGCGGCCCTGGATCCGCGCAACGCCGCCATCGTGATGGATCTGACCACCCGCTTCATCAGTGAACATCGTCTGACCACCTTGATGATCACCCACAACATGAACCATGCGATTGCCTACGGCACCCGCCTGCTCATGATGGATGCCGGTGAAATCATCATTGACGTCACCGGTGCGGAAAAACAAAAGCTCACTGTGCCCAAACTGCTGGAGATGTTTTCCAATGTTCGCCGCAAAGCGTTTGAAAACGATGAGGTGCTGCTGGTGAGGCCATAGGCCCAGAATCGATCGGCGATATAGTAATACGGGATTGCAGACCGAGCGTTGTTATTGGTATGTACAAACAATTTGGCCTCAGCGGCGAATGTTAGGCAATCGTCCGGCAGGATAAGAGGTGCGCTTTGCATGTGAAAACCGATATTCTCATTGTCGAGGATGAGTCCGTCGTTGCAGCAGATTTGGAGATCAAACTGAAGCACATCGGATTTGCGGTCGCGGGAATCGCCTCACAGGGCCAGGAAGCCCTGGACATGGCACGGACCCGCAACCCCCAGCTGATTCTGATGGATATCCAGTTGAAAGGTCCGCTGGACGGCATCGAAACGGCCAAGGCGGTGCAGGAACGGCTCGACGTGCCGGTGGTCTATCTGACGGCCCATTCCGATCAGGCTACATTGTCCCGCGCCAAGCTTACCGGACCTTTCGGCTATATCCTCAAACCCTTTGATGAACACGATCTGAAGATTCAGATCGAACTGGCCCTTTTCAAGCACAGGGCCGAGCGACAGCTGCGTCAGCAGCGCGAATTGCTGCGGGTGACCCTGTCGAGCATCGGCGATGCCGTCATTGCCACCGATGCAGACAGTTGCATCACCTTCATCAACCCGGTGGCGGCCTCCCTCATCGGCTGGCCCTTAGAAGAAGCGACCGGAAAGCAGTTGAAGGAGGTCTTTGGCGTGATGGATGGGTTCACGCGAAAGGTCCTGACCGATCCGTTCAAGGATGTGCTCGCAAGCGGCAGGAATATGGATTTGAAAGTGCACACGTTGCTTCTCGGTCATGGCGGCAGGGAAGTGCCCATAGAGAGCAGCGCTGCGCCCATTCGTGACCTGGGCGGCTGTATTATCGGTGTGGTCCTGGTATTTCGTGATATCAGCGACCGAAGACGCGCCGAAGCAGAAAAAGATGCGATGATCGCGGATTTAAAAGAGGCGATGGGTAAAATCAAAACGCTGTCGGGAATGCTGCCCATCTGCTCCGCCTGCAAAAAAATCCGCGATGACAAGGGCTACTGGAATCAAATTGAAACCTATATCAGGGATCACTCCGAGGCTGAGTTTACTCACGGTATATGCCCGGATTGCATCAGAAAACTTTATCCTGACTACCACATAGGGGATGCCTAGCCGAAAGCAGGGGTTTCATGTTGAGTCAGCCTTCCCGTTGGATCTTCACCCGACTGTTGGTCTTTTTGCCGTTCCTGTTTGCGGGGTTAGCCTGCGCGGCAGACAGCGGCGACCATCCCAATTCCTTCCCCAGGGTACTCTCCTCGGCGAGTGAACTGGACTATCCGCCCTTTGCGTTGGTTCGCGACGACGGCGGCGCGGATGGATTTTCGGTGGATCTTCTAAAGGCTGTCGTCAGCGCCGTCGGTTTGGAGATCACATTCAAGGTCGGTCCCTGGCATGCAATCAAGACCGGACTGGCCAATGGTGAACTCGACGTCCTTCCCCTGGTCGCGCACTCGGCGGAACGTGACAAGGCCTTTGATTTCACGGCACCGTACCTGCGGATGCATGGCACCATTTTCGTTCGCCGGGGTGAAAATTCAATTCAGGACGAGACCGATCTGAAGGCAAAAGAAGTTCTGGTCATGCGGGACGACATGACGCACGAATATGCGCTCAGAAGGAAGCTTACCGACCGGCTGATCCCCACCGACAGCATCGAAACAGCGATGAGGCTGCTTTCCGACGGCAAGCATGACGCAGTGATCGCTCAGCAACTGGTCGGGCTTCAGCTCATCAAAAAACTAGGTCTTTCGAATGTGGTATGCGTGCGTTCATTTAATGAATCGAGCTTGAAACCTGCCACCGACCCGCTCTCCGGGTTCGAGCAAAAAATTTGTATCGCCGTCAAGGAGGGTGACAAGGAACTGCTGGCGCGCCTGAACGAGGGGTTGGCCCTGGTCGTCACCACCGGCAAATACGATGAACTGTATGACAAGTGGTTCGGTCCGATCCTGCCGCAGCCCGCCGTCAGCCCGGCAAGGATCGCCAAATACATGTTTTTCATCCTTTTGCCGCTCCTGGCGTTGATCGGGATCTCGAGCGCCTGGTATTTGAAGCGCGAGGTCGCCAGAAAGACCCACACCATCAAGCAGAGCGAAGAGCGCCTGAAACGGTCCCAGGAGATCGCCCATCTGGGCGGCTGGGAACTGGACCTGCAAAACAACCAACTGACCTGGTCCGATGAAGTGTACCGCATATTCGGCCTGCAGCCCCAGCAGTTCGATGCGACATACGCGGCTTTTTTAAATTCTGTGCACCCCGATGACCGGCAAAAAGTTGACGACGCCTATGCGGGTTCTTTGCGGGAAAATCGGGACAGCTATGAGGTTGAGCACCGGGTCGTCCGGCCCGATGGGGAGGTTCGCCATGTGCTCGAGCGATGCGAGCATCTAAGGGACCACGGTGGCCGGATTGTCCGCTCGGTGGGCATGGTTCGTGACATTACCGAACGCCATATGGCCGATGCGGCGCTGCGCGAGAGCGAAGCCAAATACCGCAACCTGTTCGAAAACATGACCGAAGAGGTGCATTTCTGGCAGGTGGTCCGCGACGAATCCGGACAGATCAGAACCTGGCGGCTGGTGGATGTCAACCCGCCGACACTCAAAAGCTGGGGCAAAAAAACGGTTGACGAAATAAGGGGAAAAACCGCCGATGAGATTTTCGGCCCGGGTGCAACCGAACACCACCTCCCCGTGGTACACAAAATCATGACCGAATGTGTACCCCACGTCTATGAAGACTATATTCCCCATCTCGACAAATACTTCCGGTTTGCCTTCGTTCCTCTGGGAAACCGCTTCATCACCACTGGCGCGGACATCACCGACATCAAGAAGATCGAGGGAAACCTGCTTAGAACCACTGAACTGCTGGAAAAGCGATCCCGGGAGCTGGACGCGGTGCTTTCCTCTGTGCAGGACTATGTCTATATCTTCGATCCCGAGGGGCGCTTTACCTTCGCGAACAAAAAACTTCTGGATCTTTGGAATATGTCCGCTGGGCAAGCGGTCGGTAAAACCATGCGCGACCTGAATTATCCGGAGAGCGTCGAGAGGCTGTTGCTGGACGGCGTGAGGCGTGTTTGCCAAACCGGGGAAGTGGTTATCAATGTGACCCATTACACAAGCACCACTGGCCTCGGTGGCTATTTCGAAAATGTCTTGTCACCCATACTGGGACCAGACGGGCAGGTCGCCTTCGTTGCCGGTTCCAGCCGAGATATATCCGAGCGCAGGAGGGCCGAGGAGGCCTTGCGCCAGAGTCAGGCCACGCTTCAAGCCTTCTACGACAGTTCCCCACTCATGATGGGCATGGTCGAACTCCATGGCGAAAAGGTTATTGCCGTTCACGGCAACACACTTGTCGCCGCATTCTTCGACACCACCCCCGACCGAATCCCCGGACGCGATTTTGCCGAGCTCAACCCCAACCACGAGATCAATGCGCTTTGGCTCGACGCCTACCACCAGTGCCAGGCCGACCACAGCACTGTCCGGTTCGAGTACCAACAGCCCCGCTTTGCAGGGGGGGCTGCCTGGGTTAGCGCAACGGTCACGCCGGTCCCGGCCGGCGATTCAGGCTACCCAAGGTGCGGTTTCGTCGCCGAAGATATCACCGCGCGCAAGCGGGCCACAGAGGCTGTGGCCGCCAGCGAGAGAAAGTACCGCGAGCTGCTGGAAACCGCCAACAGCATCATTTTACGCTGCGACCACCGGGGCGTCATCCGGTTTGTCAATGATTTCGGCTTGCGTTTTTTCGGGTATTCGGCAAAGGAGCTGATCGGTCGGAACGTGATGCTCCTCGTACCCAAGGGTGAACAGAGCACCGGCGGCGACCTGGACGCACTGGATAGGGACATCGTTGTCCATTCCGAGCGCTACACACACAATGAGAACATCACCAAAGACGGCCGGAGCGTCTGGGTTGTCTGGGCCAACAAGGCCATCCTGGACGGGCAGGGCAATGTTCAGGAAATTCTGGCCATCGGCAATGACGTCACTGCGATGAAAGCAACCGAGCAGGCGCTGCGGGAAAGTGAACGCAGGCTGTCTCTATCCGTGTCCGCCACCGCCGATGCCATCTGGGAATGGAATCTGGCTACCCAGGAGACCTATTACAGCCCGCGATGGTATGCGATGCTGGGTTACGAGAATCAGGTGATCCCCATGAATCTCGAGGGCTGGAAAAAGTTGTGCCACCCGGATGATCTCCAGCCGACCTTGGACTTGATACGGTCCAGGTTGGAATCTTCCGACGATCTGTCCTACAGCGCCGAATTCCGGATGCGCACCAAGGATGGATCCTGGTTGTGGATCCTGGGGCGTGGACGGGTCGTGGAGCGCGACGAGGCGGGCAGGCCGCTGCTGGTGAGTGGCACCAACACGGACATCACCGAGCGCAAGCAGGCTGAAATTGTGCAGCGCAACAGCGAGGAGCGCCTCAAGGCCTCCCTGGCCGAGAAGGAGGTGCTCCTCAAGGAGATCCACCACAGGGTTAAAAACAACATGCAGGTCATCTCCAGCCTGGTGGATCTGCAGGCCGATGCGGTCGAAGATGCCGCCATGCGTGAGGTTTTCCAGGACGTGGTCTACCGTGTGCGCTCCATGGCCATGGTGCATGAGAAGCTCTACCAGTCCAGCGACCTGGCCCGGGTGGAGTTTGCCGACTACACCGAAACGCTGCTGGGTTATCTGTGGCGGGCCCAGGGGGCCGCGGCATCCGGCATCCGGCTCGACCTGGATCTGGCGCCGGTATTTCTGCCGATCCATCTGGCGGTGCCCTGCGGTCTGATGCTGAACGAACTGTTCAGCAACACGCTCAAACATGCCTTCAGCGGACGCCCAAGCGGTCAGATTACCGTGTCGCTGGGGCAAGACGCCGGCGGTCGGGTGCGCCTCGAGGTTCGCGACGACGGCAACGGTCTGCCGCCGGGGCTTGACTGGAAGAAGGCGCCTTCCCTGGGCTTGCGCCTGGTTCAGATGCTGGCCCGGCAGCTGCGCGCCACTGTGGCGGTCGCCGGGGATGCAGGCACCGCCTTTACCATCACTTTCGCGGGACCGAAGCCATGAGCCGGACCACCATCCTTATCGTCGAAGACGAGGCCATCGTTGCCCATAATCTGGCCTGCAAGCTGATGCAGCTCGGCCATGACCCTGCAGGCATCGCTGCTGAGGGCGAAGCGGCGGTCGAAATGGCCCTGCGTCTCGAACCTCAACTGGTGCTGATGGACATCAACCTGCAGGGTCCAATGGACGGTGTCGAAGCCGCCGGGATGATCCAGGCGCAATGCGATATTCCCGTGATTTACCTGACGGCCCATTCGGATCCCGCCACACTGGCCCGCGCCAAGCTTACCGGGCCGTTTGGCTATATTTTGAAGCCTTTCGAGATGCGGGATCTGGCCGCACAGATCGAGTTGGCCCTTTTCAAGCACGCGGCCGAGCGGCAACAGCGCGACCAACGTGAATGGCTGCGGGTTACCCTGACCAGCATCGGTGATGCCGTTATCGCCACCGACGCCGAGAGCCGCATCACCTTCATGAATCCCGTGGCCGAGTCACTCACCGGCTGGCCCCTGGCCGAGGCGACGCGAAGACCCCTGAAGGAGATCTTTCACATCGTCAACGAATATACGCGGGCGGTTGTCGATGATCCGGTGGAGAAGGTGCTCCGACTCGGCACAATTGTGGGTCTGGCCAACCACACCGTGTTGATCCGCAGAGACGGCGAGCAGGTGCCCATCGATGACAGCGGTGCGCCCATCTGTGACCGACGGGGCCGTATTCTGGGAGCGGTGCTGGTATTTCGTGATATCAGTGAAAGTAAAAAAGTGGAGCGGACCATCAGCCAAAGCGAGGCAAGATACCGTATTTTGGTCGAACATGTCCCGGCGTCCGTGGCCATGTTCGATCGTGAAATGCGCTGCCTGATCGCCAGCCGACGGTGGTTGAGCGACAACAGACTCGAAGATCGCGACCCGATCGGCCTTTCGTACTATGACCTTTTTCCGCAAATCCCCCAGAGCTGGAAGACAGTCCACCGCCGAGCACTTGCGGGCGAGGTGATGCAGATCCGGTGCGACTGGATCGAACGGGCCGACGGGTCGGTGCAGTGGCTGCGCTGGGAGGCCGGACCTTGGCGCGATCAGGCGGGTGATATCGGCGGCATCGTGATCTTCAGCGCGGACATCACCGACCTCAAGTCCTGCGTTTAAACATTCCCATGAGATTCAAAGCACCTGCTGGTGAATAGGAGCGCTGCAATGACACCCAAAGCCAAGATTCTGATTGTCGACGATGAAGTTATTCTTGTTTCGTCCGTGGAAAGAGAATTGGCCAGGAGGGGCTATCAGTTGTGTGAATCCGCCTGTTCAGGGGAGGATGCCTTGGAAAAGTTAAAAGCGGAACTGCCGGATCTGGTCCTCCTGGATTGTTTTTTAGGCTGTGAAAACAGTGGATTTGATGTGGCTAACCGCATCAGGTCAATGTCCGATATCCCGATTGTCTTCATGTCCGGTCTTGGGCGTGACGAAGTCGCAGACCAGCTCAACGCGATCGCGGGTTCTGCTTTCCTGGCCAAGCCGTTCAACCCAGAGGCACTGGTCAGGGCGATTGAGTTGTCCCTTCAAACCTGCCGCGGGGGATCGTCATAGGAAGGAATCCTCCCGAGGCGCATCTATCAGCGCTGGGATCTCTTTTCGCGGCTGCCGATTTTCAGCAGCCGCGCAGCGTTTTGTCCGCAGACCATCGCCATATCATCCGGGCTCAATCCGGCGTCGGTCATCTCCTGAATGTAGCGTTGCGGTTTCAGCAGGGGGTAGTCGGTTCCCAGCAGCACCTTTTCCATCCCCACCAGATCCTTGGCATAGCGGTAAATCCGGTTGTCATAGAGAAACGGGGAGGCGGCAGTGTCGTAATAGACGTTTTTCAGGGTTTCCTTGACCGCTTTTTTTAGCAGGTTGTAGAAGAAGAGCCCACCTCCCCAGTGGGCCAGAACGACGGTGTTGTCCGGGAAGCGGGCCATGGTTTCGTAGATCTGGATCATGGTGTTGGGGGTTTTGCCCGGGTATAGGTGGCCCACCTCTTCGTTGGTGTGGAGCAGCACGGGCACATCCCGCTGCCGGCACAGCGCCATGATGGGGTCCAGGCTCAGCTGGCATTCACCGTCGATGCCGCAGCCATAGAAAGCCAGTTCGCCCACACCGCTCAGGCCGGCGTCGAGGCAGCGCTGCACCTCTTCTACCGCGTCCGGGTTCAGGCTGTCCACGCAGCACAGGCCCCGCAGCCGTTGGGGATAGCGGTTTGCCGCTTCGATGACGTAGTCGTTGTTGCGCCGGCAGGTGTCGGGTGTCCGCCAGGGAAAGCCGAACACCACCGACAGATCCACGCCCTGGTCGTCCATCATGTCGATGATCTCCGACGCGGCCACCAGTTTGGATTTGGAGGATTCGTACAGCAGTTTGAATTCAGGTTCGGCACCGAAAAATCGATCCCGGTGCTCCCGGATCCGGGCGGGAAAGGTATGGACGTGAAAGTCGATGATCATGAAAGGCTCCTGGAAGGGCGTTTTGTTTATTGACTATGGGCCTTTTTCTTATACAATACAACCAGTGCTTGCAACAGCCAAGCGTGGGGAACCCTGCTCATCTACGGGCAGGTGTCTTTTCAGGGACAGCATGTTTTTAATCGCCGGCGTTCAACCCAAAACCAGACGGGTGGATGATAACCCCCAGCGATGCCCGGTCTGCGGACTGGCGCAGGCCTATCGCACGCGGGTGGATCATTACCTGAGCCTGTTTTTCATCCCCCTGATCCGGGTGAAACAGGGTGCGCCGTTTTTATGGTGCGACGGCTGCCAGCGGCCGGTGGATGGCAGCCGGGCGCCGGCCCGGGAGGTTCCGCTGTCAGGACTTTCCACCGTTTGTGTGGCCTGCAAGAGGGAATTCGACAGTGCGTTCAAATATTGTCCGCATTGTGGGCAGCGGGCCTAAATACCAAGGAGGTGCAAATGCATGTTTCCCAAAGGGCGATCAACGGGCTGAGCCGGCGTGAATTTCTCATCATGACCTCCATGGCGGCCACGGGGCTGGCAATGGGTTGCGCCACCAATCCCGTAACGGGAAAATCCCAGTTCATGATCATGGATGAAAAGCAGGAAATTGCCGTTGACCGGCAGCAGTCCCCCCACCAGTTTTCGTCCGATTACGGAACCGTTCAGGACCGGGTCCTGCAAGGCTATGTGCAGACCGCAGGCATGCGGCTGACCCCCAATACCCATCGCAGCCATATGCCCTATAATTTTCACTGCGTGAATGCCAATTACGTGAATGCCTACGCCTTTCCCGGCGGCAGCATCGCCTGCACCCGGGGCATTCTGCTGGAACTGGAGAACGAGGCCGAGCTGGCTGCCCTGCTCGGACACGAACTGGGCCACGTCAATGCCCGGCATACCGCTGAGATCATGTCCAAGGCCCAGCTGACCAGCATGGCCGTGGGCGGCCTGGCCATCCTTACCAGTGTGGCCGTCGGTTCCGGTGCGGGGAACCTTGCCGGGCAACTGGGGCAGCTGGGCTCCGGAGCCCTGCTGGCCTCCTACAGCCGTGACAACGAACGCCAGGCCGACAGCCTGGGTATGGAATACATGGCCCGATCCGGCTACGGCCCCCAGGGCATGGTGGGGCTCATGGAGATGCTAAACGGCATGAACCAGCACAAGGCCGGTGTCACGGACCTTCTGTTTGCCACCCACCCCATGTCCTCGGAACGCTACCAGACCTCGGTGAATCAGGCCACCAATGATTACCGACAGTACGACGGTCAGCCCCTGTACCGGGAGCGCTACATGGACAATACCGCCGGCCTGAGAAAAATCAAAGGCGCCATCAAGCTGATGCAGGACGGTGAAGCGGCCATGGGCAAAGAGCAGTTCAGCCAGGCGGAAGGGCTGTTCAAACAGGCCCTGGACCAAGTGCCCAATGACTACGCAGGGCTGTTGCTCATGGCCAAATGCCAGCTGGTTCAGAAAAAAAACAGTGAGGCGGAGCGATTTGCCGACCGGGCCAAGCAGGTTTACCCCGACGAGGCCCAGGCCTACCATGTCAGCGGCATTACCAAGATCCGCACCAAAAAATACGCCGCCGCTCACGAGGATTTTTCCATTTATGAACGGCGCCTGCCCGGCAATCCCAATACGGTGTTCTTCCAGGGATTGTCACTGGAGGGCATGGAGAAAGTCGAGCCGGCGGCTCAGGCATACAACGCGTACCTGAAGCAGGTCCAGCAGGGAAAACAGGCCCAGTACGCGTACCAGCGGTTGAAGGAGTGGGGCTACATCAAGTAGTGCCGATCCCTAAATATCACCTTGCGGCCCAGATCCGCGTTCTCGCCATTTGGAAATCCTCGACGTAGCGCTGCTACGCCTGCGGTTACCAAAATAGCTGCGGCCTTGATCTGAACCACAAGCTGACATTTATGGACTGACCCTGCTCCAAGACGCCCTTTGAAACCAAATTTGAATTTCAAGACGACGACTGCTAATGGTGGGTTCATCAAACAGTGTCGATATGGGCGATACTGCCCTATGCTCAGACACCGGACCGGAGCGCCACGTGGTGCTGGTGGCGCCCGAAATCCATTGGAACACCGGAAACATCGGCCGCACCTGTCTGGGGGCCGGTGCCCGGCTGCACCTGATCCACCCGTTGGGCTTCTCCCTGGACAGCCGCCAGGTGAAGCGGGCCGGCCTGGATTACTGGAGCCGGGTATCTCCCGGCATCTGGGATAGTTTCGATGCGTTCTGCGAGGCCCTCAATCCCGTGGACGGTGAAATGGCGATGTTCTCCAAGGGGGGAGAACGGGTTTTCTGGGAGATGCCGGCCCGAAGGCGGATGTTTCTGGTGTTCGGATCTGAAACCGGGGGGCTCCCTGAAGCGATTCTCTCCCGTTATCCCCGAGCCTGCTTCCGGATTCCCATCAATGGCGAGATTCGTTCGCTGAACCTTTCCACCGCAGCGGGCATCGCCCTGTATGAGAGTATTCGCCGTGGAAGGCGATAGGCGTGGATATGGAAATGACCGCGGCAGGCGGTAAACGATGGTGAGACTAATTCTCATCGGCCTGTTGTCCGGATTCTTCTTCAGCTCTACGTTTGTGCTCAATCGGATGATGAGCCTGGGCGGCGGTCACTGGGTGTGGAGCGCCAGTCTCCGCTATCTCTACATGATTCTTCTGTTGACGGCCTGGTTGGTGGTGTTTCGGGGAACGGCCGCCTTTGCCCGCACCCTGGGCCTGTTTTTCAACCACGCGGGTTTCTGGATGGCGGCGGGCGGCATCGGCTTCGGGGCTTTTTATGCCCTGATCTGTTTCAGCGCCGATTATGCACCCGGCTGGATTGTTGCCACCACCTGGCAGTTTACCATTATTGCCACGCTGGTGGTGCTGACGGCTTTCGGCCGGCGCTTTCCCCGACGGATCTGGCTATTTTCCACCATCGTCTTTGCCGGTGTGTTTCTGGTCAATATCAGCCAGGCGGGGGCGGTCGATCCAGCGGAACTGGTCAACGGCGCCCTGCCCGTGTTGATCGCCGCTTTCTGCTACCCCATCGGCAACCAGTTGGTGTGGGAGGCCAAGACCGGCCACAGCCGGCTGCCTGACATCAGCGGATCGGAACTGGAACACCCCTTTGTCAAGGTGCTGCTCATGTGCCTGGGCAGCGTTCCCTTCTGGTGCCTGCTGGTGGCCGTGACCGCACCGCCGCCGCCTGCCGTCGGGCAGATCGTGAACACGGCTCTGGTGGCCCTTTTCTCAGGCGTAATGGCCACGAGCCTGTTTCTCTTTGCGAGGAACGAATCGAAATCCGGCAGCCAACTGGCCGCCGTGGACGCCACCCAGTCCAGCGAGGTGATCTTTGCCCTGGCCGGGGAGATCCTGATCATCGGCGCGGCCCCGCCCAATGCCCTCGGCGTGGTGGGGATACTGGTCACCGGTGCGGGGCTGGTGCTTTTTGTCCGGTTTCAGGAGACGCTTGCCTGAAAGCCGACCATTGCTTCCCCAAGCATTGATGATTCCGTCGATCCTTGAGTCTTCAACAACCGTCATTACGGACCACCGAAAAGGAGAAAAACCATGGCAACCCTTCCCGTTATCAGCCCACGCCTTTTTGTTCGTTCATCGGTTCTGGCGGCCTGTGCCATCGCCGCCCTCTTCCTGTTGCAGTGCAGTGGAGGCGGCGATTCGCCCATCTTCGTCAAGGCCCCGCTGCCATACGCCGAGGATGCACTGGCGCCCTTTATCAGTGCGGACACCATGGGGTTTCATTATGATAAACATTACGCCGGCTATGTGGACAGGGCCAATGATCTGACCAAAAGCGGTTCCTACGCCGGAAAATCAGCCGAAGCGGTGATCCAGATGACGGCGGGTGATGCATCCAAGGCGGCTGTTTTCAACAACGCCGCCCAGGCATGGAATCACGCCTTTTTTTTCCAATGCCTCAAACCGAACGGCGGCGGCGCCCCGGGGGGCCTGCTGGCGGAAATGATCGATGCGGCTTTCGGCAGTTTCGCCAATTTCAAAAAGGTTTTTCTGACCGCGGCCAAGGACCAGTTCGGCAGTGGCTGGGTGTGGCTGGTGCTGGACGATGGCAAGCTGATGGTGATTACGGGCGCCAATGCGGATACACCGCTTGCCCATGGTCAGATTCCCCTATTGACTGTGGACGTGTGGGAGCATGCATACTATCTGGATTACCAGAACCGGCGGATTGATTTTGTCAGCACCGTCCTGGACAACCTGGTCAACTGGGATTTCGTGGCGCTTCAACTGGAAAATGCCCCGCCGTCCCACACCTGAGCACTTCAAATATAAGGGATATTTTGATGAACATGAAGACCATAACCGCTGAGCTCCTCGATAAAATCAGAACAACCACCCCACTGGTGCACAACATCACCAATTTCGTGGTGATGAACCCTACGGCCAACATTTTGCTGGCATTGGGGGCGTCTCCGGTCATGGCCCACAGCCGACGGGAGGTGGCGGATATGGCCGCCATGGCCAGTGCCCTGGTGCTCAACATCGGCACACTGGAGGAGAAATGGATCGAGGCCATGGTACTGGCAGCCAAGGCGGCCAATCAACGGAGCATCCCGGTAATACTGGACCCGGTCGGTGCCGGTGCCACCCCTTATCGCACCCGAGCCGTGAAGCACATCCTTGGAGAAGCAAAAATAGCCATCATCCGGGGCAACGCATCGGAGGTGCTTTCTCTGGCCGTTGACGACGTGAAGACCAGAGGCGTGGAGTCGTCTCTGAGCCTGTCCGACGAGATCGTGGATGCCGCCGGTGACATCGCTCGCCGGTACGGTTGTATCGCGGCCATTTCCGGGGAAAAGGATTTGATCACCGACGGCAGCCGGATGTTGCGGGTGGCCAACGGCGTGCCCCTGATGACCCGGGTGACCGGTCTGGGATGCGGGTTGTCGGCGGTTGCCGGTGCCTTCTGTGCTGTGGCTGGTGAACACCTTTTAAGCGCTGTGGCAGCCGCTTTCGGCTTTTACGGCCTGTGCGGGGAGCTGGCGTTTGGCGCCAGCAACCGGCCGGGCAGCTTTTTCGTGGCATTCCTGGACAGCCTCTATACGTCAGGCAGTGCTGAAATCCATGCACACTTGAGAATTGAACCGCGATAGCGAGCGCACTCCCCGCGGTTTGCCGCGGGGAGGATTCCATAACCCGCTCAACTTACGTTTCCGTTTCTGGAAATGGGTGTTTGCTCCTGTCCGTTTACCGGCATTCGGCAGCCTGTATGGCCTTTCCCAGGTCAAAGGCAAGCCGTTGGTAACGGTCGGCGAATCGTTCCCAGTCGTTGTCGGACCGGCCTTTAGCGGTTTGCATCACCACCAGCACATCGGTGACGCTGCGTTTGAGCCGGTTGCACACGGGTAGACGGCTGGCGGCGTTTATTTCCTCCAGAACGGGTTCAACCTTCTTCAGGTTGGCTCTGGCGAGGTAGTACACTGCTGCAAGGCTGTGCGGGGCCAACTGGAAAAGCGCCTTGGCCGCTTCCACAAACCGGTCCGGGTTCAGCGCGTTCATTTCAGCAGGTTGCAGATCCTGCAGGCGGCTCAGGGATTCGCAAAGCTTCTCGTGATAGTCAGCCTGAACCCCTTCATTTTTTTCGGACGACTTCAAGGCAAGCCCCTTTTCCAGTTCATCGGCGGTACAGGCGTAGTTGACGGCGGCCTCCCTGCCCGCTTCTGCAAGGCGAAAGCAGGCCTCTGCCTTGATCAGATGCAGCCGCCTGCAAACGTCGTCGGATCTTCTCGGGCACACAATTGCCTGTGCGGCAAGCCATTCATGGTCGCCACGGGCCGCGTGCGTTTCGAATTGACCCAGCTGTCTGCCGACGCAGCCGGAGAGAATCAGGCTGAGCGCCAGACTGATCGGCAGCAACTTGAGCGGGCACATGTCAAAGGGATGCATGGGGCGTTGTCGACGTCAAGCCGATGCTTGACTCTATTTTTGCCGGGTGGATGGGTTGAGGTGCGACAAGGTTGGCGTTGTGGCGGAATCGTGTGGAAACAGCAATGCCAATTCCTTTAAAGCCGTGGCTTTCGGCGCCGCTCCCGGTGAATGGAAAACAGTTTTTCGCTGATCGCGTCAAAGATGAATTCCCTGGGGGCGATGCCACTTGCTTTGCAGTAGTCTTCGACGCGATCGTACAATGCTTTGGGAATGTCTGTGCAGATGCAGTCATCTAACGTCGTTTCAGATTTTTCACTCATTATATGACTCTTTCGTGGGCTTGCCGATTCCATGGATTGAAAACTGAATGACGACAATATAAGGTTCATGCCGCGATATCGTCAAGCCCTAAGATCAGCCTATACCGTGGCCCGAAAAAATCTTTTGAGCGGGCTGAATGCCATTTGGGTTCAAAACCGTTGCCGTGCATGCATCCCGCAGCGGTGCAGAATCGATTACATGTTTTCGGCGATGGATACCGTTCGGTCGCCAAGCATATTCACGTAGCTGCCCATCTCGTTATCGTACCAGCCGTATATGACGGCCTGGGTAACCGGCGCACGCACCACCGTGTCTGTCAGGCTTTTCAATACGGTTGGGGAAAAGCCAGGGACGCCGGCCAGATCAAGACTTAAATCTGCGGTTCGGGTATGGGTTACATCGCCTTCGATCACCGCCGCAGCCTGGGGGGTGCCGAGGATATCACCGGAGACATTCTGTTTTTCGTTATACTGCAGGTACCCGTTGGGATCCAGCTGTGCCGCCTGTTCATAGACGCTGTTGATCACCCCGCGGCGGATGGGTTCTTCGGTCGGACGCTCCTGGATACTGAGCACCAGGATGATCAGAGATCCGGAACTGACGGGCACCCGAACCGATTCGGCAATGAAGCCGATGTGTTCCATTTCAGGTATTACCAGCCGCAGTGCTTTTGCCGCGCCGGTGGAGGTGAGAATGATGTTGTTTAAAATCGACCGATTTTTTCTCAGATCGGTTTTCCCGGATTGGGGCAGGCGATCCAGGACCTGCTGGGATCCCGTGGCGGCATGGATGGTGGCCATGGAGGCCGACAGGATGCGTTTGGCCCCGAAGGCGTTGATCAGGGGTTTCATCATGTGGGCTAGACAGGTCGTCGTGCATGAGGCGTTGGAAACGATCCGGTGGCGCCGGGGGTCGTAATCGTTGGCGTTGATTCCCATTACCGTCGTGACCGCATCGTTCGGCATGGGCAGGCGATCCTCCTTAATCTTGAATGGGGCCGAGACGACCACCTTTTCTGCGCCTGCCTCCAGATGACCCCTGACCGATCCTTTGGGGTGGTTGGCGGGCAGCGTGGGATCGAGGAACTGGCCGGTGGTGTCCACCACCAGGCGCACGCCATGTGCTTTCCAGTCGACAGCCTGGGGCAAGCGCGCGCTGCGCAGCAACCTCACCGGGATGCCGTCGATAACCATGGTGCCGGCGCCGTCATCGATATCGGTGATCACCGGTTTGGCTTGATACCCGTGCAGAAATGCATGCAGGGCGCCATAGGTGGAGTCGCGTTCCAGGTAGTGGGCCACGTCGGCCAGGCCCGAACCCGCCTGCCGGCCGATATTGACCACAATCTCATTGAAATAGCGTCGCCCCACGTGATGCCACACGTTCAGCTTGCCGATGCGGCCGAGGCCGTTGATACCGATTTTCATCAATCCTTCGTTCATGGTTTTCCTCCGGAGTTTGCAAAACAAAGCCGGGAATGGTCATCGACGGCGGGGTGTCAAGCTTCCCTGATCTTCATCTCCCCTTGATAAACCGATCCCTCCCGACCGTCAATGCTTATATAGTCTCCCGCCTGGATTGTCAGCCGATTGAACACGGCGGTTTTCTCCTTCTCCCTGCATACCAGACTGCCGCAACCCACCACGCAGGTCTTTCCCAGTCGGTGGGCCACCACCGAGGCGTGGCTGGTCAGCCCGCCCCTGGCGGTGAGCAGTCCGTCGCTGGCATAGATCTCCTTGATGTCGTCGGGAACCGTGTCCCCGCGAATCAGGATCAGGGCCCTGTCCGGTTCGGCTTCCCGCCAGTGGCTGATTTCCGCTATCGTGAAGACGGCCCGACCGCTCATGGCGCCGCCGGCTACACCGATGCCGTGGCCAAGGTAGCGATCTTCCGGGTCGACGTCGAGATCGAAGGTGAGTACGCTCTTGCGTTCACGGATGGCCATGTCCCGGGTCTGCAGCAGGTAGAGGTTCTCGGCCGTGGGACCTTCGAAGGTAAATTCCATCTCCTGCGGGCCCCAGCCTTTTTTATAAATGAGTTGGGAAGCCCATTTGCGGATGGCTGCATAAATGGCCGGGAAATGGGTTTCCAGGGTGATGTCGGTGTCGCGCATCTCGATTTCCTGCTGCTTGACCGAGATGGGCAGGGTCCTTACCAGGCCGGCTACCACGTCCTCCCCCTGGTTTTCCAGGCTGAAATCGCCCCAGGGACTCAAGGTGTCTCCGGACCAGCGTGGGTTGTGGGTGAAAAAAACACCCGCGCCGGCCTGAGGGGATAAATTGCCGAAGACCATTTCCTGTACGGTGACGGCGGTGCCCCAGTCGTCCGAAATGCCCATGATCTTCCGGTAGGTCTGTGCCCGCGGGGATTCCCATGATGCGAACACCGCATTGATGGTCATGAAGAGCTGATCCAAAGGGTCTTCCAGAAGTTCAACATCCGCTTCCTGGATGCGCGATTTGTAGGCCAGGGCGACCATCTTCATCTGTTCACCGGTGAACCCCTTTTTCAATGGGATCCCCAAGCGTGCTTTGAAATCGGCGATGATGGCATCGAAATCGTCGCGCGCCAATCCAAAGGCCATACCGTAGCACTGCAGAAACCGGCGATAGTTATCCCAGGCGAACCAGGGGTTTTCCATCTTGCGGGCAAGTCCGGCGGCGATTTCCTCATTGATGCCCACGTCCAGGAATGTTTCCATCATGCCGGGTTGAGAAATGGAGGCGCCGCTGCGCACCGAAAAGAGCAGGGGGTTGACCGGGTCTCCGAACCGCTTGCCGGTAATCTTCTGAAGCAGGGCGATATGGCGCCGAACCTGCTGCCGGAAATTTTTCTTTACCGGTGCAAAACCGTCGATCAGTTCCCGACAGCGAAAGGCCTCGGTGGTTACGATAAACCCGGGCGGCACCGGCAGGCCTAAATTTTTCAGCTTGAGCAGGTTCAGCCCTTTGTTGCCCATATAGATAATGCCCGCGGCACTGTTGTTGATCTGTTCCAGGCCGGTTATGATTCGCTGGGGGTCATAGTTGAGCAACAGGTGGAGCTTGCCCTTGGGGAGCATGTTGGACTGGTGGAACAAGGTGTTGAGGATGCGGGTCAAAAAAAGGTCCAGCTGCTGCAGGCCCAGGGAGGTGGTGATACGGTCCCTGAAGAAGATCTCGGACACCCTGTGCTTGAGTTTGTCCATTTCCACGGCAGGCTCCCGGGGAAGGTATTTTTCAAGGATCCGGTCGATGGGCATACGCCCGAGAATGCGTGTCAGGTTCTGCCCGTGGATGTTGTTGAAGTAGTCGTTGATGATATTCTTGACAGCCACGGCGAAGCCCTTGAAAATGTCCAGGTACTGGGTAAAGGTAAACCCTCTCACCTCTAAAGCATGCGCGAGCAGATCCAATTGGCGTTCGAGTTCCACCGAATAAATGCCGTCCAGTCTAAGGGCCTTGTCAAACAGGGTCAGCCGTTCATAGATGTCGTGGAAGGTTGCCCGGGTGATCAGGCCCAGGTTGATCTGATCCACCAGCTCTTCGAAGAGCACATTGAGCAGCGACTCGACCCGAAAGGTGAGCCCGAGTGCGTCGAACTTGCGTTCATGGTAGCTGCCGTACATGGAGGGGATGTCAATGGTGATGTGACGTTTTTTATAGATGTCGGACCGGATTTCGTAAGTATCCTCGGAGAGAATGATCGCCTTGAGATTCTCCAGGTAGTCCATCAGCATGAACAGGCGCCGTTTCAGATCGGGCTCGTCCAGGGCGACACGCAGGCTTTCCAGGTCTGCAAAAGACTCCCGGTCCAGCTGATCCAGATGGTGGTGCAGGGACCTGTAGTCCAGCTGATACTTGTGGTAGAGCAGTTTGTAAAAAGCGGCGATGAGAGCGACCCGCTCGATGTCGACGGCATGGGCGCCTGGCGCTTCGGACAGCAGGGCATGGATGCGTTCGTCATCCTCCACGAGCAGTTCATCGGGGAGCTTTAGGCCACGGGTTTCCAGGTGGGTGAACAGGGCATTGACCCCCTCAATGTACTCACCCTGAACGTCGATTTGCGCGAAGATGTTGGGGGGAACGTAGGGCTGCAGCGGGGCCTTTTCCCGTGTCTTCCAGAAGTGCAGAACCGCCTCCATGAACCGAATGATTCGATTGGAGCTCTCCACATGGCTCTGCTTGCGCAGAAAATGGATCAAGATGTCACGCCGGTGAGTGATCTCATCCAGCCGGGTGGAAATGTCACGCAAAACCCCTTCAGCACCGATGTCGTTAAAATAGGCCGGGAACAGACGGGTCAGCTGTTTGGCCAGATTATAAACCGGCCCGATCTCACTGTTGAGAAACCGGGTGATATCTCTGGGGAACAGGTCGGTGTCCTTGATGAAGATGCCCGATAGTGAGATCTTGATGATCAGACTGGAGAGCAGCCGTGAGGACCACTTGGGCTTGCATTCGATCAGTTCCAGCCAGGTGCGGATGTTCTGCAGGTGTGCCGAATTGACCTGGATCTGCCAGTCGTTGCCCACGCCGCCCAGCATGGGGGTCTGAAATCCCAGATCCACCACCCGATCGATAAAAAAGTTGATCAGGTCGATCTCATCAGTTTTGTAAACCCCCTGGCCCATGTTGAGGACGCAGGTGAGTGTGGTGGCCGGGAACTGCTCCGTGCGTGTTTTGAGAATGTATAAGGTTTTTTCGATCAGATCTCCGATGTTTCGATAGCTTTCATTTTCAATCAGCCATCCCACGGTACGGTTGATGTCGCGCAACGCCTCTTCATGGATCCGATTCAGGTCGGAAATGCTCATGATGTGAAAGAGAAAAATTACCTTCCACTGGTTGCCATGGCCGCTGCCGGTACCCGCCTCCAGGAGCATTTGCGGCATTTTGCGATATCTCTCGACAATGGTGCTGAAATCGGTCAGGCCAAGCAGCTGGTCAAATACCGACCTGGCGGCATCAATGGGCAGGTTCTCGATCTGAATCAATTCTTCTTTCAGGGCCTTCAGTACGTCATGGGAAATGTCAGAAAAACATTCGCGGACAGGCGTCGAATCCTGAATCCGGCCTGCTGCGGCTTGGAAAGATTCCCACGGGTCCTTCATGTCGCACCAGAAATCATAGGTGACCCTGCAGCTGCGGATCAACAGCCGGTTGACAACGGTATGATCGGAGATGGCCCCGTTGGCTTTATCTCCCAGGAGCCGGATGATGCGTTTGAGGGGATAGAAGCTTTTGACAAAGAGAAAAAACCGATCGTCCGGGCACTCGTAGATCCAGTTGAAGGCCGTGTTGAGAACTGGCAGAAATTCGGGCAGACGGTCACGGGAGTCGATGACGATCTGCTGCAGATACAACAGCAGGTCGTCGACTGCATCCGTGCGTACGCCGTCCTCCACGTCAGCGTCGATGACTTCGCAAAAAATTCCCACCATGGCCCCGGCGGCTTCGACGCCACGGGAATGCGACTGAAACAGGTGGAAGTAGTCCAGCGCATATCCCCGGGCCTCCCCCACGATAAACTGCCAGTTGCGAAAAGGATGGCTCAATTCCCGAAGGAAGGTGTTCACCCCCTCCATCAGGCCGTAGTAACGGGACATGACTGCCTGGATACACTCATAACGGGCATCGACGGTTACGTCCACATGGGTGCTGGCCAGGTTGGCTTCAAGGGCTTCGGATTTGATCATGGTCATATTCCAATACAACCTCTCAGGATTGCGGCTGGGTCACTTTCACCAAATTATCAAAGGGGTGCCGGCTTTTCAAGCGGCGCTTTGGCTGGGCGGTATTTTTATGATTTTTTTGCGAGCCCTGCCGGTCAATTTTCCGCCGACCGCTTTTCGATTTTCGTTTCGGCAAAACTGTGATATTTAACGTATGCGCTCTGGAATCATGGGGTTGGCCTGTCTGCGGTCGTCCGACTGTGATGGTTTGGCCGCATCCTGCCGACCCGGATAGGCACCGGGGATTGCCAATCTGCTTGCTTACGCCACACAGGTCATTGCCATGGATGATAAAGAAATTTACCTGGATGACGCCGCCAAACAGCTTTTTACTCAGATCGAGGGAATCGAAGATCACAAAAAAGGACGGTCGGCTGCAGAAATGATGGCCGAGAGCCTGGCCGAAGAACAGAAACAGCAGGACGTATGGCGGATCCTGCTTTGCGAGATTGTGCATCACATCGCCGGTTATTTTCAGCGCATGGACCTGGATGCACGTGCGTCCGAAGAGCGTCAGACCTTTGAACAATTGTCGGATACGCTGGCCAAACTCTCCCAACTGCCCCACGAGGCGGGTCGTATTCTGATCCGTTACCGCGGCCTTTCCGGCGACCGTGATATTCCTGAACGGCTGGATTTTGAAATCCTGTTCGGCCACATGGTCGTGGATCTGGATATGGTCCCCAAGATGATCAAGCGCCACGGGCATCTGCTGTCCCACTTGATGGGTCAGCTGCTGGATGCCTTCGGCATTTTTTCCGACCGTGGGATCAACAACCTGAACCTGAACCTGCCCAAAACTGACCCCGATTCCCTGGACCGTTTACGTCGCAGCCTCCACATCCTCTGCCGTCTCTACCGGGCGCACGAAAACCAGCGTGACATTGTCCTGGGACCCGGTAAAGCCAATCTGGTGCCCATGGTGGCCGATGAAAAGGGCAGCATCAGCACCAATCTCACCCTGGTTGCCGGCATTAACCGATTGGGTGCCAAAACCATGCGCAACCTCGTCACCAAAGTGAATGCATGGATCCAGAAAAAAGAGGAATCAGACGAAGGCTGTCAATTTACCAGTGTATACAATGCCATTTTCGGGCTGCCCAAAATCAGTGCGCAGCTGATTGTGCCGCCCTTGGAGATCAACAACCTGGATTGGCTCATGCGGGAAAAGAGCGAAAAAAGCTTTACCCGCGAGAAAGCCAAGGTCGCACGGATTATCGCCAGTGTGGAGACCTCCCCTGATAAGGCCGCCAAAGTGATCAAAAGCGTATACGGCGATGACTACCCGAAAATTTCTTCGCACCATCTGGAAGAGCGGCTGGGACTCTCATCCCATCTGCTGCAGGCCATCGACAATAAACCCAAAAGCGAGGATGCCCGGCGGGAGGTGCTGACCAATCTGCAAAAACGGTTGGACAGCGTGCAGGACGCGGTGTTTGACAACCTGTATGTCTCCCGTTCCGATGATGCCAAGCTGGGTGTGCGTGGCGTCATTATGGGCGCGGTACATCGTCAGCTGTTTAAAATGGTGTCTTTTTTCAAGGGCCGGTCCGCTACCCGTAAAAAGATGACCGCCATGGTTCACGGCACCTTCCGGTTTGAAGAACAGGATTACGAGATCCTGTCCCAGGATTTTGGCATCGAAATGGGTGAAGCCCGCCAACTGGTGGACGCACTCAAAAAGTGTTTCAGCGAAAAGGGCCGCTTCCTCAAACCGGCTTTTGCCGAAGGCCTTTCACGGTTTACCCGCTATGAGAAAAAGATTTTCGAGTTCTTGTGGCTGCATCTAAAAGATGTTGTGGCACCCGAAGACCGAACCGCATTTCTCAATGCCCTGCAGATGCTTGCCGCAAGAATGAATCAGCCCAAACGGGCATTCAAGATCCTGTTGGAGGATTTTCTCAAGGACCCCGACGATATTCAGTTCTCAGACGCCAAAGCCCTGATGCTGGCCAACCTGATTCTTCACGAATACGACAAAACCCTGGCCGATATCGAAATTACACCCGAAGATATCATTTTTAACCAGGCCGGCCTGGACAAGGAGGTGGCACGCTATGCCGCCTGGCGCATGGACCGCGAGCAGGAAGCTTTTTTCGACAAGATCCGGTCCATCCACCAAGCCCTGTGCGAAGCCCTGGAGTTTGGAATGACGCGCAAACACAGACTCTCTGTGAAGGATCTTTTAAGTCTGGAACGGGAAGTCTATATCTTTCTGTCCATGACCGAAACCAGTGTCGGGCGGTCGGTGCTGCGCAGTGCCGTGAACGAATACGGCAGTCCGGAATCCGATCTTTACTTTCTGAAGGAGAGCGATCGGTTCATGTCCCACCTGCTGCAGAATCTTCGGATTGCCATTCGTGGTCTGGCCAACATCGGCAGCATGGAGAGCATCCCCTCCCTGGAAGCCGTCAAGATCCGTGAAGAGGTCTTTCAACGCCTCAAGAAAACCAAGGCGCACCGCGATCAGTCACGGCTGATTTCAGAATGGGTGGACGAGGCGGTCAAAATTATCAAGTTCCGTTCGTAGGGTTCACTCCTCAATGGCACCTTGCGGCCAGGCGATCGTTTCCCGCCGTAAAAAGCAACCCCATTAAAATTGCCACCGATAATCCGTTCTGGGCATAATCGGTGGTTGCCTTTTGGTGCCATTGGCCCCACTCTTTTTGAGCATTCGCAAAAAACCGCTTGACGTTTTATGAGCTTATGCTTAAATTAACGCCATACCAATACGCGCTTGCGCATTCATCACCGGCCGGCCGATTGCGCGACATCAACCCGCGCCGACCTGTTGGCCAGGGAGATCAGACCCCATGATTATCAGTATCGCCAGTGGAAAAGGCGGCACCGGAAAAACCACCGTAGCCACCAACCTCGCGGTATCCGTAGACGGCCCGGTCCAACTGCTGGACTGTGATGTGGAAGAACCCAACGTCCATCTTTTTTTGCGACCCGTCATCGAAGAGACCACAACCGTGACCACGCCGGTTCCCGATATTGACCTGAAAAAGTGCAACCAATGCAAGCTGTGCATGGCCATCTGCCGATTCAGGGCGATTGCCGTTATCGGTGATACGGTGCTGACCTTTCCCGAGCTCTGCCACAGCTGCGGCGGGTGCATGGCCGTATGCCCGGAAGGGGCGATCACCGAGACGGGCAGAGAACTGGGTGTTCTGGAAGTCGGCGCAAAAAATGGTGTCGCCTTTGTCCACGGGCGGCTTCGGGTGGGCGAAGCCATGGCGCCGCCGCTGATCCGGGCTGTTCGTGCCCGGACATGGGCTGACGGCCTGACCTTGATCGATGCCCCCCCGGGAACCTCATGCCCGGTGATCGCCGCCATGAAGGATACGGATTTTGTTCTGCTGGTCACCGAACCGACCCCTTTCGGTCTGCACGACTTGAAGCTGGCCGTCGAAGCGGTGAAAATACTCAAGATTCCCATGGGGCTGGTGATCAACCGGGCGGATATGGGTGACGACAAGGTCTGGGCCTATGCCCGGTCCGAAGCAATTCCGATCCTTATGGAGATCCCCTATGACCGGAAGATCGCCGAAAGCTATTCCCGTGGCGACCTGTTCGCCTTGACCATGCCTGAATGGAAGGCCCGTTTCCGTGGAATGGCTGACCAAATCGCAACGCTTACCGGCAAGGGGGCCGGGATACAATGAAGGAACTCGTCATCCTGAGCGGAAAAGGGGGCACCGGCAAGACCAGTCTGACGGCATCTTTTGCCACCCTGGCAGCCGGTTGCCTGTTGTGCGATGCAGACGTGGATGCGGCCGACCTTCATCTGCTGATGCAGCCCGATATTCGCAAGCGAAGTGATTTCCAGGGCGGCGGTGTGGCCGTGATCGACCTGCAGCGATGCACCGGCTGCGGTATATGCATCGATATGTGTCGGTGGTCGGCCATCGGACCTGACTTCGTCGTGGATGAGATCGGCTGCGAGGGCTGCGGGGTATGTGTGGATTTCTGCCCGGAAAAGGCCATTGATTTCCCGACCAAGACCTGCGGCCAGTGGTTTATATCCGCTACGCGTTTCGGACCCATGGTGCATGCCCGGCTGGGCATTGCCGAGGAAAATTCGGGTAAACTGGTGACCCTGGTGCGTCAGCAGGCCAGACAACTGGCCCAGGAAAAGGACATTGATCTGATTATCACCGACGGCCCCCCGGGAGTGGGCTGTCCGGTGATCGCATCGGTTGGTGGTGCCACCAGTGTGCTGATTGTTGCCGAACCCACCGTTTCCGGAATCCACGACATGGCCCGGGCCATCGAACTGTGCCGGCATTTCAAGGTGCCGGTGATGGTGTGCATCAATAAGTACGATCTGAACCCGGACAACAGTGCCACCATCGAACGGATGGCCTCGGAGGGGGGCTTGCCGGTTGTGGGGTGTATTCCCTTCGATCCGGCTTTCACCCGGGCCATGGTGCAGGGAAAAACACTTCTGGAGTACGACGCCAACGGGTCGGCCGGCGAGCACCTGCGTAAGGTGTGGGCCGCCATTTTGCGGACACCGGCCATGACGGCCGAATAATTGACGGTAACAATAGAAAGGAACAAAAATACCATGGAAAACGGAAGAATCGCCATACCCTCGGTGGAAGCCGGAGGTCTTGACGGCAAACGGTCGGGGCATTTTGGTCATTGTGATACGTTTACACTGGTGGACGTCAAGGGTGGCGCCATCGAAAAAGTCTCCACCATTGCCAACCAGAGCCACGTTCAGGGCGGATGCATGGTGCCGGTGAACCTGCTGGCGGACAATCGGGTCAACGCCTTGGTCGTGGGCGGGATCGGCATGCGGCCCTTGATGGGGTTCCGCCAGGCGGGCATCGATGTCTACCATGACGATCAGCGGGCGGAAATCCGTCCGGTGGTGGAAGATCTGATTGCCGGCCGGTTGACCATGATTTCCGATGATCAGGTGTGCGGCGGTGGCGGCGGGCATTGATTCCCCGCCCACCGGCCCCGATGAAAATGAACAATTTTGAAGTATGGAGGAGGTTCCATGAAAATTGCCGTTACATCCACCGGGAAGGATCTGAACTCACCCGTGGATCCACGTTTCGGGAGAGCGGCCTATATCCTCATCGTTGACGCCGACACCATGGATGTCGAGGTGCTGGACAACGCTGAGAATGTCAATGCTTTCAAAGGCGCTGGCATCCAGGCCGCCACCATGGTGAGCGACAGGCACGCTGACGTTCTGCTCACCGGGTTTTGTGGCCCCAACGCATTTAAAACCCTGGACGCTGCACGGGTCAAGGTGGCCGGTGATGTGAGCGGCACCGTTCGCGAGGCGGTGGCAGCATTTGTGGCCGGGAACATCAAACTGACAACCCAACCCAATGCCGAGGGGCATTGGTAAGCTCGGCCGCTGCGATAAATTTTCGCAGGCGCTGATCCCACCTGTCGTACAGGGGCGATGCCCCCCGAAAAAAGGAGCTGATCCGTCTATCGTCCTGGATACTGAACCCATCCGGTCCGGGTTAGGCGTAGACGGATCGCGCCCCCTTTTTTCATGATTTGACGTGCGCCCTTCCTTGCACTATCCTCTAACCACAATCAGTTGACTGAGATCAGGGCCCCGGCAATAAATAATTCCACATTTGCAGCCCAGTTTGGGGTTCGCCCGTCCTTGGCCTGAACCCGGATCAACCCTTTCGCGATGGACGGAACCAATTCAAGACGCTTAGCCAAAGGAGAAAAGCAACATGACATCTGAATCATTCGACGCCTTGGTCGTGGAAGCCGGAGAAGACAAAACCTATGTCCGCCAGATCAAAAAAAGAGTGGTCGCTGATCTGCCCGACGGGGATGTGCTTATCCGCGTGAAATACTCCTCTTTGAACTACAAGGACGCCCTGTCGGCCGTCGGCAACAAAGGCGTCACCCGCAACTACCCCCACACACCGGGCATTGACGCAGCAGGAACGGTTGCCGACAGCCGGGTCGAAGCGTTCAAAGCGGGTGACAAGGTGCTGGTGACCGGCTACGATCTGGGCATGAACACGTCGGGTGGATTCGGCCAGTACGTGCGGGTGCCGGCCGGGTGGGTGGTCCCGCTGCCTCAGGGCCTTTCTCTGAAAGAGAGCATGATCTACGGTACCGCCGGCTTTACCGCCGGCATGGGCATCCTTTTCCTCACCGAACGGGTCAAACCCGAAGCGGGTCCGGTGCTGGTCACCGGCGCCACCGGCGGGGTGGGCAGCGTCTCCGTGGCCGTGCTGGCCAAACTGGGGTATACGGTGGCGGCCGTTACCGGCAAAACGACCGAGACGGCGTTTCTCAACGGCCTTGGCGCATCGCAGATTGTCGACCGGGCCGATGCCGCCGATGCCAGCGGTCGGCCCCTGCTCAAGGCGCAGTGGGCCGGGGTGGTGGATACGGTGGGCGGAGAGATCCTGGCCACGGCCATCAAATCCACCTATCCGTGGGGTACCGTCACCTGCTGCGGCAACGTCGCCTCCCCCGACCTGCCCCTGACCGTCTTCCCCTTCATCCTGCGCGGCGTCCGGTTGATCGGCATCGACTCCCAGAACTGCCCCATGGACGTCAGACTCAAAATATGGGAGAACCTGGCGGGTGGATGGAAAATCGACAGGCTTACGGGGCTTGCCAAAGAGATCGCTCTCGACGGCCTGGGTGAAAACATCGACCTGATCCTCAAGGGTCAACAGAAGGGTCGCGTGGTGGTCAACCTGGATGCATAAACCACCGCTGACGGCGTGATTCCCCCGATGATCACCGACCGGTATCGATCCGGCACGGACCGGCCGCTGGAAAACCCCAGTCCGCGGGGCGGGTGCAATATCCGTTTGACAATCCAGCCATATCGTCATTTAATGAATTAAATCAACGTTGCAACCGGCACCGGGCACGTTGTTCAACGCATCACCAATACCGCCGCCTGCTTTTCAATGGCCGCAAAACCAGTATTCGACACCCCGCAGCGTGCGATCGCAGGCGTTTGCACCCCACATGAAAAGGAGGAACCCATGAGCGTCAAAATATTGATCACACGAACGGTTCCAGGTAACAAGGGCAGGGAGATGCTCCAGTTGTTCAGGGAGATGCGCTCGCTTGCCACCTCCCAGCCCGGTTACATCTCCGGGGAAACTTTGAAAAGCAATGACCGCCCGGACGTGTTTCTGGTCATCAGCACCTGGGAATCCGCGTCGGACTGGGAGAAGTGGCTGCTGAGCAAGGAACGCCAGGCGATTCAGGAAAAAATGGACGCGCTGCTCGGCGGCAAGACACACTACGAGATGTTTCACTATGGTTTGCGGGGGTAATTCAGATCAACCAGGGATTGCGTTTCCGTATCCATATCAAATCATAATTGGGGTCCTGGGTCCAAAACGGCCGGCCAGTGGACCGGAGTCTGGCCGCTGTTTTGGGTCTTTTCACGGGCATCGCCCGGATTGGGTCTCCGGCTAGTCGCTTTGCATCCATCGGGTGACCGCATGCACCTGTGTCATCTCAAAAAATTCCATGCGGACACCGCTGAACAGACTGAATATTCCCACCCAGGTGTCTTTCCAAAACCGATCGCACACCACCGCCACTTTGTCGATGGCCTGGTCGTAGCGTCTTAAAAATCGCAGGTCGTCGTAAAAATCCTCGGCACTGTTAAGCGAGGGGTAGTGGCGCATAACCAGGACCAGACGAAGGCGGCCCAACTCGGCTACGGCCTGGTCCATGTCCCGGCAGATGGCATTGAATCGATCCTTCCGGATCTCGGACCGGATGTCGAGGGTCAACAGATCGCCCGAAACGGTGAACTCGGAAAGCCGCATGGCATGCCTCCTTGGATGGTAACGCCATTAACATAATCATTGTCAGGGGAGTTGAAACGCCTCGGTCCATTTGCGGTCCGGTGGACGGCTTCCGGCAGCGGGAAGTTCACGGTCCTTTCAACGTCCGCGCCCGAAGGCCACACGGCGCCATCACCAACCGATAAAGCCGACTGTCGTCCGACCCTGAGGGGGGCCAATCTTTGGTTGCGAATTGGGAAAAAACGGATACAATAAAGCTTTTATCAGCAACCACCAGCAAAGGAACCAAGTTGATGCCGGAAAACAGCTGCAAAGGATCTTCGAAACCCGTGGCGCTGCATTTTACGCGTACCAATGGACCGGTGGATGATGCCATCGACAAGTTGATGGCCCAGGTGGGTGACGTTGCCCACCCGGATATTGTGCGTGAAATTATCCTGGCGGGCCTGAAGGCCGGCCAGGAAAACGGTGGCCGCGCCGACCTGAAGCTGATGAACGCTTCCATGAAGGAAATGCGTTTTACCGCCAAAGTCTTTGGCCCCTACCGGGAGGTGCGCAAGGTGACGGTTTTCGGTTCAGCCCGGACCCGGCCTGATGCCCCTTTGTATCAAATGGCCACGGACCTCGGAAAAAAGCTGGCCGATGCCGGATTCATGGTCATTACCGGCGGCGGACCGGGGATCATGCAGGCCGCCAACGAGGGGGCCGGCCCGGAAAACTCTTTTGGCGTCAATATCCGGCTGCCATTTGAACAAAAACCCAACCCTGTGCTGGTGGGCAATCCCCGATACATCTCCTACAAATATTTTTTCAACCGCAAGGTGGCGTTTCTGAAAGAGGCCGACGCAGTGGTCCTGTTCCCCGGCGGTTTCGGTACCCTGGATGAGACCATGGAATCCATCACCCTGCTGCAGACCGGCAAACTCTATCCGCTGCCTGTTTTTTTGATTGACGAACCCCAGGGGACCTACTGGGATCGGCTGTTCAATTTTCTTGAAAACGAATTGTCCAGGCACGGCTATATTTCCCCTGACGACTTCGGTCTTTTCGAACGGGTAAATCGGTCCGGGGATGCCGTCGCACGGATCCACCATTTCTACTCGCGTTATCACAGCCTGCGTTATGTGGGCGATAAGTTGGCCATTCGCATGTCCACACCTTTGGACCCGGAGCAGGTGGGCCGGCTAAAAAAAGCGTTTGCGGATATTTTGATTCCCGGCGGTGACATGTATCTGTCGGGGCCGTTGGCGGATGAAATCAATGAACCTGAACTGGCCCACCTGTCCCGGTTGGTGGTGGATTTCAACAAACGGGATTTCGGGCGGCTGCGGAAATTGGTGGATGCCGTCAACGATTTTTAGGCCATGGACGGTGCTGACGGAGTACTTTTTTATTCCTTAATACTGTACAGATACAGAAACAGGGCGTGTGTTTATGGATTCATCGGCTAAGCCCATATTGGTCACCGGTGGAACCGGTTATGTGGGCGGGCGGCTCATCCCGCGCCTGCTGGCCGGCGGCCACCGGGTGCGCGCGCTGGCCCGCAGCCCTGAGCGGCTGCACTGCCGACCCTGGGGTGGCCATGCACGTCTTGAAATTGCTGCCGGCGACGCACTGGATCGCGATGCCTTCGTCCGGGCGGCAAGGGGTTGCGGGGCGGCGTATTATCTGATCCACTCCATGAATGCCCACAAGGGACGTTTTGCCGATGCGGATCGAAGAGCGGCTGACAACATGGTGGCGGCTGCCCGGCAGAACCATTTGTCGCGTATCATCTATCTCGGCGGACTGGGGCAGCAGAATCACGAAGCCCTGAGCCACCATCTCAAATCGCGCCACGAGGTGGAACGGATTCTTCAGGCAGGTCCGGCGCCCGTGACCAATCTGCGGGCGGCCATGATCCTGGGTTCGGGCAGCGCCTCCTTCGAGATGTTGCGCTACCTGGTTGACCGCCTGCCGGTGATGATCACCCCCCGCTGGGTTCGAACCCCCTGCCAACCCATCGCCATCGGCAACGTCCTGGATTATCTGCAAGGTTGCCTGGGGGTTGACCAAACCGTGGGCCAGACGTTCGATATCGGCGGTCCGGATATCCTGACTTACCGGGATCTGATCCACATGTACGCCCGGGAGGCGGGTTTGCGGCAGCGCCTGATCATTCCCGTTCCGGTGCTCACTCCCTGGCTCAGTGCCAAGTGGGTTCACCTGGTGACCCCGGTGCCGGCCTCCATCGCCCAACCCCTGGCAGAAGGGTTGAGCATTCCGGTGGTCTGCCGCGACCATCGCATTCGGAATCTGGTGCCGGTGACCATCATGGACGCCCGACAGACCATCCGCAATGCGCTGGCGCGTATTCGTCAGGAGCAGGTGGACACCTGCTGGTTCGACGGCGGCGGCAGTCTGCCTCCCGAGTGGACCACCTGCGGCGATGCCGATTATGCCGGGGGTACGGTTTTGGGAGGCGCCCACCGCATCGTTCTGGAAGGCGATGCCCGGTTGGTCTGGTCGACGGTCAGGACCATCGGGGGCAAAAACGGCTGGTATTTCGCCCAAAGCCTCTGGCGTCTGCGGGGCCTCTTGGACCGGATGGTCGGAGGCCCCGGCCTGCGGCGGGGAAGACGTCATCCATCGGATCTGCGGGTTGGCGACGGGCTTGATTTCTGGCGGGTCATCGCCTTGGATCCGCCCAAGCGCCTGCTGCTTTTGGCGGAGATGAAGACGCCAGGGGATGCGCTCCTGGAATTTATGATTTCACCGCAAGGTACGGACAAGGTGGAACTGAAAATGATATCCCGTTTCCTGCCCCGGGGCCTGGCCGGGATCCTCTACTGGTATGCCCTGCTGCCGACCCACCGGTGGCTTTTTGAAGGCATGCTGCGCGCAGTTGCCCGAAAAACCGGTCTGCCGGTCACACACGGGCCTGAAAAGGCAGCCATGACCTCCGCCCTCGAATGCCGCCTGTAGCACACGTCTCATTTGCCAACCGCCCGGATTCCTGCCAGGGAGAAGTCAGCAATATGCTGGGCCAGCCGATTGATCAATTCAGGGTTAATCGGCTGGCCCAGCATGTATTCAACATCGCTGTGCTTGACGGTCACGAACATTCGGCACTGATTGACTATGCTCAGTTCGCAGAACCGTATGGTCAGATCCTCCGCTCCCGGCCCGATGATGTCGCGTATAATCTCGTGCAACCTGCGCCTGCGCGGCTCGATGGTTTTATGCCATGCACCCTGAACCAGCCCAGTGGGATTGACCATCTCCATCAAGTAGAGGCGGCTGAACCGTCCCACATTCCCTTTTGCTGTAAAATTCCGGATCAGCGCCTGGATATAATCGCGTAAGCGGTCCTGCGATGAACCGGCAGCCGATTCGAAAAAAATCGCTACCTCAGAATTTTCAAGGGTGTACTGCCAGACCTCTCGGTACAAGCTTTTTTTGTTTCCGAAATAATAGTTCACTGCTGCCACGTTGGCGCCTGCCCGTTTACAAATGTCCGCCACCTTGGCATCGCGATATCCCTTTTGCGCGAACACTTCACCGGCTGCGTTCAACAGTCTCAATCGCGTTTCCTTGCCGTCTTCTCGTTTGGCCACTACATTTTCCCCAATTTCTTGTAAAAAAGGCTGTCATTGAAATGGATCTGACCCCAGGGCAAGGATTGCGTAAACGATTGAATTAATCATTTGCCTGTGCTACTTGTCTCAAACTTAAAAAATGATTTAAAATATACATTTCAACTTGTCAAATTCTAATTGTACAGCGCTAAGGAGATGGCTTATGCATAAGCACCCCAAAGGAGGGTCGAATATCGTGAGTGCGCGGCCTATAAGAAAAGATCCCAACCCAACCGACGCTGAGCGACAGCCTGCCATTGCATGTCTGTTTCTAAAGACGGAGCTAACCGGCGCTTTCAGCCGTATTTTATCTAATTTGATGCTTATGCTTTCGTTTTCAACGCTATTTTCATTCACTGCCGTTGCCGCTTCACCGGGTTCTGGAAGCGCCTTGCCCCCTCTGGTGACCGTGGCGCCGGTTGCCATTCAGGATATCAATCCGCCTGCTGAATACATCGGTCACGTTGAGGCTATTCAGGCCGTGGACTTGAGGGCCCGGGTCGACGGATTCCTGGAGCAGATAAATTTCAAGGAAGGCGACAAGGTACCTGCCGGCAAATTGCTTTTTGAGATTGAGCAGGCGCCTTATCTGGCCCAGGTGGCCGTCGACAATGCCCAGCTTGCCCAGGCCGAGGCGGAATTGACCCGAACCGACCAGCATTTGAAGCGTCTTCGGTCGGCACTTTCGGCGAGCGTTTCAGCCATGGACATTGACGATGCCGTAGCTGCTCAACTGCGTGCCGAGGCTCAGATAGCCATGGCTCAGGCAAGCTTGAATCGCTCGCTGCTCGACCTGGGCTACACCACCATCAAAGCACCCATCAGCGGACGCATCGGACGGACTGCCTATACCCGTGGAAATTTGGTCGGTCCGGCATCCAATCCCTTGGCGCGGATCGTTCAGGTGGATCCTATCCGCGTGGTTTACTCGATCAGCGACAATAACCTTGCCGCCATCCAGATGGCCATGAACGATGCCGTCGCAGGTCAACTGAGCCCCGCCCTGGTTCCCCGGATCCGTCTGGCCAACGGCACCATGCTCGACACGGCGGGCCGAATCGATTTTGTAGACAACGAGATGGATCCCGCCACCGGCACCATTGCGATTCGGGCTGAATTCGACAATCCCAAAGGGCTGTTGATTCCTGGCCAGTATGTCAGCGTACTGGTCACTTTAGCCCAGCCCAAACTGCTTCCAGTGATACCCCAGGCGGCTGTCCTGGTAAATCAGAAAGGCCGCTACGTGCTGGTTGTCGACAGTGAGAACATCGCCCGTGTCCGCCCGATTGTCATCGGACAGGCTGTCGGACCGATGTGGGCTGTGAAATCCGGTTTAAAAGCGGATGAGCTTGTCGTCGTAGAGGGGATTCAGAAGGTAGAACCGGATGCACCGGTGCAAATCAGTCCCAGCGGCGCACAGGAGAGCTAAGCGATGATTTCGAGGATTTTTATCAACCGGCCCCGCCTGGCGGCCGTCGTGTCGATTTTCATTACGCTGGCCGGACTGATTGCCTTGCTGAACATCCCTGTCGCCCAATATCCACAGATCACACCACCGGAGATCAGGGTTACGGCCACCTACCCTGGCGCCAGTGCCGAAGTCCTGGCCGACACCGTGGCTGCACCCATCGAAAAGGAAGTCAACGGCGTTGAAAACATGCTCTATATGTCATCCTCTTGCTCCAATGCCGGCACCTATACCCTTAGCGTTACCTTCGCGGTGGGCACCGACCCCGATATCGATCAGGTCAACCTGCAAAACCGGGTGCAGCTCGCGACTGCAAAACTTCCGCAAGCCGTCGTGGAGCAGGGCGTCAATGTCCGCAGGCGATCCGCCGATATGATGGCGGCGATCAGTTTTTATTCGCCGGGCAAGAGCCAGGATATGCTCTTTCTGAGCAACTATGTCAGCAACAACATTAAGGACAGCCTGGTGCGGCTCGAAGGCGTCAGCGATGTATTTGTCTTCGGAGAGAAGGAGTACAGCCTGCGTATCTGGATGGACCCAGCGCGCCTGACTGCCTTGGGATTGACTGCAGAGGACGTGATGGATGCCGTTCGCAGCCAGAATATTCAAGCCTCGGTGGGTGCCGTCGGACAGGAACCGGTGGCCCCCGGCCAACAGGTCCAGTTTACCCTTCGCGCCAAGGGGCGGCTGACGGATGTTGAGGAGTTCGAAGACATCGTCATCCGCGGCAACCGCCTGGGAGGGATAGTGCGGGTGAAGGATATCGCCCGGGTTGAACTGGCCTCGAAAGACTACGGTAGCCAGTCGGCTTTAAACGGTGCCCCTGCCGTGACGATGGCCGTCTACCAGTCCACCGAAGCGAATGCCCTGGAGACCATGGCGGCGGTGAAAGCCGAACTCAATCGACTTGAAGAACGGATGCCCCCGGATATAGAATACCGGGTGATCCTCGACACCACCAAATACGTCTCGGCGGCCATCGATGAGATCGTCATGACCCTGGGTCTGGTGTCTCTTCTGGTCATCGGTGTCGTTTTTCTTTTTCTGCAGAACTGGCGGGCGACGCTGATTCCGGCGCTGACCATACCGGTGTCACTGATCGGAACCTTTGCGGTTTTGCTGGTATTGGGATACAGCGCCAACACCATTTCTCTGTTTGCCCTGATCATGGCCATCGGTCTGGTGGTGGATGATGCCATTCTGGTGGTTGAAAATGTCTACCGGGTCATGCATGAAGAAGGCCTTGACGCCAAACCGGCGGCCATCAAAGCCATGAGCCAGGTCACCGGACCGATAATCGCTACGACATTGGTGCTCTTTGCTGTCTTTATCCCCGTCGGATTCATACCCGGCATCACCGGCCAGCTTTATCGGCAGTTCGCAGTGACCATGTGTACGTCGGTTCTGCTCTCGGCGATCTGTGCATTGACGCTGAGTCCGGCGATGTGTGCCACGGTGCTTCTCCCGCCCAAACCCCATCTTCGTGGACCGTTTGCCTGGTTTAACCGCACGCTTAATCTGGCCAGGCGAGGCTACGTCGCCGGCTCTGCCCTGCTTATCCGGCGGCTTATGATCGCCCTGCTGCTTCTTGTGGCGATTTTCGGCAGTACCTGGTTTCTGTTTTCCCATGTTCCGAACAGTTTTCTGCCAGAGGAGGACCAGGGGTATTTCTTCATGAACATCCAGCTGCCTGAGGCCGCCTCCCTATTCCGGACCAACGCGGTGATGCAAAAGGCGACCGACGAAATTAAAGGGATCGACGGGGTTGAAAACGTTATCGGTGTGTCGGGTTTCAGTCTGCTGAGCGGAAATGCCGACAATGTGGGCTTCGCCATCGCCATTCTCAAACCCTGGGAAGACCGAAAACGCCCCAACCTGCAGTTGGATGCGATCGTCGGGCAGGCTCAGGAAAGATTGTCCGCCATTTCAACCGCCAGCAGCTTTGCATTCGCACCGCCACCCATCCGTGGGCTGGGCACCAGCGGTGGTTTTGACTTCCGTCTTCAGGCCCGGGAGGGGCAGAGTCCTCCGGAACTGTTCAGCGTAGCCATGTCTTTGATGATAGCCGCCAATCAGGACCCGGTGCTGAACCGTGTCTTTACCACCTACACGGCCAACACGCCGCAGTTTTTCTTGAATATCGATCGCACCCGGGCTGAATACATGGGTGTGCCGGTAGGCAGAATTTTTTCAACGCTGCGCGCACAACTGGGTTCGGCCTATGTGAATGATTTCAACCTGAAGGGCCGAACCTACCAGGTAAAGGTTCAGGCCGAAGCCCCTTTCCGTGATTCGACGGCAGATATCCAGCGTCTTTACGTGCGCAGCAACAGTGGAAATATGGTTCCCCTCAAGACGCTGCTGACCATGGAACAGGTACTCGGCCCACAGCTTGTCAGCCGTTACAACCAATATCCCAGCGCCCAGTTCAACGGCAGTGCTGCACCGGGTTTTTCCTCCAGCCAGGCCATGGCAGCCATGGAGCAGGTGGCTTCCAGGACCCTGCCGCCCGGCTTCGGTTACGACTGGTCCGCCATGTCTTTTCAGGAGCGCGAAGCGGGGGGGCAGTTGGTGTGGCTGTTTGCCCTGGCATTGATTTTTTCCTACCTTTTCCTGGTCGGCCAATACGAGAGCTGGAATCTTCCCCTTGCAATCGTCGTCTCCATTCCGGTGGCGACCCTGGGGGCTTTGGCCGGGCTTTGGTTTTTACAAATGCCGCTTTCCATCTATGCCCAGATCGGCCTGGTGCTGCTGGTCGGGCTGGCCGCCAAAAATGCCATTTTGATCGTCGAGTTTGCCCATGATCGCCGAAAGGACGGGCTGTCGGTGGTTGAGGCCGCCGTTGACGGCGGACGAATTCGTTTCCGGCCAGTCCTGATGACATCGCTAACCTTCATTCTTGGCGTCGTCCCCATGATTATCGCCACCGGAGCAGGAGCCGGCAGCCGTCGGGCGATCGGCACAACCGTCTTTTCCGGCATGCTCGCTTCAACCGTGTTCGGCATATTTCTGATACCGGTGCTGTATTATGTCTTCCAGTCTGCCAGTGAAAAGGGGCATGCCTGGCGACAACGGCACAGAAAAAAAGAGGTGGCCGAAACGCTCGACCCGCACGAGGAATCGATTACATAAGGCAAGAAAACCATGAAGGATCACAATCGAAACAGCGACCAACCCGTCATGAGCACCAAACGCGCCGCCCGCATGCGTTGGCTGTCGATCGCCATGGGACTGATTTTGACCGGCTGTGCGGCTGTGGGTCCGGACTATACGGCGATCAAACCCGATGTGCCGGAAACATGGGACGCCGAAATGGCCGGCGGGCTCATTCCCAATCCACCGGATCCGGATGCGCTTGCCGGCTGGTGGACGATCTTTAACGACCCTGACCTGTCCAGCCTGGAGGAACAGGCGGTCAATGGAAATCTTGAATTGCAGACAGCGCGATCCCGTATCCGGGAGGCCCGGGCGTTAAGGGGTGTCAGCCAGGCGAGGTTGTTCCCTGTCGTGGCAGCCGATGCGTCAGCGTCAAAAATACGCAGCAATGAATTCGGTGGCGGGGAATCGGAGTTCGAATTGTATGCGGCCGGTTTTGATGCCGGTTGGGAACTGGATATCTTCGGCGGGCTGAGGCGATCCATCGAAGCGTCCCAGGCCGATTTTGAAGCCAGCCAAGTGAATTTGCACAACGTGATGATCAGTCTGATGGCCGAAGTTGCTTTAAACTATGTGGATGTGCGTATTTACCAGGCCCAGCTGGCACTTACCCGAGCCAACATCAAAACCCAGGAAGAAACCTATTTCCTCAACCAGTCGCGAAACCAGGCGGGTATCATCGATGAACTTGCCGTTCATGAAGCCCTTCGAATTCTGGAGAGTTCCCGGTCCCAGATCCCGACCATAGAGACGAGGTTGTCAGCGGCAAAAAATCGCATCGCCGTGCTGCTCGGCAGGCAGCCTGTCGAATTCTCACAGGAGCTGGTCGAGGAAAAGGCGATACCGGCCCTTCCGGCAACCGTTGCCATCGGGATACCGGCGGAGACGCTAAGGCGTCGACCGGATATTCGTTTCGCTGAGCGGCTTGTCGCGGCCCAGACGGCAAGGATCGGCGCAGCCACAGCAGACCTGTATCCCAAATTCCACCTGGCCGGCACCATCGGCATTGAATCCATCGATAGCGGCGATTTGCTGGATTGGAGCAGCCGGATCTGGAGCATCGGCCCGCGGGCTTCCTGGAAGCTGTTCGATGCGGGCTCAATCCGCCAAAACATAGCCGTACAGACCGCCCGCCAGGAACAGGCCTTGATTCAATATCGGGCCACCGTTCTCAACGCCCAGGAGGAGGTGGAAAACGCATTGGTGGCATATGCCAAGGAACAGCGCCGGAGAGATTCCCTGGAGAAAGCCGCTACCGCCGCTCAGCGGGCGGAACTGTTGGCCAGGGACAGATATAAGGCGGGACTGGTGAATTTCAACAATGTCCTGGACGCACAGCGTTCACTGCTTCTTCTGCAAAATGAACTGAACCAGAGCACAGGTATCGCGACGTCCAATTTGGTGCGCCTCTACAAATCGTTGGGCGGCGGTTGGAAATATGCAGCGTTGGTTGAAGAACGGTCAAACCAGAATCGTGATTGAACGTTCATGCGACCATACCGGCGTTAGGGCTGCGCAACGCTTTCATGGCATTGCTGGTCTTTGTGCCCATCGGTCACACTGGTGGCCGCCAATCACCCGGCAGCCACCGCCGGGATATCGGCGGCGACCCGGTCGGGTGGACCGGTGAGCCGCGCCTTGAGGATCCGCCCGATGAAGATCGGATGGCCGCCGGCATCCGCAGGGAGTTGATCCTCGGTATCGATGGTGACGGTTTGGTTGCTGGTTCCGGCCTCCCGGGCCAGCGTTCTGACCATGCCGGCCAATTCGTTTTTTGCAAAGGCATCCGCCTCCTCGAAGACGTTAAAGCGTCTGGCGCCGGCGAGGCCTTCGATGAGAAAACCGCTTCCGCCGCCGGGAATAATTCTCACCTGGCGTTCGATGACGACATTGCTGGTAATCGCTCCGATGGCGTTGGCCACGTCGGCATGCTCCGGCAGCACGGCCCGGGCGCCGATCATGGCGGCGGCCCGGGGCAGGAAGAAGGCGATGGGCGCACCGATGCCGATCACCGGGCGCTTGAAATCGATGCGCATGTGATAGTGGCTGTTCCCGCCGGAAAAGACGTTGTTCATCAGGGCCTGGCAAACCGGGCAGCTGTGCAGGGCTTCGGGGTTGACTTCATCGTCCAGCTGACGCTTTAAAATTTCCAGGGCCAGCTTTTGTGCTACGGTTTCCAGCAGCTCCCGCCGCAGGTCGATTGCATCTCTTTTGCTCAAAGCGGCGATGATCCCGAAAAACCGATCGGCTGAAGCCGTGTCCCAGCGTTGAAATTCACCGGCGATATGCAGCAAGTCGGTGGGGGTCAATCCGCAGCGCTGGATCACAAAATGGCCCTCCAGACGCTCCAGGGGAAGGTGGCGGTCGATGAGGACACCGGTTTTGCGGGTCAGTTCGTCTATGGAACGGGGCCTTTTGTGCAGCAGAGACATCACCTGTTGTTCCATCTCTGTCAGGTGGAGATGGTCCGCGGTTCCGGTGGCGGCAAGAATCTGCATGTTGCGGGTGGAGGTTTCGAAGCTGCGCAGGCGGGTGCCCAGGTATTCGATGGTGGCATCGATGCCGGAAAAATTGGATCCCAGCCAGGCGATGGGGGCCACCCGGCGGGGTCCGATGGAAAAGCGGCCCTTTTCGCGGTTGATCAGGCTGTCTCCACCCAGTCCGGTGGTGCGAATGTCCAGGGCACGCACATGGGTTCTGCGGCCGGCCACGATGGATCCGCTGCCGCAGACGCGCACACTGCCATTTTCCACCGCGGCGGTATCCGTGGTGGTGCCGCCCACATCCACCACCAGGGCATCGGTAAGGCCGGTGAGATGCCTGGCACCGGCCACGCTGGCTGCCGGACCGGAGAATATGGTCTCCACCGGGCGTTCCTTGGCCATCTCCGCCCGCATCAGGGTGCCGTCCCCCTTGACCACAACGATGGGGGCAAGTATTTCCAATTTTTTCAGCGCCTTTTCGAGGTTGGCGATGAGTTTGCCCAATCGTGGAATGATGCGCGCATTCAACACGGCCGTGGTCGCCCTGACCTTGAAATCGAGAATGGTGGATAATTCATGGCCGCAGGTGACGAACAGGCCGGTTTCCGAACGGATGATGCGTTTAACGCTCATCTCGTGGTCCGGGTTGATAGCCCCGGCAAAACCGGATACGGCAAAGGCCTTGACCTGGTCTTTTGCAACCATTCGCCTGACGATCTGTCGAACCTGGTTTGCATCGACGGGCTCCAGCTCCTCGCCGGTGATGGACAGACGGCCACCCACAAACGCCTTGGGCTCATGGGGGTAGTCTTCCGGATCGTAGCGGCCGTATGGGGGCATGACCAGAAGACCCACCTTCTGACCGTCACCCTCCACAATGGCGTTGGTGGCCAGGGTTGTGGAAAGGGCCACCATCTCCACCTGCTTCAATTGATCCGGATCCAGTTTGTCCAGGGCCTGGCCGATACCGATGGTAAAATCCCAGCGGGTGGTCAGCGCCTTGCCCTTGCAGCGTGTCGCACCGGTCTTGAAATCGTAGATGACGGCATCCGTATAGGTTCCGCCGGCATCGATGCCCAATCCGATCCTGGCGGTGCGCGGCGGGGATGCGGGTGCATCGGTTAAAATTGTTGGTTTGTTGTCATGGACGGATTTGCCTGTCCACAAGGGGTGCGATGCCAACGTGCCCGTTATGGCATCAAATTCGATGACATGGCGGGGTTCGACAAACAGGACATCCGCCGAGCTTGCGGTGCCGACCAGCATTTTTTCGAAAAGATCCAGGCTGCCGGGAATTTTTTCATAGGTCCATCCATAGGCATCGGCCATCTCCCTGGCATGGGCTTCGTATTTTGATCCGTTCCTTGCGCCGGTGTCGATATAGGCGGCCCGCTGGTAGTTCTTTTGCCACGAGCTTAAAAATGCGATGGTCTGCGCGGCCGCCCCATGGCCATACCGACCGGCGATTTCCTCATAGTGAACCAGTCGGTCCCCGTACCAGGCCTGCAGCTTGCGCTGGGAAATCGGTACGGCCTTCTCTTCGTACCACCCGGCGGTGATGTAATAGGAACCCGGGAACTTCTTGAACTCCCTGCGGTAGGCCTCGGAACCGCCCAGAAACATGGCGATGCAGTCGTGCACCTTGGGGATGACCAGCGGGATACTGCGGGACTGGATGCCGACGGTGCCCCTGCCGCATATGCCGTAGCCGATGACGATGCGGCCGGCTTCACCGGCGGCCGACACCGCGTCGATCACCTCTTGAAGCTTCTGTTTGAGCACCTCCGGACGTTCATGCAGCCCGGCCTCCAAAAACTTGAAGTCAACCGTCAGACCCAGCTGTCTGGCGGCGTGCTTCATATCCACACCCAAAACCGCACATCCGATGACGACAATCGGTGTTTGCGCCACCATGCGTTTGCCTTCGGGATCCATGTCTCCAAATCCATTTCTTTTTTAGCTTTCACGAAACCTGACTGATAGTGTATCGTGCGCATCGGAAATAAAATGTCAACCGATTTAAACCTTATCCGGCCAGGTTCAGCATCCATGTTTAAAAAGAAAATCCGCGTTTCCTCGGGAGTCAGCCAGCTTGACCGACAATTGGGGGGGCTGTTCATCGGCGACAATGTGGTCTGGTATGACGATGCCGGCAGCCTGACCTCGACCTTCAGCCTCAATTTTATCCAGGAGTCCCAGCGCCGGGACAAGCCCTTGATCTATATCACCTTTGACCGATCCCCCAAAACCCTCCTGGAGGATCTGGGGCCGCTGGGCCGGAATCAGCACCTGGCCATTTTGGACTGCTTCACCCACGGTAAAGGGGACGGCAGCGAGGTGTTCAGCAGGTTCTACGAGAAAGACGGCGCCCAGTGGCCCCACCAGATTGTACGCATCAATGCGCCCAAAGATCCCGAAGTGGTGTCCGAGGCTTTCTACAGTCTCCACGGCACCATGACAGGGGACGTTCGGTTCGTCTTCGATTCGCTCACTGGCATGCAGGAGCTGTGGGGCGGGGAAGAGGCGGTGCTTAAATTTTACTCCCACGCCTGCCCACGCCTGTATGAACTGGAGACCATCGCCTACTGGATCATGGAAAAAAAAGCCCACTCGGAACGTCTGCGGGCCAATATCAACCAGATCGCCCAGGTGGCCATCGATCTTTCGGTCAACCGCGGAAAATCGTCCCTGACCATCCTCAAAGCGGTCAAGCGCAGACCCGATGCGCTGAACCTGCCCCTGGTCTACTGGAACGACGGCCTCGACGTAACCTTCGAATCCGAAACGGGCAAAGGCGGCAATATCGATCTGGGCGGCCGGGTAAAGCAGATTCGAAAGCGTCAGACCATGTCCCAGAAGGATTTGGCGGCCTTGGTGGGCGTGACCCCAAGCACGATCTCCCAGATCGAAAGTGGCACCATCTATCCTTCCCTGCCGGCGCTGTTTAAAATCGCTCAGGTGTTGGGCGTGCCGGTGGCGGCCTTTTTCCAGGACAGATCGGTTGCGGCCGGTCAGGTGGTGTTTTCCGGCGGGGGAACCCGGATCGACCTTTCCGATCTGCCGAAACGGGATGTGACGGGGTACCGCTTGGTCCCGGCTGATTTCGATGCGTACGCCGAACCCTACCTGATAGAGATTTCCGCCGGCAAAAAACTGCCCACGCATTTTTTCATCCATAAAGGCCAGGAGATGGGGTACCTTTTAGAAGGCCGGCTGGAACTGGAAGTCGGCAGCCGCTTTTACGCAGCCGGGCCGGGGGATGTGATCTATCTCACCGGTGAATTGCCCGCCCAATGGAAAAACACGGGCAAGGCAGCTGCCAGGTTGCTGTGGGTGAAGATCAAATCGGGTCCATCCAGCACCCAGCACCCGGAAAAAGGAGTTTTCGCATGACCGACATCCGCCGTCGAACCATTGCCGGACTCTGCGCCGGCGATACGTTCATCCTCACCCGGACATTCACCGCAGAAGATGTGGCTGCTTTTTCCGACGTGACCCGGGACCATAACCCCATCCACTTCAGTGAGCGTTTCGTTGAACTCAAGGGGTTCAGGGGACGGATCTGCCACGGCCTTCTCGTGGGCGGCATGATCACCGAGATGGGCGGCCAGATGGGGTGGCTGGCCTCGGGCATAAATTTCCGCTTTAAAAAACCGGTTTATTGCAACGATACCATTACCTGCCGCTGCACGCTCACCTGTGTAGATGCGAAGAACCGCGCGAAGGCCGAAGCCGTCTTCACCAACCAGCACCAGGAGATTGTTCTGGAGGCCAGTTTGTTCGGTGTGCTGCCCAATGCCGCTGAGCGGCAGGTGCTTGAAGATTTGTGCCAGCCAGGGTGATCGGAAGCGTCCAACCACCAGCGCGTCCGTGTTGGGCGGCAGCGTGGACCCATGCAGCGTATCGTTCCGGTTTATCGTTTTCCTGAGGCGCTTTTTTCAGTTACCCCGTGTGCATCAATGTCAGCTGATCCGCCCATTCCACGGCATTTTTGAAGGCCGCTGAGACCTCCCCACGGTTCAGGTTGAGCTGCTGCATCATGACTTCAGCATCTTTCCAGCGGGCTTCCTCGAAACACTGGGCCAACGCAACCAGCGGCAGGTATTCGTTGTTGGCATCCCGGCGCAGGGCGCCTTTGAGTGAATCCTCGATGGGTAGAAACGTGACGATTTCGTCCATGGGGGTGCTCAGCATGGTGTCCAGCAGGGAAAACAGCCCCAGCAGGTGCAGGCTCTCCGGATCAAACCCCCAGAAATCGTGGCTCCTGGCAACCAGCTCCAAAAATTTTCCCCGCTGGGCGGCGAGTTGAAGCAGGTCGGGCGTATCTGTTGCCTGACTCATGTCGTTGAGCAGAACCACCCGCAGCCAGTTTTTCAGCTTGTTCCATCCCAGGAGGCGGATGGCGTGGTGGATGGATTTGACCTTGTGCGGAAAACCAAATGCAGCCGAATTCAGGTAGGTCAGCAGTCGGAAGCTGATAGCGGCGTCGGATTGAATGGTTTCCGCCAGTTTATTGATATCCGGATCCTCCTGCTCGATGCGCTGAAGAAGCTTGAGCCGCGAGACCGCGTTGGAATTCATTTTGTGGACGGTGATCGTGTCCGGCTGCTTAAAGAAGGCGCCTTCGAAAAGGGTGACGCCCACCTCCCGGCACATCGCGAATCCGGCGGCATTATCGACCCGCCGGGCCAGCAGCCTGGCATCCACTGCATGGATGGTTGCCAGGAGCGTGGATACCTCGTCCTTCTGCCTGCCGATTATCGGAACGGCAATGATGTCGGCCAGCTCATAAAGGGAATCGAGCTGCCGATCCCCGCTGAACCCGCGAACGGCGATCAGATACCCGTCCGACTTGAGGCGCGCCAGCATTTCGGGGATGGCTGGCCGCAGAAAGAGCTGCTCGTCCACCTGGACGGCGGCAAGCGTGGGCGGCAGGGCATAGGGCATGTCGTCCAGGATTCCCATTTCATCGAAATTGAGCATGATTTTCTGGCCCTGCTTCAGGATCTGCTGGAGCCCCATATACGCGCTTGACGCAACACTGACCGCAGCCCCCTCCGGCTGCTCACCGTCCCCGGGGCTTGCCGGGCTTCGCTCACCCACGCAGAACAGCTCATATCCCCACAAACGACGGTTATCGTCAAATATGGGCTGCCGGGCGATGGACACCGAACCCGAAGGCGATGGGATGTTTGTATCTTTGGGCATAGGGGGACCTCCTTGTTGGCTATCGGACATTGCTTTTAAATGCTAACAAGCTATTCAGCGCTTTTCACCGGCGGCAGCGGTTTCAATCGCCAGATGTTGTCGGCATAATCCATCACCGACCGGTCACTGGAAAACTTACCCATGCGGGCGGTGTTGAGAATTGATTTTCGGGCCCATTCGTCCTTGTCCAGAAAGATTTTACCCACGGCTTCCTGGGCGTTCACATAGGCCCGGAAGTCGGCCAGCAGCATGTAGAAATCCCCCCGATGCAGCAGCGATTCCACAATGGGCGAAAACAGATAGGGATCTTCCGGCGAAAAGTCCCCGCGGCTGATACTGTCCAATGTCTGCCGCAGCTCGGCATCGCTGTCGTAATAGGTGCGCGGGTTGTATCCGCTGTTGCGCAGGGAGGTCACCTGGTCCGCCGTCAGGCCGAAGATAAAAATGTTTTCGGCCCCGACCTCCTCCATGATTTCGACATTGGCCCCGTCCAGGGTGCCGATGGTCAGCGCCCCGTTGAGGGACATCTTCATGTTCCCTGTTCCCGACGCCTCCATACCCGCGGTGGAGATCTGCTCGGACAGGTCAGCCGCCGGAATGATCTTTTCGGCTTGGGATACGCAGTAGTTGGGCAGAAAAAGCACGCGCAGCTTTCCCTGGACATCCATGTCGGTGTTGGTTTTCGCGGCCACGGCATTGATCAGCTTGATGATGCGTTTGGCCTGGTGGTAGGCTGGAGCGGCCTTGCCGGCAAAGATAATGGTGCGCGGCACCACCGTGGCGGCTGGGTTGGCCCGGATGCGGTGGTACAGGGTGATCACATGGAGTATGTTGAGCAGTTGACGCTTGTATTCGTGGATGCGCTTGACCTGCACGGAAAACAGGGTGTCCGGATCAACGCCCACACCGATTTTTCTCAGGATATAGCGGGCCAGCCGTTTTTTATTGTCCCGCTTGGTTTTCATCCAGCGCCGGCGAAATTCGGCATCCTCGGCCAGCGGTTCCAGCTCCTGCAGCCTTTTCAGGTCGGTAATCCAGCCGGGGCCGATGGTGTCGTTGATCAGCTGTGCCAGGGGCGGATTGGCTTGTGCCAGCCATCGCCGGGGAGTGATGCCGTTGGTGACATTGGTGAGTCGGTTGGGAAAAAGCGTGTCAAAGTCCTTGAACAGATCTTCTTTGAGAATCCGGCTGTGGAGTTCGGCCACGCCATTGACGGTGTGGCTGCCCACAATGGCCAGATGGGCCATGCGGACACCTTGATGATGCCCTTCTGTGATCAGCGACACCCGTTCCAACAGGCTGCTGTCATTTGCCGGTCGTGAGCGCACGGATTCCAGAAAACGGCGGTTGATTTAATAGATGATCTCCATGTGCCGGGGCAAAAGCCTTTGGATGCGGTCCACGGGCCAGGTTTCCAGCGCTTCGGGCAGGACCGTGTGGTTGGTGTATGCAAAGGTCTTCTCGCAGATGGGCCAGGCATCGTCCCATGTCAGGCCCTCCTCATCCATGAGCCGGCGCATGAGCTCGGGAATGGCGATGGCCGGGTGGGTGTCGTTGAGCTGAATGGCAACGAAGTCGGGCAGCTCCCTAAAGTCCCGATTCATCTTTTTAAAGCGACGAAGGATGTCGGCCAGGGTGGCGGCCACAAAAAAATACTGCTGCTTCAACCGCAGCTCCCGTCCCTGCTCCATCTCGTCACTGGGATAAAGCACACTGGAGATATTCTCACTGAGCACCTTGGCCTCCAAGGCACCGATGTAGTCCCCCTGGTTGAATTCTTCCAGGTTGAACTCCCGGCTTGACTGGGCGCGCCACAGACGCATGTTGGTGACGAAATCGTCTCCGTAGCCGGGGACCAGGATGTCGCAGGCCATGGCCATGACCACCTCGCCGTCAACCCAGCGGAAGCACTGGCGGCCGGCAGCATCGGTGTAGGTTTCGGAGCGCCCGTAAAAACGCACCGGGATCAGGTATTCTCCCCGGCGAATCTCCCAGGGGGTGCCCTTGCGGGACCAGTTGTCGCACTGCTCGCGCTGCCAGCCGTTTTCGATGGTCTGGTGAAAGATGCCGTAGTCGTAGCGGATGCCGTAACCGTAGCCGGGAAGATCCAGGCAGGCCAGTGAATCCATGTAGCAGGATGCCAAGCGTCCCAGGCCGCCGTTGCCCAGACCCGCATCCCACTCCTCTTCTTCCAGTTCATCCAGATCAAAGCCCATTTCCGTCACCGTCTGACGGACCTCATCGACCATCTTCAGACTGATCAGATAGTTCATCAGAAAGCGGCCCGGCAGAAATTCCAGTGAGAGAAAATAAACCCGTTTGGCCAGGGTATCATACTGGGCGCGTTGGGTGCGGATCCAGCGGTCGATGAGCCGATCACGAACACTGTAAGCCAATCCCATGAAACAGGCATAGCGGTTGGGTTTTGCCGGATCTCTGCCCATGGTTAAGCGGATGTGACGTTGGATTTCATCTTTCAATGTGATGGCCGATTCCGGGGCGCTGTTGCCACCGATGCCTACTTTCTGACGCTTTTTAGTCATCTGAAAATCCTCCTGTGAAGGCAAGGAAACCAATGGCTGGATCTCCCTGGCAACAGTTGACGAGATTCTGCGTCCGCCCTGATACGTCCGGCAGGCGCGCGATTTTTATTTTTCGTTGTCGCCGAAGGCAATGGTTCGCAGCACCGTTTTCTCGCCGCGTTGGCACTGGGGCCATGGCCGGAACCAAAATCCACCCTTTCTGGATGGACGCTGACTTCGCACTCAGCATGCCTTTTTTATGGAGAAGACGCAATCACAATTCGGTGCGTTGATACAGGACCCGAGGGTCCCGTCAACCTGCCGCGGCAAACCGTGTACGATTTTAAAAATGTCCTATGGGGACGACAGCAAGCCATCTGCGGTTTGTCGTGGCGCCTCAGGCGCTCAGGCGCAGACATTGACGGAGCCTGATGGGAAGCTGAGTTCAGTTGACACGATGCGCTGCCTGGCATAGGCTGCAGGAACCGATTGGGGGTTGCCGACAGGCAGACCGTTATTTCATCAACCATCTGACAATGAGACCATTGAAAATAACCCGTACCAACGCGATATTGTATTGTGACCGATGGGATGAAACCGTCCGGTTTTACCGCGATATGCTCAAGCTTGAGGTGCTGATGGAAAAATCATGGTTCATCGAATTCCAGCTGACTGCGAGTGCCCGGCTGAGTGTCGCCCATGCCGTGCATACCTCCATACGGAGCGCCCGCGGGGCCGGACTGACGCTTTCATGGCAAGTGGAAAATATTGACGGCATACGCAACCGCATGATTGCCGACGGCGTTGAAGTCGGTCCCATCAGGGAATCCTGGGGCGCCCGCGCCTTATTCCTGTTCGATCCCGAGGGAAACCGGATCGAATTGTGGGCGTGAAAGCGTTGGGTTTCCGCATCCGGACGGCGAGCCGCATCGTTGAGCCCCGCAGGGTCGTGGGTCGGCGTTCTTACACAAATGCTCGATTGCCGGCAGAGAACCAAGCCAGGGTCGGCCCATAACCGGTGCCTACCGGTCGTAACGCAGTTCCATCTGATTGAGATGCGCCGGATCGAAGTCCTCGATTCCCCGGGTCCGTTCTAAAAAAGCGGCAATCGCTCGGGTAGCACCGGCATAGCTGTCCATCACCGCAGCCAGTTTGGCAAACACGGGGTCATCTTCACCCAGATGCTCGCGGACCTCCTCAAGCAGCAGCTGCCCCTTGTTGAAATGACGTTCGATTCCGGCAAAGGCGGCTTTGTGCCGCTCATACTTTTTCTGCTCATTGTCAATGACCGGAATGAGCCTTCTTACGGAAAATTCCACCAGCGCATCGCGCGGCGCGTTGAAGGCTTTTGAAATCTCATCGAGCAGTGCCAGCGAGCGTCTGCTGATGACATAGGTTTTCTGGACCCGGTTTTCGGTACTGACCCGGGCATTGCGGACTTCTTTGGCAATGGCATTCAGTGACTCGCTGTCCTGGGCCAGATGGTCGAACAGGGATTTCTGTTTAATGCCCAGCTGCGCGGCGACGATGCTGATGGCCTCGATACAGCCCGAGGAGAGCTTGAAGGTTGCCCGCACCGATTGCCGGCCCCGAAGACCCGAACTGGTGATGAACGTTAACGAACCCATTTTATGTTTGTCATCATTTTGAGCCATATCCGATCTCCACATGTGTTGTTCTGGTCTATTACCTCTGTCTATACAATTTTAAAAATAATGCAATTAAAAAAATTTTCACAATATTGACAATGTTTTTTCGATTAATATTGTTTAGGCAATGCAGATGTATGCGCAAGCAAGTGATTGTGCTCAAGACCCTTAACAACAAAAGGAGGTTTGACGATGATCTACAGAACTCTTTTCGGTGCTCCCAGTCGGCATTTTGGCGCCTATGCTGACCTGGAGGGGATGAAGCGTCAAATGGAACACCTCTTTGACGCATTTGGCGATAGAACCCTCGGCCGCGTCAGCGCCGGTGTGTTTCCGGCAGTCAACATCACCGAGGATGCGGATGCCTACTATGTCAGCGCGGAGCTTCCCGGGGTAAAGTCAGACGACCTTGATCTGAATGTGACCGCCAACCAACTGACCCTGGCTGGGGAGCGCAAGATATCCGAGGAGGCTGCCGATGCCCGGTATCACCGCCGGGAGCGTGAACCCGGACGCTTTTCGAGGGCGATCGCCCTGCCCAGCGATATCGATTCGGACCATGTCAAGGCGAAGCTGGTGGATGGTGTCCTGACCGTGACCGTTCCCAAGGCGGAAAAGGCCAAGCCCAGACAGATTGCGGTTCAATAACGCCAAAATTGAAAGGAGGAACGGATTATGTCAGACTCCAAAGCGCTCAAAGTCAGAGGTAAGCAAGAGGTGGCATCGCCCGCCGAGCAGACCAAGCCGGGGTTGGTTTTTACACCCAGCGTGGATATTTTTGAAACTGAAAAGGCGATCACCCTGCTGGTGGATATACCCGGGGTGAAAGCCGATGCACTGAATGTGGATCTTCGAGACGATACACTGACCCTGACCGGAGATGTCAGTCCTGACCTGGTAACACCCGGAGAGCGGGTGTCCATCGAATACGACACCGGACGCTACTACCGCCAGTTTTCACTTTCCGAGGTTATCGCTCAGGAAAAGATCGATGCCAAGCTCAGCGACGGTGTTTTGCGCTTGACGCTGCCGAAGGTGGAAAAGGCCACCCCGCGGCGAATTTCAGTTCAAGCCGGGTAACGGAAGCGCTCGCCGGAAGTCCAGAATGCTTCCGGCGAGCTTTTACAACCCCGGCCGCAGGTTTCCTTGCTATATTTTCGCTGTCGGCGATCTCCCTGGAAATGGGGTCGACCGCGGCGATTGCCCTCCTAATTTCGGTTTTGACTATTCCAAACGAACCCGGTATGATAGCGCCGCAGCGCGGCAAACATTTGATTTGCAAGCGTGAACGGTCACCGCAAGCTGCCTTTTCCCGGCTTATCGCGCTGCGAATGGTTGGCTTGAACCCACATCCACCGTTTCCTGATAACCGCCGGCACCATGAAAAATGAAACCGATGTGATCCATGACCTCAAAACAGCCATCCCCTGCCTGGCGCCGGTGAACCGTCGTGGCTACCCGGTCAGGGGTTTCCCGGGTCGGTGACCCCGCTGTTTCGCCGTCCTGAGACCATGTATTCCCGGCCGGTCATCCCCGTCAGCCTTTCGCTGATGGCCGGCATCATCTTGGGCGAAGGCCTGCCCGGATTTAGCCTTGCGCTCCTGTTCATCCTGTTGTCGGCAGCCGGTCGACTGGGGTTGCTTTTATGGCGAGCCCAGTCGGCCCGCTGGTCGCCGCTGCTGACATGCGTGGCTGCCGGCTACCTGGCCATGGTGCCATGGATATCTCCCGCGCATGGGCCCAACCACCTGGTTCATTACCTCGACACCGGATACTGGCGAATTCGAGGGACCGTGGTCGATCCGCCTGTCCCGCGCTTCGGTCGGTCCCGTTTTATTTTTAACGTCGATGCCCTTTCCCGCGAGGGTGACCGGCATTCAGTCCGGGGTCGCATCCGGGTGACCATCATCGGAGAGTTGAAACTGGAACCCGGCGATCAGTTGGTTTTCCCGGCTAAAATCCGACCCTTCACCAGTTTTAAAAACCCGGCTGGATTCGACTACCGCCGGTACATGGCTTTTGAAAGGATTCATGGCAGTTCGTGGGTGCCGGCGGAGAAAGTCCAGCGAGTCGGCAGATCCGGCCGCTCTGCAGCAAAACAGCTGATCCATGGCGCCCGTCAGCGGCTGGGGCAATTGATCGATGCGGCTGACGGCGAATCTGCTGCGCTCGAGAAGACAGTGCTCAAAGCCATTGTTTTCGGGGAGCGGTCAGGCATCGACGACGCACTGCGTGAACGATTCAACCGGGCCGGTGTGGGGCACCTGCTGGCCATCTCCGGGCTTCATGTCGGCATTGTGGCCACTGTTGTCTTCGGTTTGCTGTGCTGGGTCTTTTCTTTTTTTCAACCCCTGCTCTGGCGGGGCTGGAGCCGGCAGTGGGCGGCTGCGGCGACACTGGTGCCCGTGCTGGCCTACGGTGTGCTGGCCGGCATGTCGCCTTCCACCCAGCGGGCCGAAACCATGGTTGCAGTCTTTCTGTTGGCACTGATTCTGGGAAGGACGCACGACACGCTCAATACCCTTGCCCTGGCGGCGCTGGCGATTTTGGCCTTTTTCCCCCCGGCGCTGTTTTCAATCTCATTTCAACTCTCATTTGCCGCCGTGCTGGCCATTGTGTACGGGTTGGGGAAGATTAACCCCCAGCGGGAGCGGTCGCGTTCGCCGGTCCGTCGGGTTGGCGGGTGGCTGGTCGGATTCACGCTTGTTTCGGCATTGGCTATCGCCGGCACCACCCCCGTGGTTCTGTACCATTTCAACCAGACGTCATTGGTGGGTATCGCGGCCAACTTGTTGCTCGTACCGCTGGTGGGTTTTTTGGTCGTGCCGGCAGGGCTCGCATCCGCCTTTGTCGCCATTTTCTTCGAACCCGCCGCTATCCTGGGTTTCTGGCTGAGCCTCAAGATGCTCCACCTGGCCTTGATGGGTGTGGACCTTTTTGCGGGAATTTCTTTTGCCGCAGCCAAAACCGTAACCCCGTCCCTGTTTGAGATCGCCCTCTATTTTCTGACCGCCTGGGCCCTGCTGAATCTTCGCAAAGCCCCCGTTGCCCCATGGGTACTGGCGGCAGCGCTTGTCGCGGCTGCCGGCGATGGACTTTACTGGTCTTATCAACGCTTCTGGAATCGGGATCTCAGGGTCACGGCCATTGACGTGGGGCAGGGCACATCGACACTCCTGGAATTACCCGGCGGCGAGGTAATGTTGATCGACGGGGGCGGTTTTTCCGACAACCGCCTTTTTGATGTGGGCCAGCGGGTGGTGGCCCCGATTCTGTGGCGCAAGAAAATTGCCACCGTCGACATCCTGGTCCTGTCGCACCCCAATGCCGATCACCTCAACGGCCTGATTTACATCGCCAAGCATTTCAGCGTCCGTGAACTGTGGACCAACGGGGATGTGAACACCACCCTGGGATATAAGGAATTGATGGCGGCCTGCCGAGCGGAAAAGACCCTTTTACGAAGGCTGGATGCCGGTATGGAACCCATCAATATCGGCGGGGTGAGCCTGGCGGTCCTCAATCCACCCCCAGGCTTTCTTGGCCACCTGGACGAAATTGATCAGGGTTTCCGGAATGACGCGTCGCTGGTGGTCAAGGCGACCTTCGGGGGGACAGCTTTCCTGCTTACCGGAGATATTGCGGCCCGGGCGGAGCAGCAGCTGGGGGTTTCGTGTGGACGCGGCGGCACCTGCTGGGCCTTGAAGAACTCAGCAAGGAGGAAATCCTCTACATTTTCCGGACGGCCGAGAGTCTCCAGGAGGTCTCCACCCGCAGCATCAAGAAGGTGCCCG